>NZ_JAODYH010000001.1:0-617119 GCF_025421555.1 Acidovorax bellezanensis
GCGCCCAATAGCCTTCGAAATCGGCCTCGGCTTCGGCGCACAAGGCCTCGTAGGCCGGCATGCCGGAAATGCGGGCCACCTGGGCAAACGCCGGTGGCACAGGAAAGACCCGGTTCTCCACCAGTACGGATTCGATAGCAGATGACGATGCGCTCATGGTATTTCTGTCTCCTTGGCAATGCTGGGCATTGTGCCGCGACTGGCCTACACGGGTCTGACAAGCCACTGACGATTCGCTGACAAAACTTACTCCCACCAGTAGCCTTTGCGGCCGTAGACTGCAAGCCACACCGATACAATCGCCCACCTTTTTCCCTGCCCACTACTTCCCCACCCGCCCATGGCCACCCCAAATCCCCACAGCAAATCCGCACCTGGCGTTCACACGATGCGACCGCTGCCAGCCTTCATCTTTGCCAGCCGCTGGCTGCAAGTTCCGCTGTACCTGGGCCTGATCCTCGCGCAAGGCGTGTACGTCTGGCATTTCCTGCTCGAACTGTGGCACCTGATCGAAGCGGCTTTCGGCAGCCAGACCGCGCTGCAGGCACTGGTCAACAGCATTGGCTACAAGCCCGACGCGCCGCTCACCGGCCTCAACGAGACGGTGATCATGCTGGTGGTGCTGGCACTGATCGACGTGGTGATGATCTCCAACCTGCTGATCATGGTCATCATCGGCGGCTACGAGACTTTCGTCAGCCGCCTGAACGTCGAAGGCCACCCGGACCAGCCCGAGTGGCTGGACCATGTGGATGCCACCGTGCTCAAGGTCAAGCTGGGTCTGTCCATCATCGGCATCAGCTCCATCCACCTGCTCAAGACTTTCATCAACGCCGCCAACTACGACTCCAAGGTGCTGATTGCGCAGACCCTGATCCACATCACCTTCCTGCTCAGCGCGCTGGCCGTCGCCTATACCGACCGCCTGCTGCGCCACGACCACACCCGGGCCCACTGAGCGCGGCCCCGACCCACGCCAAACCCCGCCCCGCAGCCCTGCGGCGCGGGTTTTTTTTGCGCCTGGCGCGGGCGCCAGCCCATACAAACGCGCGCGATATAGCACAGGCCAAAAAAACCATTTATTGACATAAAAGCACTGAATGAATATGATTAGCGGCTTATTCACCACCTGCCACGCAGGTAATAACGGCGTTTTCAACGTCTTTATCCATTTTTGACGGTCGCTGCCTCGTTGCAGCCCCGTCATCGGACCGATAGCGGTCCTGATGCCAAGGTATCTGCTGCACGCCTGTGCCGCCTTTTGGATACCGGTGCGCGGACAAGCGAATTCACCGCTTTTCCCTGCGCATCGCCTGACTCTTGCGCACCATCTCGCGTGCCATTCGAGCCAATGTGGGTGCTGCTGCACCCGCACCTGCCGGCCATCGCCAGCCCCACCGGGCTCTGGGCGGCCGTTGCATCAGGGGTTTCCATCGGTTTTGCACGCCAGCTTTCTCGCGAAACGCTGGACTGTCTTCAATCCAACACACGGGAGAGAGAAACAGTGGCCAAACAGATCACCATCGATCATGTCTTCAAAGTATTCGGCGACACGCCGCAAGCCGCACTGGCGCTCGTAGAGCAGGGTCTGAGCAAATCGGAGATCCTTGCGCGCACCGGCCAGTCCATTGGCGTTTTCGATGCGCATTTCCAGATCGAAGCCGGCGAAATTTTCGTGATCATGGGCCTGTCGGGCTCGGGCAAATCCACGCTGGTGCGCATGCTCAACCGGCTGATCGAGCCCACGGCCGGCCGCATTCTGGTCGACGGCACGGACATCGGCGCCCTGTCGCCCAAGGACTTGCGCGCGCTGCGCCGCAAGGACATCTCCATGGTCTTCCAGTCGTTCGCGCTGCTGCCCCACATGACCGTGCTCGACAACACGGCCTTCGGCCTGGAACTCGCCGGCGTGGACCGCGCCGAGCGCCAGGCGCAGGCCCAGTCCGCGCTGGAACAGGTCGGCCTGGACGGCTGGGGTGCGAGCTACCCCGATGAACTGTCGGGCGGCATGCAGCAGCGCGTGGGCCTGGCCCGGGCCCTGGCCTCGGATCCGTCCATCCTGCTGATGGACGAAGCCTTCTCCGCCCTCGACCCCATCATCCGCACCGAAATGCAGTCCGAGCTGCTGCGCCTGCAGGAAGTCAAGCGCCGCACCATCGTCTTCATTTCCCATGACCTGGATGAAGCCATGCGCATCGGCGACCGCATCGCCATCATGAAGGACGGCCAGGTGATACAGGTCGGCACGCCCGACGACATCCTGCGCAACCCGGCCAACGACTATGTGCGCAGCTTCATCCGCGGCGTGGATGCGGCCGCGGTGTTCAAGGCCGGCGACATCGTGCGCCGCGGACTGACCGTGGTCAGCGAGCACAGCGAACGTGGCTGCCGCCCGGCACTCAAGATGCTCGAGGACTCGGACCGCGACTTTGCCTATGTGCTCAGCCCGCGCCAACGCTACCTGGGCACGGTGTCCTCGGACTCGCTGCGCAAGGCCTTGCACGGCCATGTGGGCACGCTGGGCCTGCAGCACGCCTATCTGGACAACGTGTCGACGATTGCCGTCGACGCGCCCGTGGCCAACCTGTTCGGCCAGGTCGCGGCCGCGCCCTGCGCGCTGCCCGTGGTCCAGAACGACGGCCGCTTTGCCGGCGTGATCAGCAAGACCACGCTGCTGAAATTCCTCGACCGGGACACTCCGCCCCTGCCGCCCTCCACCCTGCCAACGGCGACCGCTGCCGACCAGTCCACAAGGAGCGCCGCATGAGCACCACCGTCCTGAACTCCGCCCCCATTCAAATCGCCCAGGCCGACGCCGCCCTGTGGGAAAGCGCCCAGCAAGGCATGGCCTCGGATGCGGCCTCCAGCCCCTGGGACGCCCCGGCCCAGGCACCGGCCACGGATTTCCTCGGCGATGCGCCGGGCGCCGCCGTGGACAGCGGCCTCGCCGCCAGCGACCCCTGGACGCTGGGCAACAGCGGCGCCCTGGATGCCGGCAACACCGACTGGCTCGACGGCCCGGGCCTGGCGGATGCCGCCGGCAGCGCCAGCCAAAGCCTGGCCCATGCCGGCAGCAGCGCCGATACCAGCCTGTTCAGCGGCTTCGACATCCACCAGTGGCTGGGCGATTCCACGCAGATCCAGGGCGCGATCAACCAAGGCCTGGACTGGGCGGTGACGCATTTCCGCCCCTTCTTCCAGACCGTGCGCGCGCCCATCGATGCCACGCTGACCGGCGTGCAAAGCCTGCTGACCAGCGTGCCGACCGCGGCCATGATCGGGCTGCTGGTGCTGCTGGCCTGGCAATTCGCCGGCCGCGCCATCGCCCTCGGCACCCTGGCCTCGCTGGCCATCGTGGCCCTGCTGGGCATCTGGCCTGAAGCCATGGTCACGCTGTCGCTGGTGCTGACTTCGCTGGCTTTCTGCATCGCCATCGGCCTGCCCGTGGGCATTGCGCTGGCCGCCAGCGACCGCGCCCAGCGCTGGACCCGTCCCTTCCTCGACGCCATGCAGACCACGCCGGCCTTTGTCTATCTGGTGCCGGTGGTGATGCTGTTCGGCATCGGCAACGTGCCCGGCGTGATCGTGACCATCGTCTTCGCCCTGCCGCCCCTGATTCGTCTCACCAACCTGGGCATTCGCCAGGTGCGGCCCGACCTGATCGAAGCCAGCCGCGCCTATGGCGCCTCGCCCATGCAGATGCTGGTCAAGGTGCAACTGCCCCTGGCCATGCCGTCCATCATGGCCGGCATCAACCAGGCGCTGATGCTGTCGCTGTCGATGGTGGTGATCGCTTCCATGATCGCCGTGGGCGGCCTGGGCCAGATGGTGCTGCGCGGCATCGGCCGGCTGGACATGGGTCTGGCCACCGTTGGCGGCCTGGGCATTGTGCTGCTGGCGATTGCACTCGACCGCATCACCCAGGCCATGGGCAAGCCCCAGCGCGGTGGCCAGCGCTGGTGGCAAGGCGGTCCCGCCGGACTGCTGCTGCGCTTGCTGCAGCGCAGCCCGCGGCCTGCCGCCGGCCAGACCAGCGCCGCCACGGCAGCTGCCAGCCACTGAGCCCCGGGGGCAGCGCCGCCGCTGCCTGCCCCCCGCACTTTTCCAGAACATCAGGAGACCCTCATGTCCGACACACTCCCACGCCACCCGACCATGCAACGCCTGGCCCATGCGGTACTGGCCACCAGCCTCGCCGCGTTCGGCCTGATCGCCGCGGCCCAGGACCTGCCTGGCGCAGGCATCAAAGTCTTTCCGCTCAAGAGCTCGATCGCCGAAGAGACGTTCCAGACCGTACTGGTGATGAAGGCCCTGCAAAAGCTGGGCTACGAAGTCCAGCCCATCCAGGAAGTCGAGTACCCGACCGCGCACATGGCGATTGCCAATGGCGACGCCACTTTCATGGCCGACCACTGGGACCTGCAGCACGCCGATTTCTACAAGAACGTCGGTGGTGACACCCGGCTGTCGCGCACCGGCGTGTACTCGGACGGTGCGATCCAGGGCTACCTGATCGACAAGAAGACGGCCGAGCAATACGGCATCACCCAGATCGGCCAGCTCAAGGACCCCAAGATCGCCGCCCTGTTCGACACCAACGGCGACGGCAAGGCCGACCTGACCGGCTGCACGCCGGGCTGGGGCTGCGAGACCATGATCGAGCACCAGCTCGACGCCTTCCAGCTGCGCAACACCGTCACCCACCAGCAGGGCACCTACTCGGCGCTGATTGCCGACACCATTGCGCGCTACCAGGCCGGCAAGCCCATTCTTTACTACACCTGGACACCGTTCTGGGTCAGCGCCCAGCTCAAGCCCGGCACCGATGTCGTCTGGCTGGAAGTGCCGTTCAGCGCCCTGCCCAGCGCGCAAGGCGTGACCGACACCCAGCTGCCCAATGGCAAGAACTACGGTTTCGTGCCCAACAAGCAGCACATCGTGGCCAACAAGCAATGGGTGGCCAAGAACCCGGCCGCGGGCAAGCTGTTCGAGTTGATGCAGCTGTCGGTCAACGACATCAATGCGCAGAACAACCGCATGTTCCTGGGCGAGAACAAGCCCGAAGACATCGATCGCCACACCGAAGGCTGGATCCGTGCGCACCAGAAGACTTTCGACGACTGGATCGCCCGGTCGCTGGCGGCGGCCGGCCGCTGACCGGCAAGCTCCCGGCTTTTGAGCCCCGCCCCCAGGGGCGCGGCATTAACCACGAACAGCGCAATGCCTTGACGGGCCTTGCGCTGTTTGCCGTCCTACACTTTCCTTTCGATGCGACGCTGGCTGGTGCGCCCCAGAGAAAGGACTGCATTCTGATGAAGAACCGCTTGTTCGAAACCGGCCAGATCCTGGCTTCCACGGACTGGAGCCCGATGGACGCTGGCCTGGCGCAACCCGCCGTCGATCCAACCACCGACCTGGACATTGCCATCATCGGCGGCGGCGTGGCCGGTCTGCACACCGCCTACCGGCTGGCCCCGCGTTACGGCCCGCGCATTGGCCTGTTCGAGCAGGACCAGCGTCTGGGCGGGCGCGTGTTCGACGTTCCCGCCTCGGCCGACCAGACCGACGGACCTTTTGTCCAGCTCGGCGCGCGGCGCATCATGGACGGCCAGAGCGTGCTCATCGGCCTGGCCCAGGAGCTGGGCATTCCCCTGCAAAAACCGGAAATGCTCGAAGAGCTGGGCTTTACCCGCGGCATGTTCTCCACGAACAATGACGACTTCATCCGCGTCTTTCCCACGCTCGACGTGGACCGCGCCCGTGGCGGCTATGAAACCCAGCTCTACGAGCGCCTGCTCAAGGGTCCCGAGCGCGCGCATGTCGACCACTACCCCAACCTGCGCGCCTACGCCGAAAAAGTCATAGGCAAGGAAGGCTGCGCCTTCCTGCACGACACCTACCGCTTTCGCGCCGACCACGAATACGACCTCAACGCCAAGGCCTACCTCGACTACCTCGACGAGGAAAACGACGCCGGCGCCATCTGTCCCAGCGGCCATTGCCAAAGCCTGTACCCGGTGGGCGGCATGTCGGCCTATACCCGCGGCATGGAGCAAAGCGTTCGCGAGCTGGGCGTGCAAATCCACTTGTCCGAGCCCGTGCTGGCCATCCACAAATGCGCGGCCGGCTATCTGCTGCAAACCCCGCGGCGCGCGCTCACGGCCCGCAGCCTGGTGCTGGCCCTGCCGCCGGTGGCACTGGCCCAGGTGCAGGGCGAAATCCCGGAAAAGATACGCGCCCAGGCTGAATTCCAGGCCCTGGTCGGCGTGCGCGTGACCACCATCACCCAGTGGTATCCCGAGCCCTGGTGGCGCGGCATTGTCACAGCCAACGGCCGGCATGTCTGGCGCGCCTGGACGACAGGCCACTGCATCAATTCGGTCGAAATCCCGCTGGAAGAATATGCAGCGCCGCAAAACGCCATCCGCGTGGTCTACAACGACCAGACCGACTGCGCCGAGAAATGGTCCCAGCTGGCCAAAGGTCCGATAGCCGCCTTGGAAAAGGAAGTCGCCTTCGGCCTGACCCACCTGTTCGGCAACAACCAGGTGACCCGGCCAGTGACCATAGGCACGCCGAGCAAGACCGTGTTCTGGGAATGGCCTGACGCCTGGTACTACCTGCGCGCCGGCAACCATTTCACCAACCACGACATCTACCGCTGGGCCGTCCATCCGCTGCCGGGCGAAGACCTGGCCCTGGTCAGCGACGGCTACAACCCCCAACGCTCAGGCTGGGCCGACGCGGCCTACAAGTCGTCCATCCACTACCTCAACCACCGCTTCGACATGCGCCTGCCAGGCCTGGGGCGCAGGACCTGAAGATCCGCCCTTTCAGTGACTGCGCCGGCTACGGCTCCGCGCAGCCCTCTGGCGCTGCGCTCCCGTGCCGAAGACAGGCCGGGAAGTCTGACTTTCGAGCGTCAGGGCCGGTGCGCACGCGCAACCAAGCAGCTCGATACCGATTAACACCAAGCGCTGTGGTGGTGGCACTCCGCGGCTCAGCCGCGGGGAAGCCGAGGGTATTCCCTTCACCTGTTTTGGGGAGGCGGCGATTTGATACAAAAAGTATAAAAGCGCCATTCCTCTTACTTTTTAAAGAGTCCACGATGCCCGCTTCCCACACTCCTTTCCACGTCATTCGACAGGGCTTCCTGTATGGCCTCATCGCAATAGCGCTTCATGGCTGTGGCGGTGGCGGCGATAGCGATTCAAATGCCGGCGCAGGCAACGGTGGAGGCAGCGGCACCGTAGACATCGCGGCACTGGCCGGTACGTACAGCCTCAAAGCGGGCAGCACGACGCTCGGCGCCTTGATGCTCGACAAGACCGCCACGGTCGTCAGCTGCAAATTACAGACAGACAGTGCCTGTACTGCGCAGGTCACCCCACAGACCACGGTGGGCGGCGTAACGACTTTTAAGCTCCAAGGCGATGCAGGGGGGAGTGCCGCGACGGGCTCGATCACCGCACAGGGCGGCATCACGGGACAGCTGACCGCTGCGGGCGGAGCCGTTCAGCAATTCACGGGCACTAAGGTCTCGGGAACCTTCGCAGACTGCGTGGCACCGTTCACGCGCAGCAATGGCCAGTGCGAGCTGCCGAGCACCGGCGTCATCATCGCGCCACGCTTTATGTGGTCGATTGTGATCGTGCCATCCGGCGGGGAAAAGCGTACTCTGATGTATTGCCTGGTGGCTGACTGCACTGCCATCAGCCCGGAGATCTTCCTCAGTCCGGAAGACCTGGCCGATGCAGAAACGCCCGCCATCATTGCGTATGCCAACTCGGTAGCCACCGAATTCCAGGCCATGCTCAAACGTCTTTATGACGCCAAGACCTACCCCTCGCGAGCGCTGACGATCAAGATACTTTCCGATGCAGTGGCCAAGGCCATCAATACGGAAACCCCGAATGCTGTCGAAACAGCGAGGGCCGCTTTCGTCGCTGCAGGTTTTCCGGCGGCTGCCGGCGGAACGAGTACCGGCCCCAGCGGCACCGCCACCACGGCTGAGTCCGTGTGCGCAAGCCAGCCCTACCCCGGAGACACTTCGGAGCCCCAGGTCTTCCTTTTCGACAAGATTGCACAACTCGACGCCTGTCTGTACCGCGCGACCAGCAACAGCGCTTATCTGCAAGACGGCAACAACCAGTGCAAGGTGCTCAATGGTCTCTTGCAAGCCACCGTGGGGACCTTCCATCCGCTGTTCTGCAATGGCCCGCTGCTCAAGCAGTGATCGCTCGCCGCAAGACCGCGGCATTCTTGTCGACTGACCATCGACTGAGTTGAAAAAATGCCCCGAATCCTTGCGGACTTCGGGGCATTTTTTGCGTGTGGCGCCTTACCAGCCCACGCAGGACGTCTGGCTCGATACCGAGACAAAGCGCTCGACCAGCAGCACCAGCTCCTTGGCATTGGCCGACGGCGGCATGTCGGCGCGTGCGCGCTGCACCCAGCGGCCCTGGACTTCAACCCACAGCGGCGCACCTGGCGCGGACCGGCTGGCGAGATAGGCTGCCTGCAGCAGAGCGCTGTCGCCCGTCTGTGCCACGGGCATTTCGGCACCCGTGCGGCATTCGGTGAAGCGCCCGATCTCGGCATCTTGGCGGTAGATGCCCCGCCATAGTTCGGTGCGCTCCGTGGGCTTGAGCGCTGGCGCCGCAGCCACCACCGGCGCCACTGCCTGCGCCTTGGACGCCCCACCCCAAGTTGCCCAGCTGGGCATGGAAGGCATGGAGGGCAGGCGCATGCCACTCAGACTGGAACAGGCGGACAGGGCCGCGACAGCGGCCAGCACTGCAGCGGCCCGCAAGGGCAGAAAAACCATGAAAAACTCCAGCACTGGCAGAGAACAAGGGTCTGCACCTTAGCAGACCCCTGGCCTCTCAGGGGTGTCGCTCAGGCCAGGAAGCGCTCCGCCAACTGGCTCCAGAAAGCCGCGCCGTAGGGCAGGTTCCGGTCGTTGAAGTCGTACTGCGGGTTGTGCAGACTGCGGCCGTTGGCTGTCGGCCCGTTGCCCAGGCGGATCAAGGCACCCGGGCAGGCTTGCAGCATGTAGGCAAAGTCTTCGCTGCCCATGAGCTGGGGGAACTCCATGGTGACGCGCTCGGCGCCCACCAGGTCCGTGGCCACGGCGCCCGCCAGATCCACGGCGGCCGCGTCATTGACCAGCATGGGATAGCCTTCGATGTACTTGATCTCGGCGCGGGCCCCATGGGCTTCGGCGATGCCGGTGATCAAGGCCTGGATGCGCTGCTTGAGCAGCAGGCGCGTGGCCGGGCTGAACGAACGCACGCTGATGCCGATCTCGGCCGATTGCGGAATGACATTGAGCGCATCGCCGGCCTGCAGGCGGCCCACCGTGACCACGGCCGATTCGGACGGGTCCACATTGCGCGAGACCACGGTCTGCAGGCTGGTGACGATGGCCGCGGCCGCCACCAGCGGGTCGACGGCCAGATGCGGGCGGGCCGCATGTCCGCCCACGCCGACGATGGTCGCGAACACCCGGTCGCCCGCGGCCATGAACGGGCCTGCGCGCATCATGAAATTGCCTTGCGGCTCGCCAGGATGGTTGTGGATGGCATAGGCCGCGTCACAGGGGAAGCGCTCGAACAGGCCGTCTTCGACCATGGCCTTGCCGCCGCTGTCGAAGCCCCGCTCCTCGGCCGGCTGGAAGATCAGGTTCAGCGTGCCCGAAAAGCGGCGGTGGCGCGCGAGGTACTTGGCCGCACCCAGCAGCATGGCCATATGGCCGTCATGTCCGCAGGCATGCATGCAGCCCGGCTGGACACTTGCATAATCCAGGCCGGTCTGCTCCTGGATGGGCAAGGCGTCCATGTCGGCGCGCAGGCCCAGGCGCTTGGCGCCGTCGCCACAGCGCAACGTGCCGACCAGCCCCGTGCCGCCGATGCCGCGCGTCACTTCATAGCCCCAGCTGCTGAGGCTTTGCGCGACATAGTCGGCCGTGGCGTGCTCGGCGAAGGCCAGTTCCGGGTGCTGGTGCAGGTGGCGGCGTATCGCCACCAGCTCCTGCTCGTACGGCAGGAAGGCGTCAATTTGGGTCAAGGAAGACAATGCAGGCCCCGATCAATCAAGCACGATGTTGTTGGATTGGGCGACGCGCTGGTAGAACTTGATGCGATCGACAATTTCCGCGCGGTAGGCCTGGGGCGTGATGTTCTCGGGAATCATCATGCCCTTGGAGACCCACAAGGCCTGGGTGGACGGCTCCTCGAGGACCTGGCGCATGGCCGCGTACAGCTTCTGGATGATGGCGTCGGGCGTCTTGGCCGGCGCGGCCAGACCCGTCCACGACGTCATGTTGAGGTCGGGCAGCTTGAGCTCAGCGAACGTCGCCACGTCCGGCAACTGCGGCACGCGCGTGGGCGCGGCCACGGCCAGGGCGCGCAGCTTGCCCGACTTGATGTGGTCCAGATTGGAGGACAGGTTGTTCCAGGCCAGGTGCACCTGGCCGGACATCAAATCCGTCAAGGCGCTGCCCGCGCCCTTGTACGGCACATGGGTCATGGGAATGCCGGCCTGGCTCTTGAGCAGCTCCATGCTCAGGTGCGACACCGAGCCCGTGCCCGCGCTGGCGTAGTTCAGCGCATTGGGGTTGGCGCGTGCGTACTTCACCAGATCCGCGAAAGTGCGGATCGGCAGGTTGGCATTGATCAGCAGCACGTTGGCCAGGCGGTCGATCAAGGTGATGGGCGCGAAATCCTTGACAGCGTCGTAGGGCAGCTTGGGGTTGACGGCCGGGTTCACCACATGCGTGCTTTGCGAAGTCACGATCAGCGTGTAGCCGTCGGGCGCGGCCTTGGCGGCATAGCTGGTGCCGATGACGCCGCCGGCGCCGCCGCGGTTGTCCACCACGATGGCCTTGCCCAGGATGCGCGCCAGCTTGTCGGCCATCAGTCGGCCGGAATTGTCCACCGAGCCGCCCGGCGTGAACGGCACGACCAGGGTAATCGGCTTGCTGGGATAGGCCGCCTGCGCCGACGCATTGGCTGCGTGCAAGGGCATCGCGCCCAGAAGGGACAAGCTGGCGAATTGACGTCGATTGAGAGGCATTTGTTCTTCCTGGTCTGAGGTTTGTCTTTGGCGCGCAGCTTAAGTGCTGTAGGGCCTCTCCCACAAACGACAAAATCAGGGGCCGCGATGCCATAAAGTCATAACCAGGTTGCTATCCGATGAAGTTCCAATCCCCTTCCCTTGTCGAATTGCATGCCTTTCTCGCGGTCTGCCGGCACGGCAGCTTCCGGCAGGCCGCCGACACCTTGTGCGTGTCGCAAGGGGCCGTCAGCCGCGCGGTGCAGCGGCTGGAGCAGCACCTCGACGGTTGCCGGCTGTTTGAACGCACGTCGATGGGAGTGAACCTGACGGAAAGAGGCCGGCAGTTGCGGGACCTGACCGAGCGGCATGTAATGGGCCTGGAAGCCGCCTCGCAGGCGTTTGCACGCACCTCGGAGTCACACCCGGTGCGCTTGAGCGTGATTCCGACGCTGGGGACGCAGTGGCTGATTCCCCGTCTGCCGGCATTTCGCAGCCAGCACCCCGAAGTGCGCATAGAGCTGCGGCAATTCAAGTACGACGACAACTTCACGCGCAGCGACGTGGACTGCTGGATAGACGTCAAGCGCCCCAGTCGGCCCTGGCCCGACCATGTGCAGGCCACCTACCTGCTGGGCAATGAACTGGTGCCGGTCTGCGCCCCCGAATTGCGCGCGCAGTTTGCGGTGCCCAGCGACCTGCTGTCGGCCACGCTGCTGCACCACATCGGCTTTCCCGACAACTGGCAGCGCTGGTTCCAGGCCGTCGGCGTGACGGCCGCCCCGACCCTGGGCCCGGGCTTTGACCTGAGCATCAACCTCATCGTCGCGGCCAAGGCCGGCATGGGCGTGGCCATTGTTCCCCACTGCCTGGCCGAGCGCGAACTGCGCGCCGGCGAACTGGTGCTGCTGTCCGAGACGTCCGTGGCCAGCGATCGGGGTTACTTCTTCTGCAGCCACCAGGACAGCCGCGCCTCGGCGGCCCAGGCGGTGTTTTTCGAGTGGCTCAAAGGCCAGGCGGAAATCACCAACCGGGCGTGCGGGGACGCCGCCAGCGACGTGGATTAGCCCCTGGGGCCGACCATCTGCCCCGGCACCACCCAGGCGTCGAACTGCTCGCCCGTCAAATGGCCGCTGGCCACGGCCGCTTCGCGCAGGCTCGAGCCTTCGCGGTGGGCCTTCTTGGCGATGTACGCCGCCTTGTCGTAGCCGATGTGCGGGTTCAGCGCCGTGACCAGCATCAGCGAGCGCTGCACCAGTTCGGCGATGCGGCCCTCATTGGGCGTGATGCCCACGGCGCAATGGTCGTTGAAGCTGCGCATGCCGTCGGCCAGCAGGCGCACGCTCTGCAGGAAGTTGTGCGCCACCATGGGGCGAAAGACGTTGAGTTCGAAGTTGCCCGAGGCACCGCCGATGTTGATCGCCACATCGTTGCCCATGACCTGGGCGGCGAGCATGGTCAGGGCCTCGCTTTGCGTGGGGTTGACCTTGCCCGGCATGATGGACGAGCCGGGCTCGTTCTCCGGAATGCTGATTTCGCCTATGCCGCTGCGCGGACCGCTGGCCAGCCAGCGCACGTCGTTGGCAATCTTGGTCAGGCTGGCCGCCAGGGTCTTGAGCGCGCCATGGGCGTGGACCAGCGCATCCACGCTGGCCAGGGCTTCGAACTTGTTGGGCGCGGTGACGAAGGGCAGGCCGGTGAGGCGTGCCAGCTCGGCCGCGACGGCCACCGCATAGCCCGGCGGCGCGTTCAGCCCCGTGCCCACGGCCGTGCCGCCCAGCGCCAGTTCGCACAGATGCGGCAAGGCGGCCTGCACATGGGCCTGGCCATGGGCCAGTTGGGCCACATAGCCCGAGAATTCCTGTCCCAGGGTCAGCGGCGTTGCGTCCTGCAAATGGGTGCGACCGATCTTGATGATGTCGGCGAAGGCCTGCGACTTGTCGGCCAGCGTGGCCTGCAGCCCGGCCGTGGCCGGCAGCAGGCGCTGCACCAGGGCTTGCACCGCGGACACATGCATCGCCGTGGGGAACACGTCGTTGCTCGACTGGCTCTTGTTCACGTCGTCGTTGGGGTGCACCAGCCGCCCTTCGCCACGCTCGCCGCCCAGCAACTCGCTGGCGCGGTTGGCCAGCACTTCGTTGACGTTCATATTGCTCTGCGTGCCCGAACCGGTCTGCCAGACCACCAGCGGAAACTCCTGCTCGTGACGGCCGGCAATCACCTCGTCGGCGGCAGCGACGATGGCCTGGGCCTTGGCGGCGTCGAGCAGGCCCAGTTGCTGGTTGACCACCGCCGAAGCGCGCTTGACCAGGGCCAGCGCATGGATCAGCTCGCGCGGCTGGCGCTCGCCCGAGATGTCGAAGTTCTGCAGCGAACGCTGGGTCTGCGCGCCCCACAGTCGATCGGCTGGCACGTTGATGGGGCCGAAAGTGTCATGTTCCTGCCGCGTTGTCTGTTGCGTCATCCTCAAGTCTCCACACCGGTTGAATGGAAAATGCCTAGTTTAATGAATGAAACCCATTCTCATCTAAAACGGCTTGCGCAGAATTGTCCAAGGGCAAGGATAGCCATAAATGCGGCGGACACAACAGCGACACAGGTCAAGTGTTATAGAAGACTGGTGGGCTTTGGCACGCTTTGCAGCGAAGCGCGGGATAATCCCGGGTTGCTTTCGCTGTTCGTTGTTCCCCTTCCGAAGAAACTCCCACGATGACCACCACGATCCGCCAGCAGGACCTGATCGATTCGATCGCAGGCGCCCTGCAGTACATCAGCTACTACCACCCCACCGACTACATTGCCCACCTGGCGCGCGCCTATGAGCGCGAGCAGAGCCCGGCGGCCAAGGATGCGATGGCCCAGATCCTGACGAACTCCAAGATGTCGGCCATCGGCCACCGCCCCATCTGCCAGGACACGGGCATCGTCAACGTGTTCCTCAAGATCGGCATGGACGTGCGCTGGGAAGGTTTCACCGGCGGCATCGAGGACGCGATCAATGAAGGCGTGCGCCAGGGTTACAACCACCCCGACAACACGCTGCGTGCTTCCGTGGTCGCCGACCCGCATTTCGCGCGCAAGAACACCAAGGACAACACGCCTGCCGTGATCTTCACGCAGCTCGTGCCCGGCAACAAGGTCGACATCACCGTCGCGGCCAAGGGCGGCGGCTCGGAAAACAAGTCCAAGATGATCATGATGAACCCCGGCGACAGCATTGTCGACTGGGTGCTCAAGACCATCCCGACCATGGGCGCGGGCTGGTGCCCGCCGGGCATGATCGGCATCGGCATCGGCGGCACCGCTGAAAAAGCCGTGCTGCTGGCCAAGGAAAGCCTGATGGAAGACCTGGACATGTATGAGCTCCAGGCGAAGTCGCAGCGCGGCGAGAAGCTCGACCAGGTGGAAGAAATGCGCCTGGAGCTGTACGAGAAGGTCAACGCCCTGGGCATTGGCGCCCAAGGCCTGGGCGGCCTGTCGACCGTGCTCGACGTCAAGATCAAGATGTACCCCACGCACGCGGCTTCCAAGCCCGTGGCCATGATCCCCAACTGCGCCGCCACGCGCCACGCCCATTTCGTGATGGACGGCTCGGGCCCGGTCTACCTCGACCCGCCTTCGCTGGACCTGTGGCCCAAGGTCGAGTGGGCGCCTGACTACAACAAGAGCAAGCGCGTCGACCTGAACAATCTGACCAAGCAGGAAGTGGCCAGCTGGCAGCCCGGCGACACCTTGCTGCTCAACGGCAAGATGCTCACCGGCCGCGACGCCGCGCACAAGCGCATCCAGGGCATGCTGGCCAAGGGCGAGAGCCTGCCCGTGGACTTCACCAACCGCGTGATCTATTACGTCGGCCCCGTGGATCCCGTGGGTGACGAAGCCGTCGGCCCGGCCGGCCCCACCACGGCCACGCGCATGGACTCGTTCACCGACATGATGCTGGCCCAGACCGGCCTGATCGCCATGATCGGCAAGGCCGAGCGCGGCCCGGTGGCCATCGAGGCCATCAAGCAGCACAAGAGCGCCTACCTGATGGCCGTGGGCGGCGCCGCCTACCTGGTCTCCAAGGCCATCAAGAACGCCAAGGTGGTGGGCTTTGCCGATCTGGGCATGGAAGCCATCTACGAATTCGACGTGGTCGACATGCCTGTCACCGTGGCCGTGGACGCGGGCGGCACCAGCGCCCACATCACCGGCCCAGCGATCTGGAAGGAAAAGATCGCCACCGGTGAGTTCAAGGGCATTACCGTAGCTGGCGCTTAAACCGGCCTGATTCCGGGGCTGGGCCAACGCAGCCCGCCCCGGTCAATTCCGCCGCCTGCGGGCGGCGGCGCCCAGCGCAAACACCGGCGCCCAGGCATACTGGCGCATCGGCCACTGCGGCCCGCATTCCTCGCTTCCATTCCATGCACCTCGCATCCTCTCCGATCGGCATTTTCGACAGCGGTATTGGCGGCCTCAGCGTCCTTCAGGCGCTGCGCCAAGAACTTCCCCAGGAACAATTTGTCTACGTCGCCGACAGCGGCAACGCGCCCTACGGCGAGCGCGGCGACGCGTTCGTGCAGCAGCGCACGGGAGCGATTGCCCGCTACCTGCGCGCCCAGCACGGCATCAAGGCCCTGGTGATCGCCTGCAACACGGCGACGGCCGCGGCCGTGGAGCAGTTGCGTGGCGAGATTCCGGATCTGCCGCTGATCGGCGTCGAGCCCGCGCTCAAGCCCGCGTCGCTGAGCAGCCAGACCCACCATGTAGGCGTGATGGGGACGCGCGGCACCGTCACCAGCGCCCGCTTTGCACGACTGCTAAGTGAGCACTCACAAAACACGCAGTTCGCAGTCCAGGCCTGCGACGGTCTGGCCCGGGCCATCGAGCTGAGCACCGAGCTGCCACCGGCCCGGAACCTGCAGGATTCGGAGCTCTGGGCGCTGTGCGCGCGCCAC
This sequence comes from Acidovorax bellezanensis, assembly GCF_025421555.1. Lineage (NCBI taxonomy): Bacteria > Pseudomonadati > Pseudomonadota > Betaproteobacteria > Burkholderiales > Comamonadaceae > Acidovorax > Acidovorax bellezanensis. The sequence continues at coordinate 15,996 of NZ_JAODYH010000001.1, forward strand.
ACCGCCAGCCTGGGCAGGTTCGGCCTCCAGCCCGGTGAAATGGACACCCTGGTGCTGGGTTGCACCCACTACATCTTCGTCAAGGACGAGCTGCGCGCCCTGCTCGGCCCCGATGTGCAGCTGATAGACACCGGTGTGCCGGTTGCGCAGCAGACACGGCGACTGCTGGCCAAGGCCGGCATGCTCGCTCCCGAGGCCGCGCCCGGCACGGATGCTGCCGCGCAGATCCAGCTCTTCACCACCGGCGGGCTGGGCAGCCTGCAGGCCGCGGCCCAGCGCTGGCTGGACCTGCCCGCGCAGAACTGCGCAAAAATCGATATCCGCTGATCTAGTCCGTCGCCGCTGGGCCCTCACCCCACAGGCGCGAACCGCCCGCGTCGAGGTGGGTCAGGTACAGGCGCACATCGAACTCGTACTGGTGGTAGGACGGCTCCATGTGCGCGCACAGCTGGTAGAAGGCCTTGTCGTGGTCTTTTTCGCGCAGGTGGGCCAGCTCGTGCACCACGATCATGCGCAGGAATTCTTCGGGCGTGCTCTTGAACATGGACGCCACGCGGATCTCGTGGCGCGCCGACAGCTTGCCGCCCTGCACCAGAGAGCGGCTGGTGTGCAGGCCCAGGGCGTTGCGCACCACATGGATCTTGCTGTCGTACATCACCTTGTGAATGGTCCCGCCCTTGCGCAGGTGGCGTGACTTGAGCTCAGCCGTGTATTCGTACAGCGCCTTGTCGGTGCGCAGCGCATGGGCCTGGGGGTATCTGCGCTGCAGCAGCGCGCCCGTGCCGTCCTTGGCCAGCAGCTGACGCACCTGGTCCTGCAAGTGCGCCGGGTAGGAGCGCAGGTACGGCAAATCCATCGTCTGGTTCATTCAGTGGGGGCGCCGGCGCGGTGCGCGCCAGCCCCGGCCTCTCAATGCAGGTGGCGCGGACGGCGATTGCCGCCGCCATGGCTGGAGCCGCCGGAGCCTGGGCCGCGCGGTGGCTTGCCGATTTCCAGCGAGTTCACCAGCGCGTCGAAACGCAGGGCGAACAGCTTGTCGATCTCGGTGACCACGCCGCCGAGCTCGGCGCCGTCGAAATGGCGCTCCATCATGTTCACCACGTCCTGCACCAGCAGGTCGCGCTGCACCTGCATGATGGCCGCCGGCGTCGGGCCGACAAACAGCATCAGGAAGTCATCGCGCGACTCGGCTTCATCGGGCTCTTCGTCGTCGTCGAACTCGGTGTCGTAGAACGTCACTTCAATCGCCGCGCCCTGCTCGGACAGCTCGTTGAGGCTCATGCACATTTCGTCCAGGGACTGGCGAAAGTCGTCATCCCCGCGCACCGTCCAGCACATCTGCAGCAAGTGCTCGCGCGCATCGAACTGTATGCCCGGCTCTTCTTCATAGACGCTGGCGGCGCCATCGGCCAGCGAACGCGCTCCGGCATAGGTCCACAAGGGCTTGAGCGCCTCTTGCAGCTGCTCGAAGCTGGTCTTGGCGGTCAGAACCACCTGGCCGTGGACGTGAATTTCAAAAGGAGGGTTGTAACTTGACATAGTCGAATCTCACTGGCTAGCCGGGATAGGGAAAACCGCTGGTAATAAAGTTGTCGTTATGCAGGCAATTTTCAAGCGCGGTCAGAGGAGCACCATGCAGCCCTGACTTCCCGCCGCGCCGAGGCGGCCTATTTTCGCATGTATCCGGATGTCCGTTGCCGGCCATCGCCCACGGCTCAGACCACGACCGGCTCGGGTTCCAGGCGAATGCCGAAGCGCTCGTAGACGCTGGTCTGTATGGCCCGCGCCAGCGTCATGACTTCGCCGCCCGTGACGCTGGCGTCGGCCGAGTTCTTGTCGCCGCGGTTGACCAGCACCAGTGCCTGGCGCTCATAGACGCCGGCCTTGCCCATGGTCTTGCCTTTCCAGCCGCAGGCGTCGATCAGCCAGCCCGCGGCCAGCTTGATCGAGCCGTCGGCCAGCGGGTAGTGCACGATGCGCGGCTCGCGCGCGATGATGTCGGCGCATTGCTCGGCGGTGACCGTGGGGTTCTTGAAGAAGCTGCCGGCATTGCCCAGCACCTCCGGATCGGGCAGCTTGGCGCGGCGGATTTCACACACCCAGTCGAAGATCTGCTGGGCCGTGGGCTGGTCCACGCCGGACTCGGTGCGCTTGCGCTCTATATCCAGGTAGCCCATGTCGGGCTTCCAGGCCTTGGGCAGGGCCAGCCGCACGCGGGTGATGACGGCACGGCCCGCCAGACCCATGCCGCGCGGCAGGGCCTGGTCCAGGCGTTGCCCCTCGGGCTCGGCCGGCACATGCTTGAACACCGAATCGCGGTAGCTGAATGCGCATTGCGCGGCGTCAAGGGAAAAGCCCTGGCCCGTGGCCAGGTCGATGGCATCGAGCGAGTCGAAGCGGTCCTGCAGTTCCACGCCGTAGGCGCCGATGTTCTGCACCGGCGCCGCGCCCACGGTGCCGGGGATCAGCGCCATGTTCTCCAGCCCCGGCAGGCCTTGCTGCAACGTCCAGGCCACGAGGTCGTGCCAGCGCTCACCCGCGCCGGCTTCGACGATCCAGGCCGCAGGCGTTTCGCCCACCAGGCGCATGCCCTTGATCTCCATCTTGAGCACGACCGGCTCGACATCGCCGGTCAGCACGATATTGCTGCCGCCTCCCAGCACCAGCGGGGGCCTGCGCCCCCACAGCGGGTCGGCGAGCAGCGCGCGCACATCATCTTCGGAATGCACGCGCACCAAGGCATGGGCGCGGGCCGCGATGCCAAAGGTATTGCAATGCTGCAGGGGTACATTTTTCTCGACTAACATCTGCGGATTGTCGCACCGCGACCAGGGCGCCGCTGGCCACCGGCTTTCACCGCCGCTGCCCGGCGCTCCCCAGCCCCTTTCAGGAAAGAGAATTTGTCATGCCATCTTTTGACACCGTCTGCGAAGCCGACTTTGTGGAAGTGAAGAACGCGGTCGAAAACGCCGCCAAGGAAATCGCCACCCGCTTTGACTTCAAGGGCTCTTCGGCCGCCGTGGAACTCAAGGACAAGGAAATCACCATGTACGGTGACGCGGACTTCCAGCTCACCCAAGTGGAAGACCTGCTGCGCAACAAGCTGACCAAGCGCAGCGTCGATGTGCGTTTTCTCGACATCCAGAAAGCGCAGAAGATCGGCGGCGACAAGCTCAAGCAGGTCGTCAAGGTGCGCAACGGCATCGAGTCCGAGCTGGCCAAGAAGCTGCAAAAGCTGATGAAGGAAAGCAAGCTCAAGGTGCAGGCCGCGATCCAGGACGAAAAAGTACGCATCACCGGCGCCAAGCGCGACGACCTGCAGGCAGCGATGGCGCTGATCCGCAAGGAAATCGACGACGTGCCGCTGTCGTTCAACAACTTCCGCGACTAACTTGGAACACCCCCTGAGACGCTTCGCGTCTTCCCCCTCTCATCCTTCGGTGGAGGGGGACGGCAGCCTCGGTGCGGGACGGCCCTTCCTCGCTGCCCCGCTGCTGGGGCGCGCCAGTTTCGGGCGCGGCGCACCGTGGCTTCAGGCGTTCGTCCTGGGCCTAGGCCTGGCCCTGGGGCTGGTACAGGGGGCCCATGCGCAATCGATCGCGTTGGCCGGCATCCTGGGCAGCAAGGCCTTGCTGGTGGTCGATGGCGCGGCGCCGCGCAGTCTGGCCGCGGGTGAAAGCCTGGGCAAGGTGCGCGTGCTCAGCGTCGGGCGCGAAGACGCGGTGGTCGATGTCGGCGGCCAGCAGCAGCGACTGCGCCTGGGCGAGGCCCCCGTGCGCCTGGGATCGCGCCAGGGCGCGGGCGAGGCGGAAACCCGCCTGGTGCTGTTCGCCGACAGCCGCGGCCATTTTGTCGAGCAGGGCCAGATCAACGGTCAGTCCATGCGCTACATGGTCGACACCGGCGCGAGCACCGTGGCCATAGGCCGGACCGAAGCCGAACGCATGGGCCTGCCTTTTCTGCAAGGCGAGAGCATACAAATGGGCACGGCCAACGGCAGCACGCGCGGCTGGCGGCTGCGCCTGGATTCAGTGCGCATCGGTGGACTGGAAGTGCGCGGCGTGGAAGCCGTGGTCACGCCCCAGCCCATGCCTTACGTGCTGCTGGGCAACAGCTTTCTGGCTGAATTCCGCATGACGCGGCAAGGCGATCAGATGGTGCTGGAAAAGCGCCGCTGAAGCCGCACCGCGCCCCTTTCACATGTCCTTCGCTCCCGCCGCAGCCGCGCGCACTGCCGACGAGAAATACGAGGACCTGCGGGGCCTGTGGGCCGATCTGGAAACCGCCCTGGCGCTGCTGCTGTCCGCGCCGCTGCAAGTGCCCAATTTTTCGACCAAGCTGCGCCAGCTCGACCGCTGGCTGCAGGACCTGGTGGCCCAGGACAGCGACGCCGCCCTGTTCCTGATGTTCCAGCTCGCGGCCGACTCCACGGTCGGCTACAGCGCCTCGCATGCCCTGGTCTCGGCCACGCTGTGCCAGGTCCTGGCCCAGGAGCTTGACCTGCCGGCCCACGAGCGTCAGGCCCTGGTGGGCGCGGCCTTCACCATGAACATCGCCATGACGCAGCTGCAGGACCAGCTGGCCCTGCAGCGCGAACCGCCGAGCAGCGCCCAGCAGGCGCAGATCCTGCGCCATCCGCTGGAAAGCCAGGCGCTGCTGGTGCGGCTGTTTGTCGAAGACCCGCTGTGGCTGGAAATCGTGGCCAGCCACCACGCGCCGCCGCCGGCCGCAGCGCCGCTGGGCCAGCTGGCGCCATCCGAGCGACTGGCGCGGATTCTGGCCAGCATCGACCGCTATGCGGCCATGATCAGCCCGCGCAAGTCGCGCAGCGGGCGCAGCGCCACCGATTCGGTGCGCGCGATTGTCGGCAGCGAGATCGCCGCACAGGATGAAGTGGGCTATGCGCTGGTGCGCACCGTGGGGCTGTGCCCGCCGGGCACGCTGGTGCGACTGGACAATGGCGACATCGCCGTGGTCTTGCGGCGCAGCAGCCAGGCCCACCACCCCTTGGTCGCCCGCGTGCTCAAGGCGGGAGGCCGGCCCTACACGACACCGGCCCTGCACGACACCGCGCGCAGCGGGCCGCGCATCCAGGCGGCGCTGGCGCGTTCGGCCCTGACCCAGCACATCGCGCCCCAGACCCTGGCGCTGCTGGGCGTCTACGTGGGCCGCTCCAGCCCCGCGCACTGAATCCGCTCAGTGGCCCTTGTGCTTGCCCGCGTGCTTGCCCGTCGCGGGCTTGTCGGCCTCGGGTTTGCCCGCCACGGGAGTGCCCGCCACGGGTTTCTTCTTGCCCAGGCGCGACTCCTTGCCGGCCACCAGGCGCTGGATGTTCTCGCGGTGGCGCCAGATCAGCAGCAGGCCCATGACCACGATGGCGGCCGTGACCGGCGCTTCCGTGTACCAGAGGATGCCGCCGCACAGCACGTAGTACACCGGCGCGAACACGGCCGAGACCAGCGAAGCCAGCGAGGAATAGCGGAAAAAGAAGGCCACGATGACCCAGGTCAGCGCCGTTGCCAGGCCCAGCCAGCCGCTGATGCCCAGCAGCACGCCCAGCGCCGTGGCCACGCCCTTGCCGCCCTGAAAGCGGAAGAACACCGGATAGAGATGGCCCAGGAAGGCCGCCAGACCGACGGCGGCCAGCGTGCCGTCGCCCAGTCCGTAGGGCTGGCCGAACCACTGCACCAGCATCACGGGCAGCCAGCCCTTGAGGGCATCGAGCAGCAGGGTGGCAATGGCGGCCGGCTTGCTACCTGAACGTAGCACATTGGTCGCGCCAGGGTTGCCGCTGCCGTAGGTGCGCGGGTCGTGCAAACCCATCACGCGGCTGACGATCACGGCAAACGACAGGGAGCCGATCAGATAGGCGGCCACGGTGGCCAGGAAAGGGTAAAACGCGTTCAATTCAATTCCTTGGCCCATCCGGGCCGATATGGCAAAAAAAAGCAGGCGAGCGCCCACACTGGCGCCGCGACGGCTCTATTCTGCCAGCGCGCACTGCACTGGCTGCGCTTGCAGCAGATCCAGACATACCCGTGGATCGATTTGCACCAGAAAGCCCCGCCGCCCGCCGTTGATGGCGATGCGCGGCAGCTCCAGAATGCTTTGCTCTATGTAGACCGGCATCTGGCGGCGCGTGCCGAACGGCGAAGTGCCGCCCAGCAGATAGCCGCTGTGGCGGTTGGCCACGTCGGGCTTGCAGGGCTCGACCGACTTGGCACCGATCTGGCGCGCCAGGTTCTTGGTCGAGACCTTGCAGTCGCCGTGCATCAGCACGATCAGCGGCTTGGCGTCCTGGTCCTGCATGACCAGCGTCTTGACCACGCAATGCTCGTCCAGCCCCAGACTGGCCGCGCTGTGCGAAGTGCCGCCGTGCTCGACATATTCATAAGGATGCTCGGTGAACGCCACGCCCTGCGCGCGCAACATCTGCGTGGCGGGCGTCTCGCTCACATGGGCGCTCTTGGCGGATTTCTTGCTCATTGGCCGGGATCCCCCATTTCCCAGCGCAGCTGGTTGATTTCCGCCAGCACGGCCTTGGGCAACTGCGTGCCCCAGACCGCGCAGTCTTCCTCGAGCTGGGCCAGCGAAGTCACGCCGATGATGGTGCTGGTCACCTGCCACTTGCCATAGCAGAACGCCAGCGCCATCTGCGTCGGCGTCAGGCCATGGTCGCGCGCGAGCTGGTTGTAGCGGCGCGCGGCGACCAGCGCCTCGGGCCGGCCCCAGCGCTGCTTGCGCACCGATTCGAACGCCATCCGCGTGCCCTGGGGCGCATCCGGCCCGGTGGTGCCGCTGGCATCGTACTTGCCGCTGAGCAGGCCCACGCCCAGCGGCGAGTAGGCCAGCAGCGACACCCCCAGGCGGTGGCAGGTCTCGTCGAGCGCGTTCTCGAAGCTGCGGTTGAGCAGGCAATAGGGGTTCTGGGTACTGACCACCCGGGGCAGACCATGGGCTTCGGCCAGGCGCACGAATTCGTGCACGCCCCAAGGCGTTTCATTCGACAGGCCGATCTGGCGGATCTTGCCCTGGCGCACCAGGCCGACCAGCGCTTCGAGCTGCTCGCGGATGGGCGTCTGCGTGGTCTCCTTGGCCGGGTCGTAATAAAGGGTGCCGAAAGCCGGCACATGGCGCTCGGGCCAGTGGATTTGGTACAGGTCGATGACATCGGTCTGCAGCCGGCGCAGACTGCCCTCGCAGGAGGCGACGATGTCGGCAGCGGTCATGCCCTGGCCCGCGCGCACCCAGGGCATGCCGCGCGAAGGACCGGCCACCTTGCTGGCCAGCACGATCTTCTCGCGCATGCCCGGGTGCTTGGCGAACCAGCGGCCCAGAATGGTTTCCGTCGCGCCATACGTCTCGGCACGCGCGGGCACGGAATACATTTCGGCCGTGTCCCAGAACGTGACGCCGAGCTCGACCGCGCGGTCCAGGATGGCATGGGCCTGGGCCTCCCCCACCTGCTCGCCGAACGTCATCGTGCCCAGGCAGATGGGCGTGACCTGTAAATCGCTTTGACCTAATTGAACCTTGTGCATGCAATCTCCGTGGCTGTCTGGCAATGCCTGCCAGTTTACGGAATGCTGCGGCCCCAGCGAGGAAAAAGGCCCCCACGCTGTCCCTGCCACGACTGCGGGCGCCGCGGCCGCCCGCCATAATCGCGGCCCATGTATACCGCCCAACGCCCCAGCCGATCCGAATACCTTGCCGTGCGCGGCCTGCGCATGCATGTGCGCCGCTGGGGCCCTGCATCCACCGACAGCGCCCTGCCGCCGCTGGTGCTGGCCCATGGCTGGATGGACGTGGCCGCGTCCTACCAGTTTGTCGTCGATGCGCTGAGCGATGCCTTCATGCAGGGCCGGTCCGTCATCGCGGCCGACTGGCGCGGCTTTGGCGAAAGCCGGCCGAGCACACCCGCGGACCACTATCTGTTCGTCGACCATCTGGCCGACCTCGACGCCCTGCTGGAGCATTGCGCGCCCGGTCAGCCGGTCGATCTGGTGGGCCACAGCATGGGCGGCAATCTGGCCATGATGTATGCGGGCGCGCGCCCGGCACGCATCCGGCGCCTGGTCAACCTCGAAGGCTTCGGCATGCCGGCCACCCAGCCCAGCTCGGCGCCGGGCCGCTATGCCCAATGGATGGACGAAACGCGCCAGCTGGCCAGCGGCGCCCTGGATCTCAAAAGCTATGACAGCGTGGACGGCGTGGCCCAGCGGCTGCGCAAGACCAACCGCCGCCTGAGCCAGGACCGGGCCGACTGGCTGGCCCGCCACTGGGCCGCGCCCGACGCCGACGGACGCTGGCACATCCTGGGCGACGCAGCGCACAAGGTCACCAGCCCGCAGCTGTTCCGCCTCGATGAAATGCTGGCCCTTTATGCGGCCATCACGGCGCCGACGCTGGCCGTCGAAGCCAGCGACGACAGCCTGGGCCAATGGTGGAAAGAGCGCTACACGCTGGCGCAATACCACGAGCGGCTGACCCATGTGCGCGACTGCCGCACGGCGCGGGTCGACGATGCGGGCCACATGCTGCACCACGACCAGCCCGAGGCCGTGGCCCGGCTGATCGAGGATTTCCTGACCGCCTGACACACGGGGCGCAGACCTGCGCCTCCCGCCCTACCCGCCGCACGGCGGGGCCGCTGTATAGCGGGGCCGCTGCATGGCGCCGCTGCCCCGACCATCTTGGAACTTTCGCCGCCCGGCGGTGACATAAACACCGAGCGACCGGCACTGCCATCAGGCGGCCCACCTGATCGCGCAGGGTCATTCGACACACCTCCCTGGACATGAAGCATCTGCCCAGCCGGTGCCGCGCTTTGTCCTGAGCGCATGCAAAGTCTGGAGTGGGAGTCTTTTGCCCAGAACATAGCCAAAAACTACCCAAAATAATTTTTTGATACACAAAATATTTATGCTTTCCCTGAACCAGTTTCCCAGCTGCCATCCCGTGGATCCGTCCGCTCGGGGCGCTACAGCGTCATTGCACCTGACCGCCTTCGCCGCACACCATGCCACGGCAATGCCTGCGCGGAATGTCCATGCCCGTCCAGGCATGCCCAAGCCCGGTGGATCGCAATGACCACGCCCGCGTCTCGCTGCGAACTGCGCGCAGCCCTGACCCCGCTGAAGCCGTATTTCTTGCGCGCCGCCTGGTTCAGCCTGCTGGCCGGTCTGCTGGTGCTCGCACCCTCGGTCTACATGCTGGAGGTGTACGACCGGGTCGTGAACAGCCGCAACCACTTCACCCTGCTGATGCTCACCGTGGCCGTGCTCGGCGCCTATGCGCTGATGGAAGTGCTGGAATGGGCGCGCAGCGAAATCATGCGTGGCGCCAGCGCTGCGCTCGACGCGCAACTGGGTGAACGCGTTTTCAACGCCATCTTTGCCGCCAGGGCCCAACGCATCGCGGGCGGCAACGCCCAGCCTTTGAACGACTTCCGCGTGGTCCGCGACTTCCTGTTTTCGCCGGCGCTGCTGGCCTTGATGGAAGCGCCGATCGCCTTGGTGATGATGGTGCTGCTGTTTCTCATCAGCCCGGTGCTGGGCTGGTCGGCCGTGGTGTTTGCCCTGCTGCAGGTCACGGTCGCCTGGTGCAACGAGCGACGCACCAAGCCACCGCTGATGCAGGCCAACCGCTCGGCCATGGAAGCCCAGCAGTACGCCCAGGGCAGCTTGCGCAACGCCGAAGTCGTCGAAGGCATGGGCATGCTGCACGACATGCAGGCCCGCTGGCAGGACTTGCAGCAGACTTTTCTGTCCCTGCAGGCCCAGGCCTCCAGGAGCGCGGGCGGCTTCCAGGCACTGGGCAAGCTGCTGCAGAACATCCTGGGTTCGCTGCTGCTGGGCCTGGGCTGCTGGTTGCTGCTGCACAACCAGCTCAACGGCGGCGGTGGAATGATGATCATTGCCTCCATCCTGGGCGGGCGCATGCTGGCGCCGCTGGTGCAAATGGTGTCGCAATGGCAAAGCGTGGTCAATGTGCGCGATGCCTGGGCTCGCCTGCGGCAGCTGCTGCAAGCCGTGCCCGCACGCAGCCCCGGCATGGCCTTGCCCGCACCCCTGGGACGGCTGCAGGTCGAGCAGCTGATGGCCAGCGCACCTGGAACGCAGTCGCCCATTCTGCGCGGCATTGCACTGCAGCTGGAGCCCGGCGAAGTGCTGGCCGTGGTCGGCCCCTCGGCCAGCGGCAAGACCTGCCTGGCGCGCCTGCTGGTAGGCCTGTGGCCGGCATCGTCCGGCAAGGTACGCCTCGACGGCGCGGACATCCACGCCTGGGACAAGCAGGAGCTGGGCCCCCATCTGGGCTATCTGCCCCAGGGCGTGGAACTGCTGGAAGGCACGGTGGCCGAGAACATTGCCCGCTTTGGCCCGGTGGAGCCGGCCAAGGTCGAAGCCGCGGCGCGCGCCGTGGGACTGCATGCCTTCATTCTGGGCCTGCCCGGGGGCTACGACAGCCCCCTGGGCGAGGACGGTGCCAGGCTTTCCGGTGGCCAACGCCAGCGCATGGCCCTGGCACGCGCGCTGTATGGCGATCCGGTGCTGGTCGTGCTCGACGAGCCCAATTCCAGCCTGGATGACGCAGGCGATGCAGCTCTGTCCCAGGCAATCCGGGACGCCAGCACCCGGGGAACGACGTTCGTGGTCATCACCCACCGCACCAGCGTGCTGGGCGTGGCCCACAAGATGCTGGTGCTGCGCGACGGCCGCCAGCAGGCCTTCGGCCCGCGCGCCGAAGTGATGGCGACGCTGACCCAGGCGGCGCAGCAGGCCGCGGCGCTGCCCGCACCGCAGCCGCAGGCGGCCTGAGCCGTCCTGCATTTCACGAAAGCTCTACTTCATGACCCCCCATGCTTTCTTCCAACGCAGCGAGTTGACACAGGCGCTGTGGTCGTTTCGCCGTGAATTTGTCATGGTCGGCCTGTTCAGCATGCTGGCCAATGTGCTGCTGCTGGCCCCCACGCTGTACATGCTGCAGGTCTTCGACCGCGTCATGATCAGCCAAAGCGAGCTGACGCTGCTGCTGGTGTCGTTGATCACCCTGTTCCTGTTCATGGTGATGGCCTTTGCCGAATGGATGCGCTCCCAGGTCCTGGTGAGTACCGGCGTGCGGCTGGACAGGCTGCTGGGTTCACGGATTTTCCAGGCCAGTTTCGCCGCCCAGATCAGCCGCCAGGAACAGGGCGCAACGCGCGCCTTTGGCGATTTGCTGCAGCTGCGGCAATTCCTCACGGGCCAGGGAATTTTTGCGCTGTTCGATGCGCCGTGGACTCCGATTTACCTGGCCGTGCTGTTCGGCCTGCACCCCTTCCTGGGCGCAGTCGCCCTGTGCTTTGCGCTGGCGCAAGCGGCGCTGGCCTGGTTCGGTCACCGCAAGTCCGTGGCGCCGTCCGAAGCCGCGAGCCTGGCCGCTTCCCAGGCCGGCAACTATCTGCAAAGCAAGCTGCGCAATGCCGAAGTACTGGAACCCATGGGCATGGTGCACCACCTGCGCCCGCACTGGGCCCGCCGGCACCGCGAAGCGCTGGGCTTGCAGGGCGAGGCACAGGCCCTGACCCACCGCATCACGGCCTGGAGCAAATTCATCCGTTATTCGCAGCAATCCCTGGGACTGGCGGCCGGCGCCTTGCTGGTGATCGACGGCCAGCTTTCGCCCGGCGAAATGATTGCCGCCAATGTGCTGATGACGCGCACGCTGGCCCCCATCGACCAGTTGGTCGGCAGCTGGCGCGGCTTCATCTCGGCGCGTGCCGCATTCGGCCGCATCGAAAGCCTGCTGCGCGGCTTCCCCGCTGCCGCCCCCCGTCTGCACCGGGATGCGCCAGCAGGCGCGTTGGCGCTGCGCAATGTCAGCGCCCACGCGCCCGGCCGCGAACAGCCGCTGCTGCAGGACATCAACCTGCAGCTGCAGCCGGGCTCCGTGACGGTCATCCTGGGCCCCTCGAGCTCGGGCAAGTCGACGCTGGCGCGCTGCATGATCGGCGTCTGGCCGCCAGTGAGCGGCGACGTGCTGCTCGACGGCCGGCCGCTGGACGCCTGGGACCGCGGCACCCTCGGCCCCCATCTGGGCTACCTGCCCCAGGACATCGAACTGTTCGACGGAACGATCGCCGAAAACATTGCCCGCTTCGGCGCCGTCGACGCCGAAAAAGTCATTGCCGCGACCCGCAGCACCGGCCTGCACGAAATGATTTTGCGTTACCCCAAAGGCTACGACACGCCCATAGGCGAGGCCGGCGGGCTGCTTTCGGGCGGCCAGCGCCAGCGCGTCGCCCTGGCGCGGGCGGTCTACGGCCAGCCCAGGCTGGTGGTGCTGGACGAGCCCAACGCCAACCTGGACGACACCGGCGAAGCCGCGCTGGTGCAGGCCGTGCGCGATCTCAAGGCCGGCGGCAGCACCGTGGTGCTGGTCACCCACCGCCCCGGCATCCTGGCCGTCGCCGACCGCCTGATCACGCTGCGACACGGCGCCGTCGAGCACGAAGGCGAACGCGACGCCGTGCTGGCGGCGCTGCGCCCGGCACCCAGCGGCCCGCGGCCCTTGACGACCTGAGGCCCCGCCTCTCCCCCACCGACTGAATTGAATGAACGAGTAACACCATGGCCCTCACCTTACGACCTGACATGTCCTCCCCGGCTGCCATTGCAAGCGATGCCAGCCCCGGCACTCCGGCCCACCGCGACGATGGCGGCCGGGCCGGGCGCATAGGCCTGTGGGCCCTGGGCCTGGGCTTTGGCGGATTTCTGCTGTGGGCCGCCCTGGCGCCGCTGGACGAAGGCGTGCCCAGCCAGGGAGCGGTGGCCATAGACACCAAACGCAAGACCGTGCAGCACCTGTCCGGCGGCATCGTCCGGGAAGTGCTGGTGCGCGAAGGCGACCAGGTCCGGCAAGGCCAGTTGCTGATGCGGCTGGACGCGGCGATGACCCAGGCCAGCTATGAATCCGTGCGCCAGCGCTATCTGGGCCTGCGCGCCATGCAGGGGCGCTTGATAGCCGAGCAATCGGGTGCACCCGACATGGATGTGCACAGCGACTTGCAGGCGGCCGCGTCCGACCAGCTGATCCACCAGCAGATACAAACCCAGGAGCAGCTGATCCTGACGCGCCGCCATCTGCTGCGCGCGGACCGGCAATCCATAGAGGAGAGCATCCAGGGCCAGCAAGGCATGCTGCAGGCCTATGGCGCCATGCTGCAAAGCCGCCAAGGCCAGCGCGCTTCGCTGCTCGAGGAGCTGCAGCAACTGCGCGGACTGGTCAGCGAAGGCTATGCACCGCGCAACAAGCAGCACGAACTCGAACGCATGATCGCCGACCAGGCCACCGCCATCGCCGACCTGCAAGGCAACACCATACGCGCCCAACGCAGCATTACCGAACTGCGCCAGCGCGCGCTGTCTCGCATGCAGCAACAGCGCCAGGAAGTGCAGACCCAGTTGGCGGAAGTGGAGCGGGACGTGCTCGCCGAGCGCGATAAATTCACGGCCGTGGCCGAAGAGCTGGCCCGCCTGGAAATCCGCTCGCCCGCGGACGGCCAGGTGCTGGGCCTGCTGACGCAAACCGTCGGCGGCGTGGTCCAGCCCGGTCAAAAGCTCATGGACATCGTGCCGGGCGACGCGCCCCTGCTGCTCGAAGCCCAGGTCGCGCCCCACCTGATCGACCGCGTGCAGCAGGGCCTGCCCGTGGATGTGCGCTTCTCGTCGTTTGCCCATTCGCCCCAGTTGGTGGTGCAGGGCAAGGTGCAGTCGATATCGTCCGACCTGCTGGCCGATCCGCTGACCCAGGCCGCCCATTACTTGGCACGCGTGGAAGTCACGCCCGAAGGCCTGCAGCGCCTGGGCAAGCGCCAGTTGCAACCGGGCATGCCGGTCGAAGTGGTGTTCAAGACGGGCGAGCGCTCGCTGCTGACCTACCTGCTGCACCCCTTGACCAAGCGGATCGCTGCATCCATGACCGAGGAGTGATGCCGTGCCCCGCCTGATTCCCGCCCTGTGGCGCCGAAATGCCCTTTGCCTGCTCCCCCTCGCCCTCCTCGTCGCCGCGCCCGCCTGGGCCCTGGACCTGCGCCAGGCCTATGCCGCCGCGCTCACCCACGACGCCACCATCCGGGCCGCCCGCGCGAGCACGGCCGCGGCGCACGAACGCCTGCCCCAGGCACGCGCGCAACGCTTGCCGCAGATCAGCCTGAGCGCTGCGCGCAACTACAACGACCTGACCAGCACCACCGCCGAGTCCACGGGCCGTTCCCGGCGTTTCCACAACGATTACTACAGCGACAACCAGAGCCTGAACCTGCGCCTGCCCCTGTACCGGCCCGCCCTCGGCGCCCAGGTCCTGCAGGCCCAGGCCCAGGTCGAGGACGCCAATGCCCTGCTCGAACGCGACGAACAGGCGCTGGTCGTGCGCGTGGGCGAAGCCTACTTCGACGCCTTGCTGGCGCGCGACCAGGTGGCCCTGCTGCAGGCCCAGAAAGCCAGTCACATATCCCTGCTCGACGCCGCGCGCAAAAGCTTCGCGGTCGGCGCCGGCACCAGCACCGACATCGACGAAGCCCAGGCCCGGCTGGACCTGACCCTGGCCCAGGAACTGGAAGTGCAGCAGCACGTGGAATTCACCGAGCGCCGCCTGGAAGTGCTCACGGGCCTGAGCGCCGCAAGCCTGGCCCCGCTGGACGTGGCGCGCTTTGCGCCCCAGCCCCCGCAGCCGCGCATGGACGACTGGATCGCGCGGGCCGAGCACGCCAGCCCCGAACTGCAGGCACTGCGCGCCCAAGGCGAAGCCGCGCGCCTGGAAGTGAGCAAGGCCGAGGCCGGACACCAGCCCACCCTGGATGCGGTGGCGAGCGTGTCGCGCAGCCACAGCGACAACGTCACCAGCGTGAATACGCGCTACGCGCAAAAAACCCTGGGACTGCAGCTGAGCATTCCCCTGTATTCCGGTGGCGCGGTGAATTCCCAGGTGCGCCAGGCCCTGGCCTCGCAGGAGCGGGCAGGCGAAGCCCTGGAAAGCGCGCGGCGCGAGCTGGGCGTGCGCGTGCACCAGGAGTTTCGCTCCATGGCCGAAGGCGTGCTGCGCATCCGCGCCCTGGAGCAGGCCGTGCGTTCGGCGCAGCAGGCGCTGCTGTCCAACCAGAAGTCCCTCCAGGCCGGCAGCCGCACCACGCTGGACGTGCTCCAGGCCGAACAGCAAAAAACCACGGCCTTGCGCGACCTGGCCCAGGCCCGCTACCGCTACCTGCTGGCCCAGCTGCGCCTGCAGTCCCTGGCCGGCGATGACCGCCAGGAAAGCATCCAGCAAGCGAATGCCTGGCTGAGGACAAGCATTCCCTGAGCAAGACAGGGCAGTCAAGCCTTTGTGAGGGATTCCGAAACACCTTCTTTGACGAGACTCACTTCATTCACGCCCCAAAGAAGCTATCCCGCTCCCCAACCCTTGTGGATGCGCCTGCCGCGCGCAGGGCGCGGGCTGGCCGAAGTGCCGAAGGACACGAAGGCTTCGTGATCTGACTCACCGCGGTTGTTCGAGCGGAGCGTCGGAGGCGCCTAGCCGCAGGCGCGCAGCGAGTTCCGCGGTGCAGCCCGCGACCGAGCACGGCAGGTTGCCCTGAGCGCCAGCGAAGGGACGCAGGAACCAGGGTCGCCTTTCTTTTGGGTACTTTTCTTTGGCGAAGCAAAGAAAAGTACCTCGGCCGCCGGGCCGAGACCCGGCCCCTGCCCATGACAACGGCATGCCGTTAAAAATGCGGCACAAGCCCTCTGTCCCCTGGAGCTTGCCCAAGCGCGAGAACAGATATCTCAAGGCGCGGGCTCCAGCACCAGCTGGTGCTGCCAGCGCGCCGGCGCGCGCTGCAAAGGCCGGTACTGGCCCGCGGCCCAGGCCTGGCGCATGTCGGCATAGCGCGGCGAAAACACATTGCCGCTTTGCCCGGTCTGAAAAATGAAGCGCGAATTCTCCAGATCGGCCAGGTCGTACAGCCCGCGCATCGACGGTGCATGCCGGCTCGCGAAGGCCCCACCCTTGACGTCGCCCGCGTTGTACTGGCCCACGTTGACCGTGTAGCCGTCGCCGGGCGAAGGCACGCGCACGTCGAAAAACCGGGCCAGCGCGGCCACGTTGCCGAACGGCCGGTGGCTGCTCACCGCGGAATGGGCCAGTCCCCAGCGCCACCGCGCGGGCTGGGCGCCGTAGGCCGCCTGCAGGCGATCGAGCGCGCGCGTCAGGGCCTGCGCTGACTGCTGCGTGCAATCCAGGGGCGCGCACCACCAGGCATCATCGCGCGCCAGAATGCCTTCGACGGCGGCGCGAAAATCGCGCTTGCCGTAAGTCGCGGCAAAGCGCTGCTCGCCTATGCGCGGCACGATCACCGCGCGCGCCAGCTCATCGGCCCAGGCGGCAAAAATCAGCGGCGCCGGCTGCTGCGCGTCCATGCGGCCGTCAAAGTCCTGCAGCAACTGCCGCACCTGCGCCGCTTGCGGGTGCCGCGTCTGCTGCGCGGCGTCGCGCAGCGCGGGCAGCAGGCGCAGCGTGGCCAGCGAGGTCACATCGCTCTGGATGGCGGCCATGCTGTCCATATCGTGCAGCGGCCGGGCTTCGAGCAGTTGCGCAATGCGCTCGTAGCGGTAAGGCAAGACCCAGTCCTGGGTCAGAAAGTGCGCATAGCCCGGCGCCGACACGCGCTGGTTGGCGGTGGCAATCCAGCCGCGGGCCTGGCCGTCATCCTGCGGCGTCTGCGCATAGGGCAGCCAGCCCTGCCAGTCGTAGCGCGCCAGCCAACCCGGGGCCGGCGCCACGCCGCGCAAGTCGTTGTCGGCGCCCCGCAGCGGCACCCGGCCCGCGGCCTTGAAGCCGATGTTGCCGTCCACATCGGCCACCACAATGCTTTGCATGGGCGAGTGGTAGTGGCTGAAGGCCTGCAGCATTTCGGGCAGGGTCTGCGCCTGGTTGGCCAGCAGGCCGGCCAAGACCGTCTGGTTGTCGGCATCGAGCGCGCTCCAGCGCAGCGCCAACACGTATTTGCGCAGGTCCAGCAGTTGGCCGTGACTGGCCTGGACGTCGCTGAGCACCGGGCCGTGGCGCGTGGCACGCAGGCGCAGATGCAGGTCCGCCTGGCCTTTGACGCGAATGACTTCCTCGCGCAGCGCAAACGGCGCCCAGCCGTCCGGCGTGCGGTACAGCGTGGGGTCCTGCGGATGGATTTGTTCCAGGTACAGGTCTTGCACGTCGGGGCCGGTATTGGTAAAGCCCCAGGCCACGCGCGCCGTGCGGCCCAGCACCACGAACGGCAGACCGGGCAGGGTCGCGCCTATGGCATCGATGGCGCCCGACGTCCGGTGGCCCGGCGCCCGGATGCCCGTCGCCCGGATGCCCGGCGCCTGCAGGTGCGCGTAGTACCAGATGGCCGGCGCACTCAGCCCCAGGTGCGGATCGTTGGCCAGCAAGGGCTTGCCGCTGGCGCTGCGTCGCCCGGCCACGACCCAGTTGTTGCTGCCTTTGCCGTCATTGCTGCCCGCCTCCTGGGCCAGGGCCTGGGCCCAATCGGTGCGCGCCTGATCGACCAGGGCCGCCAGCCGCTGCCCACCCTGTACAGGCGCTTGCGCGGCCGGGCCCGGGTCCGGGACAGGGGTCGGGACCGCATCTTCCTGCGCATAGACGCCCAACCCGCGGTACAGCGCCGCCAGATCAGTGGCCGTGGCCGGTTGCTCGCCAGGATAAGCCGGCATCAGCTGCCACAGGCGCTCGGTAGCTATGCCGCGCAGCAGCGACAGGCGCGCGAACTCGTTGCCCCAGTTGCCGCCCAGGTCCAGCGCCATCATCAGCGCCCAGCCCACGCTGTCCGAGGCCGACCAGGGCGAGCCGTCCTGCCCGCCTTCACGGCCCGGCGTCACGCCCAGCAGTGCGAATTCCGGCGTCAGCGCCTGGGAGCGCTGTGCATAAAAAGCCGCGATGCCGCTGCTGTAGGCCTGCAATGCTTCGCGCGCCTGCGGCGGCAGACCCGCGTACTGGCGCTGGGCCGCGCCGCGGATGTCGAGCGCGCGCATCAGCTTGTCGGTCTCCAGCGTGGCCGGGCCCAGCACTTCGGACAGCGTGCCGTGCATCACCCGGCGGTTGAACTCCAGCTGCCAGCCGCGCTCCTGCGCATGCACATAGCCCACGGCGCGCCACAGGTCCCGCGGCGACTGGGCCGCGATGTGCGTCACATCGGCCGCGTCACGGCGCACCTGCACCGTCTGCTCCAGGCCCGCCACGCCCAGCTTCCCGTCAAGCTGTACCTGGGTGCGCAAGGCATAGACCGCCAGCGCACTGCCCGCCAACAGGGCCAGCCCCACCAGCGCCGCAGCGCCCCCGCCCAGCGCTTTCGCCCCGCTCCATCGACCCATTGCTGTCTCCTGTTGTTCGGCTTATAGATGTTTGTAACTTGCGTGCGATGACACCACAGTCCCGCCTGCCCCACAATCGGAGATATTCCTTTTCTTGCGCAAGCTGTATGTGGCCTTTCGACTTCTTCAAAAAACTCAGCCGCGACCCTGACGTGGGCCAGACCCGGGGGGACTACATCGGCTGCTATCTGCTGGGCACAGAAACTCCGGGCCAAAGTGACACCAGCTACCACTCGCTGGCCACCACGCGCGAAGCGCTGCTGGCCGATGCCCGCGCATTCCTGCAAGGCTTTCTGCAGGAGCACCCAGGGCTGCCGCAGGCTGAACGCGAGGCGCTGCAGTCCCTGCTTGACCATCTCGAAGAGCGCATAGCCGCCCACCTGGCCGGCGACACCCACCAGCCCCTGGCCGTGCAAGGCGGCAGCCATCTGTTCCTGCGCACCGGCATGCGCGCGCGCAAGAAGGAACAGGGGCGCTATCTGGAGTAAGGTGCCTGGACGGCAGGGCTCACGCCGTGGGCCTGCTTTGCAGTACCCACACCCCTGCTGGCGGGGCATTGCGCCACACCGCGCAGACCTTGAGCCAGCGAAAATCCGCCGAGGCCGTAAAAGGGGCCTGGGGCAGATAAGTGAACTGGACCAGCCGCGAGCCAGGCACCCGGCGCAGAAAGCGCTCGATGCTGGCCTGGGTGTCCTCGCGCAGGTCCTGCGGCAGCGAGCGAAAAGGCAGGCTGGACACCACGGCCGCCGGATCGGAATAGTCGAGACCGTTGAGCACCTCGTGCGCGCAGTCCTGGCGCACATCCAGCCCCGCGAATTGGGTCCTGAGCGTTTGCGCCAGAGCAGGCTGTATTTCGACGGCCACCAGCGAGGCCAGCGGCAGGCGCTTGCGCAGCTCCCGCGTGACCGGCCCCGTGCCCGCGCCCAGTTCCACGACATGGTGCACCTGGCCCGCGGCCCGGACCATTTCCAGCGCCAGGTAGCGCGACGAGGGCATGACCGCGCCGGTCAGGCCCGGTGTTCTCAGCAGGTGTGACAACAGCGACGACATCACCACAGTATGCGCCTGACCGCGGGCGCCTTCCAGGCGCCGACCGCAGCCAGTGCGCAGGCTTATGCCACGGCGCTTTCGCTGACGGCCCGCAGCAGGGTCTGCAGCAAACCGTTCAACGGCGTGCGCACGCCCAGTTCCTGCCCCCGCGCGACGATCGCGCCCGTGAGTGCTTCGACTTCCAGCGCGCGCCCGGTCAGTCGATCGAAATACATCGAAGTGCCGGCGTCGGGCGGATAGGTCAGCAGCGTGCGCATGATGGCCGCCGGTTCGTCGGCCGTGAGCTGGGCACCATCTGCCCGGCCCACGCTGGCCGCTTCTTCCAGGATGTCCAGGCACAGGGCTGCGATGTCCGCGCGCCGGAACACCGCCTGGCGCTGCAGCGTCAAGGCCGTGACCGGGTTGGCCACGGCATTGATCAGCAGCTTGCGCCAGGCCAGGGTCGCCAGATCGTCGGTCTGCAGGAGGCGCATGACCGAGCCGTCGAGCAGGGCCGTGAAATCCCGGCCATCGGCGCTGTCCTCGACCGCCATTTCGTACTGGCCGGCCGGGCGCAGGCGCATGCGGTCAGGCGCCATGCGCTCGCCGTTGTAGTAGACGATGGTCGGCACGACCCGCGCATCGCCGATGAAGGGCCCCACACGCTGCGCATGGCCTATGCCGTTTTGAAGCACCGCGACGCGCGTTCCGGCAGCGCACAACCGGGCCAGCCAGGGCGCCACCGAAGCCGTCTGGTGTGCCTTGGTGCACAGCAGCACCCAGTCCACCGGCGTGGCCTGGGCCGGATCGGTCAGTGCCCGCATGGGCAGGTCCAGCGTGCCCTGGGGCCGCTGCACGCTCAGCCGCTGCAGCGGCTCGCGCACGCAGACCACCACCTCATGGCGGCCCAGTGCGGCGAGCTCCGCGGCCACCACGCCACCGATGGCCCCCAGGCCCAGCACGGCGATGCGCGCCATGCGGGTATCTTCGGGCGGCATCAATGCGTATGGCCCCAGTAGATCAGCGCGTCGCGCCCTTCCACCGACAGCGACACCTTGGCGCCCATGGGCAGCAGCACCTTGGTGTCCACATGGCCGAAAGGCAGGTTAGTGAGCACGGGCGCCTGGATCTGCGTGCGCAGCCAGTTCACCACGCTTTGCAGCTTGAAGCCCTTGTCGTGCGTGGCCAGCTTGTACTCGGTGAACTGGCCCAGCACCACGGCCTTTTGCTTGGCCAGCACGCCGGCGTAAAGCAATTGGGTCAGCATGCGTTCGACGCGGAACGGGTGCTCGCCCACGTCCTCGAGGAACAGGATGCCGCCGTCCACATCGGGCAGATAAGGCGTGCCGACCAGCGAGGCCAGCATGGCCAGGTTGCCGCCCCACAGCGTCGCGTCCTGCACATAGATCTCGGGCACGGCCGGCGCGCCATCGGCGCCCGGCGCTTCCTTGTTCATGCGCCAGCCGCTGCCTTCGCCATGGCCCGACAGCAGGTCTTCGAAGCAGTCGAGCATGATGTCGTCCGGGCCGTCGGCCGCGCCGAAGTCGGCGGTGAGCACCGGGCCGGCCCAGCTGCGCGCGCCCGTGCGGGCCAGCAGCGCGCACTGGAAGGCCGTGAAGTCGCTGAAACCGACAAACTCCGTGCCGCGCTCCACGGCCTTGGCCACGGCGGCGTAATCGATCTGCGGCAGCAGACGGCCCAGGCCGTAGCCGCCGCGCGAAATCAGCGCCACGTCGGCGCCGCTGGCGGCCGCGCGGTGGATGGCGGCCAGGCGCGTGGCATCGTCCCCCGCGAAACGCGTGTGCACGGCCAGTGCATCGGCATCGACTTCGACTTCGTGGCCCTGGGCCTTGAGTCGGGCAATGCCGCGCTTGAACGCCGGCTTGTCGCGCACGGCGCTCGACGGCGAGTAGATGTAGATGTGGCGCGGGCCCTGCGCATGCGTGTGGCCGCAGCAGCCGCCATCGGCGTCGTGCACATGGTCCGCATGGCCGGGGGCGTGATCCGCGTGAGCGTGGTGGTGCGTGGGATCGGTGCAGCCGGCCGCCGCGTGGGCATCACAGGTCGCCGCCGGGGCGCTGGCAACGGATGGCTGGTTTTTCTTGGTAGAGGGCGTCGAAGACAAGGCATTCAGGCTGCCATGCAGCCTGCTCCGGTAAAACAGGGGCAAGGGGCGGCGCGTACGCAGGCCCCTAGGATGGGCTGAAGTATTCCACAGCCTGCAAGGCCACGTCCGCGCGGGGTTCTGGAACAAACTGACCCCAGGCGGGCAAGGCCGCTGGCGGCACGCAGCCGCGCCGGCCTGAGGCCAATGCCTGCGCATCCGCCAGCGCCAGCGCCCGGCCCGGCCCCGCCTGGCCGGGCCCATCCGCATGCCAGAAATCGCGGGCAGCGCCCAGCCAGGCCGCCTCCTGCGCGCTGCCCCCGGTCACCGCGCCGGCCCGCAGCGCCGCGCGGTGGCCCGCGTCGGGAAACGGCGCGTCATAGACACGCGCCTCTTCAGCCGCCGGCTTGCGTGCGGGCCCCGTGCCGAGCAGCAGCCCCCCAATAAAACGCGCGGGCTCGGCCTGCGCCAGGCTCAGGCCCAACGGGGCCGCTGCACCCTGCACCACCAGCACGCAACGCTGCAGGTCGCACTGCTGCAGCAGATCGAGCAGGATCTGCCGGTGGGTTTCCAGCGAGTGAAACCCCGCCTTCTTGGGTTTGTCGCTTTTGCCAAACCCGATCAGATCCGGCGCCACCACCCGGTGGCCCGCGGCCAGAAATACCGGCAGTTGGTGGCGGAACCAATAACTCCAGACGGGCGCGCCATGCAGGCACAGCCAGGTCAGCGGCGCGTCCACCGGACCTTCGTCGAGGTAGTGCAGGCGCAGGCCTTGCAGGCTGGGCCAGTCGCTGGCATAGCGCGGCGCCCAGGGATAGCCGGGCAGCTCGGCAAAGCGCGCATCGGGCGTGCGCAGCGCATCGTCGCGCAGCGGATGGGCGGCCTTGGCGGCGGCCTGGTTCTGGCGGCGCCGCTGCTGGAAGAACTGCGCCAGCAGCGCGCTGCACTCATCGGCCAGCACGCCGCGCACGATTTGCGTGTGGTGGTTCAGCCGCGGCTCGGCGAACAGGTCCAGCACCGAGCCCGCGGCCCCGGTCTTGGGCTCGGCCGCGCCGTAGACCACGCGTGCCACGCGCGCATGCAGGGCCGCGCCGCTGCACATGGCGCAGGGCTCCAGCGTCACATACAGCGTGCAGTCGTCGAGCCGGTAATTGCCCAGTTGCCGGGCGGCATCGCGCAAGGCATTGATTTCGGCATGGGCCGTAGGGTCCAGCGAGCCCACGGGCGCGTTGCCACCCCGGCCCACAATGATGCCGTCACGGACCACCACCGCGCCCACGGGCACTTCGCCGGCCTCGGCCGCCGCGCGCGCCTGGGCCAGGGCTTCGCGCATCCAGGCTTGGTCATTGCTCAGGGATTCCATCCAACTCTCTTTTACGCGCTGACGCCGCAGCGATAGGGTTCAACCGCGCACAGCGGCTGCGCCATCCTAATCCAGACTGGCTAGGTGAAACCCCGTAGTGGGTCCCCGCAGCGTCCCCAAAATCGGGGTTGTAAGGCTTGACCTACCCAACTGCCTTTTTTTTAAGCATTGCGTCGCAAGCCAATGCTGGCGCGGCTTTGCCGGGTTACCCGGGGAGTTTTCCACAGATCCGTCCACATGCCGCGGGGATAAAACCGCGCTGTAATCATGTTTTTTACTGGACGAAAACACATACCAAACTCCCACACCCGCCGGCCTTGGCCTGATAGGCATATGCACATAGCGAAATCTTGGTTGGCCTGCGCCGCCGCCCTGCCGACAATGGGCTGCTGACCCAACGGGCTGCCCTGCGCGCCCTCATTGCCTTATTCCAGGAGACACTTCCATGCGCATCGAAACCCAGGCCGTGCACGCCGGCTACCAGATCGACCCCACGACCAAGGCCGTGGCCGTTCCCATCTACCAGACCGTGGCCTATGCGTTCGACAGCGCCCAGCACGGTGCCGACCTGTTCGACCTGAAAGTTCCGGGCAACATTTATACGCGCATCATGAACCCGACCAACGACGTACTGGAAAAGCGCGTCGCGGCGCTCGAAGGCGGGATTGCGGCGCTGGCCGTGGCTTCGGGCATGGCGGCCATCACCTATGCCATCCAGACCATTGCCGAAGCCGGCGACAACATCGTTTCGGCCACGCAACTCTACGGCGGCACCTATAACCTGCTGGCCCACACCCTGCCCCAGCAAGGCATCACCACCCGCTTTGCCGATGCACGCGAGCCGGCCAGCTTCGCCGCCCTGATCGACGACAAGACCAAGGCCATCTTCGTCGAGTCCATAGGCAACCCGCTGGGCAATGTGACCGATATCGCCGCGCTCGCCGCGGTGGCCCATGCCCACGGCGTGCCGCTGATCGTCGACAACACCGTGCCCAGCCCCTATCTGCTGCGCCCCATAGAGCACGGCGCCGACATCGTGGTGCACTCGCTGACCAAGTACCTGGGCGGCCATGGCAACAGCGTGGGCGGTGCCATCGTCGACAGCGGCAAGTTCCCCTGGGCCGAGCACGCCAAGCGCTTTCCGCGCCTGAACCAGCCCGATCCCAGCTACCACGGCGTGGTCTACACCGAAGCCCTGGGCCCGGCGGCCTTCATCGGCCGCGCACGCGTCGTGCCGCTGCGCAACACCGGCGCCGCGCTGGCGCCGCTCAACGCCTTCCTGATCCTGCAAGGCATAGAGACCCTGGCCTTGCGCATGGACCGCATCTGCGACAACACCCTGGCCGTCGCCAAGGCGCTGCAAGCCCACCCCAAGGTCGAATGGGTGCGCTACGCCGGCCTGCCCGACCATCCCGACCATGCGCTGGTGCAGCGCCAGATGGGCGGCCGGGCCTCGGGCATTCTGTCCTTCAGCCTCAGGAACAGCGACAGCGACGCGCGCGCCGCCGGCGCCCGCTTCCTCGACGCCTTGCAGCTGTTCACGCGCCTGGTCAATATCGGCGACGCCAAGTCGCTGGCCACCCACCCGGCGTCGACCACGCACCGCCAGCTCGACGCCAAGGAGCTGGCCCAGGCCGGCGTGAGCGAAGGCATGGTCCGGCTGTCGGTGGGCATCGAGCACATCGACGACCTGCTGGCCGACCTGGAACAGGCACTGGGTAAGGTCTAAACACCCCCTGAGAGGCTTCGCGGCAGGGGCCGCCTAGGTGCGGCCCTTCCTCGGTGCCCCTGAGCTGGGGCACGCCAGTTTCAAGCATCCCTGGCCAGGCGCAGGCCGGCAAATTGCCAGCAGGCGCCGGCCGGGAAAAAGTTGCGGTAGCTGGGCCGCAGATGGCCAGGCGGCGACGCGCAGGAGCCGCCGCGCAGCACATACTGGTTAACCATGAACTTGCCGTTGTATTCGCCCACGGCCCCTTCCGCCGGCCTAAAGCCCGGGTAAGGCGCGTAGCTGGACTGCGTCCATTCCCAGACTTCGCCGGCCCCCATGCTGTCCTCGGCTCCGGCGCGGGGGTGCAGGCGCTGCACTCCGGTCTCGGTCGCCCACGCGAACTGCACGGCCGCGCATTCCCATTCGGCTTCCGTCGGCAGACGCGCGCCAGCCCAGCGCGCATAGGCGTCGGCTTCGTAATACGACAGGTGCGTGACGGGCTGCGCCGACTGCAAGTCCTGCAGGCCGTACAGGCTGAATTCGGCCCAGCCGCCCTGCGGTCTGCGCTGCCAGTACAGCGGCGCCGTGCGGCCCTGGGCCTGCAGCCAATCCCAGCCTTCTGCCAGCCAGTGCGCTGACTGGGCATAGCCTCCGGCCTCGACGAAGGCCTGGTACTCGGCATTGCTGACCGGGCGCGAGGCCAGCGCGCAGGCGCCCAGATAGACCCGGTGCCGCGGCAACTCGTTGTCGAACGCAAAGCCCGCGCCCGCATGGCCGATCTCGCACAGGCCGGCCACCAGCGGCAGCCAGCGCATGTCGGCCGGCGGGGACTCGACCGCCCGCTGCGGCCCGGGTGCATAGGCGGGCAGCAAAGGGTTGCAGGACAGCAGGTGCTTGATGTCGGTGAGCATCAACTCCTGGTGCTGCTGTTCGTGCTGCAAGCCCAGCTCCACCAGCGTACACAGTCGCTGCGCGCAGGGTCCGGCCAGCAAGGCCTGCAGGCGCGCATCGACCTGGGCGCGGTAATCCAGCACCTGCGTCAGCCCTGGCCGGGTGATGAGGCCGCGCTGGGCCCGGGGGTGGCGCGAACCGACGCCGTGGTAGTAGGAATTGAACAGCTCGCGAAACGCGGGATGGAAAGGCACGAAACCGGGCTCGAACGCTTCCAGCACAAAGGTCTCGAAAAACCAGGTGGTATGGGCCAGATGCCATTTCACCGGACTGGCATCGGCCATGGACTGCACGCAACAGTCCTCGGCCGACAGCGGCGCGGCCAGCGCCAGGCTGGCCTGGCGTACCCGAAAATAAGCTTCGGTCAATGCATTCGCCAACGCAACCATTGCATCCCTTTCAGTGCCACATGGCGCTTGCACCACCCACGCCCCATAAAACTGGCGCTCCCCAACTCAGGGGCACCGAGCAAGCGCCGCCGCGCAGCGAGGGTGCCGTCCCCCTCCACCGAAGGATGAGAGGGGGAAGACGCGTAAGCGGCTCAGGGGGTGCTTCATGCCCTCGCATGGATCACCGCAAACCAGTCACGCTCGTCCGTCCAGGTCGTGCAGGCCGTGAAACCCGCCTGGCTGAGCATCTGCATGAACAAGGGCAAGGGGTATTTGTAGCTGTTTTCGGTATGGATGCGCTCGCCCTGCGCGAACTGCCGCCCGCCGCCAGACCACTGCACCCGCAAGGGCTCGCAGGCCTGCAAGTGCATTTCTATGCGCGACTGCGCCGGGTTGAAGAACGCCACATGGGCCCATTGCGCCGGGTCGAAATCGCTGCCTATGCAGCGATTGACATGGCGCAAGGCGTTGCGATTGAACGCAGCCGTCACGCCGGCCGCGTCGTCGTAGGCGGCTTCGAGCACGCGGCGGTCCTTGGGCAGATCAATGCCTATCAGCAGGCCGCCGCCCTCCCCCGCCAAAGCATGCATCTGGCGCAGCAGGACCATGGCATGGCCAGGGTCGAAGTTGCCGATCGACGAGCCTGGGTAGAACACCAGGCGCCCCTGGGAGGCGATGTCTTCGGGCAGCGTCACCGGCGCGCAGATGTCGGCCGCCACAGCCCGCACCTGCAGCCCGGGAAAGTCCTGGGCCAGGCGCTGCACCGCCTCCAGCACAAAATCGCCGGCAATGTCCACGCCGACAAAACACTGGGGCTGCAGGGCCGGCAACAGCCAGCGCACTTTCTCGCAATTGCCCGCGCCCAGCTCGATCAGGCTGCGGCAGGGGCCGACACTGCGCGCGATGTCGGCACCCCACTGTTCCAGCAAACCCATTTCGGTGCGCGTCGGGTAGTACTCGGGCAGGCCGGTAATGGCTTCGAACAGTTCACAGCCGCGCTGGTCGTAGAAATATTTGGGTGAGATCCGGGCCGGCGTGCGGCACAGGTCTCGCAGCAGGTCTTCGTGCGCGGACGCCGGGGCGGGCATGAAGGGCGGAGCCAGGGCGTCGGCCTGGTCATCGGCGGAAACAACGGAAAACAACATGGTGCGGCGCCCTTCCCGACAAAAGCCTCAGAAGTGGTCCACAAACGGCCGCGGCCGCAGCCGGCCATGCGCTGCAGACCTTTAGCCCAGCGTAGCCAAGCTGACGGCATCGCCAAGTAGGACAGCAGCGCAAGCGTTGACGGCAGGACTGGCTACAAGGCGGGGACTCTGCTTGCCCCGTTCGCGCGATAGGCGCATCATCGAGTCCTGGCCGGCCGACGGCAAGCGCCAGCGGGCCGGGCAGACCCTGCTTTCTTTCCAGGAGGCTGCCATGAACGAACGTTTGACTGCCGGCGAAATCTGCACCCGCGAAGTGGCGATTGCCTTTCGCCACACTGATCTGGCGACGGCGGCGAAGCTGATGCGCGAATACCATGTGGGCGCCCTGGTCGTCGTCGACGAAACCCAGGACCTGCGCACCGTGGCCGGCCTGCTCACCGACCGGGATATCGTGATTTCAGTGATAGCGCCGGAACTCGCGCCCGAGACCCTGCGCGTTGGCGAAGTCATGAGCGCCAAGCCCGTCACCGTGACCGAAGATGCGTCCCTGCTGGATGTGATGCGCAGCATGCGCGCACATGGGGTGCGGCGCATACCTGTGGTCACGGATCAGCAGGAGCTGGTCGGGCTGGTAGCGCTGGATGACATTCTCGAAGTGCTGGCGCAGGAGCTGGGCTTGCTGGCAGCGACCATCGGTACGGGCATACAGCGCGAGCGCGCGCAGAGACTTTAGAAACGGTAACCCAGGCCCACGCCGACCAGTACCGGGTCGACCTTGAAGCTGCCCGCATTGACGCCGCCCACGCTCACATCGGTGCCTATGTAGAGCTTCTTGACGTCAACGTTGAGCGACCACTGCTTGTTCAATGGGATGTCCACGCCCACCTGCAACGCCCCGCCCCAGCTGTTGCGCTTCACGTCGGCCGCGCCGCCCAGCAACTTCACGCTGGAAAAACGTGTGTAGTTCACGCCCGCGCCCACGTAGGGCTTGAAGCCCTGGAACTGGGTGAAATGGTACTGGGCCAGCAGCGAAGGCGGCAGATGCTTGAGTGTGCCCAGATAGCCTGCGACGGAAGAATTCACGTCATGCTTTTGCGGCACCGTGAGCACCAGTTCGGCCGCGAAGTTCGGGCTGAAGAAATAGGAAATGTCGACCTCGGGGATGGTCTTGTTGTTGATGGCCAGGCCCAGCCCCGTGCTGTCCTTGTTCGCGCTGTCCAGGTGCACGGCGCGCACCCGCACCATCCAGGGGCTTTCCGACTGCGCCAGAGCAGCTCCCGAAGTCAGGGCACAGAGAGCGGCAACGGCCAGTAGCGTTTTTTTCATGGTGAATCAATGGAGGTAACCGGGGACGTCCCCCGTGAAAACCATTGGACACGGCCATGCGATCCAGGGTTTTGCCCTGGCTCAAACAATTGGCAACGAAGCCGCGATTCAGTGCTTTTGCGCGCCAGATGCCGGCACGCCACCGGCGCGCATGCGCTGCACCAGACCCACGCAGGCCAGCACCACGCAGCCCACCAGGGCGCCGACCACGACATGCAGCAGTTGCGGCAGCAGAAACCGCCACAGCGGCGCAGCCACCCAGTGGGCGACCACGGCCAGGGCCGAGTCCAGCGCCTGGCCCAACCAGGGCATGCCATGGACCAGCAGGCTGCCGCCGACCAGGAACATCGCCGCAGTCCCGACGATGGACAAGCTACGCATCAGCCAGGGAGTGGCGCGCAAAATGCCCCGCCCCAGGGATTGCTGCGCCGCGCTGGTCCGCGCCAGCAGCGCCAGCCCGACATCGTCCAGCCGCACAATCATGGCCACCAGCCCATAGACCACCACCGTGACCAGCACGGCCACCAGCGACAGCACCGCGGCCTGCTCGATCAGCGGCTCGCCGGCCACCGTGCCCAGCGCGATGGCGATGATTTCGGCCGACAAGATGAAGTCGGTGCGCACCGCGCCGCTGACCTTGGATTTTTCCAGCGCCGCAAGGCGCACAACCTGCTCCTTGGCAGTGCCGGGCGGAGCCGCCGCATGCGCCGGCTTGGCCTCACCATGCGTGCCATGGCGTTTGGCCTGCATGCGCTGCCAGGAGTGCAGGACTTTCTCCACCCCCTCGTAGCAAAGAAAAGCGCCGCCCGCCATCAGCAGCGGCGTGATCGCGCTGGGCAGGAACACGCTGATCAGCAGGGCCGCGGGCACCAGCACCACCTTGTTGAGCAGCGAGCCCTTGGCCACCGCCCAGACCACGGCCAGCTCGCGATCGGAGTGCACGCCCGAGACCTGCTCGGCATTCAAGGCCAGGTCATCGCCCAGCACGCCGGCCGTTTTTCCCGTGGCCACCTTGGTCATGGTGAGCACGTCGTCGGCCATGGCCGACGACTGGCGCGCGGCCGTCTTGCTCATCAAAGCCACATCATCGAGCAAGGCCGTGATGTCATCCAGCAGCATCAATAAACCGGTTGCAGCCATAGGTGTGTTTCTTTCGTAAAGGCCAGCATGCCATCTGAGAATCAGGGCCATTGTGCGCGCACCGGCCCCGCCCCTGTCAGGGCAGCGTCCCGGCGGGCTGCTGCGCCAGCCCAAGAAGCATTTCCACAAAAGCCCCATACTGCCTGCTCCTTCACCGACACCGCCTCGCCCCCATGGCGCAAGCGCGTCTGCCAGCCATGTCCGGCTATCTGACCAAGCAAGAGTCCATCGCCGTTCACGGCGTGGACCATCTGACCATTCGCTCCCTGCTCGACAAACAGCAATTCCACGATCCGCAGGGAGAGGCCGAGCAATTGGGCATTTCCGACGCTTTCTGGCCGCTGTTCGGGCTGCTCTGGCCCTCGGGCGAGCAGTTGGCGGCCTGCCTGGCGGCCCGCCCGCACGTGGCCGGAGAACGCATTCTGGAGCTCGGCTGCGGCCTGGGCCTGGCCAGCCTGGTCTGCCATCGTCGCGGAGAAGACATCACCGCCAGCGACTGCCATCCCCTGGCTGGCGCCTTCATGCGCGAGAACCTGAAGCTCAACCAGCTGCCGCCGATGAAGTTCCGCATAGGCCATTGGGGTGCAACCCACCAGGCCAGCACCGCCTACGAGCGCATGGACATCGCCGACCGCGACCACGATGACCTGACCCATGGCACGCGCTCACTGCCGCTCGACTACCAGTCGGCCACCAGCGAGGACAGCGAAGTCTGGGCCGTGGACGGACGCTTCGATCTGATCGTCGGCAGCGACCTGCTCTACGAACGCGACGCCCGTGCCACCCTGCCCCACTACATCGAGTCGCATTGCACGCCCGCGGCCCAGATCTGGGTCGTGGACCCGGACCGCGGCAACCGCTCGGCGTTCAGCCGCCAGATGGCCGAGCTGGGCTTTGGCGTCGAGGAGCAGCGCCTGGACCGCGCGGCCAGCGAACTGCTGCCGGCCTACAAGGGCCGGCTGCTCAAGTACCAGCGCTGATCACGCGCCGAACACCACCAGCGGCCCCCGGCCGGCCAGCGGATGCACCAGCACATTCACGGGCAACTCATAGACCTGCTCCAGCTTCTGGGGCGTCAACACTTCGGCCGGCGTGCCCAGCGCCACGCAGCGCCCGCGCGCCAGCAGCAACAGCCGGTCGCACCACTGGGCCGCGAGGTTGACGTCGTGCAACACCACCAGCGCGGCAATGCCTTCGGCGCGTGCCAAGGCCTGCACCGCGCCCAGCAGCATCAACTGGTGGCGCGGATCGAGGCTGGCCGTCGGTTCATCGAGCAATAGCACACGGTATTGCCCTGGCTCGCGCGCAGCCAGCACCTGGGCCAGCGCACGCGCGAACTGCACGCGCTGCTGCTCGCCGCCGGACAGGGCCAGATAGCGCCGCTCGGCCAGGCCGGCGGCGTCCGCCTGGTGCAGCGCCTGGCGCAGCAAGGCCTCATGATCGGCCGGCGTGAGCTCGGCAAACGGATAAGCGCCCATGGCCACGACTTCGCGCACCGACAGGTCGAAACTCAGGCTAGGCGATTGCGGCAGCACGGCCCGGCGCCGTGCCAGCGCGGCCGGCGTCCAGCCGGCCATGGCGCGGCCGTCGAGCTCGACGCGGCCTTCGGTGGCCGCCAGCTCGCCCGCCAGCGTGGCCAGCAACGTGGTCTTGCCCGCGCCGTTGGCGCCCAGCACGCCCAGCACTTCGCCAGCACGCAGTTCCAGATCGATACCGGACAGGATTTTCCGGGCGCCGCGATGGCAGCCCAGTTGGTGGGTCGACAGCATGTCAGGCCGCCTTTCGCGTCAACATCCACAGGAGGAACGGACCGCCGACCAGGCTGGTCACTATGCCTATAGGCAGTTCCGCCGGGATGACTGCCAGCCGCGCCAGCCAGTCGGCCAGCGTCAGCGCGATGGCGCCGCCGACCAGGCAGTTGGGCAGCAGCCAGCGGTGGTCGGCACCCAACGGCAGGCGGATCAGATGCGGCACGACCAGACCGACAAAGCCTATGGTCCCGGTCACGGCGACCAGCGGCCCGACCAGCATCGCGGTCAGCACGATCAGCCGGCGCCGCAGGCGCTTGAGATCAAAGCCCAGGTGTTGCGCTTCGCGCTCGCCCAGCAGCAGCGCGTTCATGGCGCGCCAGTCGCGCAGCAGCAGCAGGCTCAGCACGCCGACCAGCGGCGCCAGCCAGGCCAGCAAGGCCCAGTTGGCACCCGCCAGGCTGCCCATGTTCCAGAACGTGAGATTGCGCAGCTGGATGTCGTTGGCCTGGAAAGTGAAGAAGCCCACGACGCTGGCGCAAATGGCGTTGACGGCCACACCGGCAAGCAGCAGATTGGCCATGCCAGGCCGGCGGCTGCCGAGTTGATAGACAGCGGCCGTCGCCGCCAGACTGCCGGCAAAGGCCGCCGGCGCGATCCCGGCCAGGCTGCTGGCGCCCAGCACAATGGCCGCCACGGCGCCCATCGCGCCGCCCAGCGAAATGCCCATCAGGCCGGGTTCGGCCAGCGGGTTGCGAAACAAGGCCTGCATCGCGGCCCCCGCGACCGCCAGCCCGCCCCCGGCGACGATGCCCAGCACGATGCGCGGCAGCCGCACTTCGGTCAGGACATTGCGCCACATCAGGGCTTCGCCATCGGCAGGCACCGAGAACAGTACGGACAGGATTTGCGTACGCGGGATGGCCAGCGCGCCGCTGCCGGCCGAGCCCAGTGCGATCAGCACCAGGGCCAGGCACAGCAGGCCGAAAACGACCTGGGGCGCGGCGCGCAGGCGCGGGCGCACGGCAGGAATGAAGGCAGTGGCAAGACTCACGCGGTTTCCTCGAACATGGGGGCGGCTCAGCGCGGGCCTGTGGCCTGGTCCGCCAGGCCGGCTTGGAGCTGGTGCAGCGCTTCGGGCAGGCGCGGACCGAAGCCCAGCAGCAGCAAGTCGTCCATAACAATCACGCGCCGGCTCCTGGCCGCGGGCGTGACGGCCAGGCCGGGCTGGGCCAGGAAAGCCGCCACGCTGCCGCTGGCGGCCACCGACATGCTGGTGGTGACGATGGCGTCGGGGCGCAGCGCCGCCGCGGCCTCGGCCGACAAGGGCTTATAGCCGCGCTGGTCGGCCAATACGTTGACCGCGCCAATCAG
Organism: Acidovorax bellezanensis; assembly: GCF_025421555.1. Lineage (NCBI taxonomy): Bacteria > Pseudomonadati > Pseudomonadota > Betaproteobacteria > Burkholderiales > Comamonadaceae > Acidovorax > Acidovorax bellezanensis. Next base: position 48,656 of record NZ_JAODYH010000001.1, read on the forward strand.
CTTGAGCATGGCAGCCGCGGCCGTGTCGTCGCCCGCGCCTTCGAGCTTGCCCGTATGGCTGCTGACCAGCAGCACGCGCGGCTGCCCGGCCGCCGGCTTCTGGGCCTGCAACTGCGTGTGAATCTTGTGGACCAGCGCCGTGCCGCGCGTGGCCATGCCCAGCGCCGTGGCAACGCCCATGATGCGCTGGTCGAGCGCGGCCAGCGTGGGCTCCGAAGGCAGCAGCACGACCTGGCTGCCGAGCTTGCGCAACTGGGCCAGGGCTTGCGGCGGGCCACTCTGGTCGGAGGCCAGCACCAGATCTGGCTTGAGGCTGGCGATGCCTTCGATGGAGAAGGAACGGTAGTAACCGACCTTGGGCAGCTTGTGGGCCGCCGCGGGGTAGATGCTCGACGCATCGGCACCGACCAGGCGCTCGCCCGCATCCAGCGCATAGACGATTTCCGTGATCGGGCCGCCCAGACCCACGACACGCGCGGGAGTGGGGGCAGCGGCGTGCGCGAAATGGGCGCTGCCAAGCAATAGCAGCAGCGCGGCACGAAGAATATGCATGGTGACCGTCGTTTCTATTCAGGACGATGGGGCCCTCGGGGCCTGCATCATGATCAGTCGGCTGCGGTCAGGCGGCCTGCGGCTGCGGGCACAGCGACAGCAGCAGCTCGCGCCAGGCGCTGAGCTCGGCTTGGCCGGGCTTGCGCGCACCGAAGAACTGGACGATCAGCTCGCCGTCGGCGTTGTACAGTTCCAGCGAAGTCACCCAGCCGTCGACCGTTGGCTTGCTGACCACCCAGCTCGAAGTCACCGCGTCGGTGTTCAAGTGCAGGTTGAAGCTTTCGTCGAGCACGTTGAACCAGGGTCCGGTGCGCAGCAGCTTCTTGACCGGCCCGGTGTGGATCTGCACGATGCCGCGATTGGCGACAAAGCACATGATGGGCAGCTGCGTTGCCGCGGCCTGCGTGAGCATCTTTTCCACGGTATCGGCCTCGACCTGCTGGGCCAGGTCATCGCCCGCGGCGCGCAGCGCGCCCAGACGCGACACCTGGAACTGGCGCAGCATCAGGAAGAAGTCATGCGTGTCCTGCAGCGCCAGCCAATGGGCGCGCAGCGCCGCCGCATCGGCCGGGCTGTCGGCCACCACCGGGACGGCTACCGTCTCGATGACGACGGCGGGCTTTTCCTGCGCGGCGAAGCGGGCCACCAGGGCGTCCCAGGCGGCTGCATCGGTCTGCTCGGTGCGGTAGATCTTGTGCACGGCCTCGCCGCTCTTGTCGAAGAACTGCAGGCTGTGGCGGCCGTTCTCGAGGACGGCGTAGAAATATTTCCAGCTGCCGAAGAACATGCGCAGGTCGATGTCCGGGCCGAGCACGATGCCGACCGGCGCATTGGCCTGGATGTCAAGGTAAGTGCCGTGGCGCTCGTGCACGGCCGAATCGTTGCGCGACAAGGCCATGACGCTGCCCAGCGCACCCAGGCCGCTGAAAATTTCCTGCGCCGTGCCGGCCAGGGCCGTGGAGGCCAGGCCGCAATCGGCGGCGACGAGTTCGGCCTCGGTCACGCCCAGCCGCCTGGCGCGGTCACGGATGCGAAGTTTCGGTTCGGTTTCCAGCAATTGCGCGTGGCGCGTGCGGAGAGTGTCGGTGGAATCGGCGGTCATATTCAAAGTGGGTTCGAAAACGGGGGGCCGGCGGCACACATTGCCGCCGGAATCTGTGGGCAGGACGCGGTCAGGGCTGGACGTCGAACTTGACGGTCCAGGTCTGCTGGCTTGCCGAATCATTGGGGTTGGCATAGACGATCTGCGTCACATGGAAGCGCGCATAGGTGTTGCCTTCGCCGCCGCGCAGCAGGCTCGCGCCCTCGCTGTTGGCCTTGAGCAGGTGGGCCACCGCGGGCAGTCCGGCAGCGGACGCGGCAGTCGCCGTGGGGTAGTAGCTGAACCAGCCGTAGTTCAGCGGGCTGGGGTAGGTGCCGGTGTACGCCGGCTGCAGCGGCGACGAGACCGTGTCCTTGACCCACTTGCTGGCCGAGGCCGGCAGCGCGAGGTCGGAAGCGCTCAGGTCGGCTTCGGTGCTGGCCAGATTCGAGGCATCGGTGAACTTGCCTGCGACCGGCTTGCCGGCGACGTCGTAGAAGCCTGCGGGCGTCTTGGCGACAAAGCCCGCGACCTTGGCCGTGCCCGACTCACCGCCGTTGAGCTTGAAGGTGTAGCGGTTGAAAGCGACATGCCAATTGCCGGCGGCCGTGGTTTCGGCACCCGCGACCAGGTCGTAATAGACCCAGCCGGCGCTGGCGTTGACGCTGGCCTTGCGCACCACGGTCGGTGCGCTGCGGTCGACCCAGCGGAACGACGGGTAGCCCGACGTGGTGCCGCCCGCGCCGCCGTAGTAGCCCGTGACCTGCAGGGCGAACACCGGCGAGGTGACGGTGCCGGCGGTGCTGGCACTGGCGCTGTCGGTGGTGATCAGGAACGTGCGGTAGTTCGGATACAGCAAGTGGTCGGTGCTGCCGCCGACACCGTATTCAAACGCGGTCGAGGCGATCTCGTTGGTGCCGGTGAAGACGCCGCTGGCGGCATCGCTGAAGAACAGCGTCGCGGGAATGGCGCCTGCCTTGGGGTCGGTGGTGGCGTTCTTCCAGGCCAACAGTTCGGTCCAGCTGTGGTCGAACGGACCGCCGAATGCGCCGCCCTTGCCGGAGCCGCTGCTGCCGCTGTTGGTCCAGAAAGTGGCCGTTCTGCCGCCACTCTTGATCTTCAGATCCCATGCCGTGCCCGCGCAATCGGCCACCTCGGACTTGGTATTGAAGTCGTAGCACAGCGACTGGCCGGCCGCCGGCAACACCATGTTCCACTCGGCCGACGCCGTAAAGCCGGCCTCCACGGGCGTGGGCGGAGTGACGGGAGGAAGCGTGGTGCCGCCCTCGCCGTCATCACCGCCGCCGCATGCGGTCAGCGCCATGGCCATGGAAATGGCCAGCGCGGTGGTGGCCAAGGCGGATGCATTCTTTTGGATCATTGCAGTTTCTTTCCTGTCACGGTTTAGCGAGCGGCATCGAGGCTGATGCGCGCGCCGAGGTAAACGAAGCGCCCTGCCACGGGCCCGAAGTCATTGGCATTGGAGAAATCACGCTGGCGATTGGTCAGGTTCTTCACGCCGAAGAAGGCAGTGACGTCGCGCCCCAGCTTCTGGTTGATGACGAAGTCCAGCGTGCTCCAGCCCGGCGAGCGCTCGGGGCTGGCGGAAGCGGCCAGTTCGCTGCTCTGCAGGCGTGCGCGCAGCGACAGCTCGGTGGCGGGCAGCATTTGCCAATCCAATCCGACGCGCACGATGTTGCGCGGCCGGCGGGTCAATTCCTGGCCCGTGTCGCGGTCCTTGGCGTCGGTGAAGGTGTAGGCTCCCGTCCAAGCCAGCGCGGGGCTGGCCTGCCACTTGAAGCCGGTCTCCAGGCCCTTGGTGCGGGCGCGCGCCACGTTGCGGTAGGTGTAGGCGGCGATGCCGTTGACGACCGTGAAGTTCTCCATGTCGGTCTGGATCAGGTCGCGCACCTGGTTGTAGAACAGGTTGGCGTTCAGCGTCAGGCGCTCGTTCCAGGTGGTCGTACCGCCGAACTGGAAGCTGTTCGAGGCTTCGGGCTTGAGATTGGGATTGCCCAGAACGACGTAGCCCAGCGCGCTGTGGTCGAACAGGTAGTAGCGCTCCTTCAGATTCGGGACGCGGTAGCCCTGGCCGAAGTTGGCGCGCAGCACGCTCCTCCAGCCGCCGGCGGTCGGCAGATTGGCACGCAGGCCGATCTTGGGAGCGAAATGCGTGCCGAAGTCCGAGTCCTCCTGGCCCCGCAGACCGAGCACCATTTCCCAGGTGTCATTGAAGATGATGTCGTTCTGCGCAAACAGCTCCTGCGAAGTGCGCTCGGCGCTGCCGATCAGCTCGGAAATACCGTTGGCGTTCTGCTTGAGGCGCTCGCGGTGCAGGTCGCCGCCGAACTGCCACAGCTGGCGCTTCCACGCCGGCAGATCGAACTGCAGCGACACATGTTCGGTGCGCAGCGTGGAGGCGCGGCTGGCCGTGCCCACCTGGTTGGAGTATTCCTGCGAGCGGCTGTCGTAGTCTTCGGCCAGGCCGGTCAGGCGCGCCTTGACGCCGCTGTCGAAGCGCCACTGGCCGCCGTAGGTCAAGCGGTTGCGTGTGATGTCCTCCGTCTTGCGCTGGGGCACGTAGGTCGGTGGCGCAAAGTATTCGTAGCGCTGCACATCGGTTTCACGGTAGGTGCTGGCATCGACCCAGAAATGGCCTGCGGACGTAGGCAGCCACTCCAGGCGACCGCTGTATTGCTCGCGGCGAATGGCATCGCCCTGGCGACTCCAGGCGTCGGGGTTGACCGCGAAGCCCTTGTTGTCCAGCACATCGGCCGCCACGCTGGCACGCCATTGCGCGTTGCCGCCGCTCACGCGCAGATTGCCGTGGGCGCTGCCAAACGGGCTGTGCACGTTCTGCGCGCCGTAGCTGCCGGCATCCGCCGTGGCGCTGGCCGAAAGACCGGGCGCTATGCGCCGCGTGATCACATTGATGACGCCGCCCATCGCCGAGCTGCCGTACTGCGCGGAGCTGGCCCCCTTGACCACTTCGATGTGGTCCACCTCGGTGAGCAGGTATTGCGACACGTCGATGGATGAACCCGTGCTCGCGGAAATCGGCAGGCCGTCGATCAGCACCAGCACCTGGTCGCTGGTCATGCCTTGCATGGCGACCGTGAAGCCGGACTTGCCGTGGATTTCCGTCAGCTGCAGGCCGGGCACATTCTCGAGTGCGTCCTTGAGCGTACGGGCCTGTGTGCGTGCGATTTCCTTGGCGTCCACCACTTCGGTAGGCACCGGCGTTTCGTCCAGCGTTTTTTCGGAGCGCGTGCCGGTGACAACGATGGTACTCAAGCTGTCAGCCACCTCGGCCGCATGCACCGTCGCAGCGCCCAGACAAGGCAAGAGCAAGGAGCCAAGCAGCAGCGAGGGCGCGCAGATCCGGTGCGGCGAAAAAGGAAGAGACACGGCGTTGTCTTACATAGTGAACAGAAGTGGCGAATGATAATGATTCGTGTTTTGATACGCAAGTACTTTCAGGAACACCCCGCAACAAAGCCTGACAACTGTCCATAAAAAAACGGGCCCGCAGGCCCGTTTTTTGTTGTTCCAGGCGACCGTGGTCACCTGGCGCAGGTCAGATCACCCGACCCACTTGCGCGCGTTGCGCCAGACGCGCATCCAGGGGCTCAGTTCGCTCTTGTCGCCCGTGGTCCAGCTCATCTGCACGTTGCGGAACACGCGCTCGGGGTGGGGCATCATGGCCGTGAAGCGGCCGTCGGCCGTGGTCACTGCCGTGAGGCCGCCCGCGCTGCCGTTCGGGTTGAACGGGTACTGCTCGGTGGGCTGACCGTGGTTGTCGACGAAGCGCATGGCGGCCAGCGCCTGGGCCGCGTTGCCGCGTTCGCTGAAGTTGGCAAAGCCTTCGCCATGGGCCACGGCGATGGGCAGGCGGCTGCCGGCCATGCCTTGCAAGAACAGGCTGGGCGACTCCAGCACTTCAACCATGGACAGACGCGCTTCGAAGCGGTTGCTCTGGTTCTGTGTGAAGCGCGGCCAGTCCTGGGCACCGGGAATGATCTCGGCCAGTTCGGCGAACATCTGGCAGCCGTTGCAGACACCCAAACCGAACGTGTCGGCACGGCCGAAGAACTGCTGGAATTCCTGCGACAGGCGGTCGTTGAACGTGATGGAACGCGCCCAGCCGATGCCCGCACCCAGGGTGTCGCCGTAGCTGAAACCGCCGCAGGCGACCACGCCCGCGAAGTCCTGCAGCTTGGCACGGCCGGTCTGCAAGTCGGTCATGTGCACATCCACCGCATCGAAGCCGGCTTCCGTGAAGGCGTAGGCCATTTCCACATGCGAGTTCACGCCCTGCTCGCGCAGCACGGCCACACGCGGCTTGGACAGGTTCAGGAACGGCGCGGCGACATTGTCCTGGGCGTCGAACGACAGCGACAGGTGCATGCCCGGGTCGGTGGGCTCGCCCGCGGCGGCGTGTTCGGCATCGGCGCAAACCGGGTTGTCGCGCTGCTGCGCGATCTTCCAGCTGACCGCATCCCAGACCTGGTGCAGGTCGCTGAGCGACGCGCTGAACACGGACTTGGCGTCGCGCCAGACTTGCAGCTGGCCCTTGCCGGCGTCGATGGTGCTCGACAGCGGACGGGTCTTGCCGACGAAATGGCTGCACTGGGCCAGGCCGTGTTCGCGCAGGGTCTGCATCACGGCATTGCGCTCGGAAGTCTTGACCTGCAGAACGACACCGATTTCTTCATTGAACAGCGCCTTGAGCGTGAGCTCTTCGCGCCGGCCGCTGACCTGCTGCGCCCAGTTCTTGCTATCGCCGCTGTCCATGCGGCTGTCGGAAATGCCGTCGCCTTCGAGCACCAGCATGTCCACGTTCAGCGCCACGCCCACATGGCCGGCGAAGGCCATTTCGGCCGCCGTGGCCAGCAGGCCGCCGTCGCCCTTGTCGTGGTAGGCCAGGATCTGGCCTTGCGCGCGCAGCGCGTTGACGGCCTTGACCAGTTGCACCAGGTCTTGCGCGTCGTCCAGATCCGGCGTTTCGTTGCCGCTTTGATTCAGCACCTGGCCCAGGATGGAGCCGCCCATGCGCATCTTGCCGCGGCCCAGGTCGATCAGCACCAGCGTGCTGTCTTCTTCCATCGCGTCGAGCTGGGGCGTGAGCGTGGTGCGCACGTCATCGATCGAGGCAAAGCCGGTGATGATCAGGCTCACGGGCGAAGTGACTTTCTTGGTCACGCCGTTTTCCTGCCACTGGGTGCGCATGGACAGCGAGTCCTTGCCCACGGGAATGGAGATGTCCAGCGCCGGGCACAGTTCCATGCCCACGGCCTTGACGGTGGCGTACAGCGCGGCGTCTTCGCCGGGCTCGCCACAGGCGGCCATCCAGTTGGCCGACATCTTCACGCGCGGCAGTTCGATGGGTGCGGCCAGCAGATTGGTGATGGCTTCGGCTACGGCCATGCGGCCCGAAGCCGGGGCGTTGATCGCCGCCAGCGGCGTGCGCTCGCCCATGGCCATGGCTTCACCGGCAAAGCCGCGGTAGTCGGCCAGGGTCACGGCCACGTCGGCCACGGGCACTTGCCAGGGGCCGACCATCTGGTCGCGGTGGGTCAGGCCACCCACGGCGCGATCGCCGATGGTGATCAGAAAGCGCTTGGACGCCACCGTGGGGTGGGCCAGCACGTCGATCACGGCGGACTCCAGCGCCACGCCGGTCAAGTCCATGGCGGGCAGCTCGCGCGTCAAGGTGGTGACATCCTTGTGCACCTTGGGCGGCTTGCCCAGCAACACGTTCATGGGCATGTCGACCGGGAATTTCTGGTCGTCTGCCGTCGCCGCCGTGTCTTCGAGCACCAGTTGGCGCTCTTCGGTGGCCGTGCCGATCACGGCAAACGGGCAGCGCTCGCGTTCGCAGAAAGCGGTGAACTGGGCCAGCGATTGCGGGGCAATCGCCAGCACATAGCGTTCCTGGCTTTCGTTGGACCAGATTTCCTTGGGCGACATGCCCGACTCTTCGAGGTTCACGGCGCGCAGGTCGAAGCGTGCGCCGCGGCCCGCGTCGTTGGTCAGCTCGGGGAATGCGTTGGACAGACCGCCCGCGCCCACGTCGTGGATCGCCAGGATGGGGTTGTTCTCGCCCTGCTGCCAGCAGTGGTTGATCACTTCCTGGGCCCGGCGCTCGATTTCAGGGTTGCCGCGCTGCACCGAGTCGAAGTCGAGTTCGGCGGCGTTGGTGCCCGTGGCCATGGAGCTGGCCGCGCTGCCGCCCATGCCGATGCGCATGCCGGGGCCGCCGAGCTGGATCAGCAGCGAACCCGCGGGGAATTCGATTTTCTTGGTCTGGTCCTTGTCGATCACGCCCAGGCCGCCGGCGATCATGATGGGCTTGTGGTAGCCGCGCACCACGCCGCCGACTTCCTGCTCGTACTCGCGGAAATAGCCGGCCAGGTTGGGACGACCGAACTCGTTGTTGAAGGCCGCGCCACCCAGGGGGCCTTCGGTCATGATCTGCAGCGGGCTGGCGATGTGCTCGGGCTTGCCGATGGTGCTGCCCCAGAGCTTGGAGACGGTGAAGCCGCTCAGGCCGGCCTTGGGCTTGGAGCCGCGGCCGGTCGCGCCTTCGTCGCGGATTTCACCGCCGTTGCCCGTGGAGGCGCCGGGGAAAGGCGAAATCGCCGTCGGGTGGTTGTGCGTCTCGACCTTCATCAGCACATGGTGGGTCGCGGCCTGCTTCACATAGCTGGGCGCATTGTCCGCGCCCGCATCCAGGCGCGCGACGAAGCGCTCGACTTCATGGCCTTCCATGATCGAGGCATTGTCCGAATACGCGACCACGGTGTGCTGGGGCGACACCTGGTGGGTGTTGCGGATCATGCCGAACAGCGACTTCTCCTGGGCCACACCGTCAATGGTGAAGCTGGCGTTGAAGATCTTGTGGCGGCAATGTTCGGAATTGGCCTGGGCGAACATCATCAATTCCACGTCCGTGGGATTGCGCTTGAGGCCCTGGAAGGCCGTGACCAGATAGTCGATTTCGTCTTCGGCCAGGGCCAGGCCCCAGGCCTTGTCGGCCGCGAGCAGCGCCGCGGCGCCGCCGCCGAGCACGTCGACGAAGGCCATGGGCTGGGCCTGCAGTTCCATGAACAGCTGGCCGGCGTCGCCGCGCGAAGCCACCACCGACTCGGTCATGCGGTCATGCAGCAGCGCAGCGACCTGGGCCAGTTGCTCGGACGTGAGTTCGGGAGTGCCGCCCAGCAGGCCGGTCTTGAGCTGGATGCGGTATTCGGTGATGCGCTCCACGCGCTGGATCACCAGGCCGCAGTTGCGCGCAATGTCGGTGGCCTTGGAAGCCCAGGGCGAAATCGTGCCCAGGCGAGGCGTGACCACCACGGCCAGACCGTCGCTGGGGCCGGCATAGGGCTCGCCATAGGTCAGCAGCGCCGCCAGGCGGCTGTGGCCGGCCGCGTCGGGCGCAGCGGCCGTGGCCACCAGATGCACGAAGCGCGCAGCCACACCGACAATCTTGGGGTGGATTGCCTCCAGGGCGGTGAGCAGTTGTTGGGCGCGGAAAGAGCTCAGGGCGTTGCCGCCCTCCAGCTGGGTCAAATGCAAAGTCACGTGGCGGCCTGTCGGGAATATGAGGCGTTGAGGCGATGCACCCGAGTGGGTGCTGGGCGATGGCCGGCATTTTACCGGGGACCAGGCCGGCGCGCAGCCCTGATACCAGCAGGCTCAGAAGTGCAATGGGATAATTACCACATGAGCATCACCATCAAAACCGCCGAAGACATCGCCGGCATGCGCGTCGCCTGCCGTCTGGCTTCCGAAGTGCTGGACTATATTGCCCCCCACATCAAGCCCGGCATCACCACCGCCGAGATCGACCGCCTGGGTGCCGAATGCATGGCCCAGCAAGGCACGGTTTCCGCCACCATCGGCTACCAGCCCCCCGGCTACCCGCCCTACCCCGGCCACCTGTGCACCTCGGTCAACCATGTGGTCTGCCATGGCATTCCCAACGACAAGCCGCTGAAAAAAGGCGACATCGTCAACGTGGACGTGACCGTGATCACCACCGACGGCTGGTACGGCGACAACTCGCGCATGTACATGATCGGCGAGTGCTCGATCGCCGCCAAGCGCCTGTCGCAGCTGACCTTCGAATCCATGTGGCTGGGCATCCAGCAGGTCAAGCCCGGCAACACGCTGGGCGACATCGGCCATGCGATCCAGTCCTTTGCCGAAGGCCACGGCCTGTCGGTGGTGCGCGAGTTCTGCGGCCACGGCATTGGCAAGAAGTTCCACGAAGAGCCGCAAATCCTGCATTACGGCAAGCCCGGCACGAGCACCGTGCTCGAGGAAGGCATGGTCTTCACCATCGAGCCCATGCTCAACCTGGGCAAGCGCGACATCAAGGAACTGGGCAAGGACGGCTGGACCATCGTCACCAAGGACCACAGCCTGTCGGCCCAATGGGAGCACACCATCGTCGTGACGCCTACCGGCTACGAAGTGATGACCTTGTCGGCCGGCTCTCCTGCGCTGCCCGGCTTTGTGACCACCACCAGCTGCTGAGCGCCAGCCTGCGCGCCGCCCAGACGGCGCGCGCACGCTTCTTGCTAGGATTACTGCGGGTTTCTTCACTTCACTGCCACCCACATGACTCCTTTGCACGCCTTGCGTGACACCTACCGCCGCGACAAAGCGGCGCTGGTGGCCGCGCTTCTCACGCCCGCCACCACCAAGCGCAACATCCGCAGCGCGTTGCACCAATTGAGTGCGCTCGCTGATCGTTTGCTGTGCACGCTGTGGGAGCAGGCCCGCCTGCCCGCCGATGCGGCCCTGCTGGCTGTCGGCGGCTATGGACGGGCCCAGCTGTTCCCCGCCTCCGATGTCGACGTGCTGGTGCTGCTGCCCCAGGACGCCAGCGCCAGCCCGGGCAGCCCCCTGGCCAGCCAACTCGAAAAGTTCATCGGCAGTTGCTGGGACGCAGGCCTGGAAATCGGCTCCAGCGTGCGCACCACGGCCGAATGCCTGCAGGAATCGGCGCGGGACGTCACGGTGCAGACGGCACTGCTCGAAGCGCGCCGCGTCGCCGGCAGCGCCGCGCTGTTCGAGGAATTCAGCGCCCAGTACCGCGCGCAGATGGAGCCGCGCGCCTTCATGGTCGCCAAGACGCTGGAGCTGCGCCAGCGCCACACCAAGTACGAAAACACGCCCTACGCACTCGAACCCAACTGCAAGGAATCGCCCGGCGGCCTGCGCGACCTGCAATACATCATGTGGCTGGCGCGCGCCGCGGGCCTGGGCAGCAGCTGGCGCGAACTGGCCACGAACGGCCTGGCCACCGACCTGGAAGCACAACAGCTCGAAGCCAACGAAGCCCTGCTGAGCCTGATCCGCGCGCGGCTGCACGCCATCGCCGGCCGGCATGAAGACCGGCTGGTGTTCGACCTGCAAACCGCCGTGGCCGAAAGCTTCGGCTTCCAGTCCACATCCCTGGAAGGGCCGCATCTGGCCATGCGCGCCAGCGAAATCCTGATGCGCCAGTACTACTGGGCCGCCAAGGCGGTCTCCCAGCTGTGCCACATCCTGCGCCTGAACATCGAAGAGCGCGTCAACCCCAGCGCCCACGAACTCACGCCGCTGAACGAACGCTTCTTCGACAAGGCCGGCATGATCGAAGTGGCCAGCGACGACCTCTACGAGCGCCACCCGCACGCCATCCTCGAGACTTTCCTGGTCTACGAAACCCATGTCGGCCTCACCGACCTGTCGGCGCGCACGCTGCGCGCGCTCTACCATGCACGCGACCTGATGGACAGCGGCTTTCGCCACGATCCGGTCAACCGCGCCACCTTCCTGAAGATCCTGCAGCAGCCCAGCGGCATCACCCATGCCATGCGGCTGATGAACCAGACTTCGGTGCTCGGACGCTACCTCTGGCCGTTTCGCCGCTGCGTCGGCCAGATGCAGCACGACCTGTTCCACGTCTACACCGTCGACCAGCACATCCTGATGGTGCTGCGCAATATGCGCCGCTTCTTCATGGCCGAGCATGCGCATGAATACCCCATGTGCTCGCAGCTCGCCGGCGGCTGGGACAAGCCCTGGCTGCTGTACCTGGCCGCGCTGTTCCATGACATAGGCAAGGGCCGGGGCGGCGACCACTCGGTCATAGGCGCCGTCGAAGTCAAGCGCTTTTGCCGCGCCCACGGCGTCGACAAGGCCGACTCGGCGCTGGTCGAGTTCCTGGTGCGCGAGCACCTGACCATGAGCCAGGTGGCGCAAAAACAAGACCTGTCCGACCCGGACGTGATCGCGACCTTCGCCCAACGGGTCGGCAACGAACGCCGACTCACCGCGCTGTACCTGCTGACGGTGGCCGATATCCGCGGCACCAGCCCCAAGGTCTGGAACGCCTGGAAAGGCAAGCTGCTCGAAGACCTGTACCGCGCCACGCTGCGCGTGCTCGGCGGGCGCGCGCCCGACGCCGCAGCCGAAATCGAGGCCCGCAAGCGCGAAGCCCTGGTGCAGCTGGCCTTGTCGGCCCAGCCTTTCGAGTCGCAGAAAAAGCTCTGGGACACGCTGGACGTCAGCTACTTCATGCGCCATGAAGCCGCCGACATCGCCTGGCACACGCGCCACCTGTCGCGCAACGTGGGCGCCGCCCAGCCCATCGTGCGGGCGCGCAAGTCGCTGGCCGGCGAAGGCCTGCAGGTGCTGGTCTATGCGCGCGACCAGGCCGACCTGTTTGCCCGCATCTGCAGCTATTTCGACCGCGCGGGCTTCAGCATTCTCGACGCCCGCGTGCACACCGCGCGCAACGGCTATGCGCTGGATACTTTCCAGATCGTCGCCCCGGCCATGCAGGAGCGCTACCGCGAACTGATGAACCTGGTGGAAAACGAACTGGTGCTGACCATAGAGCGCGGCGGCCCCCTGCCCGAGCCCGCCCAGCGGCGCGTCTCGCGCCGGGTCAAGAGCTTCCCCATGGTGCCGCGCGTGACCCTGCGCCCCGACGAAAAAGCCCAGCACTGGCTGCTGAGCATTTCCGCCATCGACCGCGCCGGCCTGCTCTACGTCGTCGCCCGCCTGCTCGCCCGCCACCACCTGAGCGTGCAACTGGCCAAGGTCAGCACCCTGGGCGAGCGCGTCGAAGACACCTTCCTGATCGAAGGCGCGGAACTACAGCACAACGCCAGGCAGATTGCGATCGAGACGGAGCTGATCACGGCGTTGTCGTTCTAGCGAGCTGTTGTCGCTATTCGAGGCGGGCCGGGCGTTTCAGGGCGCGCAGCCCGCCGGCCTCAATCCTCTTCCGCGGCACTGATGCCCGGAAACAGCACGTCCGTAAACCCGAACTGCGAGAAATCCGTCATGCGCATCGGGTACAGCTTGCCCCAGACATGGTCGCATTCATGCTGCACCACACGGGCATGGAAGCCCTCGACCGTGCGGTCTATGGGGTCGCCGTACTGGTCGAAGCCGGTGTAACGGATCTGCTGCCAGCGCGGCACCATGCCGCGCATGCCGGGCACCGACAGGCAGCCTTCCCAGTCGTTCTCCAAGGCTTCGCCCACAGGCGTGATCCGCGGGTTGATCAGCACCGTGCGCGGCACCACGGGCGCATCGGGGTAGCGCGGGTTGGGCGCGCCCGAGCCGAAGATCACCAACTGCAGGTCTTCGCCTATCTGCGGCGCGGCCAGGCCCGCGCCATTGGCCGCGACCATGGTGTCGAGCAAATCGGTCACCAGCAGGTGCAAGGCGTCGGTGTCAAAAGCCGTCACCGGCTGGGCCACGCGCAGCAGGCGCGGGTCTCCCATTTTCAAAATCGTGCGAACAGTCATCTCAATCCCCTACAGGCGCCACAGGTCCGACGCGCGAACACCGCCTGCGGACGGGCGCCCCATGGGCCAAAGCATAACGCGTGCAATGTCCGAGGGTCTACGCCCGCGCGGCACAATAGGCCATGCCCGAGACTCCCGTGCCCGCCCCCACGCCACCGCTGCAAATGCTGCCTTCGCGGCCCCTGCGCTGGCTGCTGCAGGCGCTAGCCTGGCTGTGCCTGGCGCTGGGCATCGCCGGCGTGTTCATTCCCGGCATGCCGACCACGGTATTCATCCTGCTGGCGGGATGGGCCGCGGCCCGCAGTTCCGAGCGAATGCACCGCATGCTATGGCAACACCGGCTGTTCGGCCCCATGCTGCGCGACTGGGCCGCCGGCGGCCGGGTCAGCCGCCGTGCCAAATGGAGCGCCGCGGCCACCATGGCCCTGGGCGCCGTCCTGGTCTGCTGGGCGCCCGTACCGTCCTGGGTGCGCTGGTTCTCGCTGACCAGCATGGCCTGCGTGCTGGCCTGGTTGTGGCGGCGCCCGGAGCCGTGAAATAGAGCACCCCCTGAGCCGCTACGCCGGATGGCCGGCCCCCGCTTCCCCCTCTCAACCTGCGGTGGAGGGGGGCGCCCGGCTAGGGACGGCAGCCTCGGTGCGGGGCGGCCCTTCCTCGCTGCCCCTGAGCTGGGCTGCGCCAGTTTCAAGGGTTACGGGTGGTGCGAGCACCATGGACAACGGGCTCCACATCCAGACAGACAAGAAAAAACAGCAAAAATTGGCCGTCTTCTCCGAAGGCCCAAATTTTCATCCTATAATTCAAGTCTTCTTCCTCAATAGCTCAGTTGGTAGAGCGCCGGACTGTTAATCCGTAGGTCCCTGGTTCGAGCCCAGGTTGAGGAGCCAAGAATTTAAATGCCTTGCAATCGCACAAGGCATGTGTGTACCAATATTCCTCAATAGCTCAGTTGGTAGAGCGCCGGACTGTTAATCCGTAGGTCCCTGGTTCGAGCCCAGGTTGAGGAGCCAAAATTATTGCCCTGCAATTGTACAGGGCTCCAAAACGTATTCCTCAATAGCTCAGTTGGTAGAGCGCCGGACTGTTAATCCGTAGGTCCCTGGTTCGAGCCCAGGTTGAGGAGCCAAATCAAGCCAAGCAGTTTTCTGAACTGCTTGGCTTTTTTTCGTTCTCACAGCCGGTGCGCCCATGCAGCAACAGACCCCACGCAACGGGCGCGCCCCAGCAAGGGGACACCGAGCAAGGGGACACCGAGCAAGGGCCGCCCCGCAGCGATGGTGTCGCCCCCCTCGGGGGAAGCGGCGAAGCCGCTCAGGGGGGCGTCAATTCACGCCGCCCGCACCACCGACGGCGCAGCCACCACCGGGGCCGGCTGCTCCATCCTGGCTGACGGCAGCCCCTTGGCGGCGCTGCGCATGCGCAAGGCATGTTCTTCCCATTCATGCAGCTCCTGCTCCAGGCGGTGCGCACGCGTGGCATACATTTCCGCCGAGGACTGGTAGTACTCCGCAGCGATCGTGTGCTCCAGCATGGCCATGCGCGCCTCCTGCAGGTAGACCCGCGTGCGGCGGATATAACGAGGTTCCGTCAAGCTTCCACCCCAAATCCTGCTGAAAAACATGGTTGGTCCTCCTTCACGGCCTCTTCATGATGGATGCACTTGCAACGCCTGAAGATAGAAGTAAATTACAGTCTGACCGACCCCGTCAGTGTCTCCACAAAGCACCATCGCCTGTAGGATAGTCCCTACCCCTTGGGTATCCACACTCCCGCACGACCTTTCTTCCATGTCCGCCCCCCTCACCTGGCTTGCCCCCCACGACCCTTTTCCCGGCGTTGAGCAGACCTGGGGCGAAAGCGATCCCATTCCCGGCCTGCTGGCCGCGGGCGGGCAATTGGATACCGAGCACCTGCGCCACGCCTACAGCCAGGGAATCTTTCCCTGGTTCAGCGCCGGCCAGCCGATTCTCTGGTGGTCCCCCGACCCGCGCATGGTGCTGCAGACGGAGGCCTTCAGACTGCACCGCTCGCTGCGCAAGACGCTGCAGCGCTTTCGCGACACGCCAGGTTGCGAGATTCGCATCGACAGCCAATTCGAGACCGTGATACGCCACTGCGCCCAGACGCCGCGCGACGGGCAGGACGGCACCTGGATCGTGGATAGCATAGTCCAGGCCTATTGCGAACTGCACCGCCAGGGCGACGCCCACAGCGTCGAGACCTGGGTCGACGGCCAGCTCGTCGGCGGCCTGTATTGCGTGGCGCTGGGCCACGCGGTGTTCGGCGAGTCCATGTTCGCCCACGCCAATGACGCGTCAAAGATTGCGCTCGCGGCGCTGGTCGCACTGTGCCGCCAGCACGGCGCGCCGCAAATCGATTGCCAGCAAGCCACGCGCCACCTGGCGTCGCTGGGCGCCCAGGAAATGCCGCGCCAGCAGTTCCTTGCGCAAGTGCAACAGCAGCGCCGGCGCCCGCGCATGGACTGGCGCTTCGAGACCGTATACTGGAGCAAGCTGTTTCCCTGAGAACGTGTTTACGCCGAGCCCCGCATGACGCAACTCAACGATCTCCCTCTTCAGGCACTGCAGTTTTATGCCACCGCCGCCTACCCCTGCAGCTATGTTGTCGGGCGCATGGCGCGCTCACAGGTGGCCACTCCCAGCCACCTGATCCAGAACGCGGCCTACTCCGAGCTGGTCGCCCTGGGTTTCAGGCGCAGCGGCATGTTCACCTACCGCCCGCACTGCGACGGCTGCCGGGCCTGCATTCCACTGCGCGTGCTGACCAGCGCTTTCCGCCCCGACCGCAGCCAGCGCCGGGCCGCAGCCCAGCACCAGGGCCTGCAGGTCTCCATCCGCCGGCTGGCGTTCAGCGACGAGCACTACCAGCTTTACCTGCGTTACCAGCGCCAGCGCCACAGCGGCGGCGGCATGGACGAAGACCGCATCGACCAGTACACCCAGTTCCTGCTGCAAAGCCGCGTCAACTCCCGGCTGGTGGAGTTTCGCGAGCCCGATACCGAGCAGGGACCGGGCGCGCTGAAGATGGTGTCGATTCTCGACGTGCTCGAAGACGGGCTGTCGGCGGTCTATACCTTCTACGAGCCCGAGGCGCACGCCAGCTACGGCACCTTCAATGTGCTGTGGCAGATCGACCAGGCGCGCACCATGGGCCTGCCCTATGTCTATCTGGGCTACTGGATAGAGAACAGCGCCAAGATGGCTTACAAGTCGCATTTCCTGCCCCACGAAGTGCGCATCGACGAGACCTGGCAGCGCATAGACCGCGTTGCACGCCCCCGTCAGCCCCAGGGTGAGTGAAACTCCTGCGGCGATCCGGCAGCACGGCTGCAGCCAGGCGCTAGAATCGGCGCATTGCCGCCCTGCTCCCGCATTATGAAAACGAACGATCCCGGCACTCCAACCTCCCCCAGCGTCCAAGTCATCGAACGCATGTTCACCCTCATCAACGTGCTGGCATCGCGCGAGGATGCAGTGTCACTCAAGGAGATCAGCGAGAAAACCGGCTTGCACCCGTCGACGGCCCACCGCATCCTCAACGACCTGACCATAGGCCGCTATGTCGACCGCCCCGAGTCGGGCAGCTACCGCCTGGGCATGCGCCTGCTCGAGCTGGGCAACCTGGTCAAGGCACGGCTGAATGTGCGTGAGGCCGCCCTGCTACCCATGCGCCAGCTGCACAAGCAGATCCAGCAGCCCGTGAACCTGAGCGTGCGCCAGGGCGATGAAATCGTCTACGTGGAGCGCACTTACAGCGAACGCTCGGGCATGCAGGTGGTGCGGGCCATTGGCGGCCATGCCCCGCTGCACCTGACGTCCACGGGCAAGCTGTTCCTGGCCGCGGACGATCCGCAGCGCGTGCGCGCCTATGCCACGCGCACCGGCCTGGCAGGCAATACGCACAACTCCATCACCCAGTTAGCCGCGCTCGAGCAGGAGCTGACCAAGACGCGCCAGTACGGCATTGCGCGGGACAACGAAGAGCTGGAACTGGGCGTGCGCTGCATTGCCGCGGGCATTTATGACGACCAGGGCAAGCTGGTGGCCGGGCTGTCGATTTCCGCGCCAGCCGACCGCATTGACGATGGCTGGCTGCCGCGGCTGCAGTCCACGGCGGCGGAGATTTCCATGTCGCTG
This sequence comes from Acidovorax bellezanensis, assembly GCF_025421555.1. Classification (NCBI taxonomy): domain Bacteria; kingdom Pseudomonadati; phylum Pseudomonadota; class Betaproteobacteria; order Burkholderiales; family Comamonadaceae; genus Acidovorax; species Acidovorax bellezanensis. The sequence continues at coordinate 66,262 of NZ_JAODYH010000001.1, forward strand.
GGCTTTGCTGGCTGGCGCACGACGGAAGGCATGCCCGAAAGCAGCACCGGGAACTAAGCGCCCCACAAAAACCAACGGCCCCTTGCGGGGCCGTTTGTCATGGAGCTGCGGGTCAGCCCTTGATCTTGTGGTTGGCGGCCAGCGTCATGCCTTGCTGGTTCTCCACCCAATGGCGTACGCGCTCGGCGTCCGCGATGCGGCTGAACTTGCCGGCGGAATCCAGGAACACCATGATCAGCTTGCGGCCCGCGACTTCGGCCTGCATCACCAGGCACTGGCCGGCCTCGGAAATGTAGCCGGTCTTCTGCAGGCCGATTTCCCAGGCGGGGTTCTTCACCAGGCGGTTGGTGGTGTTGTACTGCAGCGTGCGCGGACCCTGGGCCACTTCGTAGGCCGGGGAAGTGCTCAACTCGCGCACCAGCGGATCGCCATGGGCCACGTTGACCAGCACGGCCAGGTCACGCGCGCTGGACTGGTTGCGGCTGGACAGGCCCGTGGGCTCTACATACTTGGTGTCGACCATGCCCAGCAGCTTGGCCTTGACGTTCATCTGCTGCACAAAGGCTGTCAGACCGCCCGGATAGGTACGACCCAGCGCATGGGCCGCGCGGTTTTCGCTAGACATCAGCGCCAGGTGCAGCATGTCGCCGCGCGACAGCGTGGCGCCCACGCGCAAGCGCGAGCTGCTGCCTTTTTCCGTGTCCACATCGTCTTGCGTGATGGTCAGGATTTCGTCCATGGGCAGGCGGGCCTGCGAGATGATCAGCCCGGTCATGAGCTTGGTCAGCGAAGCAATGGGCAGGACGGCGTGGTCGTTCTTGCTCAGCAGGACTTCATGCGTGTCCTGATCGATCACCAGGGCCACGCTGGATTTCAGATCGAGCGGGTCGCTGACATCGTGCAGTCCGGCGAGCTGGCCGAAGGACTGGCGCGCAGGCACATAGGCCACGGTGCGGATAGGTGCCTTGGCGCTGCTCGCCACCATGCGACGCGGACCGGCTGCGGAAGACTTTGCCCTGGAGACCACGACCTTCTGACGCGCCGACTCCTTGCCCTTGACCACCTTGCTGGCCCGAACAGGCTTGCTGGCACTGCTGGCCTGCTGCTTCTTCGGCACTTTCTTTTCCACGGCGGAAGCGGCGGGAATGGCCAGCGTCCAGCTCAATGCCAGAACGGCCGAAGCCTGGAGGAGACGAGCAATCACGGTGCGGTGGCGGTGGTGCATTCAAATGCTCCAAGCAGCAAAAGGTAAAAAGCGGCAAAGCCGAATCGAAAAAGTCGCACAACAGCAACAAGTTGCACGACTTTTACGAGAATGTGAGCGAGATTATAGATCCCGCCGTCAGCCTTGCGCTACCACCACCTCGCCTGTGCTATGCAATTTGTTCAAAGCGCTCAAATATGCCTTGGCCGATGCCACCACGATGTCAGGGTCGGCGCCCACGCCATTCACCACCCGGCCACTGCGCTGCAGGCGCACGGTGACCTCACCCTGGCTTTCGGTCGAGCCACTGATGGCATTGACCGAATACAGCACCATTTCGGCGCCGCTTTGCACTTGCGACTCGATGGCCTTGAAGGACGCATCCACCGGCCCATTGCCGTCGGATTCGGCCTTGATCTCCACGCCATCGCGGCTGAACACCACATGCGCATGCGGGCGCTCGCCGGTCTCGCTGTGTTGCGCCAGTGACACAAAAACAAAGGAATCGAGGTGGCCGTGCGTGCCCTGCTCGCTGACCAGGGCCAGAATATCCTCGTCAAAAATCTCGCTCTTGCGGTCGGCCAGCTCCTTGAAGCGCGCAAATGCCTCGTTCACGGCAGCTTCGCTGTCGAGCTCCACAGCCAGATCCTGCAGCCGCTGCTTGAACGCATTGCGGCCGCTGAGCTTGCCCAGCACGATCTTGTTGGCCGTCCAGCCCACGTCTTCGGCGCGCATGATCTCGTAGGTATCGCGCGCCTTGAGCACGCCATCCTGGTGAATGCCTGAAGCATGGGCAAACGCATTCGCGCCGACCACGGCCTTGTTCGGCTGGACCACGAAGCCCGTGGTCTGGCTGACCATGCGGCTGGCCGCGAGAATGTGCTCGGTGGCGATGTTCACATCCAGGCCGAAGTAGTCGCGCCGCGTTTTCACGGCCATCACCACCTCTTCCAGCGAGCAGTTGCCCGCACGCTCGCCCAGGCCGTTGATGGTGCACTCCACCTGGCGTGCCCCGCCAATCATCACGCCGGCCAGGGAGTTGGCCACGGCCATGCCCAGGTCGTTGTGGCAATGCACCGACCAGACCGCCTTGTCGCTGTTGGGAACGCGCTCGCGCAGGTTCTTGATGAAATTCCCGTACAGCTCGGGAATCGCATAGCCCACGGTATCGGGCACATTGATGGTGGTTGCACCTTCGGCGATCACGGCTTCGATCACCCGGCACAGAAAGTCGGGATCGCTGCGGTAGCCGTCTTCGGGACTGAATTCGATGTCGTCAATCAGGTTGCGCGCAAAGCGCACCGACTGGACCGCCTGCTCAAGCACCTGCTCAGGCGTCATGCGCAGCTTCTTCTCCATGTGCAAGGCACTGGTGGCGATGAAGGTGTGGATGCGCCCGCGGTTGGCATCCTTGAGCGCTTCGGCCGAACGCGCGATGTCCCGGTCGTTGGCCCGGGCCAGCGAGCAAATGGTGGAGTCCTTGACGGCCCGGGCAATGGCTTGCACCGCCTCGAAGTCGCCATTGGAGCTGGCCGCAAAACCAGCCTCGATCACATCCACCCTCAGACGCTCGAGCTGGCGCGCGATGCGCAGCTTCTCGTCACGCGTCATGGAGGCGCCAGGCGATTGTTCGCCGTCGCGCAAGGTGGTGTCGAAAATGATGAGTTGATCTGCCATGGTCATACCCCCAAAAACATCCAATGGAATCCGACAACACTGTAGCGCAAGGCGCATGGCGCAGCGCGCCCTGCGTCGGCCCGGTCACCCGGGCCCAGGCTTCAGACCGCAGCCACCGCTTCCATCTGGGTGCGCGGTGCGCGCGCCAGTCCCGAGACGATGGCGCTGATCGACGCCGAGACGATGTTCGCGTCCATGCCCACGCCATACACCACATGGGTGTCGTCCACACGCAGCTCCACGTAGGCCGCGGCCTGGGCGTTGGCGCCGGCGCTCACGGCATGTTCTGCATAGTCCAGCACGCGGATGCTGCGGCCCGAGGCTTCGGCCAGTGCACCGACAAACGCATCGATGGGGCCCGTGCCTTCGCCGCTCAGGCTGCGCATTTCGCCGTCAACGCAAAACTCGCCGCTGATGGCCACGGTGCCGCTCGCGCCGCTGAGGCGGTACTGGGGCGTGCGCGCGCTGTCGATGCCGTACTCGCGCTGGAACAGGTTCCACAAATCCAGGGCCGTGAGTTCCTTGCCGCTGGCGTCCATTTCACGCTGCACGACCTGGCTGAACTCGATTTGCAGACGGCGGGGCAATTGCAGGCCGTATTCGCTTTCGAGCAAATAAGCGATGCCGCCCTTGCCCGACTGGCTGTTGACGCGGATCACGGCTTCGTAGCTGCGACCCAGGTCCTTGGGATCGATGGGCAAATAAGGCATGTCCCAGATATCGCCTTCCTGGCGCGCGGAAAACGCTTTCTTGATCGCATCCTGGTGCGAGCCCGAGAACGAGGTGTAGACCAGGTCGCCAACATAGGGATGGCGCGGGTGCACGGGCAGCTGGTTGCAGTACTCGACCGTGGCGCGGATGTCGTCGATCTGCGAGAAATCCAGGCCAGGGTGCACGCCCTGAATGTACATATTGAGTGCCACGTTCACCACGTCGAGGTTGCCCGTGCGCTCGCCGTTGCCGAACAAACAGCCTTCGAGGCGGTCGGCACCGGCCATCAACGCGAGTTCGGCCGTGGCCGTACCCGTGCCGCGGTCATTGTGCGGATGGACCGAGAGCACGATGGAGTCGCGGCGCTCGATGTGGCGGTGGGTCCACTCGACCATGTCGGCAAACAGATTGGGCGTCGAGTGCTCCACCGTGGTCGGCAAGTTGATGATGCACTTCTTCTCGGGCGTGGGCTGCCAGACGGCGGTGACGGCATCGATGACGCGCTTGGAAAAAGCCAGCTCGGTGTCCGAATACATTTCGGGCGAGTACTGGAAAGTCCAGTCCGTTTCCGGGTAATCGGCGGCAATGTCCTTGAACAGCTGGGCGTTGCTGCAGGCAAGTTCGACGATCTCGTCTTCGCTCATGTTCAACACCACCTGGCGCATCACCGGCGCGGTGGCGTTGTAGAGGTGGACGATGGCCCGGGGCACGCCGGCCAGGGCTTCGAACGTGCGGCGCACCAGCGGCTCACGCGCCTGGGTCAGGACCTGCACGGTCACATCGTCGGGAATGCGGTTTTCCTCGATGAGCTTGCGCATGAAATCGAATTCGACTTGCGAAGCCGAGGGGAAACCGACTTCGATCTCCTTGAAGCCAATGGCCACCAACTGTTCGAACATGCGCATCTTGCGCGCAATGTCCATGGGCTCGATCAGGGCCTGGTTGCCGTCCCGCAGGTCCACGCTGCACCACACCGGAGGCTGGCTGATCACCGCGTCGGGCCAGGTGCGGTCAACGAGGCGGACAGGGGGAAATGCACGGTATTTGCTGGCGGGGTTTTGCAACATTTTGGCTCTTTCGGAGATAGGGAAAAGGTTGGAGTGCCCAGCGACCACACAAAACAAAACGGCCCGTCGCTGGAGCTACGGGCCGTGAAGTAGGGGGAATGCGCGCGCGCTACTAGATCTGCCCGGGGGACATGGTTAGTAGGGCTAGCGACAGGTTTTGCATGTGGATCACTTTAGCACAATTTTTCTGACAGACAGCAAGCTGTTTGTTATTTGTGCAGGCCGATTTCTTCAGGCTCGTCCTTGGACGTGCTGATGACGCTGACCTGCTGGCCCTTGGCCTTGCGCCAGGCGTAGACCGCATAGCCGCTGAAACCGTAGAGCACGAACACGCCAAACAACACCGTGGGCGCGTGGATGTTGATCACGGCAATGCCCAGCGCGATCAACACGATGGCCGCGAACGGCACGCTCTTTTTCATGTGCACATCCTTGAAGCTGTAGAACGGCACATTGGTGACCATGGTCAGGCCCGCGTACAGCGTCAACGCAAACATGGTCCAGGTCAGCTGGGTCCAGGTCAGCCAGCCATCGGCACCGCGCTGCAGACCCGAGTCGCTGAGCAGCCAGATGAAACCGGCCACCAATGCAGCCGCGGCAGGCGACGGCAGGCCCTGGAAGTAGCGCTTGTCGACCACGGCGGTGTTGACATTGAAACGTGCCAGGCGCAGTGCCGCGCAGGAGCAGTAGACAAAGGCCGCGATCCAGCCCCAGCGGCCCAGGCCCTTGAGCGCCCACTCATAGGCAATCAGCGCTGGCGCCACGCCAAACGACACCATGTCCGACAGCGAATCCATCTGCTCGCCAAACGCGCTCTGGGTGTTGGTCATGCGCGCCACGCGGCCGTCCAGGCTGTCGAGCACCATGGCGCAGAACACGCCCACGGCGGCCAGTTCGAAACGGCCGTTCATGGCCATCACGATGGCGTAGAAACCACCGAACAAGGCCGCCAATGTGAACAGGTTGGGCAGGATGTAAATGCCCTTGCGGCGCTTGCGCACCACCAATCCTGTCGCGTCCTTCAACTCATTGCCGTCATGCATGAAACAATCCTCCGCCGCCATATCCGTTTGCACGGACAGCTATTGAAACCAAAATATGTGCGGGAGCGCCGTCACGGCCCCCTGTGTCTTGCAGTGTACCCGTGTGCACTACGGGCCCACTGAATAAAAGGCGCCCCTCGCAGCGGCAAAAATGAAAAAGCCACCTTGCGGTGGCTTGGACTGAAATGGCTGGCGCTCAAACGCCGTGGCGGGTCACTGCTTGTCCGGGTAACCGGCCGCGCTCAGTGCCGCGAGAAAAGCGCTTTCGTCCATGGCACTTTCGACCCGCACCTGGCGTCCAGGCGCGTCGGTCTCGATACCGGCTTGCGGGTCGACGCTCAGCAGCGCCTTGGTGACGGACTTGGCGCAGCCGCCGCAGGTCATGTTGGGAATGTAGAAACGATGCATCTTGATCTCCGGGTGAGTTGGTGGGAACCACTACTGTCGGCTTTGACAACGTGGCAAGGTCAAACACTTTTCCGAGAATTTTTTGCCTCGCCTGTTCAGGCATGGGCCGCGATGGCGGCGCGGTGGCGCGATGAGGCAGGCGTGTCGATGCCGAACCGCGGCGCCTTGTGGGACGCTGGCGGCGCGGTGGCCGCCGGCTCCGCCAAACCCGCGATGATCGGGCAGTCCGGGCGGTCATTGCCGTGGCAGTGATCGGCCAGGCGCTCCAGCGTGTGCGCCATCGTCTGCAACTCGGCGATCTTCGCCTTCAGCCCGGCGACATGGGAAAGCGCCATCGCCTTGACGTCGGCGCTCGCGCGCCCACAGTTGCGCCACAGGACCAGCAGCTCCGAGATCTGCTCGATCGAAAAGCCCAGATCGCGTGCGCGGCGGATATAGCGCAGGCTGTGCACGTCCGACGCAGCGTAATGGCGGTAGCCGGCCTCGGAACGATGGGCCGGCGGAATCAGACCCATTTGTTCGTAGTAGCGAATCATCTTCGCCGAGACACCAGAAACCTTGGCGGCTTGACCGATATTCATCATCCTCTTCTCCTGAGAGACACATCAAACACCTTCCGTAAAACAGGAAAGCTCATTGGAGCGGTACCGCCTTGCTGTCCGGCGCCCCGACGCGCGACTCGACCGCCATGGGCGCCGAAAAGCGCTTGAGCCGCAGCGCGTTGCCGAGCACGAAGACGCTGGACAGCGCCATCGCCGCCGCGGCGAAGATGGGCGAAAGCAAGGTGCCGTTCACCGGGTAGAGCGCACCCGCCGCGACCGGAATCAGCAGGGCGTTGTAGGCGAAGGCCCAGAACAGGTTCTGCCGGATGTTGCGAATCGTCGCCTGGCTCAGCGCGATGGCGTTAGGCACGCCACGCAGGTCGCCCGACATCAGCACCACGTCCGCCGCCTCGATGGCCACATCCGTACCCGTGCCTATGGCCAGTCCCACGTCCGCTTCGGCCAGCGCCGGCGCGTCGTTGATGCCGTCGCCCACGAAGGCCACGCGCGCACCATTGACCCGGAACTTCTTCAGCGCAGCCACCTTGCCGTCGGGCAGGACTTCGGCCGCGACTTCGTCTATGCCCAGTTGCTTGGCAATCGCCGCGGCCGTCGCCGCGTTGTCGCCCGTGATCATCGCGACCTTGAGGCCCAGCGCGTGCAGCGCCTTGATCGCCGCCGGCGTCGTCTCCTTGATCGGATCGGCCACCGCGATGACTGCCGCCAGGCGGCCGTCGATGGCCGCATACAGCGGGCTCTTGCCTTGCTCGCCCAGACGCCGGGCGGTAGCCAGGAAACCCGTCACATCCAGACCGAGCTGCGTCATGAACCGGTCCGCGCCGACAGCGACCGTACGACCGGCGACCTGGGCCGAGACACCGAAGCCCGGCACGGCGTCGAAGCTTTCAATGGCGGCGAGCGTGAGGCCGCGCTGCTGAGCGGCGGCGACGATGGCTTCGGCGATCGGGTGCTCGGAGCGGGTCTCCACGGCGGCCACCAAGGCCAGCACTTCGTTGTACTCGAAGCCTTGGGCGGGCTCCAGGTCGGTCAGTTCGGGACGGCCCTTGGTCAGCGTGCCGGTCTTGTCGACTGCGATGACAGATACATCGCGCAGCGCCTGCAGGGCTTCACCCTTGCGGAACAGCACGCCGAGCTCGGCCGCGCGGCCCGTGCCGACCATGATGGACGTCGGCGTGGCCAGCCCCATGGCGCATGGGCAGGCAATGATCAGCACCGCGACCGCATTCACCAGCGCAAACGTCAGCGCCGGCTCCGGGCCGAAGACCAGCCAGACCAGGAAGGTCAGCGCGGCCGCGGCCATCACCGCCGGGACAAACCACATGGTCACCTTGTCGACCAGCGCCTGGATGGGCAGCTTGGAGCCCTGTGCCTCTTCGACCAGGCGAATGATTTGCGCGAGCACCGTGTTCGCGCCCACCTGGGTGACGCGGAAGCTGAAAGCGCCCGTGCGATTGATCGTGCCGCCGACCACTTCGGAGCCCGCCTCCTTGGCCACGGGCACCGGCTCGCCGGTGATCATGCTCTCGTCCACATAAGAGGCGCCTTCGACCACTTCGCCGTCGACCGGAATCTTCTCGCCCGGACGCACCAGCACGATGTCACCCGTTGCCACCTGGTCGAGCGCGATCTCGGCCAGGGTGCCGTTGCGCATGACGCGCGCGGTCTTGGCCTGCAGGCCAACGAGACGCTTGATCGCCTGCGAAGTGCGCCCCTTGGCACGCGCTTCCAGCATGCGCCCGAGCAGGATCAAGGTCACGATGACCGCGGCAGCTTCGAAATAGACGTTGGCCGTACCCTGGGGCAGCACGTCGGCCGCAAACGTGGCGACGAGCGAATAGCCGTAGGCCGCCGCCGTACCCACCGCGACCAGCGAATTCATGTCGGGGGCGCCGCGCAGCAAGGCCGGCACGCCCTTGTGGAAAAAGCGCAGGCCCGGGCCGAACAACACCAGGGTGGTGAGCACGAACTGCAGATACCAGCTGGTCTGCTGGCCCAGCACGCCCATCACCCAATGGTGCATGGCCGGCACCAGGTGCGAGCCCATCTCGAGAATGAAGACCGGCAGACTGAGGATTGCGGCCGTCCACAGGGAGCGACGCAGCGCCCGCGCCTCGCCCTCCCGACGCTCAGCCTCCTCATCGCCCGCATTCGACGTGCCCAGCGACAGGCGACGGGATTTGTAGCCCGCCTGTTCCACGGCCGCTTCCAGGTCGGCCGTGGTGACGACGCCGGCCAGATGGCGCACCCGCGCGCGCTCGGTCGCCAGGTTGACGCTGGCCTCGAGCACGCCCGGGACTTTGGCCAAGGCCTTCTCCACCCGGCCCACGCACGAAGCGCAGGTCATTTCCGCTATGGCCAGCTCGGTGGTCTCTTCACGCACGGCGTAGCCCGCGCCCTCGATGGCGTGCACGGCCGCCTGCGCGTCGGTCGGGCCGGTGAACGTGATGTCGGCGCGCTCCGTGGCGAGATTGACCGCGGCCGTGGCTACACCGGGGACTTTTTTGAGTGCGCGCTCGACACGGCCCACGCAGGACGCGCAAGTCATGCCTTCGACCGGCAGGCTCAGGCGCTTGACCGAGATCCTGGATGGATTGGAGCCAGGCTGGAGGACAGCGGAAGCCATGGAACTACTCCTTGTATGTTGGTATTGAAGTCAAGCTTAAAGCTTCACACGATGGGAAGGTCAAGGCCGGCGAGCAGTTTGTTGTGCGACGCCCGCGCGGGGCCTTGCGCAGTCCTGCTGCGCCTGCGCGCACACTTCCCAGCCACCGCCTAGCGCCTTGTAGATGCTGACGACGGCCAGCCGCTGCTGGGTGCGCGCGACGGCCAGCGCACGCCGGCTGGCAAAGTCGGCGCGCTCGGCGTCCAGCACCTCCAGATAAACGCCCTCCCCTTGCGCAAACCGCAGCCCGGCAAGACGCGCCGCCTCGCGATGGGCGGCTGCTTCTTGCAGGCGCAACGCCAGCGTGCGGCTCGCGGCGCCATAGGCATTGAACGCATCGTCGGTTTCCTGCAATGCGCGCAACACGGTCTGGTCGTAGACGTGCAACGCCTCCTGGCTGCGCGCCTCGCTGGCGGCGATGCGTGCGCGCACGCGCCCGCCGTCGAGGAAAGACCAGCGAATGGCCGGACCGAAGAAACCGGACAGTGCGCCAGAGCCATGCATTGCATCGAGATCTCCGGCCACGAAGCCGATCGAGCCCTGCACCTGGATTTCGGGATACAGGCCGGCCGTCTCCACCCCGATCCGGGCGCTCGCCGCAGCCAGCGCCCTCTCGGCGGCCGCAACATCGGCGCGCCGCGCAAGAAGTGCCGCGGGATCGCCCACGGCGATCTCTCGCACGGCCAGCGCTTCCCCCGCCGGCGCGGCCACCGGCAGCGTGAACGTCTGGGCTGCTTCACCCAGAAGAATGGCCAAAGCGTTGCGGGAGGCCGCATGCCGGCGCTCCAGTTCGGGCACCGCCACCTCGACATGGCGCAACAAGGCCTCGGCACGCAGCCGGTCGAATTCGCTGGCAGTGCCTGCGCTCACCATGCGCTCGACCAAGCCCAGGCTTTCGCGCTGGCTTTGGCGGATATCGGCGGCGACCGCGAGTTCGGCCGCGAGGCCGCCCAGCTCGAACCAGGTGCTGGCCACGGCAGCCGCGACGCCCGCCTGCACACCGCGCAGCAACGCTTCGCGCGAGCCCGCCTGGGCCTGCGCCGCCTCCACCGATCGCCGCACGCGACCAAACAAATCGATTTCCCAGGAAGCATCGACCACACCTCGATAGTTGCTCATCTGTCGCGGCTGGCCAGGCGGTGTCTGGACTTCGCTCTGGCGACGGTTTTCATAGCCCAGCGCGGCGCCACCGCGCGGCAAGAAGTCCTGACGGCTCTCGCCCAGCAAGGCCTTGGCCTCTTCGAGCCGCGCGGCAGCAATGCCCACATCATGGTTCGCCGCAAGCGCCCGTCCCATCAAAGTGCTCAGCGCGGGGTCGTCGAAGCTGCGCCACCACGCCACCTCGACCGCCCCCGAGACCAGGCCCGCGGGCGGCGAGCTGAAGCGGGCGGGAAGCTGCGACGACGACAGCGCAGGCGGCGAATAGTCGGGGCCCACGGCCGCGCATCCGGCCAGCAGCGCTGGCAACACGACGCTCAGATAAATATTTCTCATGATTTGCTCTCTTCCAGGCGCTCATGCCGCGCGAAGCGGGCCGCCAGGCCGCGCATTGCGACATAAAAAACCGGTGTCAGAAACAGGCCGAACAGCGTCACGCCAAGCATGCCGGCGAAGACCGCGACCCCCATGGCCTGGCGCATTTCGGCCCCGGCGCCCGTGGCCAGCATCAGCGGCACGACGCCAGCGATGAAGGCCAGTGAGGTCATCAAAATGGGCCGCAGCCGCAGTCGACACGCCTCGATGACCGCATCCAGGGCGCTGACCCCTTCGGCTTCGCGGCTGCGCGCGAACTCGACGATGAGGATCGCGTTCTTGGCGGCCAAGCCGACGAGCACGATGAGCCCGATCTGGACGAAGACGTTGTTGTCTCCGCCCACCAGCCAGACGCCCAGGATCGCGCTCAGCAGACACATGGGCACGATCAGCAGCACCGATAACGGCAGCAACCAGCTGTTGTATTGCGCAGCCAGGATGAGATAGGCGAGCAGCACGCACAGCGGGAAGATGAACAGCGCCGCATCTCGGGCCAGCTTTTGCTGGTAGGTAAGGTCCGTCCATTCGACGCTCATGCCTTCAGGCAGGACCTCCTTGGCCAGGCGCTCCATGAGCGCCACCGCCTGCCCCGAGCTGACGCCCGCCGCCGCGCCGCCCGAGATGTCGGCCGAAGGGTAGCCGTTGTAGCGGATCACACGGTCCGGACCGGAACTGGGCTTGACAGTGACGAACGACGACAAAGGCAGCATGTCCCCGGCCGCGTTGCGCACTTGCAGGCGGCCGATGGCGTCGGCCTGCATGCGATGCGGGGCATCGGCCTGGGCCGTCACCTTGTAGGTGCGGCCGAAACGATTGAAATCGTTGACATAGAGGGAGCCCAGATAGACCTGCAGCGACTCGAACACATCCGCCAGATGCACGCCCTGGCTCTTGGCCTGGGTACGGTCGATGGCGACATCGAGCTGCGGTGCATTGACGTCCAGGCTGGTCATCAGCCCGGCCACCTGTCCCGTCTCCGTGGCTTTCGTCATCAGGATCTGGGTCTGCTGGACCAGGGCATCAAGCCCGGCGCCGCCGCGGTCCTCGACCTGCAGCTTGAAGCCGCCGGTCGCGCCCAGGCCGGGCACCGGTGGCGGCGGGAAGACACCCAGAAAGCCATCGGGAATGCTGGCGAACTTCGCCTGCAGGCGCCCGGCGATCGCCGCCGCCGTGAGGTCGGGCGTCGCGCGCTCCTTGAACGGATCGAGCATGACGAACATGACGGCGGCGTTCGGCACGTTGACGAAGCCGTTGATCGAAAGCCCGGGGAAGGCCACCACGCTTTCCACGCCAGGCTCGGCCAGCGCGATCTTCGACATCTGCCGGGCGACCGCGTCGGTGCGATCCAGCGATGCCGAGTTGGGCAGCTGGGCGATCCCGACCAGATAGTATTTGTCCTGCATGGGCACGAAGCCCTGGGGAACCGCCTTGAACCCCAGGAAGGTCAGCGCGAGCAGTCCGCCGTACACCAGCAACACCACGCCGCTGAGCCGCACCACCTTGCGCACCGCGCCGCCATAAGCGTCCGGCGCCCGCTGGAACGGCCGACCCAGCACCTGCAAGGCGCGATCCGCGCGGCCGCGCAGGCTGCGCGGGTCACGTGCCACCCTCGGCTGGCGCGGGCGCAACAGCAGTGCGGCGAGCGCCGGGCTGAGCGTGAGCGAATTGACCGCCGACAGAATCGTCGAGATGGCGATGGTGAGCGCGAACTGGCGATAGAACTCACCCTGCAGGCCGCTCAAGAAAGCGGTCGGGATGAAGACGGCGGCGAGCACCGACGTGATGGCGATGATGGGGCCGGTGACCTCGTCCATGGCACGCCTGGCGGCCTGAACCGGTGCCTCGCCATTTTCGATGTGGCGCTCCACGTTCTCGACCACGACGATCGCGTCGTCGACCACGATGCCGATCGACAGCACCAGGCCAAACAAGGACAGGGTGTTGAGCGAAAAGCCCATCAGGTGCATGACGGCGAAAGTGCCGATCAGCGACACCGGCACCGCCATGAGGGGAATGAGCGAAGCCCGCCAGTTGCGCAGGAACAGCACCACCACGATGACGACGAGAAGAATCGCCTCCAGCAAGGTGGTGGCCACCGACTCCAGCGAGGCACGCACAAAGACCGTCGGGTCATAGGCAATGCGCGAGCTGAGTCCTTGTGGGAAATGGCCTTCCAGTCGCTGCATGGTGGCGCGCACCGCCTGCGCAACGTCGAGGGCATTGGCGCCCGGACTCTGGATGATTTGCAAGGCGACGGCGGGCTCGCCGTCCAGCAGGCTGCGCAGGGCGTAGGCATCGGCCCCCATCTCGATGCGAGCGACATCGCGCAGACGCGTCACCTGGCCGCCTTCACCCGTGCGAATGATGATGTCGCCGAACTGCGCCTCATCGCTCAGACGCCCCAGCGTATTCACCGTCACCTGGAATGCGGCGCTGGAATCGGGCGCCTGGCCGACGGAGCCAGCCGCCACCTGCACATTCTGCTCGCGCACCGCGGCAATCACGTCGCCCGCCGTCAGCCCGCGCGCGGCGATCAGGCCCGGGTCAAGCCACAGCCGCATGCTGTACTCGCCCGCGCCCCACACCAGCACATCGCTGACGCCCGGGATGCGGGACAGCTCGTCGCGCACCTGGAGGTGGGCGTAGTTCGAAATATAGAGCGGGTCATAGCGCTTGTCGGGCGACAGCAGGTGCACCACCATCAGGATGTCCGGCGACGTCTTTTGGGTCACCACGCCCTGGCGCTGCACCTCTTGCGGCAGGCGCGGCAGCGCGCGCGCGACCCGGTTCTGCACCTGGATCTGCGCCATGTCGGCGTTCGTCCCCTGCGCGAAAGTGACGGTCAGCGTCATCCGGCCATCGGTGGCCGACTGCGACGACATGTACAGCATGCCTTCCACGCCGGTGATCGCCTGCTCCAGGGGCGCCGCCACCGTCTCCGCGATCACCTTGGGATTGGCGCCCGGGTAGGAAGCGGTCACCTGCACGGTGGGCGGCGTCACAGCCGGGTACTCGCTGAGCGGCAACTGGAAGAACGCCACGATGCCGGCGAGCACCATCAGCACCGAGAGGACGATGGCAACGATGGGCCTATCAATGAAGAAGCGTGGAAATTTCATTGCGCAACTCCCGAGCCTGGCAGCGCCGCCATGGGCGTGCCGTCGACCGCGGCGGGCTGAGGCGTGACCTGCATGCCCGGGCGCACCAAGCCCTTGACGACGATGCGCTCGCCCGGCTGCAGACCTTGCTCGATCACGCGCAAGCCGTCGACCACCGGCCCCAGCTCGACCGGGCGGTATTGCGTCATCTCATCCTTGTCGACGACGAGCACATAGCGCCGGCCCTGGTCGGTGCCAATCGATTGATCGGAGACCAGCACCCTGGCCTGCGGCGCGCCGGTCTCCAGCTTGACCTTGGCAAACAGACCTGGCGTCAGTTGCCCACCGGGGTTGGCGACCACCGCACGGATGCGCACGGTCCCCGTCGCGCGATCGACCGTATTCGCGAGGAAGTCGACACGGCCGGACCGCGCATACGTGGTGTCGGTGAGCAGGGCCACCATGACCTTGGCCGGCTGCCCGCCGGCCTTGCCCCGGCCCGCGGCCAGCGACCGCAAATACGTGCGTTCATCGACATCGAAATACACATGCAGCGGATCGGTGGCGACGATGGTCGTGAGCGGCGTGACGCCACTGGCAACGTAGTTGCCTGCGGTGACCAGGGTTTGGCCGACCCGTCCGCTGATGGGTGCCGTGACGCGCGCGAAACCCAGATCCAGTTGCGCCGCATCCTGCGCGGCCTTTGCGGCGTCGACCTGGGCCCTGCCCGCATGCAGCGCGGCGGTTGCCGTATCGAGGCGATCGCGGGCGATGACTTTCTGGGCAAACAGCTGTTCGGCACGCGCATGTTCCGCCTGGGCGAGCAGCGCGGCCGCTTGCGCTTCGCGCAGGCGAGCCGTCGCGGCATTGAGCGCGGCCTGCAGCGCCCGTGGGTCGATGTTGAAAAGCCCTTGGCCCTTTTCGACCAGGTGCCCCTCGGGCACGCTCACGTCCTGGATATAGCCACCGACCCGCGGGCGCAGCTCCACCCGCTGGACCGCGGTCAGCGCGCCGGTGAACTCGGCAAAGGGCGTGACCGGGCGAACGATCACCTCGGCCACAGGAACGGAAGGGGGTTTTGCAGGGGCACCCGGGGGCGGCGCCTCCTGGCATCCGGCGATGGCGAACGCGGCGCTTAGCGCCGCGGTGATCAGGGATACGCGTTTGACTGTCATGGCTTGGCCTTTCGCGGCGGGAGTCGATGGAATGTTGCTGAGCCGAAACGGCTTCCATCGCATTTATCCGACTTGCCACGCTGAGAAGGTCAAGGCCTGTGGCCGATTTTCTTTTTGCGACGCCCCATGAAAAAAGCCACCTTGCGGTGGCTTTGGGTGACCAGTGCAGGGCGCGAGGCCCTGCGGCAGATCAGTTCTTGGTCTGGTCGACCAGCTTGTTCTTGGCGATCCAAGGCATCATGGCGCGCAGTTGGCCGCCGACCTTTTCGATCTGGTGCTCGGCGGTGTTGCGACGACGTGCGGTCATGCTGGGGTAGCCGGTGCGGCCTTCCAGGATGAACATCTTGGCGTATTCGCCGTCCTGAATGCGCTTCAGGGCGTTGCGCATGGCTTGGCGCGATTCGGCGTTGATCACTTCAGGACCGGTCACGTACTCGCCGTATTCGGCGTTGTTCGAGATCGAGTAGTTCATGTTGGCGATGCCGCCTTCATAGATCAGGTCGACGATCAGCTTGAGTTCGTGCAGGCATTCGAAGTAGGCCATTTCAGGCGCGTAGCCGGCTTCCACCAGCGTCTCGAAGCCCATCTTGATCAACTCGACCGCACCACCGCACAGAACAGCCTGTTCGCCGAACAGATCGGTCTCGGTCTCTTCCTTGAAGTTGGTCTCGATGATGCCGGCCTTGCCGCCACCGTTGGCCATGGCGTACGACAGGGCCAGGTCACGGGCCTTGCCGGACTTGTCCTGGTGCACGGCGATCAGGTGGGGCACGCCGCCACCTTGCGTGTAGGTGTTGCGCACCGTGTGGCCTGGGGCCTTGGGAGCAACCATCCACACGTCCAGATCGGCACGGGGCACGACCTGGTTGTAATGCACGTTGAAGCCGTGGGCGAACACCAGCGAAGCGCCTTGCTTGATGTTGGGTTCGATGTTGTTCTTGTACACGCCGGCGATGTCTTCGTCGGGCAGCAAGATCATGACCACGTCAGCGCCCTTCACGGCGTCGTTGACTTCCATCACATTGAGGCCGGCCTTTTCGACCTTGGGCCACGATGCGCCACCCTTGCGCAGACCGACAACGACCTTCACGCCGCTTTCGTTCAAGTTCTGTGCGTGCGCGTGGCCTTGGCTGCCGTAACCGATGATGGCAACAGTCTTGCCCTTGATCAGGCTCAGGTCGCAGTCTTTGTCGTAGAAAACTTTCATGTTGGCTCCAGTGGATGGGTTCTTAGGGGGGTAAAAAGGTCAGACAGGGTAAATTCACACGCGCAAAATGCGCTCGCCTCGGCCGATGCCGCTGGCACCGGTGCGCACGGTTTCCAGAATGGCCGTGCGCTCGATGGCCTGCAAGAAAGCATCGTTCTTGGATTGGTCGCCGGTGAGCTCGATGGTGTAGCTCTTGTCGGTCACATCGATGATGCGACCGCGGAAGATGTCCACCAGGCGCTTCATTTCTTCGCGTTCCTTGCCCACGGCACGCACTTTGACCATCATCAGCTCGCGCTCGGCATAGGCGCCTTCGGTCAGGTCCACCACCTTGACCACCTCGATGAGGCGGTTCAGGTGCTTGGTGATCTGCTCGATCACGTCTTCGGAGCCCGTGGTCTGGATGGTCATGCGCGACAGCGACGCGTCTTCCGTCGGCGCCACGGTCAAGGACTCGATGTTATAGCCGCGCGCCGAGAAAAGTCCAACCACGCGCGACAAGGCGCCCGGTTCGTTCTCGAGCAAGACCGCAATAATGTGTTTCATGGGTACAGATTCCTCTTTTCGCCGCCCTCCCCCACGCACGGTAATGCGCAGGCTCGGCGAGCAATAGATTCGTCAAAAATGGGACTATCGATGAGATAGCAGGAGGTACTGGGGCCACGGGGCGCTGGGCCCCGCGACTCAGAGGTCTTCAGTGCCGAGCAGCATTTCCGTGATGCCCTTGCCGGCCTGGACCATGGGGAACACGTTCTCGGTCGGGTCGGTGCGGAAGTCGATGAACACCGTGCGGTCCTTGAGGCGACGCGCTTCGCGCAGCGCCGGCTCCACGTCCTCGGTGCGCTCGACCAGCAGGCCCACATGGCCGTAGGCTTCGGCCAGCTTGACGAAGTTCGGCAAGGCGTCCATGTAGCTGTGGCTGTAGCGGCCCGAATACTCGATTTCCTGCCACTGGCGCACCATGCCCAGGTAGCGGTTGTTGAGCGAGCAGATCTTGATCGGCGTGTTGTGCTGCAAGCAGGTCGACAGTTCCTGGATGTTCATCTGCACCGAGCCTTCGCCGGTGATGCAGAACACTTCGGCGTCGGGCTTGGCCAGCTTCACGCCCATGGCGTAGGGAATGCCC
The DNA here is from genome assembly GCF_025421555.1 of Acidovorax bellezanensis. Lineage (NCBI taxonomy): Bacteria > Pseudomonadati > Pseudomonadota > Betaproteobacteria > Burkholderiales > Comamonadaceae > Acidovorax > Acidovorax bellezanensis. The sequence continues at coordinate 83,736 of NZ_JAODYH010000001.1, forward strand.
ACGCCCATGGTGCCCAGACCGCCGGAGTTGATCCAGCGGCGTGGCTCCTCGAAGCGGTAGTACTGCGCCGCCCACATCTGGTGCTGGCCCACATCGGAAGTGATGTAGGTGTCGGTGCCGCGCGTCATATTGCACAGGGTCTCGACCACGTACTGCGGCTTGATGACTTCGGGATTGCTGTTGTCGTAGCGCAGGCAATCGCGCGAACGCCAGGCTTCGATGGTTTCCCACCAGGCGGCGAGCGCTCCCGCATCGGGGCGTGCCGCGTTCTCGCGCAGCATGGCGATGAGTTCGCCCAGCACGTCCTTGACGTCGCCCACGATGGGCACGTCCACGCGCACCCGCTTGGAAATCGACGAAGGGTCGATGTCGATGTGGATGATCTTGCGCTCGACCGACAGGAAGTGCTTGGGGTTGCCGATCACGCGGTCGTCAAAGCGCGCGCCCACGGCCAGCAGCACGTCGCAGTTCTGCATCGCGTTGTTGGCTTCGATGGTGCCGTGCATGCCCAGCATGCCCAGGTACTTGCGCTCGCTCGCGGGATAGGCGCCCAGACCCATCAAGGTGTGGGTCACCGGCACGCCCAGCATGTCGACCAGGGTGCGCAGTTCGTTGCAGGCATTGCCCAGCAACACACCGCCACCCGTATAGATATAGGGGCGCTTGGCGTTCAGCAGCAGTTGCAGGGCCTTGCGGATCTGGCCACTGTGGCCCTTCTTGACCGGGTTGTAGGAGCGCATTTCCACGCTCTGCGGATAACCCGTCCAGGCGGCCTTCTTGAAGGACACGTCCTTGGGAATATCGATCACCACGGGACCGGGCCGGCCGGTGCGCGCGATGTGGAAGGCTTTTTTCATCGTCTCCGCCAGATCGCGCACGTCCTTGACCAGGAAGTTGTGCTTGACGATGGGGCGGGTGATGCCGACGGTGTCGCATTCCTGGAAAGCGTCGGTGCCGATGGACGCCGTGGACGTCTGGCCGCTGATGACCACCAGGGGAATGCTGTCGGTATAGGCGGTGGCGATGCCGGTCACGGCATTCGTCAGGCCTGGGCCGGAAGTGACCAGCGCCACACCGACTTCGCCGGTTGCGCGCGCAAAGCCGTCGGCTGCATGCACGGCCGCCTGCTCGTGGCGCACCAGCACATGCTGAATGGTCTCTTGCTTGTAAAGCGCGTCGTAGATATACAACACAGCGCCGCCCGGATACCCCCAGAGGTACTGCACGCCTTCGGCCTGCAAGGACTTTACGAGGATCTCGGCGCCCATGAGCTCAGTGGGGCGCGCGGGAGAAGACGCTGCTGCGGCAGCGGAAGAAAGCTCTGCCTTGGATATTTCCATGATCAACCTTTGCGAATTTCTCTAACGAAAAACCTTGGGTGCCCCTAGCCTAAGCCCTCGTGAGGCCGGTGCAGGACTTGAGGCCATGGCCATGGGCGAGATGTGTATGACGCCGGACCGTGACCCGTTTGCTTTTTTGAATTGCAATGCGCATTATTGCACTGCAATACAAAACCCTGATCCGGCACTGAGGCAAAATCTGCCTGCGGTGCGATAATTGACCATTGTCCTGTACTGGCGCGCCCTGAAATCCGGCGAACGCTACAGCAACCATCTTTTTTGGCCACGGCGCCCTTCGCGGCAGGCTGACCTCTTTGGCAACCGAACAAGAACTCTCGCAATTTCTCAAGGATGTGGAAAAACGTGCTTTCAAGCGCGCGCTCTACCACGTCCGTGATGAAGAGGCGGCGCTGGATATCGTCCAGGACAGCATGCTGAAGCTGGCGCACCATTACGGGGACAAGCCGCCACGCGAGCTGCCCATGCTGTTCCAGCGCATCCTGTCGAACTGCACGCTCGACTGGTTCCGGCGCCAGAAAACCCGCAATGCCGTGTTCAGCCGCATGAGCGATTTCGAGTCCGACAACGACGACGCAGTGGACTTTGACCTGCTCGAGACCTATGCTGGCAATGACCACACGCAGACCATGCCTAGCGCCGAAGAGCACACACAGCGCGTACAAACTCTACAAAGCATAGAAAAAGAAGTCCAGGAGCTGCCAGCGCGTCAACGCGAAGCCTTTTTGATGCGTTATTGGGAGGAGATGGATGTCGCAGAGACCGCAGCCGCCATGGGTTGCTCCGAAGGCAGTGTCAAGACACACTGTTTTCGTGCCATTCAGACCCTCAGCAAGGCGCTGAAGGCCAAAGGAATCGAGTTATGAACATTGCAGCATCACCTTCCGCCGAACAGGCCGCCGACCGGTTTGCGCGACGCGTCACCGCACGACTGAGCGAAAACAATCGCTTACTTGCTTACGACATCAGCGAACGCCTGCGCGCCGGGCGCGAGCGCGCCCTGTCCGAACGCCGACGCGAAGTCAGCGTTCAGCAGCGCGTGACCGCCGCGTCCGTGCAGCAGCAGGGGCAGACCGCCTCGCTGGGCGGCCCCCACCACCAGGGCTGGTGGCGCGCCGCGCTGTCCGCCGTGCCGCTGATAGGGCTGGTGATCGGCTTTGCCGTATTCATCGGCTCCCAGGAGGACTTCGGCACCCACGAGGTCGCTGAAGTCGATACGGCCTTGCTGACCGACGACCTGCCGCCTTCGGCCTATGCCGACCCGGGCTTCCTACAATTCATCAAGACCCCCCCGGTCTCGTCACTCTGAGCCCTGTCCTAGCGACTTTCCGTTTGCATGCCACCTGTTCCGCGCTCTGAATTCCGCAGCTACAGCACCGCCTTCGCGGCGGCTTTGCTGTTGGCGCTCACCGTGGGAGCGGGCTGGATCGTGCCGCAGGTGTTCCAGGCGCCGAGCGCCCTGGCCCTGGCGACGGTGCAAGCCCCGCCGGTCTTCTCCGATGCGCCGCGCAGCAATCTGTCCCAGCGCCGCAAGCTCGCGGCCGGTCCGGGCTGGAACGAGCTGTCGACCGCGCAGCAAAAAATCCTGCACCCCCTGGAAGAGCGCTGGCCTTTCATGGGCGAAGTGCAAAAACGCCGCTGGATCGTGCTGGCCAGCACGTTTGACACCCTGCCCGCGCCCGAGCAGCTCAAGCTGCGCGACCGCATGGAATCCTGGGCCAGCCTCAGCGCGCAGCAGCGCAGCCAGGCCCGGTTGAACTATGCGATCACCAACCGCATGGCCCCCAAGGACAAATGGGCGCAATGGGAAGCCTACCAGGCCTTGAGCGCCGAGCAAAAGCAGGCGCTCGCTGCCAAGGCGGCCGCGGCCAAGCCCGCCGCGGGTGCGGCCCCCGCACTGCGCCCGGTCCCGGCCAAGAAGCTGGCCCGGGTGCCGGCCGCCACAGCCGCCCCCAACAGCGTGGCCAACCTGCCCAAGATTCCCGCGCCCACATCGCAGACGACGCAGCATATTCCCGCGCCCGTCCCGGCAGCACCCGCCGCCGAGACCCGGCCCGTGTCCATGCCCGCACTGGTGGAGACCGCTCCGGTGACGCTGTCCACGGCAACACCCATGCCTTTGCCGGCCCTGACACCCGACAGCGGCACGGCGGCGACCGCAGCACCGGCGGCAACGACTACACCAGGCCAGTCTCCGCCATAATTGGCTATTTGAGCGCTGCATGCCCGCTTCTGCCTTGTCCTCTTCTGCGGCCTCCACCCTGCCCCCCACTCCCCGCCTGCGCCGGCGCATGGCCTGCTGGCTGTATGAAGGCCTGCTGCTGTTCGGCGTGGTCTTCATTGCCGGCTACCTGTTCGGCACACTGAGCCAGACGCGCAACGCCATGGACAATCGCCATGCCTTGCAGGCCTTTGTGTTCGTGGTGTTCGGCATCTACTTCACCTGGTTCTGGTCCAAGGGCCAGACCCTGGCCATGAAGACCTGGCATATCCGCGTGACCGACAGGAACGGCCGCCCGCTCACACAGGGCCGGGCGCTGGCCCGCTACCTGCTGAGCTGGCTGTGGTTTTTGCCGCCGCTGGCCTTGATCGGCCCCCTGCACCTGCCCGCCATGGAAACCACCTGGCTGATGCTGGGCTGGATCGCGGTCTGGGCCCTGCTCAGCCGCTTTCATCCGCAGCGCCAGTTCCTGCATGACGCCCTGGCCGGCACCCGGCTGGTGCACGATACCGAGGGCGAAGCGCGCGCACGCCACAAGCGCCGCAAGGCTGACGGACTGACCTGATCACCATGACCGACAACCCCGTCAACCCACAAAAAACGCGCCGCGGCCTGCACCGGCTGTGGCATGCCACCGGCTACTCCCTGCAAGGGCTGCGCGCCGCCTGGGACGAAAAAGCCTTCCGCACCGAAGCCGTCTGCGCCCTGTTCCTGCTGCCCCTGGTCCCCTGGCTGGGACGCAGCTGGAGCGAATGCGTCTTGCTGGCCGCAGCGGTGCTGCTGGTGCTGATCGTGGAGCTGCTCAACAGCGGCATCGAATCGGCCATCGACCGCGTAGGCCCCGAGTGGCATGCCTTGTCCAAGCGCGCCAAGGACCTGGGCAGCGCCGCCGTGCTGCTGGCCCTGCTGCTGTGCGCTGGCACCTGGCTGTCCGCCCTTTACCTGAAATTCTTCCCATGACCTCTACACCCGCTTTCTCCCTCTGCGTCTACTGTGGCTCGCGCCCCGGTGAAAACCCCTTGTATGCCGAAGCGGCCCGGCAGGTCGGTCAATGGATTGGCGCGCACGGCGGCCAACTGGTCTATGGCGGCGGTCGCAGCGGTCTGATGGGCATGGTGGCCGAAGCCACGCGCCTGGCCGGCGGACGCGTGGTGGGCGTGATTCCCCAGGCACTGGTCGACAAGGAACAGGCCAACCATGCGTGTGACGAACTGCACATCGTGCAGACCATGCACGAACGCAAGGCCATGATGGCCGAGCGCAGCGATGCATTCATCGCCCTGCCCGGCGGCATCGGCACGTTCGAGGAATTGTTCGAAGTCTGGACCTGGCGCCAGCTGGGCTACCACGACAAGCCCATAGGCCTGCTCAACACGGCCGGCTATTACGACAACCTGCTGACCTTCCTCGCCTCCAGCGTGCAAAGCGGCTTCATGAGCGATTGGCAGATGGGCTTGATCCAGAGCCATGCCGACGCCGCCGCCCTGCTGCCCGGCCTGGTCGAAAACGCCGGCACGACCAGCGACGCCCAGCCGCTGCGCACGGTGATCTGAGCGCAGCGCCCCGCTACTGGCGCGCCCCAGCCCAGGGACACCGAGCAAGGGCCGCCCCGCAGCGATGGTGTCGTCCCCCTCGGGGGGAAGCCGCGAAGCGGCTCAGGGGGGACTATTTAAATCGCCGAATCGTCCAGATCACCCGTACGGATGCGCACCACGCGCTCCACGGGCGTGATGAAGATCTTGCCGTCGCCGATCTTGCCGGTGCGCGCCACGTTGACGATGGCATCGACGCAGCGGTCCACGTCTTCGGTCTTGACCACGACTTCGATCTTCACCTTGGGCAGGAAATCGACCACGTACTCGGCGCCGCGGTACAGCTCGGTATGGCCTTTTTGCCGACCGAAGCCTTTGACTTCAGTCACCGTGAGGCCGGTGACGCCGCAGTCGGCCAGCGCTTCGCGCACCTCTTCGAGCTTGAACGGCTTGATGACGGCAGTGATCATTTTCATCTAGAGAACTCCTGGATAGCCTGAATAGGGAATGCGGTGACGCCATGCAGTCGCTGCATCACGCCCTGAATTTGTTGGTGATGGGATAACGCCAGTCCTTGCCAAAACTGCGGCGCGTCAAGCGCACGCCAATCGGTGCCTGGCGGCGCTTGTGCTCGTTGATCTGGATCAGGCGCGTCACCCGCTCGACATCGGCGGGGTCAAAGCCGGCCGCCACGATGTCGTTCACGGATTCGTCATTTTCCATGTATCGCTCGACGATGGCATCGAGCACGTCATAAGGCGGCAAGCTGTCTTGGTCTTTCTGGTCGGGCCGCAGCTCGGCGCTGGGCGGACGGGTGATGATGCGCTCGGGAATGGGATTGACCCCGGTGCCGAACGGGTCGTTGGCATTGCGCCAGTTCGCCAACGCGAACACCTGGGTCTTGACCAGGTCCTTGATCACCGCGAAGCCGCCGGCCATGTCGCCATACAGCGTGCAGTAGCCCGTGGCCATTTCGCTCTTGTTGCCCGTGGTGAGTACCACCGAGCCGAACTTGTTGGACAAGGCCATCAGCAGCGTGCCGCGAATACGCGCCTGCAGATTCTCCTCGGTCGTGTCCTCGGCGCGGCCCGCGAAGTCGGCCGCCAGCGCGGCCTTGAAGGCTTCGAATTGCGGCGCGATGGCGATTTCCTCATAGGCCACGTGCAGGCGCTCGGCCATGTCGCGCGCGTCGATCCAGCTGATGTCGGCCGTATAGGGCGAAGGCATCATCACCGTACGCACCTTGGACGCACCCAGGGCATCGACGGCAATCGCCAGCACCAGGGCCGAATCGATACCGCCCGACAGCCCCAGCAGCACGCCAGGAAAGCCGTTCTTGCCCACATAGTCGCGCACGCCCAGCACCAGCGCGCGCCACAGCTGCTCAGGCGCACCGGCCAGCGGCTGCACATCACCTCGCAGCGCCAGCGCGCCGGCCTGCGCCGTCACCTGCACGGACATCAGGCTTTCCTCAAAGCCCGGCGCGCGTGCCGCGACCGCACCGTCGGCGCCAAGCGCGAAAGAATGGCCGTCGAACACCAGCTCGTCCTGGCCGCCGACCATATGGGCGTAGACCACGGGCAGGCCGGTTTCCTGCACCCGCTGGCGCAGCACGGCTTCACGCTGGGCGGGCTTGTCCGCATGGAAAGGCGAGGCATTGATCACCGCCAGCAACTGGGCGCCCGCCTGGGCGGCCTGCTGCGCCGGGCCGGCCTGCCAGGCGTCCTCGCAGACCAGCAGGCCGATGCGCAGGCCTTCGACTTCGAACACGCAAGGCGCCTGGCCCGGCGTGAAATAGCGCTGCTCGTCGAACACATGGTAGTTGGGCAGGGCCTGCTTGGCGTAGCTGCACTCCACGACCCCGTGGCGCAGCACGCTGGCCGCGTTGTGGCACAGTCGGGCGCCAGCCACCCGCTGGGGATGGCCGAGCACGATGACCAGGCCTGTCAGGTCCGCGGTCTCACGGGCCACGGTCTGCACGGCTGCTTCACAGGCCGCCAGAAAGGCCGGTCGCAACAGCAGGTCTTCGGCCGAATAGCCGCACAGCGCCAGTTCGGGCGTGAGCAGCAGGCGTGCGCCCGCGGCATGGGCTGCGCGCGCGGCCACAATGATTTTTTGCGCATTGCCAGGCAGGTCGCCCACGACAAAATTGAGCTGTGCAGTGCAAATGGAGAGCGTCATGGATAGAAGTCAGGCCGACAAGGCCCATCGCAAAAGCGCTGCCCCCCAGGTCGCCAGTTCGGCCGCGGGCCCTGGGAGCAGGCATGGCTGAAAACGCAATTATGACCCGCGTGTTCACCCATGTGCAGGAGATCCCCGAACAGGCCTGGAACCGCCTGCTGGCGCAGCAGCCCCAGCCCACGCCTTTCATGCGCCATGAATACCTGGCCGCGCTCGAAGCCAGCGGCAGCGCCACGCTGGAGACCGGCTGGCAGCCCTGCTTCATCACGCTGTGGGAAGGTGATGAATTGATCGCGGCCTGCCCGCTGTATGCCAAAAACCACTCTTCGGGCGAGTACGTGTTCGACTGGGCCTGGGCGCGTGCTTACGCCGAGCACGGCCTGGAGTACTACCCCAAGGCCGTGATCGCCGTTCCGTTCACGCCCGTGCCCGGCACCCGCCTGCTGGCGCGCGACGAAGGCCTGCGCGCCCTGCTGGCGCAAGCCGTGCGCGCCTGGGTGGCGGCCCAGGAGTGGTCTTCGGTGCATGCGCTGTTCACCGAGGCGGCCGATCTCGCGGCCTGCCGCGCCGACGGCTGGATGGAGCGCAGCGGCGTGCAGTTCCACTGGAACAACCGCACGGCCGACGACCTCCGGCCTTTGCAGGACTTCGACGATTTCCTGGCCCAGATGCAGCAGGAAAAGCGCAAGAAGATCCGCCAGGAGCGCCGCAAGGTGGCCGAGGCCGGCGTGGTCTTTCGCGCCTTGCAAGGCGCTGCCATCACCGAAGCGTATTGGGAGTTCTTCTACCGCTGCTACGAACGCACCTACCTGGAGCACGGCAACGCGCCCTATCTCAACCGCGATTTCTTTGCCCGCCTGAACGCCCACATGCCCGGCCACTGGCTGCTGTTCATCGCCGAGCGTGACGGCCAGCCCATGGCCGCCAGCCTGATCGCGCTCAACGCCGAAGCCGCCGCGCTGGCCAGCGGACAGGTGCCGCCGCCTGGCGCGGCCGACAGCGTCGCCTACGGCCGCTACTGGGGTGCGCTGGAGCGCGTCGACTGCCTGCACTTCGAAGCCTGCTACTACCAGCCCATAGCCTGGTGCCTGGCGCACGGCATCGCGCACTTCGAAGGCGGCGCCCAGGGCGAGCACAAGATGGCCCGCGCCCTGCTGCCCACCCCCACCGCCAGCGCCCACTGGATCGCCCATCCCGGCTTCGCCGATGCCGTCGACCGCTTCCTGGCGCGTGAAGGCAGCGGCGTGCAGTCCTATCTGCAGGATTTGCAGGCGCACAGTCCGCTGCGCATGCCCCGCGTGTCATCCTGAAATGGCCGCTGCCCCGGCTATTGCGCAACGATGGCCAGGGACAGCGGAGCAAAAATGCGGCCTGGCAGCCGCTAGGGCTTGACCACCAGCCCGTCCAATAGCCGCTCCAGCGCCGCCACGCCTTGCGCCAGACGCATGTCTCCACCTTCACCGTCCGCGATCCAGAATGCCGCTTCGGCCAGGCTGCCGTAAATGAGCGATGCCAGCGCCTGGGGGTGGACCTCGGCCACGACGCCTTGCTGGATGAGTTTGTCGATCAGCGCTTGCATCGACCCTATGCAGTGGCGCTGCGATTGCGGCGAGGCGCCGCCCAGCACTGCCCGGGCATCGCGCAACACGATGCGCTGGATTTCAGGCTCCAGCGCCATTTCGAGATAGGCGCGGCAGCGTCGGCGAAAGCCCTCCCAGGCGTTCTCGGCGGCGTCTGAAATGGCCTGCAGGCGCGCATCCATCTCGGCGTCTATCTGCTCCACCACCGCCGCCAGCAAGCCTTTTTTGTCACCGAAGTGGTGGTACAGCGCGCCACGGGTGAGGCCCGCCTGCGCCGTGAGGTCATCCATGGAAGTGTCGGCATAGCCGCGCTCACTGAAGACCCGGCGGGCCGTGACCAGCAGCGCGGCGCGGGTCTCTTCCATTTCGATACGGGTACGTCGAACCATCCGCCTACTCCTTACATACGGGGTGCATGATTATTTACATTCAGTGCGTATGTATATATGATCATATTCATACGCGGCGTATGTATTGTCGCCACATCGTCTTTCGCCGACAAGCCTATCCCCCTGGAGAACGCAATGCCCCACCCTTATCGAGAACTTTTCGCCGCGCCCGGCACCACGGGCTTTGCGCTGGCGGGTCTGCTGGCACGGATTCCGCTGCCCATGACAGGCATAGGCATCATCACCATGCTGTCGCAGTTGCGCGGCAGCTACGCGCTGGCAGGCGCCGTGTCCGCGACCTTCGTGCTGGCCTACGCACTCTTGTCACCGCGGATATCGCGTCTCGTGGACCGGCATGGGCAAGGCCGCGTGCTGCCCATGGCGACGGCCATCAGCGTCACCGGCCTGCTGCTGCTGCTCGCCAGTGCCCGGTGGCAGGCTCCTGACTGGACGCTGTTCGCCAGCGCCGCGCTGGCCGGTTGCATGCCCAGCCTGTCGGCGATGGTGCGCGCGCGCTGGACGGCGATCTACCGCGGGCAGCCGCGCCTGCAGACCGCCTATGCGCTGGAGACAGTGCTCGACGAGCTCAGCTTCATCGCCGGGCCGCCCTTGTCCGTGGGCCTGTGCGTGGCGGCGTTTCCCCAGGCCGGCCCGCTGGCCGCCGCACTGCTGCTGGTGCTGGGCGTTGCCGCGCTGGTCGCGCAGCGCGGCACCGAGCCGCCGGTCGACGCCCGGGACGCCACCACGGAGCGCCGCGGTTCGGTCATCCGGCTGGCGAATGTGCGCCTGCTGGCGCTGCTGATGGTGGCGATGGGCGTCATCGTCGGCAGCGTGGACATCGTCAGCGTGGCCTTTGCCGCGCAACTGGGCCAGCCGGCGGCGGCCAGCCTGGTGCTGTCGGCCTATGCGGCGGGCTCTTGCCTGGCCGGGCTGCTGTTCGGGGCGCTGCCGCTGCAAGCGCCTTTGCATCGCCTGCTGCTGCTGGGCGGCCTGGCGACGGCCGCGGCCACGCTGCCCCTGTGGTGGGCCGAGAGCATCTCCGCGCTGACGGCCGCCGCGCTGGTGGCGGGACTGTTCTTTGCGCCCACCATGATCGTGGCCATGTCGCTGGTCGAGCGTCTGGTGCCCGAACACAGCCTGACCGAAGGCATGACCTGGCTGCTGGCCGGACTGAACGCCGGTGTCGCGCTGGGCGCGGCTGCGTCCGGACAGGTCGTCGACGGCGCCGGAGCACGCGCCGGCTTCGCCGTGGCGCTGGGCGCGGGCATCTGGGTGGCGCTGGTGGCACTGCGAGGCCATTGGCGTCTGCGGGCGCATGGTGCACCGGCACCCCATGCCGCGTGATGCCAGCCCTGGCAATGCCGTTACTTCAAGGACCCGCTACATGAGCACCTCTTCATCCGCTGCCGCCGACAACGGCCTTCCCCACCCTTGGCTGGCCGTGTCCGCGGTCGGTCTGGCCACCTTCTCTGTCGTGACGACGGAAATGCTGCCGGTCGGTCTGCTGACCCCGATTGCCGAGACCCTGGACACATCCACCGGCAACGCCGGCCTGATGATTTCATTGCCGGCACTGCTGGCGGCCTTGTTCGCGCCCCTGGTGGTGATCGCCGCGGGCGGCATGGACCGACGCAGGATGCTGTGCGGCTTGCTCGGTCTGCTGGTGATCGCCAACATCGCGTCGGCACTCGCGCCGGGCATGGTCTGGATGCTGGCCGCACGTATCCTGGTCGGATTCTGCATGGGCGGCATCTGGGCTATCGCCGGCGGTCTGGCCGCACGGCTCGTTCCCCGCCCGGACATCGGCTGGGCCACCTCGGTCATCTTCGGGGGCGTGGCGGCGGCCTCCGTGCTGGGGGTGCCGCTCGGGGCGCTGATCGGCGACTTCGCGGGATGGCGCTGGGCCTTTGCCGGCATGGCCTTGCTCAGCGGGCTCGTGCTGGCGCTGCACCTGGCCGTCATTCCCGCGCTGCCCTCCGCCAGCACGGCCACCCTGCGCCAATTCGCGCAGCAGTTGGGCGGCAACCGCCTGTTGCAAGCCGGGCTGGGCCTGACGCTGCTGCTGGTCGCGGGGCACTTCATGGCCTTCACCTTCGTGCGTCCGCTGCTGCTGTCGCTGCCGGAATTCGACGCCCAATGGGTGGGCGCACTCCTGCTGGCCTATGGCGTGGCGGGCATCGCGGGCAATTTCCTGGCGGGCACCATCGCGGCACGCCGCACGGTGCTGACCTTGACGGCCATCGCGCTGGGGCTGCTGCTGACACCGGTGCTGCTCCTGAGCCTCGGCCGCACCCCTGTCGGCGCCGGCGCGGTGCTGCTGGTCTGGGGACTGGCCTATGGCGGCGTGTCGGTGGGGCTGATGACCTGGATGATGAAAGCCGCGCCCCGCGCCCTGGAAATCGCCACCGCGCTCTATGTGAGCGTGTTCAATGTCGGTATTGCGCTGGGGTCCTGGGCCGGTGGCCAGGTCGTGGATGCGTTCAGCCTGGAGACGAATCTCTGGTGGGCGGGCGGATTGGCGGCATTGGCCCTGCTGCTGTCCGCGGCCATGGGCCTGGCCGAGCGCAGCCAAAGCGGACGCTGGCAACCGCACCGCTGAGGGCCGCCCATGCCGGGCGCGGCATGAAAAAAGCCGCCCGAAGGCGGCTGGTGTCGGCATGGACCCGGCTTAGAAGCTTTCCCAGTCGTCCGCAGCGGAAGTGCTGGTCGCGTCCTTCGTCGGCTGGCCGCGGGAACTGACGCTGCGCGGCACCGCTAGCGCTGGCGCGTGCAGCGCGGCCGCAGCCGCCTTGGCGGCCACGGGCTTGCGCACAGGCGCAGGCTGGGCCGGACGCGGCTGAGCGGTCGGGCGCGCGCTTGCGGTGCTGCCCTGGGCCAGGCGGAACACCGCCACGGCTTCGACCAGATCCTGGGCCTGGCGCTGCAGGCTGTCGGCCGCGGCTGCGCTTTGCTCCACCAGCGCCGCATTCTGCTGCGTCGCCTGGTCCATCTGCACGATGGCTTCGCCCACCTGTCCCACGCCCGTGCTCTGCTCGCTGCTGGCCGCGCTGATCTCACCCATGATGTCCGTCACCCGGCGAATCGCGCTCACCACCTGGGTCATGGTCTCGCCGGCCTGGTCCGCCTGCTGCGAGCCCTGCTCCACGCGCTCCACGCTGGCCGTGATCAGGCCCTTGATTTCCTTGGCGGCTTCAGCGCTGCGCTGCGCGAGGCTGCGCACTTCGCTGGCCACCACCGCAAAGCCCCGGCCCTGCTCGCCCGCGCGCGCTGCTTCCACGGCGGCGTTCAGCGCCAGGATGTTGGTCTGGAAAGCGATGCCGTCGATCACGCCGATGATGTCGGCGATCTTGCGGCTGCTGTCGTTGATGCCCTTCATGGTGCCCACCACCTGGGCCACCACATCACCGCCTTGCACGGCCACCGTCGAGGCGCTCAGCGCCAGCTGGTTGGCCTGGCGCGCGTTGTCGGCGTTCTGCCGCACCGTCGAGCCCAGCTGCTCCATCGAGGCCGCGGTTTCTTCCAGCGCGCTGGCCTGCTCTTCCGTGCGGCCCGACAGGTCGCTATTGCCCGAAGCGATCTGCGCGCTCGCCGTGGCAACCGCCTCGGAGCCTTGGCGCACATTGGAGACGATGCGGGCCAGGTTGCCCTGCATCACCGACAGGGCCTGCAACAGCTGGGCTGTCTCGTCCTTGCCCACGATGCGGATGTCCGAAGTCAGGTCACCGTTGCTGATGGCATCGGCGACGTCGACCGCCCGGCGGATAGGCTGGGTGATGGAACGCGTGGCCAGCACGCCCAGCAGCAGGCCCACCAGCAAGGCCAGGCCCGCGCCCACGGCCAGCACGACCTGACTGGTCGTAGCGGACGCATCGGCGGCGGCCTGCACTGCGGCCAGATTCCTGGCCGCGTCATCGGCCACGTCGGTCACGGACTTCAGGTAGCTGTCTGCGAGAGGGCGCAGTTCGGACATCAAGGGTCCCGTGACATCGTCGCCCTGCGCCTGGCGCTTTTGCAGCTCCGCGCGAAAATCCGAGTAAATCTTGCGCTGCTTGGCGACTTCCGCCATCAAGGCCTTCTCACCACTGTCCCGCGCCAGGGTGTTGAGCTGCTGCTGGGCCTGGTTCACGAACTCGGAGGCTGTCGCCATGTTCTTCTTCAAGGCGGCGAGATAGACCGGATCGCTGCTGCGCATCACGGCGGAGGTACGCACCCAGTTGATCTCGACCGCGGAGGCCCAGCGCTGCGCCAGCAGGCTGCGCTGCATTCCGACCGTGGCAATGGTCTGGTTGGCTTCCTTGAGCGCTTCCAGGCGCCATACGCCCATGCCGGCGATGGCGGCGGTGATCAACAAAATGACCGAAAACGCCAAGGTCAGGCGTGTACCAATTTTCAAATGAGCGAAGCGCATGGTTTGTCTCTGATAGTTCGCCCCGGTTTGCTGTAAGCCCGGGGTCAATGTAATGAATTGTGTCAACACTCTACCGGAGACGAAGAAGCCCCAGGCCGGCACTGTGCCATTGTGCGATCAACGTCAAAAAAGGGGGGGCGCGAGAACTGATGCGCAGCGGTCGCAGGCGGAAAACCCGCTGCGCCGCAAAGTGCCGATCCTGCAAGGATCGGATGGCTTGCCCGCCGCCCTGGCAGGCAAGCGGCGGTGTCAGGCCACCGCGGCCTTGAGCAAACCCATGTCGGCCGAGCTCAGCAGCGCTTCGATGTCCATGACGATGAGCATGCGCTCGTCCACATTGGCAATGCCCTTGATGAAGGATTCATCGACCAGGGACTGGAACTGGGGCGTGGGACGGATGGCGTCCAGTGGCAGGTTGACCACGTCGGCCACCGAGTCCACCACCACGCCGAGCACGGTCTCGGCGACGTTGAGAATGATCACGACGGTGAACGCCGTGTACTCGACCGTGGGGCAGCCGAGCTTCATGCGCAGGTCGACGATGGGCACGATCACGCCGCGCAGATCGACCACGCCCTTGATGAAATCGGGCGCATGGGCCAGGCGCGTGGGCGTCTCGTACGAGCGGATTTCCTGCACCCGCAGGATATCGATGCCGTACTCCTCCTTGCCCAGCTGGAACGTCAGAAACTCGGCCTTGGCCACCTGGGCTGCGGAGTGGGAAGAGGTGCGCGAACGCATGGCGCCCGATGAGGAAAGATTCGAAAGCATGGTGATTCCCTTGGGTTGATAGCGCCTGGGGTACCGAGGTACACGGGCAATGCAAAGCAGCGCCAGCCCGGATCCCGGCGCGCAGACCATGGGTGTGCACACAGGGGCCAACGGAGACTTAACAGGTCTAATTACATATTGTCACTAAATTCCATGACTACGCCAAACGGCAAGGGTTTTCACCCCGCGCCTGGCGGCCGGTCACATGGCTAGAACGACTCCCAGTCGCCTTCGGCAGGGCTGCGCCCGCCGGCCACCGAGGCCGGCGCCAGGGCCGGTGCCGTCGACGCCGCCACAGGCTGGGGCCTGACCGCCGGCCGCCGTACCGCAGGGCTGGCCACGGCACGGGCCTGAGGCCGCGGGCTCGGTACGCGCGCCGCGCCGCGCTCTGCCCCGACCTGCGCGTCAGACCCCAGTCGGAACACCGCCACGGCATCAACCAGCTCCTGGGCCTGGCGCTGCAGGCTGTCGGCCGCGGCCGCGCTTTGCTCCACCAGCGCCGCATTCTGCTGCGTCGCCTGGTCCATCTGCACGATGGCTTCGCCCACCTGTCCCACGCCCGTGCTCTGCTCGCTGCTGGCCGCGCTGATCTCGCCCATGATGTCCGTCACCCGGCGGATCGCGTTCACCACTTCGGTCATGGTCTCGCCGGCCTGGTCCGCCAGCGTGGAACCCTGCTCCACGCGCTCCACGCTGGCCATGATCAGGCCCTTGATTTCCTTGGCGGCTTCAGCGCTGCGCTGCGCGAGGCTGCGCACTTCGCTGGCCACCACCGCAAAGCCCCGGCCCTGCTCGCCCGCGCGCGCCGCTTCCACGGCGGCGTTCAGCGCCAGGATGTTGGTCTGGAAAGCGATGCCGTCGATCACGCCGATGATGTCGGCGATCTTGCGGCTGCTGTCGTTGATGCCCTTCATGGTGCCCACCACCTGGGCCACCACGTCACCGCCTTGCACGGCCACCGTCGAGGCGCTCAGCGCCAGCTGGTTGGCCTGGCGCGCGTTGTCGGCGTTCTGCCGCACCGTCGAGCCCAGCTGCTCCATCGAGGCCGCGGTTTCTTCCAGCGCGCTGGCCTGCTCTTCCGTGCGCCCCGAAAGGTCGCTATTGCCCGAAGTGATCTGCGCGCTCGCCGTGGCCACGCTTTCAGCATTGCCGCGCACGCGGTTCACCGTCTGCGCCAGGCTGGACTGCATGCGCTGCAAAGCCTCCAGCAAGGCACCCATTTCGTCCTGATTGCCCACCACGATCACCTGGGACAGATCGCCCTGGGCAATGCGGTTGGCGGCCTGTACCGCGCGCTGCGCCGGCCGGGTCACGGAGCGCGTCACCAGCGCGCCGCACAGGGCCGCGATCAGGGCACTCAGGCCCACGCCCGCTACCAGCCACCACTTGGCGGTGTCATAGGCGGCGCTGGCCGACTGCTGCGCCTGCTGCGCGCTTTGCTGACTGAACTGACTCAGTCGGGCAGCCGCTTCGACGATGGCCGTGAACGCGGCTTCCGACTCGCCGTTGTACAGATTGATCACGGGATCGCCGAGCAAAGCGTCCTGCTCGGTCAGGCTGAAATCCTTGTCCTTGGCGACCTGGAACAAGGCGTTGTGGCTGTCGACATAGGTCTTGCGCGCGGCCTTGTACTCGGCCATCAAGGCGCGCTCTTCGCTACTGCGCTCCAGCGCGACATACGAACGCTCCAGCGGTTCCAGCAATTGGTAGATGGCCTGCGCACGCGACGCCAGGCCGTTGACTTCTTCCAGGCTCTTGACGGCAAGCAGGCCGCTGTCCAGGCGCCGCATGCGGTTCCACTGGACACGGATATTGCCCGTGTCCGACACGCTTTGCACGGAATGTCCGCCCAGGTATTGGGCCGTTGCCTGCAATTTCTGCAGCTGCCACAGCGCCAGCCCACCCACGCCCACGGTCAGCAACACCACCAGAAAGAATCCCAGTCCCAGCTTCATGCCCAGGCGCATATCTGCCAATTTCATGTCTGTCTCGCTTAGCTCGCTTGCCACACAACGTCCACATGCCCACCGTCGCTCACCGGTCGAACATGCCCCAATCAAAACAGCGTGCTGTCATTGCTGACAGCACGCTGTTGGAACTTTTCACGGCCTCAGGCCTGGTGCACACGCCCGCTCGATGCCGGGAGGAAACAGGGGCACCTGGCCATGGCGGTGCGACTCAGCCCTTGTAGTTGGCGATGCCGTCCACGATTTCCTTCTTGGCCGCGTCCACGCCTTGCCAGCCCTGGACCTTGACCCACTTGCCCTTTTCGAGGTCCTTGTAGTGCTCGAAGAAGTGGGAAATCTGGGCCAGCGTGATTTCGTGCACGTCGGCGATCGATTCGATCTTGCTGTACGAAGGCAGTATCTTGGCGGTGGGCACGGCCAGCACCTTGCCGTCCACGCCAGCTTCGTCTTCCATCATCAGAATGCCCAGCACGCGGCAAGGCACGACCACGCCTGGTGGCAGTGGGAAAGGCGTCATCACCAGCACGTCCACCGGGTCGCCGTCACCCGACAGGGTCTGGGGCACATAGCCGTAGTTGGTGGGATAGTGCATGGCCGTGGTCATGAAACGGTCCACGAAAATCGCGCCCGATTCCTTGTCCACTTCGAACTTCACGGGTGCGGCGTTGGCCGAGATTTCGATGACCACATTGAAGGTGTCGGGAGCATTCTTGCCAGGGGAGACTTTGTCGAGGGACATGGTGATATTGAGTTGAGTGAAATGTGCGGTCCACAGCGGGATTGGCCCCGATTTTAGGCGCAGCCCCGATACGCCCTCCATGCCAGCCGCAAATTCACCTGCCGGCAGTCTGGCCCACGCGCGCCTGCATGCTGGCCTGCACCTCGCGGCGCAGGCCCAGCACAAAGCCCATCTCGGCCAGCACAAACAGGGGCCCGACCAGCAGGCCGACCACATCGTCGAAAAATGCCGGCTTGCGACCTTCCCAGTAATGCCCGACGAACTGGATCAGCCAGCCCAGTACGAACAGGCCCAGGCCCGTGCCCAGCCACAGGGCCAGCGATTGCTGCGCCAGCCACTGGCCCGACCACAGCAGCAGCGCCAGCAGGGCCGCCATGCACAGGCCGTAGCGCCGGTCCAGCCGCAGGTAGAACCCGGCGGCAGCCAGCGCGGCGAACAAGGCCGGACTCAGCGCCACGCCGCCCATGGCCAGGGCAGGCCGCGACAGCAGAATCACCACCGCCCACAAGATCATGGGCACGCCGATGAAGTGCGTGAGCACGTTGCGCGGGTCGCGGTGGTACTCGGCGTACAGGGACAATTGGTCGATCAGGGTTTTCATGAGGCAGCAAAAAGTGGAAGCGTGCGTCAATATGGTGGTGCCCATCCCTCGCCACGTCTGTCGTGATGCTGACACAAGCGCCTTCCACCCATTTTTCCGCCCTGCTGCCGGAACACCTGATCATTTTGCGTTCGGGTCGCTGGTTCCATGAGCTGCCGCGGGCGCTGTCCGAGCAGTTGACGGGCTTGGCCAGGACCCAGCAACTGGCGACCGGCGAAGCCCTGTACCTGCGCGGCGATCCGCCCGGAGGTCTGTACGCCGTGTTGCGCGGCACCCTGGGCATTTCCGGTGCCGTCGGTGGGGGCCACGCGCGCAGCTCCCTGCTGACCCTGCTGGAACCCCCGGCCTGGTTTGGCGAAACATCGCTGTTCGACCGCGACGTTCGCTCGCATGACGTGCACGCCACCGAGCCCAGCTGCGTGGCGTATATCCCCCAGGCAGCACTGCTGCAATGGCTGGACCAGCATCCCGAGCACTGGCGCTCGATGGCGCTGCTGCTGACGCACAAGCTGCGCCAGGCCTGGATCACCCTGGAAGAGCAATCCTTGCTGGCCGCGCCCCAGCGCCTGGCGCGCCGGCTGGTGACCATGGCCGAAGATTACGGCCTGCGACTCGACACCACGCAATCGCGCCGCACGCTCAACCTGTCGCAAGAGCAGCTGGCACGCATGCTGGCACTGTCGCGCCAAACCACCAACCAGATACTGCAGGACTTGCAGCAACGCGAGCTGATACGCCTTTATCGGGGCAAGCTCGAAATCCTGGACCTGCCCCGGCTGCGCGAAAGTTGCTTGATGAAATGACCCCCACGCTTGCTCGCTTCGCGTAGCGGCGCTGCCCCCCAAGGGGGCTGTCACCGCCTTGGGGCGGCCCGGCGGCGGCGGGTGTGGTCTTTTCAGACGCTCTGCGGCGCTTACCCACGCGCTGCGCCTGCCCCGGGCCGCGGTGCAATGCCCGGACGCCAAGCGATGCCGGACAGCCAGGGCTTGCCTCCATGGCCATTGTTCGCTACGGTCAGGGGATACGGTAGCTGTGTAGCCGCCGCCTTGCTCTCCTGAATCCACGATGCCTCTGACAGAAATTTCCGGCCGCAGCCCTCAACACCTGCGCGATGTACGCTTTCGCAGTTTTTTACGTCCCGATGGTCTCTGGGACATTGAAGGCGAGTTGCACGACAGCAAGGCCGTCGACCTGAACCTCTCGAACAACCGCCGCGTAGCCGCAGGCACGGCCATCCACCACATGTGGATTCGCACCACGATCAACACCGCCCTGGAGGTGCAGAGCATCGAAGTCTCCATGGACTCCCACCCCATGGGCCACTGCCCCGAAGCCGCCGCCGCCTTGCAAAGAATGGTCGGCTGCAGCATGGCGCGCGGCTGGCGCAAGTCCATCCAGGAACATCTGGGCGGTGTCGCCAGCTGCACCCATTTGCGCGAACTGCTGTTCAACATGGCCACGGCCGCGTTCCAGTCGGTCACCCACGTTTTCTCCAGTGACGACCCGGAGCAGCCGCCGCGCCATCTGGGCCAGTGCCTGGGCTGGGACTTCAATGGCCCGGGCGTGGCCGCCCATTACCCGCAATTTGTGCACTGGACGCCCAGCGCACGCCGCGCCAACCCGCCGGCGACGGACGCCTCGGCCGCCAGCGAGCGGTGATCGCAAGCGCCCTGTGCCCACCCCTGTGGTCGGGCATGCCGTTGACAGGCGCAAGCGGCGCCCGGAATGCGGCAGAATGCCCTTATGGCTGAACGAGTAATCCCCCTGGTAGACCAGCGCGCGACATTTTTGTCGGCGGCTGTGCCGCTGCTGTCCAGCGCCCCTACGGGGCTGCTGCTGGACCAGTTGGGGCGACCCCTGCGCGACCTGCGCATCAGCGTCACCGACCGCTGCAATTTCCGCTGCCAGTACTGCATGCCCAAGGAGGTGTTCGACAAGGACTACACCTACTTGCCGCACAGCGCCCTGCTCAGCTTCGAGGAGATCACGCGCCTGGCCCGCCAGTTCCTGGCCCACGGCGTGCACAAGATCCGCCTCACGGGCGGCGAGCCGCTGCTGCGCAAGAACCTCGAAGCGCTGGTGGCCCAGCTCGCGGCGCTGCGCACCGTGGACGGCTTGGCGCCGGACCTCACGCTCACCACCAACGCCTCGCTGCTGGCGCGCAAGGCGCGCGCGCTCAAGGACGCCGGCCTGAACCGCGTGACCGTGAGCCTGGACGGGCTCGACGACGCCGTGTTCCGGCGCATGAACGATGTGGATTTTCCCGTCACTGACGTGCTGGCCGGCATTGAAGCCGCGCAGGCCGTGGGCTTTGCGCGCATCAAGGTCAACATGGTGGTCAAGCACGGCACGAATGACGACCAGATCCTGCCCATGGCCCGCTTCTTCCGCGGCACGGGCGTGACCCTGCGCTTCATCGAATACATGGATGTGGGCGCGACCAACGGCTGGTGCATGGACGAAGTCCTGCCTTCGGCCCAGGTGCTTGAACGCCTGCAGTCCGAATTCGCGCTGGTGCCGCTGGCACCCGGCAGCACGGGGGAAACCGCCGAGCGCTGGGGCTATGCCAATGCGCTGGGCGAGCATGACCCGCAGCTGGGCGAAGTCGGCTTCATCAGCAGCGTCACCAAGGCTTTTTGCCACGACTGCAACCGCGCCCGACTGTCCACCGAGGGCAAGCTGTTTCTGTGCCTGTTTGCCTCGCAGGGCTGGGATTTGCGCGGCCTGCTACGCAGCGGCGTCAGCGATGCCGATCTGGCCGCGGCCATCGCCCCGCTGTGGCAGGGACGCAGCGACCGTTATTCGGAATTGCGCAGCAGCCTGCCGCCCAGCGCGGCCAGCCCGGGCCGGCGCATTGAAATGAGTTATATCGGCGGTTGACGGCCCGTCCGGGCCGGCCCGCTGCGCCTGCACTCCCATGATTGACCTCCACGACATCACCGGCCTGGTACTGGCTGGCGGCCGCGGCACCCGCATGGGCGGCCTGGACAAGGGCTTGCAGCCTTTTCGCGGCCTGCCCCTGGCCCAGCATGCGCTGCAACGCCTCGCACCCCAGGTAGGCCCCTGCCTGCTCAATGCCAACCGCCACCTGGACCGCTACGCCGAATTCGGCGTCCCGGTCCGGCCCGACAGCCTGGACGGCTACGCCGGTCCCCTGGCCGGATTTCTCACCGGACTGGACCACTGCAGCACCCCCTGGCTGCTCACCGTGCCCTGCGACACGCCGCTGTTTCCACGGGATCTGGCCCAGCGCCTGGCCCAGGCCGCGGCCGCCACGGATGCCGAGATCGTGCTGGCGGCCGGGCCCGAAGCCGACGCCCAGGGCCGGCTGCAGCTGCGCGCCCAGCCGGTGTTCTGCCTGCTGCGGGCCTCACTGCTGAGCAGCTTGCAGCGCTTCACCCAGGCGGGTGGGCGCAAGATCGACGCCTGGACCGCGCAGCATCGCTGCCATACCGTGGCCTTTGACCTGCCCGGCGACGATCCCCTGGCTTTTGCCAATGCCAACACCCTGGACGAGTTGCACGCCCTGGAGCAGACCCCATGACCCTCCCGCCCACCTTGTCCCAGATTGCCGAGCGCCTGCAAGGCTATGACCCCGAGGCCATGGACGTGAACGGCGTGCAGGCCTTTCTGGCCCAGCTGGTACAGCCCCTGCAGGAAAGCGAAACCCTGGCGCTGGACGCCGCCCTGGACCGGGTGCTGGCCCAGGACCTGGTCTCGCCGATCAACGTGCCGGCGCACGACAACTCGGCCATGGACGGCTACGCGTTTGCCGGCCACCAGCTGCGACCCGGCCAGGGCCTGCGGCTGCGCATGGCCGGACGCGTGCTGGCCGGCGCCACCTGGCAAGGCGAACTGCAGGCGGGCGAGTGCCTGCGCATCATGACCGGCGCGGTCATGCCGCCGGGCCTGGACACCGTCGTACCCCAGGAGCTCACCACGCAGGATGCGGACGGCGCCATCCTGCTGGCGCCCGACCTGCTGCAGCCCGGCGCCAACCGCCGCCGCTGCGGCGAAGACCTGCAACAAGGCGCGCTGGCCATGGCCCAGGGCGAGCGGCTGACGCCGGCTGCGCTGGGCCTGCTCGCCAGCCTGGGCCTGGCCCAGGTGCGCGTGCTGCGCCGGCTGCGCGTGGCGTATTTTTCCACCGGCGACGAAATTCTCAGTCCGGGCGAGGCACCGCGTGCCGGCGCCGTCTACGACAGCAACCGCTATACGGTCTGCGCGCTGCTGCGCCGGCTGGGCGTGGAAGTCATCGAAGGCCCGCCCGTGCGCGACGACCCCGCGCAGCTGTCCGCGGCGCTCACGCGCGCTGCCAGTGCAGCCGACGTCGTCATCACCAGCGGCGGCGCGAGCACCGGCGATGCCGACCACCTGCGCCAGCAGTTGCAGCGCCTGGGCGAAGTGGCGTTCTGGCGCATCGCCATGCGCCCCGGCCGGCCCATGGCCGTGGGCCGCCTGGTCAATGGCCAGGCGGGCGACGAAGCCGGCGCCCTGCTGTTCGGCCTGCCCGGCAACCCGGTCGCGGCCATGGTGACCTTGATCGCCCTGGTGCGTCCGGCCCTGCTGCGAATGATGGGCTGCCGCGCTCGCCCCCAGCCCCTGCTGCGCGCGGCCTGCAGCGAAACCCTGCACAAACGCCCGGGCCGCACCGAATACCAGCGCGGCATCGTCAGCACGGCCGCCGACGGCAGCCTGCAGGTACGCACCACGGGCCACCAGGGCTCGGGCGTGCTCAGCTCCATGCTTCAGGCCAACGGCCTGATCGTTCTGCACCATGACCAGGCCACGGTGCAGGCCGGCGATCCGGTCGACGTGCTGATGTTCGACGGCGCCTTCTGACACCACGCCCTAGCACCAGAGCACCGCCATGCACTCCCGCGACGTCCGCCCGCCGCCCATCGCCGCCCCACCGGACCCGCTGCCGGCCCTGCTGCAGCAGGCGATCGACCAGGCGTTCAATGCCGTGATGATCACCGACGCGGGCGAGACCGACCACCGCATCGTCTATGCCAACCCCGCGCTGTGCCGCATGACCGGCTACGCGCTGCATGAGCTGCTGGGACGCGACCCCAGGATGCTGCAGGGCCCGCAGACTTCGGCGCAAGTCATCGCCGAACTGCGCAGTTGCCTCGCCGACGGGCGGTTCTTCAAGGGCTCGACGTTCAACTACCGCAAGGACGGTTCGCCCTATCTGCTGGAGTGGAACATTTCCGCGGTGCGCGACGCCAGCGGCCGCATCACCCACTTCGTCTCGGTACAGCACGACTTGAGCGCGCTGGCCACGGCCCAGGATGCCGCGGCGGTCTTCGCGCGCGCGCTGGACGCGGCCGAAGACGGCGTGCTGATCTGCAATCCCCAGGGCATCATCGAGTTCGCCAACCGGGGCTACGAAAAGATCACCGGCTTCAGCCCCGTGGAAATACTGGGCCACAAGCCCTCCATCGCCCAGTCCGGCCAGCATTCCCCGGATTTTTACGCCACGATGTGGAAGCGCCTGCAGCAAGGCCTGCCGTTTCGCTCGGTTTTCATCAACCGGCGCAAGGACGGCACGGAAGTGCATTGCGAAGAAAGCATCACGCCGCTGCACAACCTGCAGGGCGAGCTGACCCACTATGTCAGCATCCTGCGCGACATCACCGCCAGGGTCATGGCCGACCAGGCATTCCGCGAACAGCTGCAGTACGACAGCCTGACCGGCGCGCTGACGCGCAGCTCCGGCAGCCTGCATCTGGAGAGCGCCGTGGCCCAGGCCCGCGCGCGTGGCGCTGCGCTGTCGCTGGCACTGCTGGACATCGACCATTTCAAGCAGGTCAACGACAGTTTCGGCCACCCGACCGGTGACAAGGTGCTGGCCAAAGTGGCCAGTACCATCGCCTCCTGCCTGCGCTCGGACGACAAGATCATTCGCTGGGGCGGCGAAGAGTTTCTGCTGGTCATGCCCGGCTGCGACGCCAGCAGCGCCGTCGCGACGCTGGAGCGCTGTCGGCGCAGCGTGCAGCAGGCCTGCGACGGCCTGTTGCCCCTGTCCGTGACCCTCAGCGCGGGCGTCGGCCAGGTCGCCCCCGAGCAGGTCTTGTCCGATGCCATAGAGCGCATAGACCAGGCGCTGTACCGCGCCAAGCAGGCCGGACGCAACCAGATCCAGACCGCCGAGCCCTGACCGGCCCCGACGCCCACTTCCAGCATCACCAGGAACCCGCCCATGCCCTACCAGGACCAGCACCTCGCCCAAGCCCCGTCCCTTGAAGCCATCCAGGCACTGCGCGGCAATGCCGTGCTGGAGTTCGGCACCGCCTGGTGCGGCCATTGCCAGGGCGCGCAGCCGCTGATCCGCGACGCGCTGCACCACCGGCCCGACGTGGCCCACGTCAAGGTCGAGGACGGCCCGGGCCGCCCGCTGGGCCGCAGCTATCGCGTCAAGCTCTGGCCCACGCTGGTGTTTCTGCGCGACGGCCAGGAAGTGGGCCGCAGCGTGCGCCCGCAGAACGCGGCCAGCCTGGATGCGGAAATGGCCAAGCTGCCGCGGGATTGAGAGACGCCCGACCTGGCGCCATGGCGGTCAATACGCCGTAAAACCGTTGCTGCGTAGCGCCTGGCGGATGAATCGGACAATCTGCCGCTGGCGGTCCTTGGGCATACGCTCTTCCGTCGTCGCGACACTGATGCCTGCGATGGCATCCCCCGCCTTGTCATACACCGGCATGCCAACGGCAAGCACGCCATGGGTGACATGGTTGCCGATCACGGCCCAGCCGCGTTCGCGTGCGGCTGTCACCATCATCCGCAGACGCTCCGGCGTCATTCCGCGGAAAAGCGGCAAGGCCGCCTCGTTCAAATCGATCACGGCCGTGACATCGCGATCCGACAGTGCCGACAGCAACGCCAGACCTGCAGCCCCCACCCCCAGGGGTTGCCGCGTACCCACCTGGATTTCCAGCACCTGCACGGGATGAACCCCCACCTGGCGGGCAATGCAATGGGACAGGCCGCCGTCACGCACCACGGCAAAGGCGGCATCGCCGCAACTCTTGCTGACCTGGGCCAGAACGGCTTTCAGCTGCACCGTGAGGTCTTCTCGCAGCTGTTTGGGCTGTGCCAAGGCATTCCATCGCGGGCCTGATCCGTAGTGGAAACGTGAAACCAGTCGCACATAGTTCGCCTCCTGCAATGCAGCCAGCAGGCGATAGACGGTAGCCCGCTCCAGGCCGGTCTGCCGGCACAGGCTGACAACGCGCAGCCCTTCCTCAGGGCCCGCCAGGATGGCATCCATGAGCGCCAGGCCCCGTGTCAGCGTTTTGCTTTCATCGACAGGGCAGGGTTTCCCAGAGTGAGTTTTGTCCGCAGGGTGGACGTTTTGCTGCATGAAATTGAAGGTCGCTGGAAATAATCAAGGCCATAGCACGCGCTGCCAGAGGGCTTCAGCACTGTGCCGATTCGAAGCAAAAACCACTCCAAGGAGACACCATGAAGCAAATATTTGAGCGCCGAACTCTCAGCATTGTCGTTTCTTCGGCCATGTTCGCAGCCTTTGCAGCCCCGGCCTTCGCCCAGACCGGAAATGCCTGGCCCACCAAGCCCGTCAAGCTCGTCGTCGGCTATGCGGCCGGCGGCGCCACGGATGTCATCGCGCGTCTCGTGGCCAACAAGATGGGGGAAGACCTGGGCCAGACGGTCGTGGTGGAGAACCGAACCGGCGCCAACAGCAACGTCGGCGCGGAAGTGGTGGCCCGCGCACCTGCCGATGGCTACACGCTCTACGTGTTCACGATTGCCAACACCATCAATGCGTCGCTGTACAGCAAGCTGGGCTATCAGCCGGTCAAGGACTTCGAGCCCATAGGACTCATTGCCAAGATCCCCAACTTGCTGGTGGTCAATCCCAGCCTGCCCGTACACAGCCTGCCCGAGTACATCAAGTTCGCCAAGGAGACGCCCATGGGCATCACCTTTGCGTCCTCCGGCAGCGGCTCGTCCATCCACCTGTCTGGCGAGATGTTCAAGATGAAGACGGGGTTGAACATGCTGCACGTCCCGTACCGCGGCAGCGCGCCCGCGGTCACCGACCTTCTGGGCGGGCAGGTGCAGTCGATGTTCGACAACACGCCTTCGGCCATGCCCCACGTGAAGTCCGGAAAGCTGCGCCCCATTGCCATCACGAGCCGCGAACGCTCGGCCTTGCTGCCCAACGTCCCCACGGTGGCCGAATCCGGATTTCCCGGCTTCGAAGTGCAGTCCTGGTTCGGAATGGCCGCGCCGATGGGCACCTCCCAGCCTGTCATTCAACGCCTGAACACGGCACTCAACAAGGCCCTGTCAGACGGGGACATCAAGCAGCGTCTGGCGGCCATGGTCGCAACCCCGACGCCAGGCACTCCAGACGAGATGCGCAAGTTCGTCGCCAGCGAAATCAGCGCCTGGAATGAAGTCGTCAAAGCTTCGGGCGCCAAGGCGGAATAAGTTTTCCCAGAGGTAAGAAACCATGTATCCCATCGATTTTTTCTGGCGCGCGGCACAGCGCTGGCCGCAGCGCATTGCCATCGACACGCCTGAGCGCGGCATTTCGTACCAGGAGCTGGCCAGCCGCGTCCGTGCCGTGGCCGCCGCCTTCACGCAACTGGACCCGGCGCCCCAGTCGCGCGTGGGCATTTGTGCCACCAACAGCGCGGACCACATCGTTGCCTTGCTGGCGGTGCTGGCTTGCGGCAAGGTGTGGGTGCCCTTGAACCCCAAGAGCACGCCACCGGAGATCCGCCGCATCACCGACACCATCGAGGCCAGCATCCTCGTCGTGGAATCGGACTGCGCCAGCCTCGTTTCCGACGAGACCGCACAGCGCGTGTGGATCGGCGGGAATGACGCACAGGCGATGACATTGGAGAGCCTTTGCCAGCGCCATGCGCAGGCGCCCATGCCCCACTTCGAACTGCCGGACGACGCCACGCAAGCCATCAAATTCACGGGCGGAACCACAGGCACGCCCAAGGGCGTGATGCAGCCATACCGGGCATGGATGGCCAATATCGTGAATCAGATCCAGGCCTGGGAGCTGGACGCGCATGACCGCTATGTCATGGCCGCGCCCATCACCCATGGCACGTCCACGTACATTCTTCCCATCCTGGCCCAGGGCGGTTGTCACGTCATCATGGACGGAACGGGCGCCCAGGCGGTCCAGGCAACGTTCAAGCACCGCGGCGGCACGGTGTGCTTCATGCCGCCGACGCTGGTCTACATGCTGATGGGCCTGCCCGGAGCCTCGCGCGACGACTTTCCGCAGCTCAAGCGCCTGATCTACGGGGGCGCACCCATGCCGCCGGAAAAGGTCCGCGAAGTGCGTGCGTTTTTCGGCCCGGTGCTGGGCACCACCTATGGACAGACCGAAGCACCCCAGATCCTGACCGTGATGCGCTCCGACGATTTCGAGGAGGAATGCAACTGGGCCGCCGTGGGACGCACCACCTGGTTCAGCGACGTCGCCGTGATGTCGCCCGAGGGCCGGATCCTGGACGCAGGGGAAGTCGGCGAGGTGGTCGCCCGCAGTCCGCTGGTCATGACTGGCTACTGGCGGCTGCCGGAAAAGACGGCCGAGACGCTGGTGGATGGATGGCTGCACACGGGCGACCGGGGCATGTTCGATGAGCGCGGCTACCTCTACCTCAAGGATCGCCTGAAGGACATGGTGATCACGGGAGGCTTCAACGTCTATCCCATCGAAGTGGAAAACGCCCTGGCCCAGCACCCCGCAGTGCATGAGTGCGCCGTATTCGGCATCCCGGACGACAAATGGGGAGAAAGCGTACAGGCCGCAGTGCAGTTCAGAACCGGCCAGAGCGCGACGGAGACGGAGCTGGTGTCGTTCGTGCGCGAGCGCCTGGGACCGGTGCAAACCCCCAAGCGCATTCACTTCCACAAAGACCTGCCGCGTTCACCGGTAGGCAAGGTGCTGAAAACCGCCGTGCGCGAAATGGCACTGGCCCACAACGAATAAACAGGAGACAAAACATGACCACCAAGACCATCCCCACGACCAGCCTCTGCACGCACACCCTCACCAGCTTGACCTATGGAGACTCCAACCTGGTGGAGGATCTGATGGGCAAGAAGACGTTCACCGAAGTGATGCTGATGCAGATTCTGGGCCGCACGCCGCGCCCGGTGGACTTGCGCATCACGGACGTCGTGCTCATCGTGTTGATGGAGCACGGCCTGACACCGAGCGCCATCGCCGCGCGGCTGATTTACATGAGCGCGCCGGAAAACCTGCAAGGCGCGGTGTCCGCGGGCCTGCTCGCCGTTGGCAGCTCTTTTGTGGGCACCATGGAAAACTGCTCCAAGCTGCTGGATCGCATCCTCGCCGCCCCGGATGCCGACGCCGAAGCGCAGGCCATCGCGCGGGAATACAAGGCACTCAAGAGCCCGGTGCCCGGCTTCGGCCACCATCTGCACAAGCCGGTCGACCCGCGTGCCTACAAGCTGCTGGAAATGGGCAAGGCCGAGCATGAACTCCAGGGCCACCGCATTCGTGCGCTGGAGACGCTGTCCAAGGCGGTGGATGAGGCCGCCGGTCGGGCCATCACCCTCAACGCCACCGGCGCAGTGGCGGCGCTGCTGGGTGAAATCGAAGTTCCGACCAATGTCATGCGCGGCTTTGCGGTGATCTCGCGTGCTGCCGGGCTGGTGGCCCACATCGTGGAAGAACAGAACAATCCCTCGGGCCGCTTCATCTGGGATACGGTCGAGCATGCGATTCCTTTCGTGCGCCCTGGCGCCAAGCAGGAGTGAGCCCCGCCATGAATGCCCCCACCCCATCCGTCCCGGGATTGCCCACCGATCTCTCGGGACGCATCGTCGTCGTGGCCGGCGGGGGTTCCGTGGCGCCCGGCTGGAGCATAGGCCGCGCGGCCTGCCTCACCTATGCCCGCCTGGGCGCTCAGGTGTGCGTCCTGGATCGCGACCATGCATCCGCCCAGGAAACCGTGCGCCTCATCCATGAGGAAGGCGGGCAGGCTTGCGCCTACGAAGCGGACATGGCGGTGGAAACCGATATCGCGCAGTGCTTCGCGGACATCCACGGGCGTTTTGGCCAGGTGGATGTGCTGCACCACAACGTGGGCATCGGCAAGACCGGCGGCCCCATGGAAACCAGCGCGGAGGATCTGGACCGCATCCATGCTGTCAACGTCAAGAGCCTGATGCTCTCCTGCCAGCAGGTGCTGCCCGGCATGGTCCAAAGACGCAGTGGCGCCATTCTTTCCATTGCCTCCGTGGCGGGCATCAGCTATGTGGGCTATCCGCACCTGGCCTACAGCACCACCAAGGCCGCCGTGATCCAGATGACGCGGATGATTGCCCAGCAATACGCACCCTACGGCATACGTGCCAACACGGTGGTACCCGGGCTGATCGACACGCCACGCGTGGCGGCGAACGTCGCCCATATGTTCTCGCAAAACCTCGATGAGGCGAAAGAGGCGCGAGCCAGGCAGGTGCCGCTCAACCGCATGGGCACCGCCTGGGAAGTGGCGCAAGCATGCGCATTCCTCGCATCCGACGCGGCCAGCTACATCACTGGCACGGAACTTCTGGTGGATGGAGGACTGACAGGGAAATATGCCTGATCAGCGCCGGCCCATGGCCTTTTCCACGCCCATATTGGCCAGCGCATCGGCGCGCTCATTGCCCGGGTCGCCGGCGTGGCCCTTGACCCAGCGCCAGTCGATGCGGTGGCCGCCATTGGCGACCAGTTCATCCAGCCGCTTCCAGAGCTCGACATTCTTCACCGGCTCCTTGGACGCCGTGCGCCAGCCCTTGGCCTTCCAGCCATGAATCCATTCGGTGATGCCCTTGAGCACGTACTGGCTGTCGATGAACAGGGTCACGTCGCAGGGCCGCTTGAGCGCGGACAGCGCCTCGATCACGGCCTGCATTTCCATGCGGTTGTTGGTCGTACCCATCTCGCCGCCAAACAATTCTTTCTCCATCGCACCGGCACGCATCACAACGCCCCAGCCACCCGGTCCGGGGTTGCCCTTGCAGGCACCATCGGTATAGATCACAACTTGATTCAACGTTCTTTCCTTTAAAACTATTCATGGTGCTCGCACCATCCGCAGCCCCTAAAACCGGCATGTCCCAGCATGGAGACATCGAGCAAGGGCCGCCCCGCAGCGAGGATGTCGTTCCCCTCAGGGGGAAGACGCGTAGCGGCTCCGGGGGTACTTCAACACTATCTGCGGTGAACCAGCGGCGCCGATGCGCCAGCCGGCTGCTGCCGCTGACGCCAGGCCGGCCCCATCAGCCGCATGCCAGGCACGCGCTTGATGGCCACCACGCAATAAACGCCCCCGAGTATGGGCCAAGCGCGCTCGCCCAAAGCGTCCATCCAGCCCCAACGTTGATGCCACTGCGCGGATTGCACTGCCGGCCGGTGGCAACCGAACTCCACGGCCTCCACATCCAGCGCCAGCAGACGCAGCCAGTCGCGCAAGCGCCAGTAACCGATGGCGCTGCGTGCATCCGGCAAGCGGGTGCTGCGTGGCGCCAGCGCCGACTGCATTCCCCACCAGCTGGCAGGGTTGATACCGCAGATCACCACCCGCCCTTCGGGCACCAGCACGCGTGCGACTTCGCGCAGCGCGCCGTGCGGATCTTCCGTGCGTTCCAGGGTGTGTGGCAGTACCAGCAGGTCCAGACTGGCTTCGGGGAAAGGCAGGGCCGCGGGTTCGAGCACGGCCTGGGTGGTCCAGGAGGCATGCTCAGGATCAGGCGCGCGCAGCGCCCATGCAGCGGCTTCAGCGGTCGATTCGACCGTCAGCCAACGATGGGGCATGCGGTTGGCGCGCAAGCCCTGTAGCATAGGAAGACCCAGCTGCAGGCTGTGGTAGCCAAACACATCCGCCACGGCCTCGTCACAGCGCTGCTGCTCCCAGTCGAGCAGGTAGCGCCCGGTAGGGGAATTGAGCCAGTGGTGCATCCCTATAATTTTGTCGCTCATGAACCTGTTGCCGCTGCCCGCTTTTTCTGACAACTACATTTGGATGCTGCACGACGGCCGCCATGCCCTGGTCATTGACCCCGGCGAAGCGGCCCCCGTGCTCGAGGCTTTGGAGCGCCATGCGCTGCAATTGCAATCCATTCTAATCACGCACCACCATGCCGACCATGTCGGCGGCGTGCCGGCGCTGCGCGCGGCCACGGGCGCCCAGGTCTGGGGACCGCTGAACGAGACCCTGCCCGAGCCCGTGACAAGGGTGCAAGGCGGCGACCAGGTCGATGTGCTCGGCGGCCCCTGGCAAGTCATCGACGTCCCAGGCCACACCGCCGGCCATGTGGCCTATTACAGCGCCAGTGCGCTGGACCAGCCGCTGGTGTTTTGCGGCGACACGCTGTTTTCGGGCGGCTGCGGACGGCTGTTCGAAGGCACGCCCGCGCAGATGCAGCAGTCGCTTGACGCCCTGGCCGCCCTGCCCGACGCCACCCTGGTGTGCTGCACCCATGAGTACACCCTGTCCAACCTGCGTTTTGCGCTGGCCGTGGAACCAAACAACGCCGAGCTGCTCCACTACATGGAGCGCTGCCAGGCGCTGCGTGCCCAGGACCTGCCGACCCTGCCTTCGCGCATGGGACTGGAACGCAGCATCAACCCCTTTCTTCGTACCCGCCAAGCCGCGGTGGCCGCAAGCGCCCACCGCTTTGACGCGCGTATCCACCCGCAACAAGCACATGAGGTACTTGCTGCCCTGCGTGCATGGAAAAACGTTTTTTGATGAAACTTCTCTCTCCCTTGTTGCTCAGCAGCCTGCTTTGGCTCGCTGGCTGCGCCACCGTATCGCCCGATGCGACCAACGCCCCGTCCTCCTCCTCCAGCCATACGCCCGACTACCCGAGCGGCTCGCTGAGCCCCATCAAACGCGCGCAGGCCCATTCGCCCGGCGTGGCCTCGCTGTCTGCGCCCGCCGACCTCTGGGAGCGCATCCGGCGCGGCTTCGCCATGCCCGATCTGGAGCATGAGCTGGTGCAGGACCGCGAAGAGTGGTATTCGAGCCGGCCCGACTACATCCTGCGCATGACGGAGCGCTCAAGCAAATACCTGTTCCACATCGTGGAAGAGCTGGAGCGCCGTGGCATGCCCACGGAACTGGCCCTGCTGCCCTACATCGAAAGCGCGTTCAACCCGCAGGCCGTGTCCAGCGCCAAGGCCGCCGGCATGTGGCAGTTCATGCCCGCCACGGGCACTTATTTCGATCTCAAGCAGAACGTCTTCCGCGACGACCGCCGCGACGTGCTGGCCTCGACCCGGGCGGCGCTCGACTACCTGCAGAAGCTGCACGGCATGTTTGGCGACTGGCACCTGGCCCTGGCCGCCTACAACTGGGGCGAAGGCAGCGTGAGCCGCGCCATCGCGCGCAACCGCAAGGCCGGTCTGGGCATCAGCTATGCCGAGCTCAACATGCCCGCCGAAACGCGCATGTACGTGCCCAAGCTGCAGGCCGTGAAGAACATCGTGAACTCGCCGCAGACTTTCCGCACCGAGCTGCCGCTGATTGAAAACCACCCCTACTTCCAGGCCGTGGACGTGGCGCGCGATATCGACGTGGAACTGGTGGCCAAGCTGGCCGACGTGAGCGTGTCCGATTTCCGCGCACTCAATCCGTCCCTGAGCAAGCCGGTGATCTTCGCCGCCGGCATTCCCCAGATTCTGCTGCCCTGGGACAACGCCAAGGTGTTCCAGCGCAACCTCGACGCCTACGACAAGGGCCAGTACTCGAGCTGGACCGTGTGGACCGTGCCTTCCACCTTGACCGTGGCCGATGCGGCCCAGCGCACAGGGATGAGTGAACAAGGCCTGCGGAGCATCAACAACATTCCACCACGCATGGT
This sequence comes from Acidovorax bellezanensis, assembly GCF_025421555.1. Classification (NCBI taxonomy): domain Bacteria; kingdom Pseudomonadati; phylum Pseudomonadota; class Betaproteobacteria; order Burkholderiales; family Comamonadaceae; genus Acidovorax; species Acidovorax bellezanensis. The sequence goes on from NZ_JAODYH010000001.1 coordinate 116,366, forward strand.
GATCAAGGCCGGCTCGGCGCTGATGGTGCCGCGCAGCGCCAGCATGCTCACCGATGTGTCCAGCCATGTGGCCGACAACGGCCATCTGGCCCTCGCGCCGGAAATCGTGACCCGCCGCACCACCGTCAAGGCGAAAAAGCGCGACACCCTGGCCAGCCTGGCCCAACGCTATGGCGTCAGCACGGCCAACCTCGCCGACTGGAATGACATCAAGGTCAGCGCGGCCTTGCGGGCCGGACAGGACGTGGTCATGTTCCTGCCGCTGCGCGCGGCCGCCGCACCCTCGTCACGGCCACGCGCGGGCCACGTGGCCATCTCGGCACGCTCGAACAAGGTGCCAGTGCGCACCGCCCCCAAAGGCGGCACCCCGTCCAAAGTGAAAAAACGCTGAGCGCGCGGCGCCTGTGCTCATCCATCCATGACGCTTGCGCCACCCACGACGCATGAAACTGGCGCGCTCCAACGCGGAGATACCGAGCAAGGGCCGCCCCGCAGCGATGGTGTCGTCCCCCTCCACCGAAGGATGAGAGGGGGAAGTCGCGTCAGCGGCTCAGGGGGTGCCTCATTCAATAGCCGACGAACAGGATGGCCATATTCACAAAGAATGCGGCCGCCCAAACGCAGCTGCGCGCCATGGCCATGTCGGCCACGTACATCAGGATGTAAAAACCCCGCAGCAACACGAACAGCAAGGCCAACAGGTCCAGCCAGGTCTGCTGCGCGCCCAACTGGTGAGCGATCACCACGGCGCCGATGAAGAACGGCAGGGCTTCGAAGCTGTTGGCCTGGGCCGCATTGGCCCGTGCCTGGAATCCGGTCTGCTGCTGCAGCCAGGCGCGCGGCGCATGGTTGTCAAAGCCCCCCTGCTGGGGCGGACGGCCGAAGCCACCGCTCTTGGCCAGGTAGGCGCAGACCATGGGCAGCAGCACGGCGATCAGCACGCACCAGTAGGCGACGGTGAAATGAGCGGATGAGGTGTTCATGGCATGGCTCCTGTCTACAGTCTTTCAAAGACCATTTCAAAGTTCATATCAGTTATCCATGGTACGGCCCGCAGCCTTGCAACTGGCATGTCCCAGCCCAGGGGCACCGAGCAAGGGCCGCCCCGCAGCGACGGTGCCGTCCCCCTCCACCGCAGGATGAGAGGGGGAAGCCGCGTAAGCGGCTCAGGGGGTCTTCAATTTCAGCGTCTATCGCTCAGTGCGTGGGCTATCGTGCCCAGGTCCACATACTCGAGTTCGCTGCCAATGGGCACACCACGCGCCAGGCGCGTCACGTGTACGCCCCGGCTCTTGAGCGCCTCGCTGATCGCATGCGCCGTGGCCTCGCCTTCGGCCGTGAAACTGGTCGCCAGAATCACTTCCTGCACCACGCCCTGGGACGCGCGGGCCAGCAGATCGCCCAGACCGATATCGCGCGGCCCCACGCCATCGAGCGGCGACAGGCGGCCCATGAGCACGTAGTACCGGCCCTGGTAGGCACCGGTGCGCTCCATCGCCGCCAGATCGGCCGGCGTTTCCACCACACAAAGGCGTGCCGCATCGCGCCCTTCGTCCTGGCAGATGGCGCACAGCCGCCCCACGGTGAACGTATGGCACTGCGTGCAATGCTGCACCGACTGCACAGCCGTGTCCAGCGCCCGCGCGAGCGTGGCCGCGCCTTCGCGGTCACGCTGCAACAAATGGAAGGCCATGCGCTGGGCCGACTTCACGCCCACCCCAGGCAGGCGGCGCAAGGCCTGGATCAAATCATCGAGCGGGTGGGCATCTGGGGTGGTCATGGAGCTTCATCCTTGGGCAAGGCATAAAAAAGCGACCTGCCCTCGGCAGGCAGGTCGCTGTGTCGGCCGGCAGCAGCGGTCGCCGGCCGCGCGTGGCATCAGAATGGGAACTTCATGCCGCCTGGCAGGCCGGGCATGCCCGCGGTGAGCTTGCCCATTTTTTCCTGCGAAGTTTCCTCGGCCTTGCGCACGGCAGCGTTGAACGCGGCAGCCACCAGGTCTTCGAGCATGTCCTTGTCTTCGGCCAGCAGGCTGGGATCGATGGTCACGCGCTTGACGTCGTGCTTGCAAGTCATCAGCACTTTGACCAGACCGGCACCCGACTCGCCTTCGACCTCGACATTGCCCAGTTCATCCTGGGCCTTCTTGAGGTTGTCCTGCATGGCCTGGGCCTGCTTCATGAGTCCGGCGAGTTGTCCTTTGTTGAACATGATTTTTCCTTTTTGAGAAAGTGTTTAAGCAGGTTTGATACTACCCGGCACGACGCGCGCGCCATGCTCGCGCATCAATGTTTGTACCAGGGGATCGTTCATCACGATTTCTTCGGCCAAGCGCTGGCGTTGGGCCGCCGCGGCCGCATTGCGCCGCGCGGGCGTGTCCGAGACCGGGCCGATCTCCACGCTCAGCTGCTGGGCGTGGCCGGCCTCGGCCAGCGCTGCACGCAGCCGCTCGCGCGCCGTCGCCTGGTTCAGCGATTGGCGCTGCACGCGCAGCATCCAGTGGTCGCCCTCGCGGCTCAGCAATTCCGACTGCAAGGCCAGCTCGCGCACCAGCGCGGTGATGGCTTCGTTGGCGATCAGCTGCTGCACGGCCGCGAACCAGCGATCGCCTTCGGGCGTGGTCTGCACGGGCTCGCCCGAAGGATCGGAAGGCGTCCAGGCGCTGCGCGCGGGCGCCGGCACGGGTTCCGGCACGGGTTCCGGCGCGGGTTCCGGTGCGGGAGCTGGAGCCGGCATCTGCGTCTCGGCAAAACCCTGATCGATTTCACCGGGCAAGGATTCCCAGGGCGGCACCTCCATGGGCGCAAAGCCCACGGCATCCATGCCTATGTCCTCGCGCTCCGCTTTCGCGGCGATGGGCGCGGGAGCGGCGACAGGGGCCTGGCGCGGCGCGGGAGCCGGTACGGGAGCGGGCGCGGCCACCGGCGGGCGAAGGGGTGCGGGCGCAGCTACCTGCGCCACAGGTGGGCGGGTGGGCGCTGGGGCTACAGGCGCGGGAGCGACCGGGGCCGGCGGCGCGACGGGCGCGGCCACCGGGGCAGCAGGTGCGCGCGCCGGGGCAGCAGGTGCGGGCACAGCCGCAGGCGCTGCCGAAACAGGCGTTTCAGCAATCGCTAGAGTTTTTTTTTCAGCCGGGGCCTTGAAGGCCAGCAAGCGCAGCAAGGCCATGGTCAGCGCCGCGTATTCATCCGGGGCCAGTCCCAGCTCCGCGCGTCCGTGCAGGCAGATGCTGTAGAGCAGCTGGGTTTCGTCGGCCGGCATGGCTTCGGCCAGGCGCGCGATTTCCGCGCTTTCAGGGTCGCTGGCATCCTGGGCCTGCGCCATCTGGGGCACAGCCTGCAGCACGGCCATGCGTTGCAGCACGGCGCCCATTTCCTCGAGCGTCGAAGCGGCCGACAGGCCGTTCACGCGCAGCGCGTCCGCGGTTTCCACCACGGTGCGGCCGTCGCCCTGTGCCAATGCGGCGATCAGGCGAAAGACATAGGAGCGGTCCACGCTGCCCAGCATCTGCCGCACGCCGGCTTCGAGCAACTGGCCGCTGCCGAAAGCAATCGCCTGGTCGGTCAGCGACAGTGCGTCACGCATGGAGCCACGCGCCGCGCGCGCCAGCAGGCGCAAGGCCTGGGGCTCGGCCGGCACGTTTTCCGCGGCCAGCACCTGACCCAGATGGTCGAGCACGGTTTCCGGCGCCATGGGCCGCAGATTGAACTGCAGACAGCGCGACAGCACCGTCATCGGCACTTTCTGCGGATCGGTCGTGGCCAGAACGAACTTCAGGTATTCCGGCGGCTCTTCCAGCGTCTTGAGCATGGCGTTGAACGCCGTGTTCGTGAGCATGTGGACTTCGTCGATCATGAAGACTTTGAAGCGCCCTTGCACCGGCTTGTAGACCGCCTGCTCCAGCAGGCTCTGGACTTCGTCCACGCCCCGGTTGGAAGCCGCATCCAGCTCGGTGTAGTCGGGAAAGCGACCGCTGTCGATTTCCGTACAGGCGGCGCAGACACCGCAGGGCGTGGCCGTGATGCCGCCCAGGCCGTCGGTGCCCTGGCAGTTGAGCGACTTGGCCAGAATGCGCGAGACCGTGGTCTTGCCCACGCCGCGCGTGCCTGTGAACAGGTAGGCGTGGTGCAGACGCTGCTGGGTCAACGCATTCGACAAGGCTTGCACCACGTGCTCTTGCCCCACCATTTCGGAGAAATTGCGGGGACGGTATTTACGGGCGAGCACGAGATAAGACATGGCGGTGATTCTACGGGGGCCAAGGGCTAGGGTTGAACAGCAGGCCCATTCAATAAATTTGATACAGGGTTTATCATTAGTAAGCAGTTTTTACAAGAACTGTCCATCCACAATTACCCCTACATCCGTCTGAGTTTTTAATGCGTTTTTCTTCCTTGAAAATCGGGCAGCGTATTGCCCTGGGCTTTGCAGCCATCCTGCTGCTGACCATTGTCGGACTGGCGGTAAGCCTGCTGCAGCTGTCCAGCGTGGCGCAGCAAACACGCGCCATGATGGACAGCCCGCTCGCCAAAGAACGCCTGATTGCCGACTGGTACGCCCTGGTGCTGTCCGGTTCGCAGCGCACCACGGCCATTGTGCGCAGCCCCGACGCCGAGCTTGGCCGCTACTTTGCCGAGACCGCACGCAAGTCTTCGGCCGACTCCGGCCAACTGCTCAAGCGCTTCGAGCCGCTGATCAGCACCCCCGCCGAGCGCGATCTCTTTGCCAAGGCCAGCCAGAACCGCGACAGCTACAACGCCGCGCGGGCCGAAGTCACCAAAGCCAAGGACGAAGGCCGGGTCGACGATGCCGACGCCATCTTCAACAGCAGCTATGCGCCCCGCACCAAGGCCTATGTGGACAGCATCAAGGCCTTGCTCGAACTGCAGCGCCAGGACATCGACACCACGGCCGCCGCCATCGAGCGCACCTACCAACACAGCCGCAGCCTGCTGCTGCTGCTGAGCGTGCTGATCATGGGCCTGGGCGCGCTCATCGCCACGGGGCTGAATCTGGGCATCGTGCGCCCCCTGCGGGCCGCCGTGAAAGTGGCCGACGAAGTCGCCGACGGCAAGCTCAACGCCCGCATCGACCCAGCCATCCTGAGCGGCAAGGACGAAACCGCGCAGCTGATGCAGTCGCTGGCCACCATGCAAGCCAATCTGCGCAGCCTGGTCACCGAAGCCCGCGAGGGCAGCCACGCGGTAGCGACGGCCGCCACGCAAATCGCTTCGGGCAACCTGGACCTGTCGGGCCGCACCGAGGAACAGGCCAGCTCGCTGGAGCAGACCGCGGCCTCGATGGAAGAGCTGACCTCCACGGTGCGCAACAACGCCGCCAGCGCCCGCCAGGCCAATGAACTCGCGCAGCAGACCTCGACCCTGGCAACGCAAGGCGGCGAATCGGTCAACCAGGTGGTGCGCACCATGGCCGACATCCTGCAGACCTCGCGCCGCATCGAAGACATCATCGGCGTGATCGACAAGATCGCGTTCCAGACCAACATCCTCGCGCTCAACGCGGCCGTGGAAGCCGCGCGCGCCGGCGAACAAGGCCGTGGCTTTGCCGTGGTCGCGGGCGACGTGCGCAGCCTGGCACAAAGCTGCGCCAACGCCGCCAAGGAAATCAAGGGCTTGATCGACGCTTCGGCGCAGCGCATTGCCACCGGCAGCCGCCTGGTCGAGCAGGCCGGAAACACCATGGACAAGGTGGTCCAGGGCGTGCAGAAAGTCACCGATCTGGTCGGTGAAATCAGCCATGCCAGCCATGAGCAGATGGCCGGGCTCGAGCAGGTCAACCAGGCCGTGACGCAAATGGACCAGATGACGCAGCAGAACGCCGCCCTGGTCGAAGAGTCTTCGGCGGCCACCCAGTCGCTGGAAATCCAGGCAGCCCAGCTGACCCGCTCGCTCAGCGCTTTCAAGGTGTGATTCGTCTACCGCCGTGGATAGGCCCAGGCCAGTCCACGGCTTTTTGAAAATAGGCGCTTGCGTCTGCGGTACAATCGCCAGTGACGGGCCTCCCCGCATGGTGAAGCAGCCAACCGGGTCAGGTGGGGAACCAAGCAGCCCTAACTGTAGAGTCAGTGCCGGGGGTAAGGCTCGTCAACTTCTTCTTCAAGATTTCTGCGTTCGCAGAAGTCTTCGCCCAGACCGGGGCAGCCCCCGCGCCATGCTGCGCGACGGGCACGGTCACTCCCACACCCAAAGACAAACGCCCTCAGGCTTGCGCATGCGTCGCCCGGCCCTGCTGTGCATGCCTTCGGGCCGCTCACGCGACCCGAGGGCATTCATCTTATTGCGCCGCGGCCTGCTCGGGGCGCAGGAACTGCTGGACACCCTGCGCCGTCTGCACGCCGCTGGCCAGGCAGGCGGTGAGCAGATAACCGCCCGTGGGTGCTTCCCAGTCCAGCATTTCGCCGGCACAGAAAACGCCGGGAACGGCGGTGAGCATGCCGTTGGCATCCAGCGCCTCGAAAGCCACGCCGCCCGCGGTGCTGATGGCTTCGCTGACCGGACGCGCCTTGGACAAGGTCACCGGCAAGGCCTTGATGGCCTGGGCCAGGGCCACGGTGTCGTTGACGCCATCGCGCCCCAGCACTTCATACAGCAGACCCATCTTCACGCCATCGATGTTCAAGCGGCTCTTGAGGTGGCTGCTGAGGCTGCGCGAGCCGCGCGGATGGCGTATTTCGACCAGCACCCGCGCAGCGTCGTGCTCGGGCAACAGGTCCAGATGGAAAGTCGCATGGCCCTGGGCGGCGATTTCGTCACGCAGCCATTGCGAAGCGGCATAGATCAGGCTGCCTTCCACACCGGTTTCCGTGACCACGAATTCACCGCGGCGCACAAAGCTGTGGCCCTGGCTATCGACAAACGACAGGCCCACGGACTTGATCGGCTGGCCGGCAAAGCGCTGCTGGAAATGCGGCGTCCAGCCGCTGGCCGCGGCCGGCGGCTGTCCCAGCAGTTCACGCAGGAACTCACGCCGCGTCTCCAGCTTGCCCACGGGCACGCCCAGCACGTCGAAGCCGCAATTGGCCGGCTGCAGCGGTGCCACAACCACGCCCCGTGCCTGCAGCCACTGCGCCCAGACGCCGTCCGAACCCAGGCGCGGCCAGCTGGCGCCGCCCAGGGCCAGCACCGTGGCTTGCGCGCGCACCAGCACTTCACCGGCCGGCGCGGCAAAGCGCATCGCGCCGTCCGCATTCCAGCCCAGCCAGCGGTGGCGGGTGTGGAACACCACGCCCAGGCCGCGCAACTGCACCAGCCAGGCGCGCAACAACGGCGCGGCCTTCATACCCAGGGGAAACACCCGACCCGACGTGCCGACGAAAGTCTCCACGCCCAAGGCGGCGGACCAGGCCGCCACCTGCTCGGCACCAAAAGCCTGCAGCATGGGTTCGATCTGTGCGCGCCGCGCGCCAAAGCGCCCGGCGAACAGCGGCGCCGGCTCCGAATGGGTCAGGTTCAGGCCGCCTTTGCCGGCCAGCAGAAATTTGCGCCCTACCGAAGGCATGGCATCAAACAGGTGGACGCTCACACCGGCTTGCGCCAGGCGCTGGGCCGCCATCAATCCGGCCGGCCCGCCGCCGACGATGGCGACTTCGCAGTCCAGTGGCGCGCAGATGGTGGAGACTTCAGTCATTCAGGAATTCCTCTATAAACAAATCGGTGCCGGCCAGACCCGGCACATGGGGCGCACAGCGCCGCAGGGTGCGGCAGGATACCTGCCCGCTCGCTGGCGACCATGACCCCAGGGCATTGGCGGGCCAAATACAAGCAGCATTCTCATCGTTTTACGCTATGACAGTCATAGCACCAAGTGTCGCCCACACCTGCTGACTGGAGATGTGTTTCTGTCACAATCCATCACTAATCAGCGAACCTTCGCCTTATTCAGCCAACCAACCCAAGGAACCCGCCATGGCTAGCGCCCTCATCAAACACCTCTCCGACGCCTCCTTCGAAGCCGAAGTGCTGCAAGCTGGCACTACGGTGCTGGTGGATTACTGGGCAGAATGGTGCGGCCCCTGCAAGATGATCGCCCCCATCCTCGACGAAGTCGCGGGCATCTATCAGGGCAAGGTCACCATCGCCAAAATGAATGTCGATGAAAATCGCGAAATCCCCGCCAAGTTCGGCATCCGCGGCATCCCTACCCTGATGCTGTTCAAGAACGGCGAACTGGCTGCCACCAAGGTCGGCGCGCTGAGCAAGGCCCAACTCACGGCCTTCCTGGACGAGCAACTGGCCTGACCCCCCTCTGGTTTCCGGGCACCGCACCCCCGCCCGGAAATCATCGCCCGCAGCAGCTATCACCACTGCTCACCGCACATTTCAGACCCGCAGATTTTTTTCCTGTCATAATCTGCTCAGATCACCGGCCCACTGCATCGACGGCCGTTTCGAGATCCTTAGGCAAGCTGGGCACACGACCACGTGTATCGCCCAGCCTTCCGCCTCATTCCTGATTCCACTAACTCCGCCAAGGAGTAACCCCATGCACCTTAATGAACTCAAGGCACAGCACGTGTCTGAAGTCTTGAAGCAGGCCGAAGAGCTCGAGATCGAGAACGTTGGCCGGATGCGCAAACAGGAAATCATGTTTGCCATCATCAAGAAACGCGCCAAAGCCGGCGAACAAGTATTTGCCGACGGCGTGCTTGAAATCCTGCCCGACGGCTTCGGCTTTCTGCGCAGTCCCGACACCAGCTACACCGCCAGCACGGACGATATCTACATCTCGCCCAGCCAGGTACGTCGCTTCAATCTGCACACCGGCGACATGATCGAAGGCGAAGTGCGCACGCCCAAGGATGGCGAGCGTTATTTCGCACTGACCAAGCTCGACAAGGTCAATGGCGGCCCGCCCGAGCAGAACAAGCACAAGGTCATGTTCGAGAACCTGACGCCCCTGTTCCCCAAGGAACAGCTGCGCCTGGAACGCGAACTCAAGACCGAGGAAAACATCACCGGTCGCATCATCGACATCATTGCGCCCATCGGCCGCGGCCAACGCGCCCTGATCGTCGCACCGCCCAAGAGCGGCAAGACGGTGATGATGCAGAACATCGCCCACGCCATCACGGCCAACCATCCGGACGTGCACATGATGGTGCTGCTGGTCGACGAGCGCCCTGAAGAAGTCACGGAAATGCAGCGCTCGGTCAAGGGCGAAATCATTGCCTCGACGTTTGACGAGCCCGCCACGCGCCACGTGCACGTGGCCGAGATGGTGATCGAGCGCGCCAAGCGCCTGGTCGAGCTCAAGAAAGACGTCGTGATCCTGCTGGACTCGATCACCCGTCTGGCCCGCGCCTACAACAACGTCGTGCCCTCGTCGGGCAAGGTGCTGTCGGGCGGTATGGATTCCAACGCCATGCAGCGCCCCAAGCGCTTCTTCGGCGCGGCCCGCAATGTCGAAGAAGGCGGCTCGCTGACCATCATCGCCACGGCCCTGGTCGACACCGGCAGCCGCATGGACGAAGTGATCTTTGAAGAATTCAAGGGCACGGGCAATAGCGAACTGCACCTGAACCGCCGCCTCTACGAGAAGCGCGTGTTCCCGGCCATCGAACTCAACAAGAGCGGCACGCGCCGCGAAGAGTTGCTGCTGTCGCCTGAAATCCTGAACAAGACGCGCATCCTGCGCCAGTTCATGTACAACATGGATGACATCGAAGCCATGGAGCTGATGATCAAGAACATGAAGGCCACCAAGACCAACAACGACTTCTTCGACATGATGCGTCGCGGCGGTTGATGCGAAATCTCCAGTGCCGGCCTAGGGCCTAGGCCTGCGCGCTGATCAAGCCTCCGAGGTATACTCGGGGGCTTTTTTGATTGCGGAAAGTACGTTCAATTTGAACCGTTGCAGAGGTTGCAATGGGTTGGACACGGCTACCGCACTTGACCTAAGGAAGATCATGAAACAAGGAATCCACCCCAACTACCGCGAAGTGCTGTTCGTTGACCTGTCCAACGGCTTCAAGTTCGTGACCCGTTCGTGCGCAAACACGAAGGAAATGGGCACCACCGAAGACGGCCGCGAACTGCCTATGTTCAAGCTGGACACTTCGAGCGAATCGCACCCCTTCTACACCGGCACGCAAAAGTCGGTCGACAACATGGGCGGCCGCGTCGAGCGCTTCCGCAACCGTTTCGGCAAGACTGCAGCCAAGTAATACTTGTCGCACCGTGCCAAAGGCAGCCTGGGCAACCAGGCTGCCTTTTTTTTACCGCCGGGCCAACGCCCCCTTGGGGGCAGCGCAGCTACGCGAAGCGAGCAAGTGTGGGGGCTTTTTTTTTCGCGCCCATGCGCCTGTCCCTGGTCCGCCTGAATCGCTCAGCTTCGCGTATTCTTGCCATCTCCCTTGTCGCCATTACGTCGTGTGAACCAACCTATCCCCGCCATCGTTTCGCAACAGGCCGTGCGCACCCTGCCGCGCTGGGCGCTCGTTTTGCTGTGCCTGGCCTATATCGTGCCGGGCTTCGTGGGGCGCGCGCCCTGGAGAAATGCCGACATCACCGCGTTCGGCTACATGCTGGCGCTGTTCGATGGCAGCACCGACTGGATGTCACCGCTGCTCGGCGGCATGCCGCCGCAGACCGAAGGCCTGCTGCCCTATTGGCTGGGCGCCTGGGCGCTGCATCTGGCCCCAAGCGCCCTGCCCGCGGACATGGCCGTGCGCCTGCCGTTCATGCTGCTGCTGGCCCTGAGCATGGCCGCCACCTGGTGGGGCGTGTATTGCCTGGCCCGCAGCCCCGGTGCCCAGCCCGTGGCGTTTGCCTTTGGCGGCGAGGCCAAGCCCGTCGACTACGCCCGCGCGATGGCGGACGGCGGCCTGCTGGCCCTGATTGCCAGCCTGGGTCTGGCCCAGCTGTCGCACGAGACCACCAGCTATGTCCCCCAGCTGGCCTGCACCACGCTGGTATTTTTCGCGGCCGCGTCCATGCCCTATTACCGCTGGATACCAGCGGTGGCGATGCTGCTGGGTCTGACCGGCCTGGTGCTCAGCGGTGCGCCCAGCATGGCCGTGATGATGGGCCTGGGCTGCGCGGCGCTGGCCTGGCTGTCGCCGGTCGAAGCCGGGCGCGGGTCACGCGGCTGGGCCCTGGCCTGGCTGGCCGGCACGCTGCTCGCCGGCCTGCTCGCCACGGCCCTCAATCTCTGGCTGTGGCGCATTGCGCCCCCGGCCTTGGGCAGCCCGGAATGGGCCAGCCTGCTGCGCCTGCTGCTGTGGTTCAGCTGGCCCGCCTGGCCGCTGGCCTTGTGGACGCTGTGGCGCTGGCGCAAGCAGATTGCCCACCCCATGATGCACCGCCACCTGGTGCTGCCGATCTGGTTTGGCGGCCTGGCCGTGGCCGCGACCTTTTGCACCCAGCCTGCTGACCGGGCCTTGCTGCCCGGACTGCCGGCCATCGCCACGCTGGCTGCCTTTGCCCTGCCCACGCTGCGGCGCAGCATAGGCGCGCTGATCGACTGGTTCACCCTGCTGTTCTTCAGCGCTTCGGCCATCGGTATCTGGGTGATCTGGCTGGCCATGCAAACCGGCTTTCCCGCCAAGCCGGCCGCCAATGTGGCCAAGCTGACGCCCGGCTTCGTGCCGGAGTTCTCGCTGCTCGCCTTCGGCGTGGCACTGGCGGCCACCATCGCCTGGTGCGCGCTGGTGGTCTGGCGCACTTCGCGCAACCGCCCCGCCATCTGGAAGACCCTGGTGCTTCCAGCCGGCGGTGCCACGCTGGGCTGGCTGCTGTTGATGACCTTGTGGCTGCCCCTGCTCGACTACGCGCGCAGCTACGCGCCGCAAGTCCAGCAGGTGGTCACCGCCATCGGCAGCCCCGCACCACGCTGTATCGCGACCTATGGGCTCAATCGCGCCCAACTCACGGCACTGGAATTCCACGGCCAGTTCACGACCGCGCAGATCTCCACCACCAGCGAAGTGCGCCGCCCCTGCGACTGGCTGGTGGCCGATGCCCAGATGTGGGAAGCGACCCAATCCCAGGTCCTCAAACGCGGCTGGGAGCCCGTGGCCCGCATTGCCCGCCCCACGGACAGGAACGACCAGTTGCTGGTGCTGCGCAAGCGCCCGGGGCGCTGATGTCCGAGCTGTCCATCATTGCCCGCCACGCCCTGACGGTGCTGGCGGGTCAGCTGGCCATCATGGCCTTCGGCGTGACCGACACCATCGTGGCCGGCCGCTACTCGCCGGCGGCGCTGGCCGCGCTGTCTGTGGGCTCGGCGGTGTTCGTCAGCGTGTACATCTCGCTGATGGGCATTCTCCAGGCCTTGCTGCCGCTGTGGTCCGAGCAGCGCGGCGCGGGCCAGCTGCCGGCCATGGGCCGCTCCCTGCGCCAGTCCATGTACCTGTGCCTGGGCATTTGCGTGGTCGGCATGACCACTTTGCTGTCGCCCGACGCGCTGCTGCGCTGGACCGACGTGCCCCAGGCCTTGCAGGCCGATGTGCGCGACTACCTGGCCATCCTGGCCTGGGCCCTGCCTCCGGCGGTGCTGTTTCGCGTCTACAGCACGCTCAACCAGTCGCTGGGCCGGCCCCAGCTGGTGACCTGGCTGCAGGTGGCCGCGCTGGTGCTCAAGCTGCCCCTGTCGATCTGGTTCACTTTCGGCGGCGCGGGTCTGCCTGCCCTGGGCGTGGCCGGCTGTGCCTGGGCCACGCTGCTGGTGAACTACACCCTACTGGGCCTGGGTCTGTGGCTGATGCGCACGCAGGCGCTCTACAACCCCTTGCAGCTGTGGCAGCGCATGGAGCGACCCGACCGGGCCCAGCTCGGCCATTTCCTGCGCCTGGGCCTGCCCGCGGGCCTGGCCATCCTGGTGGAAGTGACTTCCTTCACCTTGATGGCCTTGTTCGTCGCGCGCCAGGGCAACCTGGCAGCGGCCAGCCACCAGATCGCCGCCAACCTGGCCGCCGTCTGCTACATGGTGCCGCTGTCGCTGGCCATTGCCACCAGCGCCCGCGTGAGCTGGTGGCGTGGCGCGGGCAATGAGTTGAAGGCCCGGCAGCTGGTGCTGCTGGGATGGCGCCTGGCCGCCTTGATGGGCCTGCTGCTGACGGCCCTGCTGCTGCTCAGCCGCCACCATCTGGCGGCCGTCTATACCAGCGACGCCCAGGTCGCGGCCCTCACGGCCTCGCTGCTGCTGTGGGTTGCGGCCTACCACGCGGCCGACTCCATACAGACCTTCTGCATTTTCGTGCTGCGCTGCTACCGCATCACGGTCGCGCCGCTGCTGACCTATTGCCTGTTGCTGTGGGGCGGCGGTCTGGCCGGCGGCTACTGGCTGGCCTATGGCGGCCAGGGGCCCTGGAGCGGCACGCCCACGCCCGCGCCTTTCTGGGCCATGAGCGCCGCAGCCCTGGGCATCACCGCCCTGGCCTTCAGCGCCCTGCTGTGGCGCACGCTGCGCGCGCACAGCGCCCAGCCCGCACCGATTTCATGAAGCGCCGTCAGCCGGCGCATTGACATCGCCCGACGCAGGCGACCGGCGCAGGCGCACGGCCGGGAAAGTGACCGAAAACACCGAGCCACTGCCCACGGTGCTGCGCACTTCGAGCGTCGCGCCGTGGCGCTGCAGCACATGCTTGACGATGGCCAGCCCCAGACCCGTGCCGCCGGTATCGCGCGAGCGGCTGCGGTCGACCCGGTAAAAGCGCTCGGTCAGGCGCGCCAGGTGCGTGGGCTCGATGCCCGGCCCCGTGTCCTGCACCGAAAACGTGGCGCTGCCATCGGCATGCTGCTGCCAGCCCACGCTCACCTGCTTGCCGGCCGGCGTATAGCGCAAGGCATTGGCCAGCAGATTGGAAAAAGCGCTTTGCAATTCCATGGACGCCCCGGCGATCTCGCCCAGGTCCTGCGCCTGCGGAAATTCGATCAGATGGGGCCGGCCCTGCTGACGGGTCAGCGCCACCGACAGGCCGCGGGCCTCGTCTTCGCACTGGCGCAGCAGCAAGGCCACCGACGTCCACTGCGTCAAGCCCGGCAAGGGGCTGCCTTCGAGGCGCGACAAGGCCAGCAGGTCCTCGACCAGGTGCTGCATGCGCGACGCCTGCTGGGCCATCAAGGCCAGATAGCGGCTGCGCTCTTCCTCGGGCAACTGCAGGGTCTGCAGGGTTTCGACAAAGCCGGCCAGCACCGTGAGCGGCGTGCGGATTTCGTGCGAGACATTGGCCACGAAGTCGCGGCGCATGGCCTCGGCCTGCTCCTGCGCCGTCACATCGCGTGCCAGCAGCAGGCGCCGCCCGTCGCCGTACGGATACAGCTGCACCGACAGGCGCACGGGACGCGAAGGCGTGCTTTCACGGCCCTGGAGCACCACGTCCTGGGCGTAATTCTGTGCACTGAAGTAGGTGCTGAAGCCTGGGTCACGCACCAGGTTGCCGATCAGCTGCAGCCGGTCGCGCTCGGCGTCAAAGCCGAAATGGCGCATCGCTATCTGGTTGCACCATTCGATGCGCCCCTGCTCATCGAGCAGCACCACCGCGCTGGGGCTGGCCTGCATGGCCGACAGGATGTCGTTGAGCCGCTCGTCGCTGGCCTGGGTTTGCTGGCTTTGCAGACGCAGCCAGCGCCGGGTCCGGTCGCCCACTTCACCCCACAGGCCCATCAGCGCAGGCGCGCTTCCCAGATCGGCACGGCGCAACCAGGCCAGCAGGCGCGATGCGGTCCAGCTGTCGGCGGCAAACCACAGCCAGCTGCCCAGCAGCACGCCCATCAAGGCGCCCTGGACATGGCCCAGCCACCACCCAAGGCCACCGCCCGCCAATTGCATTCCCAGGAGCCAGAAACTACGCCAGACCATATTGTTCGCCTTTACTCACCCGGCAGCCGGGCCCGCGCATCCGCTGCGCTCTTTGTATCCGCTTCAGTCATCCATGGTGCCCGCAGCCCTCGAAACTGGCGCGCCCCAGCAAGGGGGCAGCGAGGAAGGGCCGCCCCGCACCGAGGCTGCCGTCCCCCTCCCGCGAAGCGAGAGAGGGGGAAGCGGCGTAAGCCGCTCAGGGGGTGCAAGTCAATTCATCACTGGTACGCTCAGGCGGTAGCCCGCACCGCGCACAGTTTCCACCAGGCCACTGGCCTCGCCCAGGGCTTCGCGCAGGCGCTTGACGTGCACGTCCACCGTACGCTCCTCGATGAACACATGGTCGCCCCAGACCTTGTCGAGCAGTTGGGAGCGGCTGTGCACGCGCTCGGGGTGCTTCATGAAGTAGTGCAGCAGCTTGAACTCGGTAGGTCCGAGCTTGAGCGCATCGCCACGATAGCTCACGCGGTGGGCGGCTGCGTCCAGCACCAGCGCGCCGGCACTGACCTGGTCCTGCAATTGCTCGGGCGCGCGCCGGCGCAGCACTGCGCGGATGCGGGCCAGCAATTCCTGGGTGGAAAAAGGCTTGGTGATGTAGTCATCGGCGCCAGCGTCCAGGCCCGCGACCTTGTCCGGCTCGTCGCCGCGGGCGGTGAGCATCAGAATCGGCACCGGCTTGGTGCGGCTGTCGGCACGCCATTTGCGCGCCAGCGCCAGGCCGCTGCTGCCTGGCAGCATCCAGTCGAGCAAGATCACGTCGGGCAGCACGGCGTCGAGTTCGCGCTGCGCGGAAATTCCGTCTTCGGCCCAGATGGGCTGAAATCCGTTGTGCCGCAGGTTGACCGCAATCAGCTCGGCAATCGCGGGTTCGTCCTCAACAATGAGAACAATGGGCAGTTTTTTCATCCCTGTCGTCTTTCAGGCTTAAAGCACGGCCGATTCAATAGCGGCCATGGTCTGGTGGCGCACGTCCTTGCCTTCCACCAGATAAATGATGAGTTCGGCCAGGTTCTTGGAGTGGTCACCGATGCGTTCTATGGCCTTGGCCAGGAACAGCAGGTCCAGACTGGCCGAGATGGTGCGCGGGTCTTCCATCATGTAAGTGATGAGTTTGCGCACGAAGCCGTCGAATTCCTGGTCGATCAGATCGTCTTCCTTGAGGATGGCGACCGCTGCCTTGGTGTCGAGCCGGGCCAGTGCGTCCAGCGTCTTGCGCAGCAGGCCCGAAGCCAGGTCGGCGGCCACGCGCAAGTCATGCGCAGGCAACACCCGTGCCGAGCCGCTGCCGACGATGGAGCGCACCATGCGCGACATCTTGTGGGCTTCGTCGCCCATGCGCTCCAGATTGGCCGTGGCCTTGGAGAAGGCGATCAGCATGCGCAGGTCGCGCGCCGTGGGCTGGCGCCGGGCAATGATGGACGACAGCTCATGGTCGATCTCGACTTCCATGGCGTTGATCTGCTGCTCGGCCGCATCCACCTGGTCGGCGGCTTCGATGCTGAACTCCGCCAGCGAATAGATCGCCAGGCGGATTTGCGATTCAACCAGGCCACCCAACTCCATCACCCGCGCGGAGATGCGGTTGAGTTCACTGTCGAACTGGGACGAGAGGTGTTTTTCGTTCATGGTGTCTCCCTCAGCCGAAACGGCCAGTGATGTAATCTTCGGTTTCCTTGCGCTGGGGCTTGAAGAACATCTGCTCGGTCTCACCGAATTCCATCAAGTCGCCCAGGTACATGTAGGCGGTGTAATCGCTGCAGCGCGCCGCCTGCTGCATGTTGTGCGTCACGATCACCACCGTGTAGTCGTTCTTCAGCTCGGCAATCAGCTCTTCGATCTTGGCCGTGGAAATCGGGTCCAGGGCCGAGCACGGCTCATCGAGCAGCAGCACTTCGGGCTTGATCGCGATGCCGCGTGCGATGCACAGACGCTGCTGCTGGCCACCGGACAGGCCCGAGCCGCTTTGCTGCAACTTGTCCTTGACTTCATTCCACAGCGCGGCCTTGCGCAGCGCCCATTCGACGCGGTCGTCCATATCGGTGGCGCTGAGGCTTTCGAACAGTTTGACACCAAAGGCGATGTTGTCGTAGATCGACATCGGGAACGGCGTGGGCTTCTGGAAGACCATGCCGATCTTGGCGCGAATCAGCGCCACGTCCTGCTTGCTGGTCAGCAGGTTTTCGCCGTCGAGCAGGATCTCGCCCTTGGCGCGCTGATCGGGATACAGCTCGTACATGCGGTTGAAAGTGCGCAGCAGCGTGGACTTGCCGCAGCCCGACGGGCCGATGAAGGCCGTCACCTTCTTTTCGGGAATGTCCAGGTTGATGTCCTTGAGCGCATGGAACTTGCCGTAATAGAAGTTGAGGTTGCGCACCGTCAGCTTGGACGAGGAAAGAGCGGGAGAAAGGTTGACCGACATCGGTGGTTTCCTTGGCTTATTTTTGGCGCGTGAGCACACGCGCCAGGATATTGAGACCCAGCACGGCCACGGTGATCAGGAACACGCCGGCCCAGGCCAGCTGCTGCCAGTTTTCATACGGGCTCATGGCAAACTTGAAAATGGTCACCGGCAGGCTCGCCATGGGCTTGCTCAAGTCGGCGTTCCAGAACTGGTTGTTCAGCGCCGTGAACAGCAGCGGCGCGGTTTCACCGGCGATGCGGGCCACGGCCAGCAGCACGCCAGTGATCACCCCGGCGCGCGCCGCGCGCAGCGTGACCATCATGATGACTTTCCATTTGGGCGTGCCCAAGGCGTAGGCGGCTTCGCGCAGGCTGGCCGGAACCAGCATCAGCATGTTCTCGGTGGTGCGAATCACCACCGGAATCACGATCAGCGCCAGCGCCACCACGCCGGCGATGCCGGAAAAGCTGCGCAACTGGGCCACCACCACGGCGTAGACGAACAGGCCGATGACGATGCTGGGCGCGGACAGCAGGATGTCGTTGACAAAGCGCGTGGTCTGGGCGAGCCAGCCGCGCTGCTGGTATTCCGCGAGATAGACACCGGCCATGATGCCGATGGGCGTGCCGATCAGCGTGGCCAGCGTCACCATGGTCAGCGAGCCGAAGATGGCATTGGCCAGACCGCCGACTTCGTTGGGCGGCGGCGTCATCTCGGTGAACAGCATCAGGCTCAGGCCACCCAGGCCCTGGCGAATCGTTTCCCACAGGATCCAGACCAGCCAGAACAGGCCGAAGGCCATGGCGGCCAGCGCCAGCGTCAGCGCCAGCTGGTTGACGCGCTTGCGCGCCGCATAGCGCGACTGGCGCTGGGCGGCCACTTCGGCCGCCTGCATGACCCGCTGGGCCGTGCCATTGACAGGGAGCTGGCTCATGCTCGGGTTCCTTCACTTTTCTGCAGGCGCGACAACAGCACCTTGGACAGCGACAGCACCACAAAGGTGATGAAGAACAGAATCAAGCCCAGATAGATCAGCGACGCCTGGTGCAGGCCTTCACCGGCTTCGGCGAACTCGTTGGCCAGCGCCGAGGTGATGCTGTTGGCGGCTTCGAAAATCGACAGGGAGTTGAGCTGGTTCATGTTGCCGATCACGAAAGTGACGGCCATGGTTTCACCCAGGGCGCGTCCCAGGCCCAGCATGATGCCGCCCAGAACGCCGGTCTTGGTATAGGGCAGCACCACTTTCCAGACCACTTCCCAGGTGGTGGAGCCCAGGCCGTAGGCCGATTCCTTGAGCAATGCCGGCGTGACTTCGAACACGTCGCGCATCACCGAAGCGATGAAGGGAATGACCATGATGGCCAGGATGATCCCGGCCGACAGAATGCCGATGCCCACGGGCGGGCCGGAGACGAAGGCTTCGAGGTAAGGCACGCCCGAGAACAGCGACTGCAGCGGCGCCTGCACATACTCGGCCAGCACCGGTCCGAAGACCATCAGGCCCCACATGCCGTAGACGATGGAGGGCACGGCCGCGAGCAGCTCGATGGCGGTTCCCAACGGGCGCTTGAGCCAGGCGGGCGACAGCTCGGTCAGAAACAAGGCGATGCCGAAGCTCACCGGCACGGCAATCGCCAGAGCGATGAAGGAGGTGGCCAGGGTGCCGTAAATCATCACCAGGCCGCCATACTGGTCCTGCACCGGATCCCAGACGCTGCTGGTCAGGAACCCCAGGCCGTATTCATGGATGGCAGGCCAGGCGCCGACCAGCAGCGAGCCCAGGATGGCGATCAGCAGGCCCAGCGTCAGCAACGCGGCGCCGCGTGCCAGCCAGGCAAAACAACGATCGGCAAACACGCCGGACATCAGCGTGAGGCGGCGGGGGGAAGGGCCACGAGGCGTTGCCACGGTCTGGGCAGACCCTGGCATCGAATGGGCAGTCGATGGAGTGGACACGCTGAGCGCCTCTTCAAAAATAGTTCGTCAACACAAGCACCAAAAAGGCGGTGCACATGAGGTGCACCGCCTGTCACTCAAGCTTACTTCAGAGCGATGGCGTTGCCGGATGCATCCTTGATGCCGGTCCAGGCTTTGTAGACCACGTTCTTGACTTCGTCAGGCATGGGGACATAGTCCAGATCGCTGGCAGTCTTGTCGCCCGACTTGTAGGCCCATTCGAAGAACTTCAGCGAGGCCGCGGCCTGGGCTGGCTTGTCCTGGGTCTTATGCATCAGGATGAAAGTCGCCGACGTGATGGGCCAGGCGTTCTTGCCGGGCTGGTTGGTGAGGATCTGGTAGAAGCTCTTGGACCAGTCAGCGCCCGCGGCGGCGGCCTTGAACGTCACGTCGTCAGGCGAAACAAAGCTGCCGGCGCTGTTTTGCAGCAGCGCGTAGGTCATCTTGTTTTGCTTCACATAGGCGTACTCGACGTAGCCGATGGAGTTGGGCAGGCGGCCGACGAAAGCTGCGACGCCTTCGTTGCCCTTGCCGCCGGCACCGGTAGGCCAGTTCACGGCCTTGCCTTCGCCGACTTTTTCCTTCCACTCGGCGTTGACCTTGCTCAGGTAGTTGGTGAAGCCGAAGGTCGTGCCCGAGCCGTCAGCGCGGCGCACCGGAGCAATCGTCGCGTCAGGCAGGCTCACGCCGGGGTTCAGCGCCACGATGGCAGCGTCGTTCCACTTGGTGATCTTGCCCAGGTAGATGTCGCCCAGCAGCTGGCCGTTGAGCTTGAGCTGACCGGGCTGCACGCCCTTGATGTTGACCACGGGCACGATGCCACCGATCACGGTGGGGAACTGCACCAGGCCCTTCTTGGCCAGTTCGTCGTCTTTCAGCGGCTCATCCGAAGCGCCGAAGTCCACGGTCTTGGCGTCGATCTGCTTGATGCCGGCGCTGGAACCCACCGATTGGTAGTTGATCTTGACGCCGGTCGCCTTGTTGTAATCGGCCGCCCACTTGGAGTACAGGGGTGCGGGGAAGCTCGCGCCGGCGCCAGTAGCTTCTTGTTGCGCCAAGGCATTGCCCATACCGGAACCTGCCACAACACCAGCTGCCAGAATTTGAATCACGGACCACTTCATGAACACACCTCTTGGGTTGAAAAAACTGTGATGTAGCGACTGTAAAAACCATTTATGACAGCGTCGTGACATCACATCGGTGCGTCACATGGGCAATGAAAATTCCTTCCCACCGATTTCATCTACTTGCCACAATCCAGGTGTACGCTGATGCTCCACGGCGTGGTGCCTACGTTCGCACGCTACGCCAGCCCTTCTTTCCCACACAACCCATGCCTTGAAGCGCATGACTTCTGTGACCGGTTCTTGCCCGCCTTCACCATGCTCCACGCCCACTTGTACGCCGCCGTCGATCTTGGATCCAACAGTTTCCGTCTGGAAATCGGCCAATTCGCACACCACCATTTCCAGCGCGTGGAGTACCTCAAGGAAACCGTGCGCCAGGGCGGCGGCCTTGATGCCGAACGCTATCTCTCCGAAGAGGCCATGCAGCGCGGATGGGATTGCCTGGCGCGCTTCGGCGAGCGTCTCAAGGGCTTTCCGGTAACCCATGTGCGCGCCGTCGCCACCCAGACCCTGCGCGAGGCGCGCAACCGCGAAGCTTTTGTGCGCCGCGGCGCCGAGCTGCTGGGCTACCCGATTGAAATCATTGCCGGCGAGGAAGAGGCCCGGCTGATCTACCGCGGCGTCACCAGCCTGCTGCCCGCTTCGGATGAGCGGCGCCTGGTCATCGACATCGGCGGGCGCTCCACCGAGCTGGTGCTGGGCCGACAGCAGGAAGCGCAGCAGGCCCTGTCCTTGCGGCTGGGCAGCGTGGCCTGGTCGCAGCGATACTTCCCCGACGGCGTGCTCAGCCGCGCGGCCTTCTCGCAGGCGGCCGTGGCCGCGCGCGCCGTGCTCGATGAAGCACTGGACAGCATCCACTGGGGCGACTGGGATATCGGCTATGCCTCTTCGGGCACGGCCGCGGCCATCGGCGACATTCTGGCCGCCAACGGCCGCGCGGACGGCAGCATCACCCGCGATGGCCTGGAATGGCTGCACGACTGCCTGGTGCGCGCCAAGACCACCGACCAGATCCGCCTGGCCGGCCTCAAGGAAGATCGCCGGGCCGTGATCGCCGGCGGCGTGAGCATCATGCAGGCGCTGTTCGACCTGTTCCAACTGACATCCCTGAATGTGGCCCAGGGTGCGCTGCGCCAGGGCGTGCTCCACACCCTGGTCGAGCAGGACCCGCTGTGCACCGACCTGCGCACGGCCGCCGTCCTCGGACTGATGCAGAAATTCTTCGTGGATGCGGAGCAGGCACAGCGCGTGGCCCGCGTCGCGCACAACCTGCTGGAGCAGCTCGCGCCCGACACGCCGCTCCCGGAGCACGAACCGCTGCGCTGCGCCGCCCTGCTGCATGAGATAGGCCAGCACATTGCCCACAGCAACTACCACCGCCACGGCGCCTACATTCTAGAAAACACCACGGCTGCCGGCTTTACCCAACCCGAGCGCGCCCACCTGGCCCAACTGGTGTGCGGGCAGCGCGGCAAGCTGCGCAAGCTGCTGCCGGAAATGCTCGCCGATGCACAGCACGTGTACCCGCTGCTGGCCTTGCGCCTGGCCGTGCTGCTGTGCCATGCCCGGCAAGCGCCCGAATTCGGCGACCTGCGGCTGTCAGTCAGCGGCACGGACTTCACGTTGCAGGGCAGCAGCAACTGGGCGCAGACCTATCCCCAATCCGCTTATCTGTTGCTGGAAGAGCAGCAGGCCTGGCAGAAGACGCCATGGCAGTTGGAATTGCGCTGGGGTGGGGGGCTAGACAGCACCCCCTGAGACGCTTCGCGCCTTCCCCCTCTCATCCTTCGGTGGAGGGGGACGCCCGGTTAGGGACGGCATCCTCGCTGCGGGGCGGCCCTTGCTCGATGCCTCCTGGCTGGAGCGCGCCAGTTTCAGAGGCTTGGAGACAGAGGCCGATCACAGCGTCTCGAAAGCCACCGCCGGCGGCGGGCCGTAGCGGCCCATCAAGGCGTTTTGCGCGCCATGGCCGTCGATGGGGTGCGGTGCCCGCACATAGCTGCCATCGGCGCACAGCGTCCAGGCGTCGCGGTCATCGTGCAGATAGGCCACCAGGCATTCGTCGATGATCTGCTGGCGCAGCGCCGCATCGCGCACCGGCCAGGCCAGCTCGATGCGCCGCATCATGTTGCGGTTCATCCAGTCGGCACTCGACAGGTACAGGTCTTCCTTCTCGCCCTGGCGGAAGTAGAACACCCGGGTGTGCTCGAGAAAACGGCCGATCACCGAGCGCACTCGGATGTTGTCCGTCAGGCCGGGTCGCTGGGGCGCGAGCATGCAGGCGCCGCGCACGATCAGATCGATTTGCACGCCCTTCTGGCCGGCGGCGATCAGCGCGTGGATCAGGCCTTCATCGGTCAACCCGTTCATCTTGGCCACGATGCGTGCCGGCTTGCCCTTGGCCGCGGCTTCGCCGGTCTGCTCGATCAACGCCAGCAACTGGTGGTGCAAATGGAACGGCGCCATGATCAGGCTCTGCAACTGCGGCAGCCGGTTGTGGCTGGCCAGGTGGTTGAAGACTTCGTCCATGTCGGAGGTCACGGTCGGATCCGACGTCATATAGCCCAGGTCGGTATAAAGCCTGGCGCTGCGCACGTTGTAATTGCCCGTGGACAAATGCCCGTAGCGGCGCAGCCGCCGGCCTTCGCGCCGGGTGATCAGCATCATTTTGGCATGGGTCTTGAGTCCGACCACGCCATAGACCACCTGGGCGCCCACGGATTCAAGCGCCTCGGCCCAGTTGATGTTGGCCTCTTCGTCGAAGCGGGCCTTGAGCTCCACCACGGCCATGACTTCCTTGCCGCGGCGCACGGCTTCGGCGAGCAAGTCCATCAGCTCCGAGTCGGAACCGGTGCGGTAAATGGTCTGCTTGATCACCAGCACCTGCGGGTCGTTCACGGCCTCGCGCAGCAGCGCCAGCACGCCGTCGAAACTCTCAAATGGCTGGTGGATCAGCACATCGCGTTGGCGCAGCTGGGCCATGATCGACACGCCACGCTGCAGCTGGCGCGGCCAGGCCGGTTGCCACGCGGGGAACAGCAGCGAAGCGTCATTGACCAGGTCGACCAATTGCCCCAGCCGCACCAGGTTGACCGGCCCCTGCACGCGAAACAGCGCGCCTTGCGGCAGATGAAACTGCAGCAACAACAGATCGGCCAGAAACGGCGAACAGCTGGAAGACACTTCCAGGCGCACGGCCTGGCCGTAGTGGCGGTGGTGCAGGCCTTCGCGCAAGGCCGTGCGCAAATTGTCCACATCCTCCTCGTCCACCGCCAGTTCCGAATGGCGCGTGGCACGGAACTGCGAAAACTCCACCACCTCCCGCCCCGGGAACAACTCCTTGAGGTGGGCGCGCACTATGCTCGACAGACTCACGAACACGCGCTGCTTGCCCGCCACCTTGGCCGGCAGACGGACCAGCCGCGGCAGAGCCCGCGGCACTTTGACAATCGCCACCTCGTTGGTCCGGCCAAACGCGTCCGGCCCCTTGAGGCGAACGATGAAATTCAGCGCCTTGTTCGCGACCTGGGGAAACGGATGGGCCGGATCCAGGCCCAGCGGAATCAGCAAGGGCCTGACTTCGCTCAGAAAATACTCACGCACCCAGCGCCGCTGCGCGTTCGAGCGCTCTCCATGCGAAAGGATGCGGATGCCATGGCGCGCAAAAGCCGGCACCAGCGCCTGGTTGTACAGCGCGTACTGGCGCTCCACCAGCGCATGGGCCTGGCCCATCAAGGCCTGGAAAGACGCCGCGGTGTAAACGCCTTGCGCGTCGCCGCTCATCGCCGCCGTGATGTGCGGCGCGGCCCGGACTTCAAAGAATTCGTCGAGATTGGACGACACGATGCACAGGTAGCGCAGACGTTCGAGCAAAGGCACATCGGCGCGCAGGGCCCAGTCCAGTACCCGGTCATTGAAAGCCAGAATGCTGTGATCCCGGTCCAGCAGCACGCCGACAGGCGCCGGCATGACCCCATTGCCCGGTGCGGGCAGCACTGCCACAGGCGGCGTGGGCGGCGTGGGCGGCACAGCCTCCGGCCCGTCGGACTGAGGGGGAGTCGGACCGGCCATCAGGGCTTCAAAACGAGCAGCGTGCTCAGGTTTGGCAGGAGTCATATTTGTCACAAACAATCCAACAGCGAGCAAACGGCGCATCGCCGTGCAGTATTGGCCGCTTACATGTCATTACCGTGACAATGGCATTCTTCGCTCGCAATCTGTGTCATTCGAATGCGCCAGGCTTTGCCCCCGGACGGAGCACACCAGGGCATCTTGTGGCGCGCCCCTTGCCTGGACCGCCAGCAGGGGCAAGCCACCACCGAAAAGATCATAGACAGATGCGAAGGTGCTAAGCTGCGCGCCGTTTCGACTTTTCCCTCATTCTCCATGCACGACGCCGGCCTGCTTGCCGCCATTGATATAGGCTCCAACAGCTGCCTGCTCGAAATCGGGCGGGTGACAGACGGCCGCATCGTGCCGCAAACCTGTCGCAAGGAAACCATAAGACTGGGCGGTGCACTCGACGCCCAGGGTCGGCTGAGCACTGAGGCGATGGAGCGTGGCTGGGCCTGTCTGGAACGCTTTGCCGCCCTGATTGCCACGCTGCCGCGCTGCCAGGTCCGCGCCGTCGGCACGCAAACCCTGCGCGAGGCCACCAACCGCGACATTTTTCTGGCACGCGGCAGTGCCATTTTGGGAACCCCCATCGAAGTCATCAACGGCGAGGAAGAAGCCCGCCTGATCTACCAGGGCGTATCCCGACTGCTGCCGCCGTCGCCCTACCGGCGTCTGGTGATCGATATTGGCGGACGCTCGACCGAACTGTGCCTGGGCCGGGGCTTGGAGGCCCAGGTCACCCGCTCCGTGGAGCTGGGCAGCGTGGCCTGGGCATTGCGCTATTTCCCCGATGGCGGCCTGCGTCCCGAGCAATTCGCGCTGGCGCAGGCCAGCGCCCTTGCCACCTTGGACAGCGTGGCCGCCGAGTTTGCTCCGGCCCATTGGGACCTGGCCTATGGCGCTTCGGGCACGGCCGGGGCCATCAGCAAGGTGCTGGCGGCCCAGGGCCGGCACGCCCCCGGCCTGATCAGCCGCCAGGGCCTGGACTGGCTGCAGGCCCAGCTCGAACAGTTGGGCCACAGCCGCCAAGTGCACCTGGCAGGCCTGCGCGAAGAACTGCGGCCCGTGATCGGCGGCGGCGTCAGCGTGATGCGCGCCGTGTTCCAGCTGCTCGAAATCGAGGAAATGCGCGTCACCCAGGGGGCTTTGCGCCATGGACTGCTGTACGGACTGCTGCAAGCTTCGCAGCGGCGTCCGCTGACGGCAGCAGCTCACGCTTGACGTCAGTGCAGGCGGTGCCAGGCAAGGACAGACACTGTAAAGATGTATCAAATGCTACACTTCATTAACATCTCAATTCGATCGAATTCCGTCGACCGTCTTGCACTCCGCCGTTCGCTGCGCCTGGTCCACTTCCTTTGTCAGACCGCTCCTCTGTGTCGCACCGCCCCTCTTCCATCGCGTCCATAGAACGCATCCTGCGTGAGCAGCACACCCTTCTGGAGAGTGCTGGCGTAGGCATTGCCTTCATCCACAAGCAAGCCATCGTGCGCTGCAATGGGCGTTGCGCGGAGATTTTCGGCCATGGCGACGCAGACGACTTGCGCGGGCGCCACGGCGCATCGTTTCACCCCGACAAGAAAACCTTCTACCGCCTGGGCCTGAGCGCCAGGGCGCGCATGGCCAAGGGCCAGACGTTCCGCGTTGAATGCCAGCTGCGCCGCAGCAATGGCTCGCTTTTCTGGGGGGATGTCACGGGACGACTGATCAATCCGTCGCGCCCCGAGGAAGGCTCGATCTGGACCCTGGACGACATCGATGAACAGCGCCAGGCCCAGGCCATGCTCAACATCGCACTGCGCGAGAAACAACTGCTGTTCGACCATGCGAGCGTGGGCATCGTCTTCATGCGCAGCGCCCAGCTCACGCGCTGCAACGGCCATTTTGCCGCCATGCTGGGCTATGGGCCTGGCGAGCTGATAGGCACCAGCGCGCGCCACTGGTTTGCCAGCGCGGCCGAATGGGAACGCTTCGAGCAGAGCTTTACCCGCGAACTGGCCGTGGGCCAGAGTTTCGAAGGGGAGATGATGCTCTCCCGGAAAGACGGCGGCACGGTGATCTGCGAAGTGCGCTGCAAGCACATCGATTCCGAGGACCCGGGCCAGGGCACGGTCTGGATCACGGTCGACATCACCGAGCGCACGCAGACCCAGGCCGCATTGGCCAAAGTGCATGAGCAGCTGGAGCAGCAGGTGCGCGACCGCACGCGCGAGCTCAGCGACACCGTGGAAAACCTGCACCGCGAAATGGCCGACCGCAAGCGCGACCAGGACCGCATCTACTGGCTCGCCCATTACGATCCGCTGACCGGCCTGCCCAACCGCACCTTGCTGGCCGACCGCAGCACCGCCGCCATACAGCTGGCGCGCGACAACGGCACGCCATTGGCCGCCATCTTTCTCGACCTGGACCACTTCAAGCATGTCAACGACTCGCTGGGCCACCGCGTGGGCGACACCTTGCTGGTGCAGATCGCCAAGCGGCTGCGCTCGGTGGTGCGCGAAAAGGACACGGTCTCACGCATCGGCGGCGATGAATTCGTTTTGCTGCTGCCGGGCGCGAATGCCCACGGCGCGGCGCGTGTCGCCGACAAGCTGCTCGAAGCATCGCGCCAGCCCTACCAGATCGACCACCATGAGCTGACCATGGCGCCCTCCATGGGCATCGCCTTGTACCCGCAGGACGGCACGGATTTCGACACGCTGACCCAGTCGGCCGATGTCGCCATGTACCACGCCAAGCTCGACGGCCGCAATACCTATCGCTTTTTCACGCCCGAAATGCGCGCCCAGTCGCTGCGTGCGCTGCAACTGGAAAACGCGCTGCGCCGGGCGCTGGAGCGCAACGAGCTGCAGCTGCACTACCAGCCCCAGGTGCGCATTCGCACCGGCCGGGTGCACAGCGTCGAAGCCTTGCTGCGCTGGAATCACCCCAAACTCGGCGCCATCTCGCCCGCCGAGTTCATTCCCGTGGCCGAAGACACGGGGCAAATCCTGCAAATCGGTGAATGGGTGTTGCGCTCCGCCGTGCAGCAGCTGCGGGACTGGCGCGCCGCCGGCCTGACCGACCTCAAGGTGGCCGTCAATCTGTCGGCCATCCAGTTCCATCAGCCGCAACTGCCCGACCTGATCAGCCAGATCCTGGACGCTTCCTGCGTGCCGCCCGAGGCCTTGGAGCTGGAACTGACCGAAGGCGTGGCCGTGGACGATCCACGCGCGGCCACGGCCACCATGGACCAGCTGCGCGCGCGTGGCGTGCGCCTGTCGATCGACGACTTCGGCACCGGCTACTCCTCGCTGAGCCAGCTCAAGCGCTTTCAGATCTACAAGCTCAAGATCGACCAGTCCTTTGTGCAGGACCTCGACCATGACGGCAACGACCGTGCCATCGTCAGCGCCATCATCCGCATGGCCCAGGCCCTGGGCATGCAGACCACGGCCGAAGGCGTGGAAACCGAAGCCCAGCTGCAATTCCTGCGCGACATGGGCTGCGACGAAGCCCAGGGCTACTATTTCAGCCGCCCCCTGCCGCCCGACGAACTACTGCAGTTTCTGCAAAGTCGCCAGGTGCCCTTGCCCTCCACCGCAGGTTGAGAGGGGGGAGCAGCCCTTCGATCCTTCGATCGGGCTCAGGACTCAGGGCGAACGTCCTTCGGCACAGATCACGGCGTTTGATACTGGCGCGCCCCAGCAAGGGGGCAGCGAGGAAGGGCCGCCCCGCACCGAGGCTGCCGTCCCTAGCCGGGCGCCCCCCTCCACCGTAGGTTGAGAGGGGGAAGCCGGGGCCGGCCATCCGGCAAAGCCGCTCAGGGGGTGCCTATTTTCACCCCGCGCGCGCCGCGTCAGCGAGCTGCTGCGCGCAGCGGCTGGCCTGTTCCTGGTCACGGGCTTCGACCATCACCCGCAGCAAAGGCTCGGTGCCGCTGGCGCGGATCAATACCCGGCCCGTGTCGCCCAGTTCGGCCTGCACGCGCTCCAGCATCTGGTCCAGATGCGGATTGTTTTTCCAGTCCTGGCTGGGCGCCAGACGCACGTTGACCAGTACCTGCGGGCACAAAGGCACGGGCGCCAGCCACTGCGACAAGCTGGTGCCGCTGCGCACACAGGCCTGCAGCACCTGCAAGGCGCTGATCAGGCCATCGCCCGTGGTGTGGCGATCCAGGGCCAGCAGGTGGCCCGAACCTTCGCCGCCCAGCAGCCAGCCATGGCGCGCCAGCTCTTCGAGTACATAGCGGTCACCGACCTTGGCGCGCACAAAATCCACGCCCCGGGCCTTGAGCGCGGACTCCACGGCCAGGTTGGTCATCAAGGTACCGACCACGCCCGGCACGGGCGCGCCGCAATCCAGTCGATCGGCAGCCAGCAGATACAGCAGTTCATCGCCGTTGTACAGACGGCCCTTGGCGTCGGCGATCAACAGGCGATCGGCATCGCCGTCGAGCGCAACACCATAGTCCGCGCCGTTGGCACGCACAGCGCGCACCATGGCTTCGGGATGGGTCGCACCGACGTCGTTGTTGATGTTGAGACCATCGGGCGTGCAGCCGATGGCAATCACTTCGGCGCCCAGCTCATGGAACACCTTGGGCGCGATCTGGTAGGCCGCGCCATGGGCCGCATCGACCACGATCTTCAGCCCCTTGAGCGTCAGCTCCGAGGAGAACGTGCTCTTGCAAAACTCGATGTAACGGCCTGCGGCGTCATCCAGGCGCCGGGCCTTGCCCAAGGCCGAAGAGTCGGCCCAGACCGGCTCTTCGGTCAAGGCCCGCTCCACCTCTTCCTCCCAGCTGTCGGGCAGCTTGCTGCCCTGGGCACTGAAGAACTTGATACCGTTGTCGGAATAGGGATTGTGGCTGGCACTGATCACCACACCCAGGCTGGCGCGCTGGGTGCGTGTGAGGTAGGCCACGCCCGGCGTGGGCAGAGGGCCCAGCAGCACCACATCCACGCCGGCGGAGTTGAAACCCGACTCCAGCGCGCTTTCCAGCATATAGCCCGAAATCCGCGTGTCCTTGCCGATCAACACCGTCGGCCGCTCTTCCGTACGCCGCAGCACCCGCCCTACCGCATGCGCCAGCCGCAGCACGAAGTCTGGAGTGATGGGTGAGCGTCCTACGGCGCCGCGGATACCGTCCGTGCCGAAATATTGTCGAGCCATTGCGAGACCTTGTCGTCAGTTGTTTTAAGAAAGCAGGCGCCCACCATCAGCCGGGCAGCGCGTCATTGTCGTGCATGGCTTGCCAGACTTTGAGGGCCATTACCGTATCGCGCACATCATGCACCCGCACGATGCGCGCTCCGCGCTCCACCGAAAGCAGGGCCGCAGCCACGCTGGGCACCATGCGCTCGGTCACCGGCAAGCCCGTGATCTGGCCCAGCGAGCCTTTGCGCGACCATCCGGCCAGCAGAGGATAGCCCAGGCTGGCCAGCTCGCGCTCACGCGCCAGCAAGGCAAAGTTCTGGGCCACGGTCTTGCCAAAGCCCGTACCGGCATCGAGGGTGATGCGTTGGCGCTGCACGCCCAGCGCTTCCAGCGCCAGTGCCGCAGCCTCCAGAAAATCCCGTACCTGGCGCACGGCATCGCCTTGCATGTGCTCCTGGTGCATGCTCTGCGGCACGCTGTGCATGTGCATCAGGCAGACGCCACACTGCGCGTGGGCGGCCACCACCTGGGCCGCTCCCGGCTGGCGCAGGGCCCAGATGTCGTTGACGATGTCCGCCCCCAGATCCAGCACGGCTTGCATCACTTCAGGTTTGTAGGTGTCCACCGAAATCGGCACGCCCAGCTTGACCGCTTCGCGCACCAGCGGCAGCACGCGGGCCAGTTCGTCCTGCAACCCCACAGCCGGGCTGCCGGGGCGCGTGGACTCGCCGCCAATGTCCAGAATGTCCGCGCCGTCGCGCAACAGCAGCTCGCAGTGCGCCAGCGCCATGGACAGGCTGTCATGCCGGCCGCCATCGGAGAAGGAGTCCGGCGTGACGTTGACAATGCCCATCACCTGCGGACGCGCAAGATCAATCAGAAACCGGCTGGTTTGCCACTGCATGGCGACTCTCCACAATCAAGAAAGAAAAACGGGGCCCGCAGGCCCCGTTGGAATGTTCAGGCAGGCCGATCAGGCTGCGCTGGGCGCCGTATCCGCGCCCGGTGCAGGATCGGCAGCCGGGGCAGCCGCATCGGCCGTCACGGCCGGTGTGCCGCCGCTGGCATCGTCGCCACCCGAAGACGGCTTGCTGCGCGGCGTCCAGTCCTTGGGCGGACGGGGCTCGCGGCCGGCCATGATGTCGTCAAGCTGCTCGGCGTCAATGGTTTCCCATTCGAGCATGGCCTTGGCCATGGCGTGCATCTTGTCGCTGTTGTCTTCGATCAGCTTGCGTGCCAGCAGGTACTGCTCGTCGATGATGCGGCGCACCTCTTCGTCCACCTTCTGCATGGTCCGCTCGCTGACGTTGCTGGTCTTGCCCATCGACCGACCCATGAACATTTCGCCGTCGTTTTCCGCGTAGACCATGGGGCCCAGCGCATCGGTCATGCCGTAGCGCGTGACCATGTCGCGTGCAATTTGCGTGGCGCGTTCGAAGTCATTGCTCGCACCCGTGGTCATCTGATGCATGAACACTTCTTCGGCAATCCGGCCACCAAACAGCATTGCGATCTGGTTGAGCATGAATTCCTTGTCGTAGGAATAACGGTCCTTCTCGGGCAGGCTCATGGTCACGCCCAAAGCACGGCCACGCGGGATGATGGTCACCTTGTGGATGGGGTCGCACTTGGGCAGCAGCTTGCCGATCAGCGCATGGCCGGCCTCGTGGTAGGCCGTGTTGCGGCGCTCTTCCTCGGGCATGACCATGGACTTGCGCTCGGGGCCCATGATGATCTTGTCCTTGGCCTTTTCGAAGTCCTGCATTTCCACGGTGCGCGCATTGCGGCGCGCGGCCATCAGGGCGGCTTCGTTGCACAGGTTGGCCAGATCGGCACCCGACATGCCGGGCGTGCCGCGCGCGATGATGCCGGGGTTCACGTCCTGGCTCACCGGGATCTTGCGCATGTGCACGTTCAGAATCTGTTCGCGGCCGCGGATATCGGGCAGCGTCACGTAGACCTGGCGGTCGAAACGGCCGGGGCGCAGCAGGGCCGCGTCCAGGATGTCGGGACGGTTGGTGGCAGCCACCACGATCACGCCCAGATTGGTTTCGAAACCGTCCATCTCGACCAGCATCTGGTTGAGGGTCTGTTCGCGCTCGTCATTGCCGCCGCCGACACCGGCGCCACGCTGACGACCGACCGCATCGATTTCGTCGATGAAGATGATGCAGGGAGCGTTCTTCTTGGCATTCTCGAACATGTCGCGCACACGGGCCGCGCCCACGCCGACGAACATTTCCACGAAGTCAGAACCCGAGATGCTGAAGAACGGTACCTTGGCTTCGCCAGCGATCGACTTGGCCAGCAGGGTCTTGCCCGTGCCTGGAGGGCCGACCAGCAGCAGACCGCGCGGAATGCGGCCGCCGAGCTTCTGGAAACGGCTCGGATCCTTGAGGAAGTCCACGACTTCCTTGACCTCTTCCTTGGCCTCGTCGCAACCGGCGACGTCGGCAAAGGTCACGGTGTTGTTGTTCTCGTCGAGCATGCGCGCCTTGCTCTTGCCGAAGCTGAAAGCACCGCCCTTGCCGCCGCCCTGCATCTGGCGCATGAAGTAAACCCAGACGCCGATCAACAGCAGCATGGGACCCCAGCTCACCAGCAGCGACATCAGCAGCGAGCCTTCTTCGCGGGGCTTGACGTCGAACTTGACGTTGTTGGCGATCAGGTCACCCACCAGACCGCGGTCCAGATAGGTCGCCGTCGTGCGCAGCTTGCGGTCATCCGTGGTGACAGCTGCGATTTCGGTGCCGCCCTGTCCTTCCTGAATGGTTGCGCTCTTGATGCGGTTGTTGCGAACTTCGTCCAGAAATTCGGAATAACCGATGTGACCGGCCGCAGCGCTGGTACGGGTGTCAAATTGTTTGAACACCGTAAACAGCACCATGGCGATGACCAGCCACACGGCAATTTTTGAAAACCACTGATTGTTCAAGCGGGGCTCCAGATGGAATGCAGAGAAAGGGTCACGAAATCTTCACGACCTATTTGGGGATCATTTTAGGTGCTTCAAGCCGCCAAGCCCACAATTCCCCTGGTCTTCAATCCTGGGGGCATTGG
Source organism: Acidovorax bellezanensis (assembly GCF_025421555.1). Taxonomy (NCBI): domain Bacteria; kingdom Pseudomonadati; phylum Pseudomonadota; class Betaproteobacteria; order Burkholderiales; family Comamonadaceae; genus Acidovorax; species Acidovorax bellezanensis. The sequence continues at coordinate 148,994 of NZ_JAODYH010000001.1, forward strand.
CATTTCGCAGCATTCGGCCCACAGCAGGCCGAATTTGCGGCCTGCGCCAGGGCACCTGGTCTATTTCAGACCCATGCCGACCAGAAAGGTTTCCGACGATTTCACGCGCGAGGACTTGGGCTTGATAGCCTTGACGGTCTTGAACGTCTGCTTGAACAGCTCCACCAGCTCGCTGTAGCCGCTGCCGTGGAACAGCTTCACCACCAGCGCGCCCTCGGGCTTCATGTGCTGCTTGGTGAAATCGACCGCCAACTCAACCAGCAGCGAAATGCGCGCGGCGTCTGTCGCGTCATTACCCGACAAATTTGGTGCCATATCGGATACCACCACATCGACCTTGCTGCCATCCAGCAGGCCTTCGAGCTGGGCCAGCACCTCTTCCTCGCGGAAATCGCCCTGGATGAAATGCACGCCTTCGATGGGCTCCATGTGCAGCAGGTCCAGACCGATGATGCGGCCGTTGAGCTCGCCCACAGCCGCGCCTTTGGGCGAGAGCTTGCGGCGTACGTACTGGCTCCAGGCCCCGGGCGTGCATCCCAGATCGATCACGAAATTGCCGGGACGGATCAGCCCCAGCTGCTCGTCGATCTCCTTGAGCTTGTAGGCCGCGCGTGCGCGAAACCCTTCAATTTTGGCCAGTTTGACATAGGTATCGTTGACATGGTCATTGAGCCATGCCTTATTGACCTTCTTGCTTTTGGTCTTGGTTTTCATGCTGATTACGTCCTGCCTAGATAATACGGGCCATGCCCCAAATTCAATTGACTCCCGCCGAGCGCCGGGAACACCGCGCCAACGCCCACCATCTCGACCCCGTGGTCATGATTGGCGGAGATGGCCTCACGCCCGCCGTGCAAAAAGAGGTCCACGCGGCCCTCAATGCACACGGCCTGATCAAGGTCCGCGTTTTCAACGACGATCGTGCTGCGCGCGACCAGATCTACCAACAACTCGCTGAAGAACTCAGCGCCGCGCCCATCCAGCACATCGGCAAACTGCTTGTGCTGTGGCGCCCCATTCCTGAAAAGGAAAAAACCGTCGACGAAGACCGCATGCCCGGTCCTCGCGACGTCAAGGTGCTCAAGTTCAGCTCGCGCGGCGGCCAACGCCCCGAAGTCAAGCAACTGCGCGTTCTGGGCAACCAGCGCCTGACCGCGGGCGGCAAAGTCAAACGTGCCCAGCCCAAGCAAAAATCCATCAAAAAACGCCAACAAGGCGACTAAAGTCTGCTTCTTGCGCCGCCAATGAATTCCACCCCGAATACTCCGGCGCGCGAGCGCCACATCATCTGCATGAAATGGGGCACGAAATACGGCCCCGAATACGTCAACCGGCTTTACGCCATGGTGCGACGCAATCTGCAGGGTGATTTTCGCTTTGTCTGCCTGACCGATGACAGCCAAGGGATTCGCGCCGAGGTCCAGTGCCTGCCGATTCCTTCGCTGGACCTTCCCAAAGGCCTGCCCGAGCGCGGCTGGAACAAGCTCGCCACCTTCACGCAAGACCTCTATGGCCTGCGTGGCACGGCGCTCTTCCTGGACGTGGACGTGGTCATCACCGGCCCACTGGATGATTTTTTCACCCAGCCTGGCGAGTTCCTCATCATCCACGACTACAAGCGACCTTGGCGCATCACGGGCAATTCGTCCGTCTACCGCTGGGAGCTTGGCGCCCATCCCGATGTACTGGAGTACTTCCGCAGCCACTTCGAAGAGATTCGCCACAAGTTCCGTAACGAGCAGGCCTATCTTTCCGACTTCCTGCACCGCCAAGGCAAGCTGCAGTACTGGCCCGCCGAATGGTGCCCCAGCTTCAAGTACCACGGCATTCCGCCCTGGCCGACGAATTACTGGAAAGCGCCGTTCGTGCCCCCTGGCGCACGCGTGGTGATTTTCCACGGCGAATGCAACCCTCCGGACGCATTGGCCGGCCGGCGCAACCGGCGTTTTCGTTTCATCAAGCCGGCCACCTGGGTGGCCGATTACTGGCACGAGTGAAGCACCCGGGCGCTGCGCGCCCGGCTGGACAAAAAAGGCGGTTCCTTGGAACCGCCTTTTTTTCGTTCTGTGCACCAGCGCTGCCTTCAACGCTGGGGGGCACAGGTACGCCACAGCACCCGCAACGCGCAAAACCATTGCACGGCGTACATCACCGTGCCCACGCTGTGCCACAGGCGCAGGTCCTGCTTGGCGACGATGCGTGGCGACACGCCGAACTGCACCAGCAAGGCCAGCAGCATGCCGACGATCACCCACACCAGCACATCGCTGGCCCAGGGCTCTTCGACTTCCGCATGGCGGCGCTTGGCCAGCACCAGCAGCAAGGCCGTGCAGGCCACCGACACCCAGGTCTGGGCCGCGAACAGCGTGGCCGCCATGCGCCCGGCCATGGCGGGCGTGGGCAAATGGACGAACAACAGCGGAACGACCAGAAAGCCCACCACGGTCAGGCTGCCCCACCACAGGGCTGCCGCCACCGCCGGCAGGCGCTGCGGCAAGGACGCCAGGAAATGTGCCATGCCGCGGATCAGAGGTAGCGCACCGCCACCACTTCGTAGCGACGCAGACCACCCGGGGCCTGGACTTCGGCGGTATCGCCTTCTTCCTTGCCGATCAGGGCGCGGGCAATGGGGCTGGAAATATTGATCAGGCCCAGCTTCAGGTCGGCTTCGTCCTCACCCACGATCTGGTAAGTCACGTTGTCGCCGGTTTTTTCGTCTTCGAGGTCCACGGTGGCGCCAAACACCACGCGACCGCCCGCATCCACGGACGTGGGGTCGATGATCTGCGCGGCCGACAGCTTGCCCTCGACTTCGATGATGCGGCCTTCGATGAAGCCCTGGCGGTCCTTGGCGGCTTCGTATTCGGCGTTTTCGCTCAAGTCACCCTGGGCGCGTGCTTCGGCGATCGCCTGGATCACGCTGGGACGCTCGACGGTCTTCAGATGGTGCAGCTCGGTCTTGAGTTTTTCCGCACCGCGCTTGGTAATGGGAATGGTGGCCATTGAAAAGTCTCCATATACAGCAGGCTCCGCGCCTGGCGCGGCAATTCTGGCGCCCGGGATCAACCCGCTTTGACGCCCCAAAAGCAAACCGCCGCACGTTGCCGCGCGGCGGTTTCTGGTCAGTGGGCAATTATGCCGTGATTCACACGGCCTTCACCCGGTATAACCCGGTCTGGCGCTCAGGCCTGCGCCAGCTGCGCATGCAGTTCCTGCAAGGAATACACCTCGAGGTTGTCCATGCTCTTCATGCCTTCGACGGCCGCTTCCGCGCCGAAGATGGTCGTGAAGGTGGTCACGCGCGCCAGCAGCGAGCTGGTGCGAATGGCACGCGAGTCGGCAATCGCATTGCGACGCTCTTCGACGGTGTTGATCACCATGGCGATGTCGCCCATCTTGATCATGTCGACGATGTGCGGACGGCCTTCGGTCACCTTGTTGACGACCTGCACGGCAATGCCGGCTTCGGCAATCGCCGCGGCCGTGCCCTTGGTGGCCAGCAGCTCGAAGCCCATGGCCGCCAGATCACGTGCGATCACCACGGCCCGCGCCTTGTCGTTGTTCTTCACGGTGAGGAACACGCGGCCCGACTTGGGCAGCAAGGTGCCCGCGCCCAGCTGGCTCTTGACGAAAGCTTCGCCAAAAGTCTTGCCCACGCCCATGACTTCACCGGTCGACTTCATTTCCGGGCCGAGGATGGTGTCCACGCCGGGGAACTTGACGAACGGGAACACGGCTTCCTTGACGCTGAAGTACGGCGGCGTCACTTCCTTGGTGATGCCCTGCGAAGCCAGCGTCTGGCCGACCATGCAGCGTGCCGCGACCTTGGCCAGCTGGATACCCGTGGCCTTGGAGACGAAAGGCACGGTACGCGAAGCGCGGGGGTTGACTTCCAGCACGTAGATCACGTCCTTGCCGTCGCGTTCCTGGATGGCGAACTGCACGTTCATCAGGCCCACCACGCTCAGGCCGTCGGCCATGGCCGCGGTCTGGCGCTTGATTTCTTCGATGGTGTCCTTGGCCAGGTAGTAAGGGGGCAGCGAGCAGGCCGAATCGCCCGAGTGCACGCCCGCCTGCTCGATGTGTTCCATCACGCCGCCGATGAAGACCTTGCCGTCCACGTCGCGCACGCAATCCACGTCGCACTCGATGGCGTTGGACAGGAAGTGGTCCAGCAGCACGGGCGAGTCATGGCTGACCTTGACGGCTTCGCGCATGTAACGCTCGAGGTCGCGCTGCTCGTGCACGATTTCCATGGCGCGGCCGCCCAGCACATAGCTGGGACGCACGACCAGGGGGTAGCCCAGCGTAGCGGCCTTTTCCAGCGCTTCGGCTTCGGTACGGGCCGTGGCGTTCGGCGGCTGGCGCAGGCCCAGGTCGTGCAGCATCTTCTGGAAGCGCTCACGGTCTTCGGCGGCGTCGATCATGTCGGGCGAAGTGCCGATGATGGGCACGCCGGCCTTTTCCAGGTCCAGTGCAAGCTTCAACGGCGTCTGGCCGCCGTACTGCACGATCACGCCCACGGGCTTCTCGACAGCCACGATTTCCAGCACGTCTTCCAGCGTCACCGACTCGAAGTACAGGCGGTCCGAAGTGTCGTAGTCGGTGGACACGGTTTCGGGGTTGCAGTTGACCATGATGGTTTCATAGCCGTCTTCGCGCATGGCGAGTGCGGCATGCACGCAGCAGTAGTCGAACTCGATGCCCTGGCCGATGCGGTTGGGACCGCCGCCGAGCACCATGATCTTCTTCTTGTCGGTCGGCACCGCTTCGCACTCTTCGTCATACGTCGAGTACATGTAGGCCGTGTCGGTCGCGAATTCACCCGCGCAGGTATCCACGCGCTTGTACACGGGACGGATATTGAGCGCATGGCGCGCGGCGCGCACCACGTGTTCCGTGGTGTGCAGCAGCTTGCCCAGACGGCGGTCCGAGAAGCCCTTTTGCTTGAGCGTGCGCAGCGTCGTCGCGTCCAGCGCAGCCAGCGCGCCCTCGCCCTTGGCGGCGAACACTTCGTCGAGCTCCAGCTCGATCTTCACGATCTGCTCGATCTGCACCAGGAACCAGCGGTCGATCTTGGTCAGAGCGAACACTTCGTCCACCGACAGGCCCATGGCGAAAGCATCGCCCACGTACCAGATGCGGTCGGGACCGGGTTCGCCCAGTTCCTTTTCCAGGGTCTCGCGATCCTGGGTCTTTTCGTTCATGCCGTCGACACCGACTTCCAGACCGCGCAAGGCTTTCTGGAAGGATTCCTGGAAGGTGCGGCCGATGGCCATGACTTCGCCCACCGACTTCATCTGCGTCGTCAGGCGGTTGTCGGCCGTGGGGAACTTCTCGAAGGCAAAACGCGGGATCTTGGTGACCACGTAGTCGATCGAAGGCTCGAACGACGCGGGCGTGGTGCCGCCGGTGATGTCGTTCTTGAGCTCGTCCAGCGTATAGCCCACGGCCAGCTTGGCCGCGATCTTGGCGATGGGGAAGCCCGTGGCCTTGGAGGCCAGCGCCGACGAACGCGATACGCGCGGGTTCATCTCGATGACGATCATGCGGCCGTCGACGGGATTCACCGAGAACTGCACGTTGGAGCCGCCGGTGTCGACGCCGATTTCACGCAGCACTGCCAGCGAGGCATTGCGCATGATCTGGTATTCCTTGTCGGTCAGCGTCTGGGCCGGAGCGACGGTGATCGAGTCACCGGTGTGCACGCCCATGGGGTCCAGGTTCTCGATCGAGCAGACGATGATGCAGTTGTCCGCTGTGTCGCGAACCACTTCCATTTCGTACTCTTTCCAGCCCAGCAGCGACTCTTCGATCAGCAGCTCGTTCGTAGGCGAAGCTTCCAGGCCGCGCTTGCAAATCGTCTCGAACTCTTCGGGGTTGTAGGCAATGCCGCCGCCCGTGCCGCCCAGCGTGAAGCTGGGGCGGATCACCGTGGGAAAGCCCATCTGCTTTTGCACGACCCAGGCTTCGTCCATGCTGTGGGCAATGCCCGAGCGCGCGGAACCCAGACCGATCTTGGTCATGGCGTCCTTGAACTTCAGACGGTCTTCGGCCTTGTCGATGGCTTCGGGCTTGGCGCCGATCAGCTCGACCTTGTACTTGTCGAGCACGCCATTGCGCCACAGGTCCAGCGCGCAGTTCAGCGCGGTCTGGCCGCCCATGGTCGGCAGGATGGCGTCGGGACGCTCCTTGGCGATGATCTTCTCGACCGTCTGCCAGGTGATGGGCTCGATGTAGGTGACGTCGGCCGTGGCCGGGTCGGTCATGATCGTCGCAGGGTTGCTGTTGATCAGAATGACCTTGTAACCCTCTTCGCGCAGCGCCTTGCAGGCCTGCACGCCGGAGTAGTCGAACTCACAGGCCTGGCCGATGACGATGGGGCCGGCGCCGATGATCAGAATGCTTTTGAGGTCTGTGCGCTTTGGCATTATTTATTCTCCTGGGCCTTGGCCATCAACGCCGTGAAGCGGTCAAACATGTAAGCGATGTCGTGCGGGCCGGGCGATGCTTCGGGGTGACCCTGGAAGCAGAACGCGGGCTTGTCGGTGCGCTCCAGGCCCTGCAGCGTGCCGTCGAACAGGCTCACGTGGGTGGGGCGCAGGTTGGCGGGCAGCGACGCCATGTCGACGGCAAAGCCGTGGTTCTGGCTGGTGATGCTGACGCGGCCCGTGTCCAGATCCTTGACCGGGTGGTTGGCACCGTGGTGGCTGTTGTCCATCTTGAACGTCGTGGCGCCCGAAGCCAGGGCCATGATCTGATGGCCCAGGCAGATGCCGAAGGTGGGCATGCCGCTCTCGATCAGCTCCTTGACCGCCTGGATGGCATAGTCGCAAGGCTGTGGGTCGCCAGGGCCGTTCGACAGGAACACGCCATCGGGGTTCAGTGCCAGCACGTCGGCGGCAGAGGTCTGGGCCGGCACGACGGTGAGCTTGCAGCCGCGCTCGGCCAGCATGCGCAGGATGTTCAGCTTGACGCCAAAGTCATAGGCCACCACGTGAAAGCGCGGCGCCGTCAGCTGGCCGTAGCCCTGACCCAGCTTCCACTCGGTCTGGTCCCAGGTATAGGTCTTGGACGTGGTCACCACCTTGGCCAGATCCAGTCCGGCCATCGACGGCGCAGCCTGGGCAGCGGCCAGCGCTGCGGCAATGCGCTCGGGGGTCACGGTTTCGCCTTCGGCGAGGCCGACAATCGCACCGTTTTGCGCACCCTTGTCGCGCAGCAGGCGCGTGAGCTTGCGGGTGTCGATGTTGGCGATGGCGACGGTGTTCTCGCGCACCAGATACTGGGGCAAGGTATACGTCATGCGGAAGTTGCTGGCCAGCAACGGCAGGTCCTTGATGATCAGACCTGCAGCGTGGACTTTTTCAGCCTCGATGTCCTCGGCGTTGACACCATAGTTGCCAATGTGCGGATACGTGAGCGTCACGATCTGCTGGCAGTAACTTGGGTCGGTGAGGATTTCTTGGTAGCCGGTGATGGCGGTGTTGAACACCACTTCGCCGACGGTGGTGCCGACTGCACCAATCGAGTTGCCGATAAAGACCGTGCCGTCTGCGAGCGCCAGGATGGCTGGGGGGAAGGTTCCCTTGAGAGACAAAAGCACTGGGTTCTCCGGTTCTAAGTACGGTTACGCCCAGCGAGTCAGAGGCGAGGCTCTGGCTATAGCTTGTGTTGCGGGGGAAGGCTCGAAGCGGCGCTAGGCGTAGATGTGGAATGCTTGAAAGCCGCCCATTATAGCCGTGTGCCATGACAGGCGCGTGGCTGCGCCCGGGATTACCCGAGCCTCAGCCAGACTTCTCATCCCCCCATGGGGGCCATTACCCGCTCAAACTGGAGCAGTCAATGCACTCGCATGCAAGCAGATCGCCGCGGCGGCAGCCACGTTCAGCGATTCTTCGCCACCAGGCTGGCCTATGCGCACCTGCAGCTTGGCCAGCGCCTCGACGGCCGGACCCACGCCCTGCCCTTCATGGCCCATGGCCCAGGCGCAAGGCCAGGGCAGCTGGGTGTGCTGGATCAGCGCGCCCTGGTGCGAGCTGGTGACGATCAGCGGCACCTGCAGCGCTTCGAGCACCGAGGCATCCACGGACTCCACCAGGTGCAGACCGAAATGCGCGCCCATGCCGGCCCGCAGCACTTTCTGGCTCCACAGCGCGGCCGTGCCCTTGAGCGCCACGACCTGCAGGAAGCCGAAAGCCGCGGCGCTGCGCAAAATGGAGCCCACATTGCCCGCGTCCTGCACGCGATCGAGCACCACCGTGGCCACGCCCGGCAGCGGCACCTGGCCCGGCAGCCATTCGAGCAGATAGCCCATGCGCGCCGGCGACTCCAGGCCGCTGATATCGGCGAACAGCGCATCGGCCAGCACCACCACCTTGGCGGCCGGCTGTTTCCACTCCTCGGGGGCCTGCGGCCAGAACGACTCGGCAAACACCGCCACCGCCGGGCGCAGCCCGCGCGCCAGCGCGGCGCGGCACAGGTGGTCGCCTTCGAGCCAGACCTGGCCCTGCTTGCGGTAAGCCGTGCTGTCGTGCGAGAGCTTGCGCAACTCCTTGACGAAGGCGTTGTCACGCGAATGGATGGGGGTTACAGGTGAGGTCATAGCCATTCAATCAGGAAGTTCTCAGTTATCCATGGTGCTGCGCATTTCCTGCGGCCCATAAAATCGGCGAGGCTCAGGCCAGGGGCATCGAGCAAGGGCCGCCCCGCAGCGATGGTGCCGTCCCCCTCCACCGAAGGTTGAGAGGGGGAAGCGGCGCAGCCGCTCAGGGGGTGTAGCATTTCAGGCCAGCACCTGGGCCACAGGCGAAAAGGAACGGCGGTGCTCGGGGCAAGCCCCATGGGCTTGCAGTGCCGACAGGTGGGCCGGCGTGCCGTAGCCCTTGTGGCCGGCAAAACCGTACTGCGGGTATTGCGCGTCGAGGCGCTCACACCAGCGGTCGCGGTGCACCTTGGCCAGGATGGAGGCCGCGGAAATCGCCTGCACCAGGGCATCGCCCTTGACGATGGCTTCGGCCTGCATGTCCAGCACCGGAATGCGGTTGCCGTCGACCAGTACCAGCACGGGCTTCAGCCGCAGACCCATGACGGCGCGGCGCATGGCCAGCATCGTGGCCTGCAGGATATTGAGCTCGTCGATTTCCTCCACGCTGGCCTCGGCAATCGAGCAGCACAGCGCCTTGGCACGGATTTCGTCGAACAAGGCCTCGCGGCGTGCCGCCGTGAGCTTCTTGGAATCGGCCAGTCCCGCAATGGGACGCAGGTCGTCGAGAATCACGGCCGCCGCCACTACCGGGCCGGCCAGGGGTCCACGCCCCGCCTCATCCACCCCAGCCACCAAGCCGGGCGGATGCCACGGCAAGCAGACCTGTTCAGGAGGAAGAGACAACTTTCTGGATAGCATCAGCAGCCAATCGGGCGGTATCGCGCCGCAACTCGTGGTGCAGCGCAGTGAAGCGCTGTTCCAGCGCCTCAATGGTTTGAGAAGAATCATCGCGCGCCCTGAGCCAGCGCAGCACTTCGGCCGCCAGGGCCTCGGGGCTGGCCGCGTCCTGCAGCAACTCCGGCACGACAAACTCGCCGCACAGGATGTTGGGCAGTCCGACCCAGGGCTGGAGCTGCTTGCGGCGCATCAGGCGCCAGCTCAGCGACTGCATGCGGTAGCCGATCACCATCGGGCGCTTGAACAGCGCCGCTTCCAGTGTCGCCGTGCCGCTGGCAATCAATGTGCAATCGCAGGCCGCCAGGGCATCGTGGGACTGGCCGGAAAGAATCCGGACCCGCCCTTCCATGCCTGCCTGGCGCGCGGCCTGGCGCACCACTTCGATCATCGAGGGTACGGCCGGGACGATGATTTCCACGGCCGGGAAGTCCTTGACGACCAGGGCTGCGGCCGCGAAGAACGCGGGCGCGATATAACGAATTTCGGAAGTACGGCTGCCGGGCAGCACGGCCAGCACCAGCGCCTCTGGCTGCAGACCCAGCCGCTGGCGCGCCGCCTGGCGGTCAGGCACCAGCGGGATCACGCTGGCCAAGGGGTGGCCTACATAGGTCGCGGCGATGCCGTGGCTTGCCAGCAGCGCGGGCTCGAACGGAAAAATGCACAACACGTGGTCGGCGGCGCGGCGGATTTTCTCCACCCGGTTCGCACGCCAGGCCCAGATGGACGGGCAGACGAAATGCACTGTCTTGATGCCCTGGGCGCGCAAGTCCGCTTCCAGCCCCAGATTGAAATCCGGAGCGTCCACGCCGACGAAAACCGCCGGCGGGTCGGCCAGCAGGCGCTGGCGCAGTTGCCGGCGAATGCGCAGCAGCTCGGCCAGGCGCTGGAAGACTTCCCAGTTGTAGCCATGCACGGCCAGGCGCTGACTGTCCCACCAGGCCTCAAAACCACGCGCCTGCATCTGCGGACCGCCAATGCCCGCGCTTTGCAGCGCCGGCCACTGGCTCTTGAGCCCGTCGAGAATGAGGCCGGCCAACAGATCGCCGGACGTCTCGCCGGCCACCATCGCCACGCGCGGTGCAGTCATCACAACTCCTTATCAGCGCGCGAGACCGCGCGTTGAACTGGCGATGAACGAGGTCAGGGCCTGGATGTCGCTTGCAGCTTCCGGATACTGCACGTCCAGCGCGGCAATCGCCTGGCGTGCGGCTTCCAGCGTCAGACCCTGGCGGTACAGCAGCTTGTGCATCTGTTTGACGGCCTGCAGGCGCTGCGGCGAAAACCCGCGACGGCGCAAGCCTTCGAGGTTGTAGCCGCGCACCGACAGCGGATTGCCATCGACCAGCATGAAGGGCGGCACATCCTGTGAAATGTGGCTGGCAAAGCCGGCCATCACATGGGCACCGATGTGGGTGAACTGGTGCACTCCGGTCAGACCACCCAGAATGGTGTGGTCCCCGACTTTCACATGACCCGCCAGCGTGGCATTGTTGGCCAGCACCGTGTGGTTGCCCACGACGCAGTCGTGGGCAATGTGCACATAGGCCATGATCCAGTTGTCGTTGCCCACCTGCGTCAGGCCCTGGTCCTGGGCCGTGCCGGTGTTGAACGTGCAGAACTCGCGAATGGTATTGCGGTCGCCGATGAGCAGTCGCGTGGGCTCGCCCGCGTACTTCTTGTCCTGCGGCTGCGCGCCCAACGAGGCGAACTGGAAAATATGGTTGCCCTGGCCAATCGTCGTGTGGCCTTCGATGACGCAATGTGCGCCGACGGTAGTGTCGGCGCCAATGCGCACATCGGGGCCGATCACGGCATAGGGCCCGACCGTGACCGAGGTGTCCAGGCAGGCTGCCGGATCAACCAGCGCGGTAGAGTGAATGCGACTCACAGCCAACACAGCACTTTCAGCCCACGGCCCGCATGGTGCACATCAGGTTCGCTTCGCAGGCCACTTCGTCGCCCACGCGGGCCACGCCCTTGAACTTCCAGATGCCGCCGCGCACGCGGTCGATGGTGATTTCCAGCACCAGCTGATCGCCAGGCTCGACCGGGCGCTTGAAGCGCGCGGCGTCGATGCCCACGAAGTAGTAGATGTTGTTTTCGTCCGGCACCTGACCCATGGCATCGAATGCCAGCAGGCCTGCGGCTTGCGCCAGGGCTTCGAGCATGAGCACGCCAGGCATGACGGGGCGACCGGGGAAGTGACCCTGGAAATACGGCTCATTGAACGTGACGTTCTTGATGGCCTTGATGCGTGTGTTGCTCTCAAGTTCCAGCACCTTGTCTACCAGCAGAAACGGGTAGCGGTGAGGCAGTTGCTTGAGAATTGCGTGGATATCCATCATTGCGTTCCGATCTTGCTGCCCTGCTGCTGCTGTTGCTCGAGTGCCTTGATGCGCTCGCGCAAGCTATGCAGCTGCTTCAAAGTGGCAGCGTTTTTTTCCCATTTGGTGTTTTCATCGACAGGAAACATTCCTGTATAGACGCCGGGCTTGTTCAAAGAACGCGTCACCACAGTCGCCGCCGAGATATGTACATTTTCGGCCAGTTGCAAATGCCCCAGCACGATGGCGCCGCCGCCGACGGTGCAATGTGCACCGATCTGCGCGCTACCTGCCACGCCCACACAGCCGGCCATGGCGACATGCCGTCCCACATGAACGTTGTGTCCGATCTGGACCAGATTATCCAGCTTCACGCCGTCTTCGATCACAGTGTCGTCCAGCGCGCCCCGGTCGATGCAGGTATTTGCACCGATTTCCACATCGTCGCCGATGCGCACGGCGCCCAATTGTTCAATTTTCACCCAGGCACCGCCTTCGGGCGCGAAGCCGAAGCCGTCCGAGCCCAGCACCACGCCCGAGTGCAGTATGCAGCGCGCACCCACGATGCAGTCTTCACCCACCGTAACGCGTGACTTGAGCTGCGTGCCCGCGCCAATGCGCGCGCCCCGCTCGACCACGCACAGCGGGCCCACGTAGGCCGTGGGATCAACCACCGCCTCGGGATCGACCACCGCACTGGGATGCACGCCCGCAGCCACGGCGCGCGCGTGCAGCCGCTTCCACAGCTGGGTCGCGCGCGCGAAATACACATAAGGGTTGTCGGCCACGATGCACGCACCGCGTTGCATGGCGGCCTCCCGCATGGCGGGCGCCACAATGACACAGGCCGCCTTGGAGGCGGCCAGTTGCTGCTGGTAGCGTGGATTGCTCAGGAAACTCAGATCTCCCGGGCCTGCGGAGTCCAGCGGAGCGATGCGGAGGATCTCCGTATCGCTGCCGGCCAGCTCCAGCGTCCCCCCCAGCGCACCCACAATTTGCCCGAGAAACAAGCTCACTGTCTGTACGTCTTATGCCGCAAATTACTTTGCAGCGTTCAGGGCCTTGATCACCTTGTCGGTGATGTCGTACTTGGGGTTGATGTACACCGCTTCTTGCAGGATGACATCGTACTTTTCGGCTTCGGCCACAGTCTTGACGACCTTGTTGGCGCGTTCGAGCACTTGCGACAGCTCTTCGTTCTTGCGCGAATTCAGGTCTTCCTGGAATTCACGGCGCTTGCGCTGGAACTCACGGTCCTGCTCGACCAGCTGACGCTGGCGCGCGGTGCGCTGCGATTCCGACAGGGTCGGTGCTTCACGCTCGAACTTGTCCGAAGCTGTCTTCAAGGTGGTACCCATGTCGACCAGGTCTTTTTCGCGCTTGGCGAATTCCTGCTCGAGCTTGGCTTGCGCGGCCTTGGCCGTGGTTGCTTCGCGGAAGATGCGATCCGTATTGACAAAACCGGCCTTGAATTCTTGCGCATGCGCAGCCAGAGCCATCGAGCCCATCAGCACGGCCAGGGAGATTTGGCGGGAAAGAGATTTCATTAGAAGGACGTTCCGATTTGGAATTGAAGTTTCTGGATTTTATCGCCAGCGAATTTACGCACAGGGTGAGCATACGCCAAGCGCAATGGCCCCAACGGAGAAATCCAGCTCAGACCCAGGCCTGCCGAGGCACGCATCTGCGAAAAATCGACGGTTTCATTGTCGCCAAACACATTGCCGACGTCCACAAACGTAAACACGCGCAATGTGCGGTCATTGCCAGCGCCTGGCAGCGGAGCCATGAATTCGGCGTTCAGCGTGACTTTCTTCGGGCCGCCCAGGGACGAGCCGATGATGTCGCGCGGGCCCAGCGTGCCCTGGTCAAAGCCGCGCACCGAGCCCAGACCGCCCGAGTAGAAGTTCTTGAACACCGGGAACGGACGGCCGTTGAGGCCCTTGCCCCAGCCCAGCTCGCCGTTGAAGGCCAGCGTGAACTTCTTGTTCAACGGAACATACTGCTGGATCTGGTAGTTGGCGCGCACGTAGCGCGCATCGCCGGCCACCGACCAGTCGGTGTTCAGGCGCTGATAGCGTCCGGAATTGGGCGCCAGCGCGCTGTCGCGGCTGTCACGCGACCAACCCACGGTCAAGGGCACGGCCGTGCTGGTGTAGCCGTAGGTGTCGCCATAGGCCAGGTAGGCCGCGGGAATATTGGTGCCCGGCTTGATCTTGGTCTGCTCGATACCGCCGCCGAAGAACACCGTGTCGACTTCGCTGAACGGCACGCCGAAACGCACGCTCGTACCCGCCGTCACCAGCTGGTAGTTGCCGCCCTGGTCTTCATAAGGCTTCTGGGTGCGGTAGAACATGTCCAGCGTACGCGAGATGCCTTCCTTGGTGAAGTAAGGATCGGTGGTGCTGACCACCAAGGTCCGGTTGTACTTGCTGGTGTTGACGTCCACACCAAGGTAGTTACCGGAACCGAACACATTTTCCTGTTTGATACCAAATGACAGGGAAACCTTCTCTGCACTGGAAAAACCTGCACCCAATTGCAACGAGCCCGTGGGCTTCTCGGCCACCGTCACCACCAGATCCACCTGGTCGGGCGAGCCTGGGACTTCCTGCGTGTCCACATTGACTTCGGTGAAGAAGCCCAGGCGGTCGACGCGGTCGCGCGAGATCTTGATCTTGTCGCCGTCGTACCAGGACGCTTCGTATTGGCGGAACTCGCGGCGCACGACTTCGTCGCGCGTGCGGTTGTTGCCGCTGACCTGGATGCGACGCACATAGGCGCGGCGCGAAGGCTCGGCCTTGAGCACGATGGCCACGCGGTTGTTGGCCCGGTCGATTTCGGGCACGGCTTCGACGCGCGCGAAAGCAAAGCCGAAATTGCCGAAGTGGTCCGTGAAGGCCTTGGTCGTGGCCGTGACCTGGTCGGCGTTGTAAGGCTCGCCCGGCTTGATCTTCACCAGCGACTTGAACTCGTCGTTGCGCTCGAGGTAATTGCCTTCGAGCTGCACACCCGACACCACATAGCGCTCACCTTCGTGGATGTTCAGCGTCAGCGAAATCGTCTGCTTGTCTGGAGAGATTGCGACCTGGGTCGAGTCGACGCGGAATTCCAGGTAGCCACGCTGCAGATAAAAGGAGCGCAGCGTCTCCAGATCGGCGTTGAGCTTGGAGCGCGCATAACGGTCGGACTTGGTGTACCAGCTGAGCCAGCCGCCGGTGTCCTGGTCAAACAGGTCCTTGAGCGTGGATTCGCTGAAGGCCTTGTTGCCGACCACATGGATTTCGTTGATCTTGGCGGGCTCGCCTTCGGTCACGGTGAACGTCAGGTTGACCCGGTTGCGCTCGATGGGCGTCACCGTGGTCACGACTTCCGCACCGTACAGGCTGCGGTTGATGTACTGGCGCTTGAGTTCCTGCTCGGCCCGGTCGGCCAGGGCGCTGTCGAACGGCCGGCCTTCGGCCAGGCCCACGTCGCGCATGGCCTTCTTCAGCGTGTCCTTGTCGAACTCCTTGGTACCCGCGAAGTTGACGTCGGCGATGGTCGGACGTTCTTCGACGACCACCGTCAGCACGTTGCCGTTGGCTTCGAGGCGCACGTCCTTGAACAGTCCCAGCGCAAACAGCGCGCGGATCGCGGCCGAACCTTTTTCGTCGTTGTAGTCATCGCCTACGCGCAAGGGAATGGAGGCAAAGACGGTGCCCGCTTCCACCCGTTGCAGACCTTCGACGCGAATGTCCTGCACCTTGAAAGGCTCCAGCGCCCAGGCGGCATTGGCCGCAAGAACCATGGCGGTCAAGGCCGAAGCGGTGCGCGCGCCTAAGCGATTGATGTGTTTTTTCATGAGTGGATTGCCGCCGACCTTGCTTCACAAATTCGGCAAAAAAAGTTAGCCCAAAAGCCGGTTGATATCGTTGAAAAAGGCGATGCACATCATCAGCAGTAGCACAGCCACGCCGAGACGCTGCAATCTTTCCATCCAAGCTTCGGACACCTGCCGGCCCGTCACGCCTTCCCAAAGATAATACATCAGGTGCCCGCCGTCCAAAACCGGCAAAGGCAGCAGGTTGAGTACGCCCAGGCTGACGCTGATCAGCGCCAGAAACGCCAGGTACTGCGTCACGCCCATGCTGGCCGACTTGCCGGCATAGTCGGCGATCGTCAGCGGCCCGCTGATGTTCTTCAGCGAAGCTTCGCCGATCACCATGCGGCCCATCATGCGCAGCGTCAATATCGACAGATCCCAGGTGCGCTGCGCGCCATTTTGCAGGCCATCCCAGAAGCCGCGGCGCACCAGCGTCATCTCGGGTGCCGCGCCGACAAAAGCGCCGACCCGACCTACCCATTGCTCGCCGTCCTGCACCGCATCCGGGCGCACCGGCAGCACCAGCGTCTGTCCTGCGCGCTCCACCCGCCAATCCTGCTGCAGGCCCTGCTTGTCCCGCACGGACTGGCGTATCTGTGCCCGCAACTGCTGGCCGTCGACCACCGCCTGCGCGCCCACGGACAAGACCTTGTCGCCTTCACGCAGGCCTGCGCGGTAGGCCGCGCCATCGGGCAGCACCTCTCCCATCACCGCGGGGGTCCAAGGTGCGACCACGCCGATGCGCTGGAACAATTTTTCATCGGCCTCGCGCGTATCCATGCCGCCCAGCGGCAGGGTCAGCACCGTCGCCGAACCCTCCTGCGGGCGCACGATTTCCAGGCGCACGTCCTGGCCTTCCAGGGCCGAGCGCGCCAGGACCCAGCGCAGCTCGTCAAACGAGACGACGGGCTCCCAGGGGCCTTCGCCGCGTGCCACGGCCTGCACCAGCTCCGCGCCTCGCAAGCCGGCCTTCTGGGCCAGGGAGCCGGCCGCGGGGCTGGCCAGGTAGGGCTTGGGCTCTTGCACGCCCAGCCAGTTGACGCTGGCGTACAACAGCACCGCCAGCAGCAGATTGGCCGCCGGTCCCGCGGCCACGATGGCGGCACGCGCGCGCAGCGACTGGTTGTTGAACGCCAGGTGCCGCTCTTCGGGTGCGACCGGCGCCTCGCGCTCGTCGAGCATGCGCACATAGCCACCCAGCGGAAAGGCCGCGAGCACGAACTCCGTGGACGAGCCTTTGGGCTGCCAGCGCAGCAAAGGCTTGCCGAAGCCTACCGAAAACCGCAGCACCTTGACGCCGCAGGCCACGGCCACGCGGTAATGACCGTATTCGTGCACCGCGATCAACAAACCCAGCGCAAGCGCGAAGGCAAGAACAGTCATCAACATAGGCGGGTGCTCGGGTTCGGTTTCAACAAGGTCCGGCCGGGCCCGGCGCTCAGGCCAGCGCCCAGCGCTCGACCGCTACGCGGGCAAAGACCCGGGCCTGGGCGTCCAGGGCCAGCAAATCTTCCAGCGATCCCGGAGCGCGCGGCAGCGGCATTTTTTCCAGCGTTTCAAGGTTGACCGCATGGATGCGGTCAAACGACAGACGCCGGTTGAGGAAAGCGTCCACCGCCACTTCATTGGCGGCATTGAGCACCGTGGTCGTGCCTTCGGTCGCGCGCAAAGCCTGCCACGACAGATGCAGTCCCGGAAAGCGCTGGGCATCGGCTTCTTCGAACGTCAGGGCCGCGAGCTTGGAGAAGTCCAGCATGGCCGCGCCGCTCACGATGCGCTCCGGCCAGGCCAGGCCGCAGGCAATCGGCACGCGCATGTCGGGCGTGCCCAGCTGGGCCAGCACCGAAGCGTCCTTGAACTGGACCATGGAGTGCACGATCTGCTGCGGGTGGATGACGACCTTGATCTGCTCGGGCGCCATGTCGAACAGCCAGCGGGCCTCGATGACTTCCAGCGCCTTGTTCATCATGGTCGCGGAATCAACGGAGATCTTGCGCCCCATGGAGAAATTGGGGTGGGCGCAGGCCTGTTCGGGTGTGATCTGCGACAGGCTGGCCGGGTCGCGCTGGCGAAACGGTCCGCCCGAAGCCGTCAGCAAAATGCTGTCCACGCGCGTCGCCCAGCTGCCGCGGTCTTCGGGCAGGCACTGGAAAATGGCCGAGTGTTCGCTGTCGATGGGCAGCAGCGTCGCGCCATGGCGCTTGACGGTGTCCATGAACAGCGCTCCGCCCACCACCAGCGCTTCCTTGTTGGCCAGCAGCAGGCGCTTGCCGGCGCGTGCCGCCGCCAGGCAGGGGCCCAGGCCCGCGGCACCGACGATGGCGCCCATGACCGCATCCACCTCTTCATGCGCGGCGATCCGATCGAGGGCATCCGGCGACTGCAAGACCTGCGTGGCCAGGCCGTTGGCCTGGATTTTTTCCGCCAGCGCGCGACCGTGCTCAGGGCTGGCCATGACCGCGAAGCGCGGCTGAAACTGCGCGCACTGGGCAAGCATCGCATCCACCTGGGTCGCGGCGCTCAAGGCGAACACTTCGTAGTCCTGCGGGTGGCGCGCCACCACGTCCAGCGTGCTGGTGCCAATCGAGCCGGTAGAGCCCAGGATAGTGAGTCGTTGTTTCATGGATGTACGAAAGAAGAAAGCATCATGGCCAGCGGCAGGGTCGGCAGCAGCGCATCGATGCGGTCCAGCACGCCGCCATGGCCGGGCAGCAGGCCGCTGCTGTCCTTGACGCCTACGCTGCGCTTGACCAGGGATTCGACAAGATCGCCGACCACGCTCATGGCCGCCATGAACACCACGGCCAGCAGCAGGAACCACAGGCCCTGGCGCGACAGCAGAGAGTAAAAACTGGCCACGCTCGCACCGAGCTGGCGGTCAGCCACCACCCAGATGCCAGCCAGCACCAGCACGCCCACCATGCCGCCCCAGACCCCTTCCCAGCTCTTGCCGGGGCTGATCGAAGGCGCAAGCTTGTTGCGCGTGAATCGCAGACCCCAGGTGCGGCCGGCGAAATAGGCGCCGATGTCCGCGACCCAGACCAGTACCAGCACGGACAGCAGGAAGTTGATGCCGATGCGGTGTGCCTGCACCACGGCCAGCCAGGCCAGCCACAGTACCAGCACGCCGCCGATCAGGCGCAGTGCCAGCGGCAAGCCACCCCAGGCGCCCACGCCGGCACGCAGCAAGGCCGCGGAAGCCAGCACCCACAGGCTGCCGCCGATGACCCACAACCAGGTCAGGGATTGATCAAGCCATCCCAGGGCCCAGGACAGGCCGCACAGGGCCACGCAGGCGCCGCCCAGGGCCAGGGCAGCCGATTGGCCCAGGCCTTGCATCCGGCCCCACTCCCAGGCTCCTGCAGCCATCAGCCCCAGGACCAGCAGCGCAAACGGCAGCGGGTCCGGATAGAACAATGCGGGAAGAAGAATTGCCAGCAGGACCAAGGCGGTGATGACACGCTGCTTGAGCATGATTCCCTTTCTCAGACCGGGATCTTTGCGGGAGCCGCCGGCTGAATTTGTGCAGAAGTTTTGCCAAAACGGCGCTCGCGGGCACCGTAGGCAGCGATGGCCTCGTCCAATGCCGCTTCATCGAAGTCGGGCCACAGGGCGGGGCTGAAAAACAGTTCCGAATAGGCCAGTTGCCACAGCAGGAAATTGCTGATGCGCATTTCTCCGCCGGTGCGGATCAGCAAATCGGGATCAGGCACATGGGCCATGCTCATGGCGGAGCCCAGGCTGTCCTCGGTAATGGCCACGCCCTCGGCGGCCAGACGGGCTGCGGCCTGGGCAATATCCCAGCGGCCGCCATAGTTGAAACAGACGTTGAAGACCAGCTTGGTGTTGTTCGCCGTCTCGCGCTCGGCGGCGTCCAAACCGGCGGCCACGCGCTCGGGCAGTGCCTGGCGATCGCCAACAAAACACACCCGCACGCCATCCTTGCCCAGTTGCACCACTTCCCGGCTCAGGGCCGAAGCGAGCAAGCTGATCAGCCCCGACACTTCGGCTTCGGGACGGCGCCAGTTTTCCGAAGAAAAGGCAAACACCGTCAGCACGGAAATGCCGCGGTCCACGCAGGCTTTGACGCAGCGGCGCAAAGACTTCACGCCTTGCGCATGTCCCGCCAGGCGGGGCATGTAACGCTGCTTGGCCCAGCGGCCGTTGCCATCCATGACGATGGCAACGTGGCGGGGTACAGTCAAATCAGTAGAGTTCTGCAAGGGGATATCTACAGCGACTGAACCAGTCAAACCGCCATGATCTCTTGTTCTTTGCCGGCAACCAGCGAATCGATTTCCACGATGCGGCGGTCGGTGACCTTTTGCACGTCGGATTCGGCGCGCTTTTGGTCGTCCTCGGACGCCAGCTTGTCCTTGACCAGGCGCTTGACGGCGTCGTTGGCATCGCGGCGCAGATTGCGGATCGCGATTTTTGCGCCTTCGGCTTCGTTGCGCGCGAGCTTGGTCATTTCCTTGCGGCGCTCTTCGCTCATGGGCGGCACGGGCACGCGGATCAGCTCACCCAGCGACGAGGGGTTCAGACCCAGATCGCTTTCACGGATGGCTTTTTCCACCTTGGCAGCCATGCTCTTTTCCCAGGGTTGCACACTCAGCGTGCGCGAATCCTGCAGGGACACGTTGGCCACTTGGGTCAACGGCACCATCGAACCGTAATATTCCACCTGGATGCTGTCGAGCATGCCGGCGCTGGCGCGTCCGGTGCGGATCTTGCCCAGATTGTTCTTGAAAGCCGTGATGGATTGCTCCATCTTGGTTTCCATGGTTTGTTTGATTTCTGCAATCGTCATGTCTATTCCTCGAAAACGGCAATGCGCCTGCGCGGCGCATGATTTTTAAGCGTACACCAAGGTACCTTCGTCTTCGCCCATGACCACGCGCAAAAGCGCCCCATGCTTGACGATGGAAAACACCCGTACAGGCAACTTCTGGTCGCGGCACAAGGCAAACGCGGTGGCATCCATGATGCCCAGGTTGCGGGAAATCGCTTCGTCAAAGCTGAGCTTGGTGTAGCGGGTTGCTGTCGGATCCTTGAACGGATCGGCCGTGTACACGCCATCCACCTTGGTGGCCTTGAGCACCACTTCGGCACCGATTTCAGCGCCGCGCAATGCAGCGGCGGTGTCGGTCGTGAAGAACGGATTGCCCGTGCCGGCGGCGAACACCACTACTTTGCCTTCTTCGAGGTACTGCAGCGCCTTGGGGCGCACGTAGGGCTCGACCACCTGCTCGATGGCAATGGCGGACATCACGCGGGCCGTGAGGCCCTGCTTGTCCATGGCATCAGCCAGGGCCAGGCCATTCATGACCGTGGCCAGCATTCCCATGTAATCCGCCGTGGCGCGGTCCATGCCGACAGAGCCGCCAGCCACGCCACGGAAAATATTTCCTCCCCCGATCACCACCGCCACCTGCACACCCACACGGGTGACAGCGGCGATTTCTTCCACCATACGCACTATCGTGGCACGGTTGATGCCAAAGGCATCGTCGCCCATGAGCGCCTCACCAGACAGCTTGAGCAAAATACGCTTGTGGGCTGGTGTTGCGTGGGTCATGAACAAATACTCCGTACGGTGAAAAAAGGAAACAGGGAAAAAAACAGTCGACGGATTTAAGCGCCAGCTTTGGCAGCTGCCACTTGGGCGGCGACTTCAGCAGCGAAGTCATCCACCTTCTTCTCAATGCCTTCACCAACCACGTACAGGGTGAAGCCCTTGATGGTGGTGTTGGTAGCCTTGAGCATTTGCTCGACGGTTTGCTTGCCGTCAGCAGCCTTCACGAAGACCTGGTTGAACAGCGAGACTTCCTTGAGGAACTTCTGCACCGAACCTTCAACCATCTTGGCGGCGATGTCAGCAGGCTTGCCCGACTCAGCGGCCTTGGCAGTTGCGACAACGCGTTCTTTTTCGATCAGCTCAGCCGACACGTCAGCGCTGGTCAGTGCGACGGGCTTCATGGCTGCAACGTGCATGGCCACATCCTTGGCTGCCGTAGCGTCGCCTTCGTACTCGACGATCACGCCGATGCGCGAGCCGTGCAGGTAGGAAGCCAGCTTGGTGCCGCTGAAACGCTTGAAGCGACGGAACGACATGTTCTCGCCGATCTTGCCGATCAGGCCGGCGCGCACGTCTTCCAGCGTGGGGCCGTAGGTGTCTTGCTCGTAGGGCAGTGCCGACAGGGCAGCCACATCGGCAGGGTTGTGCTCGGCCACCAGACGGGCAGCTGCATCGGCCAGGGCCAGGAAGCTGTCGTTCTTGGACACGAAGTCGGTTTCGCTGTTGACTTCGATCATGGCGCCCACGTCGCCATTGATGTAAGCCGCGACCACGCCTTCGGCGGTGATACGCGAAGCGGCCTTGCCAGCCTTGGTGCCCAGCTTGACGCGCAGCAGCTCTTCAGCCTTGACCAGGTCGCCGTCGGCTTCCGTCAGTGCCTTCTTGCATTCCATCATGGGGGCGTCGGTCTTGGCACGCAGTTCAGCCACCAGTTTTGCGGTAATAACAGCCATCTTATTTCTCCGATTTCAGTTCGATTCGTTACAAGGATTGAGGCTAAAAAAAGGGGGCTACCAGAGCCCCGCTTTTTTATCGCGACTCATCGCGTTGCCGGACTTTAGGCAGCCGACTCTTGCACTTCCACAAATTCGTCCGAGCCTTCAGCAGCCACGGCCTTGACCACGTCGTTGACGGCGTCAGCACGACCAGCCAGGATCGCGTCAGCGATGGCCTTGGCGTACAGCTCGACAGCCTTGGCCGAGTCGTCGTTACCAGGGATCACGTAGTCGATGCCTTCGGGGTTGTGGTTGGTGTCAACCACGCCGATCAGGGGGATGCCCAGCTTCTTGGCTTCGGCCACGGCAATCTTGTGGAAACCCACGTCGATCACGAAGATGGCGTCGGGCAGACCGTTCATGTCCTGGATGCCGCCGATGTCCTTTTCCAGCTTGATCAGTTCGCGAGCGAACATCAGCTGTTCCTTCTTGCTCATGCTTTCCAGACCGGCTTCTTGCTGGATCTTCATGTCCTTCAGACGCTTGATCGACGTCTTGACGGTCTTGAAGTTGGTCAGCATGCCGCCGAGCCAGCGCTGGTCGACGTAAGGCACGCCAGCACGTTGGGCTTCAGCAGCCACCGTGTCACGGGCCTGGCGCTTGGTACCGACCATCAGCACGGTACCGCGGTTGGCGGACAGCTGCTTGGCGAACTTTTGCGCTTCCTGGAGCATCGGCAGCGACTTTTCCAGGTTGATGATGTGAATCTTGTTGCGGTGACCGAAGATGAACGGGGCCATCTTGGGGTTCCAGAAGCGGGTTTGGTGACCGAAGTGAACACCGGCTTCCAGCATTTCGCGCATAGTAACGGACATGAGAATTCTCCAAAGGTTGGGTCTAAAATCCAGCCCGACATTTGCCCGTGAGGGCAACACCTTGAGGGGACTGGTTTGCTATTTGCTTTGCTGTAGCTGCTAGCGCACACTGCAACTGGTTCGCGAAAAACGCGCCCAGCGCAGCACGCCGCAAAGCAGCATTCAGTAAAGCCGAAAAATTCTACCACATGCACTCTGATCTTTGCTCCGCACTCACCAACGTGCGCAGCGGCGAATGCCGCGCCACCGACCTGCTCCAGGCCGCGATCGCCACGACGTCAACGCCTGCCTGCGACCATGTCTTCGCCCAGACGCTGTTCGACAGCGCCATGCAAAGCGCCGCCAGGGCCGCGCCGCAGTTGCCGCTGGCGGGACTCTCGGTCTCGGTCAAAGACCTTTTCGATCTCCAGGGCACACGCAGCGCCGCGAGTTCACGCGTGCTCGGCGATGCCCCTGTCGCCAGCCAGGACAGCCTGGCCGTGGCCCGCTTGCGTGCGGCTGGCGCGGCCTTCATTGGCCGCACCCACATGGTGGAATTCGCCTACTCGGGCGTGGGCGTCAATCCCCATTACGGCACGCCGGCCGCGCTGGACGCGCGCTTCGGCGCCCTGCCCGGCCCGGCGCGCGTGTGCGGGGGCTCTTCCTCGGGTGCGGGCGTCTCGGTGGCCAGCGGCGCGGCCTACGTGGGCCTGGGCTCGGACACGGGTGGCTCGATCCGCATTCCCGCGGCCCTCAACGGTCTGGTCGGCTTCAAGAGCACGGCCCGCCTGGTGCCCACGGACGGCACGATACCCTTGTCCACCACGCTGGACACGGCCTGCGCGCTGACCCGCAGCGTGCGCGATGCCATCCTGGTGCACGAAATTCTCGCCGCCCGCACGGTCACCCGCAGCCCCGTCGGCATCGCCGACTGGCGTCTGGCCGTGCCCCGCCGCCTGTTCCTGGACGAGATGGACCCCGCCGTGGCCCTGGCCTTCGAGCGCAGCCTGAGCCAGCTGCGCGCTGCCGGCGCCAAAATCGTCGACATCGACTTGCCGGAACTCGACACGCTGCTGCACATCCATGACCACGGCAGCTTCGCCGGCGCGGAAAGCTATGCCTGGCACCGGCCGCTGCTGGCCAAGGCCGACGCCCGGAACCTGCCCTACGACCCGCGCGTGCGCAGCCGCATCGAACGCGGCGCCCAGATGACGGCCGCGCACTACATCGATCTGCACCACGCGCGCAAGCGCTGGATCGCACAGATGGAGCAGGCGCTGGCCGGCTACGACGCCCTGCTGTCGCCCACCGTGCCGATTCTCGCGCCCCTGATGGCCGACGTCGCACCGGCGCAAGGCCAGGACAGCGCCCTGGATGCGCAGCGCGACGCGGCTTTCCAGCGCGCCAACACTTTGCTGCTGCGCAACACCAGCGTGGTCAACATGCTCGACGGCTGCGCGCTGTCACTGCCCTGCCACCAGCGCGGCGAGCTGCCCGTGGGCCTGATGGTCTGGCATGGCGCGCTGCATGACGATGCCGTGCTCGACATCAGTCTGCTGATCGAAGGCATACTCCAGTCGCCGTAGCTTCGCGCTGCGGGCTGGACCACCATCACTTCTACCCCCTCATGAATATTGCCATCGTGGGTGCCGGCGTCGCCGGCATCGCCACTGCGCACGCGCTTGCGCGCGACGGTCACGCCGTGACGGTCTATGACCAGCACAGCAGCGCCGCCGAAGGCGCGAGCTTCGCGCCCACGGGCTGGCTTGCGCCCGCCCTGCTACACCCCTGGAGCGCTCCAGGCCTGGCCCAGCCGCCCGGTCTGCGCAGCCGCCAATCCCAGTTGCGCATCGGCAGCGCGTTGAGCACGGCCGATCTTTCCTGGCTCTGGCGCTGGCGCCAGGCCGGCCGGCGCATACGCAAGGCGCCCGAGCAGTTGCACCCGGCGCTGGCCGCCGTCGAACGGCTGGCCCAGTACAGCCAGCAGCTGCGCGAAGGCGAATGGGCCGATGCCACCCAGGACATGCAGCGCCAGGCCGGCGCCATGGTGCTGCTGCGCACCGAAGCCGCCCTGGCCCAATTGCAGCCAGCCCTCAAGGTGCTCGCCGACGCCGGCGTGGCGGTGCAGCAGCTGGACCCGGCCCAGGCCCGCCAGCTCGAACCCGGCCTGTCCAGCCAGGCCACGCTGTTCGCCGCGCTGAACCTGCCCGCGGCCGAAACCGCCAACTGCCGTCTGTGGGTACAGCAGCAGCGCATGTCGGCGCAGCAACTGGGCGTGCAATTCGTGTTCGACGCCCGGGTCAGCCGACTGGGCCAGCAGGCCATGGGCGTGCAGCTGGCCGGCGAGTCCGGCATGCGCGCGCACCAGGCCGTGGTGGTCTGCGCGGGCGCGGCCAGCGCGCAGCTGCTGCGCCCACTGGGCCTGAAGCTGCCCGTGGTCCAGCTGGGCGGCTACACCGTGAGCGCACCGCTGCGCGAGCCCGCGCACGCGCCGCGCTGCGCCGTCGTCGACTGGGAACGGCAGATCAGCCTGGTGCGGCTGGGCCAGCGCGTGCGCGCCAGCGGCGGAGCCGACCTCGGCACTTCGGCGCAACACCATGCGCCCAGCCTGCAGCGCCTGTACCACGCGCTGAGCCACTGGTTTCCCGGCGGCATGCAGCCCTCGCAGGGCGTGCACGCCTGGCGCGGCACCCGCCTCATGACGCCCGACGGCGCGCCCGTGCTGGGTGCCAGCGGCCTGCCCGGCCTGTGGCTCAACCTGGGCCACGGCAACAACGGCGCAGCCATGGCCCATGGCTGCGGCCAGTTGCTGGCCGACCTGATCGCCCAGCGCGCGCCGGGGCTGGACACCACGGGACTGAACCTGCAACGCTTCTAGCACCGGTTCTCGATATGCTGGAGCCATGGAACGCATCAACTTTGATCAAGCCCAGGCCCTGCACAGCGTGGCCGCGACCCGTGCCATGGAGGCCGCCGCCGCCAGCAGCCTGCCCGCCCACGCCCTGATGCAGCGCGCAGGCGCAGCCTGCGCCCGGCTGGCCCTGGCGCTCGCGCCGCATGCGCGCCACGTCTGGATTGCCTGCGGCAGCGGCAACAATGGTGGCGACGGACTCGAAGCGGCAGCCTGGCTGCATCAGGCAGGCAAGAACGTCAGCGTGACCTGGCCGGGGGCGCCTGAAACCGCCCCGCCGGATGCGCACGCCGCCTGGCAACGCGCGGTCGCCGCCGGCGTGGTGTTTGCGCCCGGCCCGCCACCGGGCCTGGGCCCGCATGACCTGTGCATCGATGCCCTGCTGGGCATCGGCCTGCGCAGCCAGGCCGATGCGCCGCGCATGCCGCCCACCGCTTTGCACGCACTGCTGCGGCAACTGCGCACCAGCCCGGCCACCTTGCTGGCGGTGGACCTGCCTTCGGGCCTCGACGCCGACACCGGACAGTACGCCGCCGGTTTCGCCCCCGACGCCGAGGAAGCCGCAGCCAGCACCGCGCGCCACACCTTGAGCCTGTTGACACTCAAGCCCGGACTGTTCACGGCCCAGGGACGCGATGCCTGCGCCAGCCTGTGGCATGACGACTTGCAGTGCGGCGCTTTCGCGCCAGCGGCCACGGCCGAGCTCAGCGGTGGGCGGCAACCGGATGCGCGCAAAGCCCGCGCACCCCACGACAGCCACAAAGGCAGTTTTGGCGATGTGGCCGTGATCGGCGGCGAAGGCCTGCAGGCCCGCGGCATGGGCATGACGGGCGCCGCCTGGCTCGCGGCCAGCGCGGCCTTGCATGGCGGGGCCGGTCGGGTGATGGTGGCCCTGCTGGACGACGGCCAGACGCTGGCACCGCCCTGGCCCGAATTGATGCTGCGCCGCGTGGACGCGCTGGACTGGCCGCAAGTCACCGCCGTCTGCGGCTGCGGCGGCGGTGAAGCCGTGCGCGCCGTGCTGCCCACGGTGCTGGCCCAGGCCGCGCGCCTGGTGCTCGACGCCGACGGCCTCAATGCCGTGGCCAGCGACAACGCACTGGCCGCGGCCCTGCGCCAGCGCGCGCACGCCGGTCTGCCCACGGTGCTGACGCCGCACCCGCTGGAAGCCGCGCGCCTGCTCCAATGCACCGCAGCCCAGGTCCAGGCCGACCGGCTGGCCGCCGCCCAGGCACTGGCCGAGCGCTATGCCTGCAGCGTGGTGCTCAAAGGCTCGGGCTCCATCATCGCCACGCCCGGACAGCTGCCACGCATCAACCCCACGGGCAACGCGCGCCTGGCCACGGCCGGCACGGGCGATGTGCTGGCCGGCCTGATCGGCGCCCGCCTGGCCCAGGGCCTGGCGCCCCATGCGGCCGCCTGCAGCGCCGTGCTGGCCCATGGCGCGGCCGCCGACCATTGGCCCGACGACCGCAGTCTCACGGCCAGCGCCCTGGCGGCTTTCCTGCAGTAAATCCCCAAAAAAAACCCCCGCAGGACTGGCCTGCGGGGGCTTTTGTTCGCTCAAAACCTGGCCGGCTTAACGGCGTGGCTTGCGCTTGGGTTTGCCGCTGGGCTTGGGCTCGGCCGCGGCTTTGCGCACCGAGGCTTTCAAGCCTTCGATCGGCGACGGCGGCGGCAGGGTCGGCATCAGCAAGGAAGGCACGGAGCGCCGATCCTTGTCCTTGCGCCGCTTGGGTGCCGCACCCGCGTCCATGGCCTCATCGCTGTCGCGCTGGGCTGGCGCGGTAAGCACCGCGGCTTCGCCACCGGCCGGCGCCTGCGCGCTGTGCACCGGTGCATTGGTGCCGCGCTCCTCGCGCGGGGCACGCTCTTCACGCGCACCACGTTCTCCGCGTTCCTTGCGCGAACTGCGCGAGTCGCGCTGGTCACGCTTGCCGCCACCACCGCTGCGCGCAGGCTGGGCTTCCCCGCCCTCCTGCACCAGGCGGAAGTCGATGCGCCGACCGTCCAGGTCCACGCGGCTGACCTGCACATTCAGGCGCGAGCCCAAGGCATAGCGCACACCGGTGCGTTCACCGCGCAGTTCCTGGCGCAACTCGTCGAACTTGAAGTAGTCGCCGCCCAGCTCGGTGATATGCACCAGGCCTTCGACATACATCGCGTCCAGGGTCACGAAAATGCCGAAGGTGGTCACCGCCGTCACCGTGCCGGCGAATTCCTCGCCCAGGTGCTCGCGCATGTACTTGCACTTGAGCCAGGACTCGACATCGCGGCTGGCCTCGTCGGCGCGGCGCTCGTTGGCACTGCAATGCAGGCCCGCGGCCTCCCAGGCCAGCAGCTCGGCGCCACCAGCGCGCTTTTTCGGTGCCTGGTCGGGCGCGCTCACGCGGTTGGCCAGGCGCTTGGCCAGCTTGGCATGGGCTTCACCGGGCGTGGGCAGGACGGGCAGGCGGTAGCGCTTGCCTTCCAGCTCGGACTTGATCACGCGGTGCACCAGCAAATCGGGGTAGCGGCGGATCGGGCTGGTGAAGTGGGTATAGGCCTGGAACGCCAGACCGAAATGGCCTTCGTTCACCGGCGTGTAGATCGCCTGCATCATCGAGCGCAGCAGCATGGTGTGGATCTGCGGCGCGTCGGGCCGGTCCTTGGTCGCCTGGGCGATCGCCTGGAACTCGGCGGGCTTGGGGTCGTCGCTGATCGACATGCCCACGGCCATGGCCTTGAGGTAGTTGCGCAGCACTTCCTTCTTTTCCGCCGACGGGCTGTCGTGTACCCGGAACAGGCCGTTCTGGTCGCTTTGCTCGATGAAGTCGGCGCTGCAGACGTTCGCGGCCAGCATGGCCTCTTCAATCAGCTTGTGCGCCACATTGCGCGTGCGCGGAATGATTTTCTCGATGCGGCCGTTGTCGTCGCAGACGATTTGCGTCTCGGTGGTCTCGAAATCAACCGCTCCGCGCGCCTGGCGCGCCTTGAGCAGCGACTGGTAGACGCCGTGCAGGTTCAGCAGATCGGGCACGCGTGCGCTGCGGCGCTGGGCTTCGGGGCCGCGCGTATTCGACAGGATGGCAGCGACTTCGGTATAGGTGAAGCGCGCATGGCTGTGCATGACGGCCGGGTAGAACTGATAGGCGTGGATTTCACCCTTGGCCGTGATCAGCATGTCGCAGACCATGCACAGACGGTCGACGTCGGGGTTGAGCGAGCACAGGCCGTTGCTCAACTTCTCGGGCAGCATGGGAATCACGCGGCGCGGGAAATACACGCTGGTCGCGCGGTCGTAGGCATCGACGTCGATGGCACTGCCGGTGCGCACATAGTGGCTCACATCGGCAATCGCCACCAGCAGGCGCCAGCCCTTGCTGCGCCCCACCTTGGCCGGCTCGCAATACACCGCATCGTCGAAGTCGCGCGCGTCTTCGCCGTCGATGGTCACCAGCGGCACATCGGTCAGGTCGATGCGCAGCTTGCGGTCGATGGCCCGGACCTTGTCCGGCAACCCCTTGGCCTGCTCCAGGCACTCGGGGGAGAATTCGTGCGGCATATCGTACTTGCGCACCGCGATCTCGATTTCCATGCCGGCGTCGTCCACTTCACCGAGGACTTCGGTGATGCGGCCCACGGGCTGGCCGAACAGCGCAGGCGCTTCGGTCAGCTCGGCCACTACCACCTGGCCGGCCTTGGCCGTGCCCGTGGCGTTCGCAGGAATCAGCACGTCCTGGCCGTAGCGCTTGTCTTCAGGCGCCACCAGCCACACGCCGCTTTCCTGCAGCAGTCGACCGATGATGGTCTTGGTCGGACGTTCGATGATTTCGGTCACGCGACCTTCGGGGCGTCCACGGCGGTCATGACGCACCACAAGCACCTTGACACGGTCCTTGTGCAGCACGGCACGCATTTCATTGGCCGGGATGTAGATGTCTTTTTCACCGTCATCGCGCACCACGTAACCATGGCCGTCGCGATGCCCCTGCACGCTGCCTTCGATTTCATCGGTCGCGTTGGCAGAGTTTGTGCTGAGGTTCATTTTTTTGCTATACAATGTTGATCTTTCCTGAGATGCCCAGGTGGCGGAATTGGTAGACGCACTAGTTTCAGGTACTAGCGAGTAACATCGTGGAGGTTCGAGTCCTCTCCTGGGCACCAAGTTTAACGAGAACCTGAAAAGGTTTTTGAAAAATTCAGGACTACTGCTACCTCAGTGGTCTTTTTATTGTGCGATGCGACAGAGTTTGCATCGCAAGTTTCAGGAAATAAATATTTTTGGAAACTTTGAAAAACGCAGGATTTTTTGCTGCATAATTCAAATCTTTCCTGAAAGCCCAGATGGCGGAATTGGTAGACGCACTAGTTTCAGGTACTAGCGAGTAACATCGTGGAGGTTCGAGTCCTCTTCTGGGCACCAAATTTAAAAGGCCGTTGCAACTGCAACGGCCTTTTTCTTTTTCCGCATCGAAAAGCCGTATTGCACGCAAAAGGCACGGCCCCAAAAGACCGTGGCAGGCCCCATGCCTGGCGGTGAAGACAAGAAGCTCCATTCACCTTGTCGCCAAAAGATGAATGGACACATCCACCGCACGGATTTCCGGACAGGCCTGGGCAGCCTTCCAGGTGCCGCCCGCACCCCCCTGCAGCGCTCACAGCCCCCATCCACCCCATACCGGGCGCCCAAGGGCCTTGCAGACCCGAAGACAGGCCAGCACCACCATGCCCCCCGCCCCGCCGAAGATCAGCAGCAAAACACCATAGACACTCCGCATTTCGCCCTAAAAACGCCCTGCAAAGAAAATTTTCACGTTTTCCCTTTTTGACCCAAAAACGCCCCCTATAATTCAATCTTTCCTGAAATGCCCAGGTGGCGGAATTGGTAGACGCACTAGTTTCAGGTACTAGCGAGTAACATCGTGGAGGTTCGAGTCCTCTCCTGGGCACCAAATTTAAAAGGCCGTTGCAACTGCAACGGCCTTTTTCTTTTTCCGAACGCATTTCACCCCGCAACGCTCTTTCGCCCTGCTCGGCCACCGGTGCCACGCCCATAAAAAAAGCCACTCCGAGGAGTGGCTTTTGCGTGGCGGCGGCCAAGCCGCCAGCCGCAGACCTTACTTGCGCAGCAAGGCCTTGAGTGCGTTCTGCAGGCGACGGGCGCTGGCGTCGTCGCGGGCGCTGGCCAGCACGCGGGCAGCATCCTGACCCCAGGTCTCTGCAGGCGAAGGATCGTTGCGGCGCGTCAGCAGTTGCAGCTGCAAAGTGCGGCGGGCCGTGATCTGCTCGGCGGGCGTGGGCACGTCGGCAGCCATTTCCAGGCGCAGCAGGGCTTCGCCGGCATCACCAGCCACGGGAGCCGACAAGGACTTGGCCCAGGCGCTGCGCACCTGTGGCGTGACGCGGCCGCCGAGTTCCTGGGTACCAGGCAACTGCTCGGCATCGCGCTTTTCCCAGGCGTTGAGCAACTGGGTCAAGGCTTCGCCATGGGCTTGCACGGCGAGCTTGCGCAGCGCCATCTGGGCATGTTCCAGGGCATCGCGCTGGGCACGGAAAGCCGGATCCGCCAGACGCGGGCCGCGGTCTTCGCGCATGGGGCGATCATTGCGTTCGCCGAAGCGGCCAGCACGGTCACCGCCACCAGGACGGCCATCGCGGCTGCCTGGGCCGTCACGGCGCTCGCCGGGGCGGCCAGGGCGACCCGTGGCTGCAGGCGCTTCCTTCTTCATGCCAGGGCGGTCATCACCGCGCACGGCCACCACGGGCTTGACGGCCACGGGCTTGGGTGCAGCAGCGCCTTCCTCATCGGCGGCAGCAGGCTGTGCATCGGCCTTGGCCACGGATTCCTGGGCCTGGGCCTGGCTGCGCAAACCGGCTTCCAGTGCCGCCATGGCGGTACGGATCTGCTGGGCATCACCGCTGGCATTGGCATCTTCCAGGGCCTTGGACGCTTCCAGCACGCGACGGTCGTGTTCGCTCAGCTCTACCTGGCTGCGGCTGTTGCGCTCGCCGCCCTTGCGGTTGAAAGCGTCGTCCAGCGGCTTGCGGAATGCATCCCACAGCTTTTGTTCATGCTTGCGGTCCAGGGGCACGGCTTGTGCCTCGGCCTGCCAGCGCTGCTGCAAGGCCTTGACGGCGTCGATGCGCAGCGAAACGGCTTCGCCCAAGGCCACGGCCTCGTCGATCATGGCGTGGCGGCGTGCCAGGCTGGCCTTTTGCGCGGCATGCAAAGGCGCTTCCGCGGCCGTGATGGCCTGCTTCCACAAAGGCTGGAGTTCGGCAAACATCTTCTCGCCGACATGGCCGCCATCGCGCCAGCGCTCGCCGAACTGGCGCAGGCTGCGGGCCATGGTTTTCCAGTCCTGCGACGCCTGTGCTGCCTGCTCGGCAGTCCAGGCCTTGACTTCTTCGATCAGCTGTACGCGCTGGGCCTTGTTGTTGGCCGCTTCGCTGCGCACGCGGTCCAGCCAGGCTTCGACCACCTTGTGCGCGGCATTGCAGGCTTCATCAAAACGCTTCCACAGCGCATGGTTGGCCGCGGCACCTTGATCGGCCTGCTTCCACTGCTCGCGCAGGGTACGCAGCGATTCCTGCATCTTGCGTCCACCCAGGGCCTGGCCGTCGGGACGGTTGAGCAGGGCTTCGGCCTGGCTCACCAGATCTTCACGCACGGAGTCGGCTTTCCAGCCTTGCCAGCCTTGGGCATCACCGGCTTGCAGCAAGGCGGCATTGACTTCAGCACCCAGTGCCTGGTCGATATGACGGCCTTGCTGCTTGAGCACGGCACGCAATTGCGCCAGCGCCTTGGCCACGCGCTTGTTGCCATCGGCAGCCACGGGGGCTTCTTCGGCCACGGCTGCTTCAGCAACCACGGGCGCTTCGGCTTCAGCCGGTGCATCGCTGGCCGCTATTTCAGCGGTGGCGACTTCCACGGCGGCATCCGCGGCTGGGGCAGCAGCGGCTTCGGGCACCACTTCAACGGCGGCCTCGGCAGCAGCCACGGGGGCTTGCGCAGCGGCCTTGCCGGTCAGCGCCACCAACTGGGCGAGCGCCTGGCGCACGGCCTGCACGCCCGCTTCGATCACTTCGGGAGCGACCTTGGGCGCAGCCTTGGCAACGGGCTTGGCACGGGGAGCTGCCACGGGCATGACTGGAGCAGCCGTCTTGGCAGCCACCGCGGCGGCTTCCGTGGGCAGGCCACGGGCTACGCGCAGTTCGTCGGCCCAGACGGGCACGGGTGGCAAGGCGGCTTGCTCGTCTTGCGCGGCCGCTTGCGTCAGGGCCAGCGCCGATTGGAATGCGTCCCAGACCACCAGCAGCTGGGTGCGCGAATTCTCGAGCTGGGGCGGGAACTTGGCGTCCACGCTGACCCAGTTGGCATCGCCGGTCAATTCATCGGCCTGGGCTTGCCAGTGCGCCACGTCGGCGCTCAGCGCTTCGAGGGCCGCCAGGGCATCGCGCCAAGGCTTGGTCGACAGCACTTCGATGCGCTGGGCCAGCAGCACGGCCGCTTCACGCTGCACCTGCACGCGGTGCTGCAGGTCTTCGATCACCTTGACGCGTTCGGCCAACTGGCCCTTGAACACCGACAGGGGCTCGCGCGACAAAGGCGCACCGGCCTTGGCGGCTTCACGCTGCCAGGCCATGGCATCGGCAATGTTCAGCGTCGAGGCAGCCAGCAGCTGCTGGGCCTTTTCAGCCCATTCGACGCCGATCTTTTCCTGGGTTTCCAGGCGACGGATTTCATCGAGGCGTTCGCGCACGGCACGTGCCGCGCTCTTGTCGCGCACGCTGAGTTCCTTGAACACTTCCTGCAATTGGTCATGGGAAGGCTGGGTCACCAGCCAGTCCCGGATACGCGAAGCACGTTCACCCGAGGTTTCTGCGGAAAACGCGCCGCCGGTCAGCGCATCAAGAGGATGCGTTTCAGAGGTCTTGGCCAGGGCCGGGTTCACTTCAGGGGCTTCGGACATGTTGCTACGAGGAGAAAGAGAGGACATTGTTCAATGGAATAGGCCCTTGGCCGCCCCGGAGGGCAGCCAAAAGGCCTGTGCTGCACCACCAACCCGGAGGCCGGTACTGCAGAGAGTAAAGAGGTATTTTCGCTGTTATTTGCGCAGAGCCCAAACTGATTCACCGCACGGCCAGATTCAACCGGGCCTGCGGCTTCCAATCCGGCCCCGCCGATGGCTGTACCGGGGCCCCCAGAAACAAACGTTCCAGAGGCAACTGCTGCGCCGCCAGGTAGTCGCGCACCACCACCCCGCGCGCCAGAGCCAGTTCATGCATCGCATTGTCAGGCACAGGGATATGCGCAAGCAACAGGGTTTGCATTTCGCTGTCGGGAAGATCCTTGGCCAAGCCTAACAGGTTGCGCGGCTTGGTCATGTCCGCGCGGCGGTAAACCGCCTTGAGCAACTCAGGTGCTTCGGCCGCAGCCACGGCCGTGACGCTGTCCGCGGCCTGCCCGGCGCGCAGTGCCTTGCGGCGTTTTTCCGCGAGCAACAGTTGCTGCAGTTGCTCCTGCTTCCAGCCCGCACGCTCGATTTCCAGCGAAGCTTCACCGACCACGGTCATCTGCAGCGCAGGGCGTTCCTGCAAGGCCTTGGCGATCTTGTCCAGGCTTTGTCGGCCGGCGGCATCGAGCTGCGCGCTGCCCGGCGCGAACACCACGGCCCCGCCGCTGTCGGCCTCGCCGCCAAACGCTCCGGACAGCAAGGCGAAAGGCGCGGTGACCGCCTTCATGATGAGATTGCCGATGATCTTGAAAATCACCGGCGCCAGGCGGAACTGCGGGTCATTGAGCGAGCCGCTGATCGGCAGGTCCAGGTCGATCACGCCATTGCGGTCGGCGAGCAGGGCCGTGGCCAGCCTCACCGGCAAGCTGGCGGGGGCGCCATCCACCGACTCGCCGAAGGTCAGCTGGTTGAGCACCAGCTTGTTGCTCGCCGTGAGCTGTCCGTCGGGCTGCACCTTGTAGTTCACATCCATGGACAGCTTGCCGCGCTCGATGCCGTGGCCTGCATATTTGATGGAATAGGGCGACAGCGGCGACAGCTCCAGATCGCTCATGCGCGCCGTGATGTCCAGGGCCAGAGGTTTGACCAGCGGGTTGAGTTGACCCAGGATTTCCAGATTGGCCGTGCCCTGGGCGCGGCCGCGCAGCTCCAGATCGGCCATCTGCGGCGCCTGCCCCTCGGCTGCCGGCACGGAGGAAAAGGCACTGAGCCGTCCGGCCAGCGCACTGAGGTCGGCCGAGTAATTGGGCTTGACGAAGTAATCCGAAAAAGCCACCGTGCCGCCCGTCAGCACCACGGGCCCGATATGCACCACGGCCGCCGGCCCGGGAGCGGGCACCGGCGCCACCACTTCGGCCACCGCGGGAGCGGCCCCCGTGGGAGCGGCCGTAGCCGCCGCGTCCGCGGCCTCCTCGGCCTGCGCCTGGCGCGACTTCACCAGGTCCTGCAAATTGATGCGGCCATTGCTTTGCACGATCACCCGTGCATAGAAGTCGCTGAGCGCGGTGTCATGCACCCGCAGCTGCGTGGCGGCGCCAGGCGCCATGGCCAGATCCAGGCCGCGCAGCGCCAGTACTTTCCAGTGCAGCAGATCTTCCCCACCCGTCAGCGACTGCAGGGCCGGTGTGGCAGCCGCCACCGCCTTCACGCCCTGCCCGGCTTCGGCCGCATCCCGCACGGCCCGCACGCGCAAGTCGTTGAGCTGCGCATCGCCCTGCACCGACAGGCGCGGGCCGCCGCGTGCATCTTCATAGCGCACGCGTCCCGCGAAACCGCCATCGGCGCGCAGCACGCGCACATTCAGCAGGTCCGCCACATAGGGCTCGAAAGCGTGCAGGGGCAGGTCCCTGGCCTTGACCGCCCCCTGGGCCGCCAGCGGCGCCAGGCGCAGGCTGCCGTCATAGGACAGGCTGCCGGCCTGCGCGCGCCGGCCGCTGGCCAGGCGGGTGGACAGCTGTACCGCCGACGCCTTGGCCGCGGTCGCCAGGGGAGCGAAATCGCGGATGCGCAGCTTCAGATCGCTGGCCTGCAATTGCACCGGACGCACCGGCAAGGCATCGAGAAAGTTCACCTGGCCACCATCGACGGCCAGGTTGTCGAGCAGCACGCCCCAGGGACGCGACGGGCCAGCCTTAGGGGCAGCCGGCCGGGACGAGGTCACCATCCAGGGCTCGTGCATCCAATGGCCCTTGGCATTGCGTTGCACACTGAGCACGGGCTGATCCAGCGTCAAGCTGCCAATGCGCAGTTGCTGCGACTGCAAATGGATATCCGTGTCTTCCAGCAAGACCTGACGGATGCGCGCAGGCGCGGCACTGTCCTGTACGGCCAGGCCGTCGAGCGCCAGGCGCGCCAACTTGATCACCGTGGCATCACCATGCCAGGCCAGGCCGAGCTGGGCCGTCACCAGGCCCTGTACACCGGGCTTGAAGTGGGTAGATAGATAGGGCGCGCCCAGTGCCAGGGGCACGGAGGCGAGCTGTACGCCAACCTGGCCCTCGCCGGCCGTGGTCTGGCCGCTGAAAGCCAGCACGCCAGGCGCTGCGCTGCCCTTGGCGGCAGACGCCGAAGCCAGGGTCATGCGCCCGTCGAAGTGCAGCGGCTGCTTGAGCGGCAGCGCGATGGCACTGGCCTGCAAGCCTATATCCGCGAGCAGCAGGTGCGCGCCCTGCGTGCCAGCGTCGGCGGATTGGTCACGCCACTCGGCCCGGCCCTGTTCCAGCTTCACCTGCGCCACCTCGACCCGCCATGGCGGCGCGGCCGACGCCGGCTGGGCTTCGGCCGTCTTGCCGCCGCCCGCCAGGGCCAGCCAGTTGATCGCACCCTGGGCATCGCGGCGCGCGAACACCTGCGGCCGGGTCAGCACCACGGAATCCAGCAGCACCTGCTGGCGCAGCGGCTGGACATCGCGCAGCTGCACCGCCAGGCGTTCGAATTGCAGCAACTCCTGGCCGCCACCATCGCGCAGCTGCGCCTGGTTCAGTGCCACCTGCCCGCGCACATGCACCTGGGCCTGGTCGGCCTGCTCGAATTTGATCTCGAGGTCTGCGTCCAGCACGCCCGCGGCGAGCTGCACCGGCAGCGACTTGGGTATATAGCCCAGATAGTTCGCCAGATCCAGCCCCTTGAACGCCAGCCGCAGGTCGGTGGCATGGGTTTCCAGGAAAGGCGTGCTGTGCGCCGACGAGTCGAAAGCGCTGCCATTGAGCTCAAACGCCAGGTGCGGCTGCACCACCACTTTTTGCTGGGAAGCAAGATTGCTCAGGAAAGGCAGGCTCAGCGCCAGCCCACGCAGCTGGTGCGTACGCTCCACGGTGGCGTCGCGAAAATCCACGGCGCCGTCCTTGACGGCAATGTTGTAGAGCGCAAAGCGCGGCGGTGCCGAAGGCTCCTCGGGCTTGGCCTGTTCGGCCAGGCGCTGCAGGATATCGTCCACGTCGTAGTGACCGGCACTGGTCTGCGCCAGATGCAGCACCGGTGTGTCCACTTCGATGGCATTGAGCACCGGGGCCAGGCGCACCAGGGACTGCAGCTCGGCATCCAGGTACACATGCTCAATAGTGAGCAGCGGCTGCTCGGCGCCAGGCAGGCCGGCGATACGCAGATCACGCAAGGACAACTCCAGCGTCCAGGGCTTGAAGTCCACGGCGCCCAGCGTCACCTCGCGGCCGAGTTTCTCCGCGCCCAGGCGCTGGATCTGGCTCTTGAGCACCGCCGGCACCGCCAGCCAGGCCACCAGCCACAGGGCCAACAAGACCAGCAAGGCCACCGCGGCATGCCGCAAGACCCGTTTTTTGTTCGGAAATTTCATGGACGCCCAGAGCCTTTGCTTGGCGCAGGCTGATTTGCTGCGCAGGCGCCATTGCACCAGAAAAGCTTGGTGAGCAAAAGTAAGAGATTTACAAATGGAACGCCGGGCCGCAAATAGAAAGCCCGGTCAGCGGCAGAACCGATGACCGGGCTTTACGGCAGGCTCCAAGTCCTATGCCGTGGGGATTGCAACCTGGAGAGGATGGTCCTGGTTGCGTGGAAGCATCGATTGCTCCCTGGAGGCCTTGGAGACAGCCTATGGACAGGAACTGGCAGGTCTAGGTGCCGTTCCGCCTTTCAGCGCTCTTCCAGCAGTCAACTGCCATGGCAGTCAACCGCAGGTTAATCCAGTCGCAGCGCAGCAATCCAATGAGTTTTTGCAATGAATTGACTCTATTGATAGCTTTAAAAAAACCTATCGATCGGCGGCGTTCGCGCAGGACGAAACGCCAAAAAACTGTGCGTCTATACAGGTTTTAATATTCCTTTTATGTCTAACAGATATTTTTAATAGTATTGACTTGGCATTAGGTGCACTTCTAGAATCCGCCATCGTCCAAAAAACGGACCCTCTCTTCGCTGCAGCTAGCTGGTCAAGCCATTCTCCTCAGGCCATATCCAGCACCCGTTTCTGGGATTGCAGCGCGCCAATCTAGGTGGTCACCCTCCCGCACCGCGCCCTCCACGGGCCTGCACTACCGGGGTGATGCCTCTTGAAAGGAATCAATATGCCTTCTGCATCCGCAAAAGCATTTTCCGGAGTGCGTACATTTGCCTCCGACGTGACCGACGGCTTTCTCGCCATCACCCATAACGGCTTCGCACTGCTGGGTCTGGCTGTGGCCTTCCTCGCCATCACGCTGTTCGCCCGCCCCGACCTGCGCCACACCGGCGAAGCCCAACTGCGCGACTGGCTGCAAGCGCGCCAGGTCGCCATGGCCCCCGCGGTCGACATGCCTTCCGAGCCCACCGCCATTGAGCGTGCCACGGCCACCAACCCCAAGGAGCTGCCCAACGAGCAGGCCGCGGTGGCTTTCTGGCTCAGCAAGAAATACCGGGTCGCGCCCGAGCCCCTGGCGGCACTGGTCTCCGAAGCCTATGCGCTGGGCAAGAGCAACCAGATTGACCCGACCCTGATTCTGGCCATCATGGCCATCGAATCCAGCTTCAACCCCTTTGCCCAGAGTTCGGTCGGCGCCCAGGGCCTGATGCAGGTCATGACCAGCGTGCACACCGACAAGTACGAGAATTTCGGCGGCAAGCTGGCCGCGTTCGACCCGGTGAGCAATCTGCGCGTAGGCGTCAAGGTGCTCAAGGACGCCATCGCACGTGCGGGCTCGGTCGAAGGCGGTCTGCGCCACTATGTCGGCGCCGCCAACCTGCCCAACGACGGTGGCTACGCCGCCAAGGTGCTGGCCGAACACAACCGCCTGCGCCAGGCCGCCGGCCTGCGCCCAACACCTGCCGCGCCAAGCCAGCCCCTGCTCACGGCCAAGCAAACCGTCCCGGCGACCACCGCCGCGGCCCCTGTCGCCAGCGCCGAACAGGTGGCGCTCAATACCAACCTTTGATCCACTGCCCCCTCGGCTGGGGCTCGCCGGTGGCATGGGCTGCGGCACAGACCCCAACCCGCGCGTGCCCTCTTGGCTGCGTAGGCCATTCGGCTCAGCTACACTAGCAGGGTACGCAACTGGCGATAGGCGTGGTCCAGGAAGGTTGAAAAACCGGGCCACCGCTGACGTGGAAACCAGCAGATGCTTGCCGTCTGTGAACCACTGGGGAGCGTACCGCCCAGGCAAAGCCTGAAGCGTTCCGCCGTTCGCCTGGGCAGCCCTTGGCCTCAAGGGACTTCAAGTTCATAGGACTGCCATGTACCACCGCAATATCACTGTTGAAAAAGCCGACCCAGAAATCTTTGCTGCGATCCAGGCCGAAAACAAGCGCCAGGAAGACCACATCGAGCTGATCGCCAGCGAGAACTACTGTTCTCCCGCCGTGATGGAAGCCCAAGGCTCCCAGCTCACCAACAAGTACGCCGAAGGCTATCCAGGCAAGCGCTACTACGGCGGCTGCGAAAACGTCGATGTGGTCGAGCAACTCGCCATCGACCGCGTCAAGCAGCTGTTCGGTGCCGATGCCGCCAACGTGCAACCCAATTCCGGCTCCCAAGCCAACCAGGCCGTGCTGCTGGCTTTCCTCAAGCCCGGCGACACCATTCTGGGCATGAGCCTGGCCGAAGGCGGTCACCTGACCCACGGCATGCCGCTGAACATGTCGGGCAAGTGGTTCAACGTCGTCTCCTACGGCCTCGATGCCAAGGAAGAGATCGACTACGACGCCCTGGAAGCCAAGGCGCGTGAACACAAGCCCAAGCTGATCATTGCCGGTGCCTCGGCCTACGCCCTGCGCATCGACTTCGAACGCTTCGCCAAGATCGCCAAGGAAATCGGCGCCATCCTGTGGGTGGACATGGCCCACTACGCCGGCCTGATCGCCGCGGGTGTGTACCCCAACCCCGTGCCCCACGCCGACGTGGTCACGACCACCACTCACAAGAGCCTGCGCGGCCCGCGCGGCGGCGTGATCCTGATGAAGGCCGAGCACGAGAAGGCCATCAACTCGGCCATCTTCCCCGGCCTGCAAGGCGGCCCGCTGATGCATGTCATCGCCGGCAAGGCCGTGGCCTTCAAGGAAGCGCTGACGCCCGAGTTCAAGGCCTACCAGGAACAAGTGGTGAAGAACGCCAAGGTCGTCGCCGAGACGCTGATCGCACGCGGTCTGCGCATCGTGTCCGGTCGCACCGAAAGCCACGTGATGTTGGTCGACCTGCGTGCCAAGGGCATCACCGGCAAGGCCGCTGAAGCCGCCCTGGGTGCTGCCCACATCACCATCAACAAGAACAGCATCCCCAACGACCCGGAAAAGCCGTTCGTGACCAGCGGTATCCGCGTGGGCACACCAGCCATGACCACCCGTGGTTTCAAGGAAGAAGAAGCCCGCCTGACGGCCAACCTCGTGGCCGACGTGCTGGACAACCCGACGGACGAAGCCAACCTGGCCGCCGTGCGCGCCAAGGTCGCGGCCCTGACGGCCCGCTTCCCGGTCTACCGCGACTAAGTAGCCGCCTTGCTCACCGCCCAGCCCCGCGCCACGCCATGAAGTGCCCTTTTTGCAGCCACCCTGACACCCAGGTGGTGGAGACCCGCGAGGCGGAAGACGGCGGCTTCATCCGCCGGC
The DNA here is from genome assembly GCF_025421555.1 of Acidovorax bellezanensis. Taxonomy (NCBI): domain Bacteria; kingdom Pseudomonadati; phylum Pseudomonadota; class Betaproteobacteria; order Burkholderiales; family Comamonadaceae; genus Acidovorax; species Acidovorax bellezanensis. The sequence continues at coordinate 189,953 of NZ_JAODYH010000001.1, forward strand.
GCCGCCAGTGCGGCGGTTGCGACAAGCGCTTCACGACCTACGAGCGGCCGGAAGTGAGCTTTCCGGCCATCGTCAAGAAAGATGGTCGGCGCATCGAGTACGAGCGCGGCAAGCTGAACGGCTCGTTCTCGCTGGCGCTGCGCAAGCGGCCGGTGAGTACCGAGCAGGTCGATACCGCCATCGAGCGCATCGAGGAAAAGCTGCGCAACCTCGGGCTGCGTGAAGTGCCTTCCAGCCGCATTGGCGAGCTGGTGATGCATGAACTCAAGCAGCTCGACAAGGTGGCCTATATCCGTTTTGCCAGCGTCTACCGCAGCTTTGAGGACATCGAGGACTTCAAGAGCGTGATGGACGAGGTGAGGACGAATAGCTGAAGAGCCACTGCGTGTTCGGCCCCACAAAAAAAGCTGCCCATGGCAGCTTTTTTTTCGTCCTGCCGGGCTTCACCAGTCTCAATCGAGCTCCTGCACGCCGCCGCCCGAGACCGTGAGGATCTGCCCGCTGATCCAGCTGGCCGCGGGAGAACACAGAAACAGCGCCGCATTGGCCATGTCCTGCGGCTCGCCCAGACGGCCTATGGGCGTGTGCTGCAGCATGGCTTTCTGGATGCTGTCGCTCAGCACCGACTCCAGCGCCTCGGTGCGCGTGGCGCCAGGAGCGATGCCGTTGACGCGGATGCCTTTGGGGCCGACATCGAACGCCATGTTGCGGATCAGGTGGTTGGCGGCGGCCTTGGATGCGCCATAGGCCGCCATGCGCCGGTTCTTGTTCTCGCCCGCCATGGAAGTGATGGCCAGCATGCTGCCGCCGCCCGCCTTCTCCATCTCCGGCGCAGCTAGCTGGGCCAGGCGGAACATGGAAAACACGTTCAGGTCGAACGCCCGCCGGAAATCCGCCATCGGCATGTCGAATGGCTTGGGCCCGCCGCCGCCGGCATTGCTGACCAGAATGCTCAGTTTGCCGAACCACTGCGTCGCCTGGGCGATCAAATGCTCCAGGTCCTGCTCACGGGTCACATCGCAGGCCACGGCCGTGGCCTGGCCGCCCTTGGCGACGATGCCTTGCACGACGGCCGTGGCCGCCTCCAGGCGCAGGTCACTGACCACCACGGCCGCACCGGCCGCGGCAAAGGTTTCGGCAATCGCGCGGCCTATGCCCGCGCCCGCGCCGGTAATCACGGCGACCTGGTCGTCGAGCCTGAAGTGACTGGGGTCATACATGGCGGATTCCTTTTTGGGCCTGCCTCAGGCGGCGCGGCGGCTGCGCAACTTGAACGCCATGGCGATCAGCATCACGCCGAAAAAAATCGCGAACCAGCCGATCAGCCAGGCAAACGCAATCGCCCCAGCGCCCGGGCGCAGCACGACCGCAAGACCGAAGACGATGGACAGCAAGCCGGACAGCGCATGCAGCCATTCGCCCTCGATCTGCTTGCGCAGGCGCACGGCGGCGATGATCTGGAACAGGCCGACGGCAATGGCCCAGAAGCCGATGATGAAGATCAGCGTGAGCGCCGTCACGCCCGGCCAGAGAAAGGTCACAACGCCGGCAGCGATGCCCAGCAGACCGACGACGATCAGCGGCCACAACGGTTTGCCGCCTTCGCGCATGCGCACGCCTGCGACCACCGCCAGCACGCCGTCCACCAGGGCATAAGAGCCCCAGAGTATGACCAGCACGGTCAGCGTGATGCCGGGCAGCGCCAGGGCCAGCAGCCCGAAGATCACGGCGCACAAGCCGCGCAGCGCGATCCAGCCCCACTCTTTCTGCATGCGTTCCAAGGCCTGTAGTCCGAAATTTTCCGCATTGAGTTGCATCTTCTGCTCCCTAGGGTTGTGCTGAAAAAAAAGCATAGCCGAGCCGCAGCTCCCAGCGCAAGCGGCGAAGGTGCCGTTTGCGCGCCCTTTTCCTCCCCGAGGCAGAAACCTGTCCTGGCGGCGCCTGCAGCCGCCCAAAAAAAAGGCTGCCCCATCGGCAGCCTTTTTGGCGTTTCGGAGCGGTGAAGCTCAGAGCAGCGAGGAGCGGATCGGCGGCACGCCCTGGTGCACGTCGCCGCATTGGGCGCGGTGGCGCAGCGCGTGGTCCATCACCACCAGCGCCAGCAAGGCTTCGGCAATGGGTGCGGCGCGGATGCCCACGCAAGGGTCGTGGCGGCCCTTGGTGATGACTTGCGTGCTCTGGCCGTGGATGTCGATGGACTCGCGCGGGCTCAGGATGGAGCTGGTCGGCTTGATGGCGATGGACACTTCCAGGTCCTGGCCGGTGCTGATGCCGCCGAGCACGCCGCCCGCGTGGTTGCTGGCAAAGCCTTCAGGCGTGAGCGAATCGCCATGTACCGTGCCGCGCTGGGCCACGCTGGCAAAGCCGGCGCCGATTTCCACGCCCTTGACGGCGTTCAGGCCCATCATGGCGTAGGCGATGTCGGCATCGAGCTTGTCATACAGCGGCTGGCCCAGACCGATGGGCATGCCGCTGGCCTGCACGCGGATGCGCGCGCCGCAGGAATCACCAGCCTTGCGCAGTGCGTCCATGTAGTCTTCGTAGGCCTGTACATCGGCCACGGGCGCAAAGAAGGGGTTGTGGCGCACATGCGACCAGTCCTCGAACGGAATGGCCAGCTCACCGAGCTGCGTCATGCAGGCACGGAACTCGGTGCCGAACTGGGCCTTGAGCCACAGCTTGGCCACGGCGCCCGCGGCCACCGTGGGCGCCGTCAGGCGCGCCGAGGAGCGACCGCCGCCGCGCGGGTCGCGGATGCCGTACTTGTGCCAGTAGGTGTAGTCGGCATGGCCCGGGCGAAAGCTTTCGACGATGTTGGCGTAGTCCTTGCTGCGCTGGTCGGTGTTGCGAATCAGCAGAGCGATCGGCGTGCCCGTGGTCTTGCCTTCGTACACGCCAGACAGGATTTCCACCGCATCGGGCTCGTTGCGCTGGGTCACATGGCGGCTGGTGCCGGGGCGACGGCGATCCAGGTCGTGCTGTATGTCTGCCTCGGTCAACGGCATGCCCGGAGGGCAGCCGTCGATCACGCAGCCAATGGCCGGGCCGTGGGATTCACCAAAATTGGTGACGCTGAATAGGGTTCCGAAAGTATTGCCGCTCATGGCGCGCGATTATGCCGGTCTCTGAAGTGCTTGGCACTTGATACGCACATTGATACGATTTAAGCTGAACCTTTGTTCGTCGTCTCCTCATGCCGCTCCGGCATGCCCCTCCATGAGGCAGTCATCCCATGCATCCAGCTAGCAACTTGCTACAGACCGCACCAGATCCTGCCCTGCCTGCCAGCCTGCCCGGCATGGCCCAGGCCCTGGATGTCAGCGACTGCGCCATTGTGATCACCGACGAGCAGCGCCGCATCGTTTATGTCAACGCAGGCTTCCAGCGGCTGTTTGGCTATACGTTGCAGGAAGCTCACGGCCGGCGGCCGCGCGATTTGCTGCTGAACATGCCGTCGGTCAAGGACTCCCTGTCGCATATCGAAGAGTTACTGGCATCCCAGGGCCGCTTCACCGGCGAAGCACTGGCCTTTCACCGCAATGGCGATCCCATCTGGGTATCGCTGGCCATCAACATCCACCCTGCCCCCTTGCCTGCGCCAGGCGAGTCCCGCGCTCCAGGCTGCGCCGTGCTGACCTTCACCGACCTGACGCTCACCAAGCTGCACGAAGCCCTGCAAAGCCGGGTGCTGGAAGCCATGGTGCATGAAGTGCCGCTGCCACAGCTGATGACCCTGGTCTGCCAGGAAGTCGAGCGCATGGCGCCCGACGTGATCGCCTCGGTGCTGCGCGTGGATGCCAACGGCCAACTCCACGCCCTGTCGGCCCCCAGCCTGCCGCATGCGCTGTCCATGCTCATTGACGGCAAGGCCATAGGCCCCCAGGCCGGTTCCTGCGGCACGGCCGCCTACCGGGGCGAGCCGGTGGTGGTCACCGACATCGCCAGCGATCCGCTCTGGCAGGATTACCACCCGCGGTTCACGGCCATGGGCATCCGCGCCTGCTGGTCCAGCCCGATCAAGAACCGCGAAGGCCGAGTGGTCGGCACCTTCGCTTTCTATTTCCGCGAACCCGTCGGCCCCAACAGCCTGCACCGGCGCCTGGTCGAAGTCTGCCTGCAACTGTGCACGCTGGCCATGGAGCGCGAGACCGCGCAGAACCGCATCCACCAGCTGGCTTATTACGACACGCTGACCCATTTGCCCAACCGCACGCTGTTCACCGACTGCGCCCAGCGCGCGCTGCTGACCTTGGGCCAGACGACGCAGCCACAGGCCGCGCTGCTGTTTGTCGATCTGGACCGCTTCAAGCTGGTCAACGACAGCCAGGGCCATGCCGCAGGCGATGCCCTGCTGTGCGAAATCGCCAGCCGGCTGCGCCAGCAGCTGCGCCCGCAGGATCTGGTCGGACGACTGTCCAGCGATGAATTCGTGCTGATGCTGCCAGGCGAAACGGCCACGCAGGCCATTGCCACAGCGCAGCGGCTGCTGGACAGCATCGCCCAGCCTTTTGACCACCAGGGCATGCAGCACCGGCCACAGGCATGCATAGGCATTGCCCTCTATCCCGCGGATGGCAGCAACATACGCACACTGCTGCGCCATGCCGACCAGGCCATGCAGGCGGCCAAGAAGCAGCCCAACGCCCACTGGTGCCGCTTCAGCCCCGAACTCAGCGTGCAAGCCCATGAACGCGTGGTCATGGAGCATGATTTGCGCGAGGCCATCGCGCAGCGGCATCTGCACCTGCACTACCAGCCCCAGGTGCTGAGCCAGGCCGTAGGCCGGCTGCATGGCGTGGAAGCGCTGGCCCGCTGGAACCACCCCGTCTGGGGTGCGGTGTCGCCCGCGCGTTTCATTGCCCTGGCCGAAGACAGCAGCCTGATCCAGGACCTCACGCGCTGGCTGCTGGAGGCTGCCTGCGCGCAAATGGCCCGCTGGCGCAAGGCCAGGCTGCCGGTGCCGCAATTGGCCATCAACCTGTCGGCCCGCAACTTCCACGATCCGCAACTGGCCGAACAAGTGCAGGCTGCGCTAACGCGCCACGGCCTGCAGCCACACGATCTGGTACTGGAAATCACCGAAAGCGTGATGATGGATGCAAGCGCCGCCGCCGTCGCCAACCTGCACAAGCTCAACGTCATGGGCCTGCAGCTGTCACTCGACGACTTCGGCACCGGCTACTCCAGCCTGAGCCACCTGCACCGTCTGCCCATCAGCGAACTCAAGCTCGACCAAAGCTTCGTGCGCGATCTGGAAAGCAGCCCCGCGGCCACGGCACTGATCCGCTCGGTGCTGAGCATCGCGCGCAGCCTGGGCATGAAGGTGGTCGCGGAAGGGGTGGAAACACGCGAGCAGTCCGAATGGCTGCAGCGCCACGGCTGCGCCGTGATGCAGGGCTATCTGTTTTGCCGGCCCGTATCGGCCGCGCAACTCGAATACTGGCTGCGCGCGCAATCCGCCAAGACCACGGGCGCGTAGCTCGGCGCCCCGGTGGGGCCTCGCGGAGAGGCCGCGGCTACGGCGCTGGCCAGGCCAGCGTGGGGGTCAGCCCTGCCGTTCGCCTTCGGGCCAGTCGCGGATATAGGCCTTAAGCATCTTGTTCTCGAAGTTCTGGCTATCGACCACGGCCTTGGCCACGTCGTAGAAGCTGATCACGCCCATCAGCATGCGCTTGTCCATCACCGGCATATAGCGCGCGTGGCGGTCGAGCATCATGCGGCGCACTTCGTCCATCTCGGTTTCCAGCGTGCAGGTCAGCGGCGCGTCGTCCATGGCCGAGCGCACCTGCATGGTGGCAGCGCCGCTCTTGACCAGGGCCTGGATCACTTCGCGGAAAGTGAGCATACCCACCACGTCCGAATGCTCCATCACCACCAGCGAGCCAATGTCTTTCTCAGACATTGTCTCTATGGCGCGGCTCAAGGGCTCATCGGGCGAAATGGCGTACAAGGTATTGCCCTTGACGCGAAGGATGTCACGAACTTTCATGCGATGTCTCCGGCTGTTGCCGCTGGGAATGGGGTCACAAATTGGTAATCAATATAGCCCACAAAACCGCGTCCCCAAAGTCGTGCGCGCGATGATTTTCCCGCCTGCGGCTTTTGCGGCCCTGCCCGCGCCGCAGGCGACAGGTCGCTCGCGCAGCGCCATGCATAATTGTTGGCCCAGGCACCCTGCCCGGCTGCGGCAGCGGCCCGCAGCCACCCGGATTCCGGCCGGCGTGCACCTCATGAACATTCTCTGGAGACAAGATGCCCGGTTATTCTGACCCCGGCTTCGACACGCTGAGCCTGCACGCAGGCACCCAGCCCGATCCCGTTACGGGCGCACGCGCTGTGCCCATCCATCTGACCACCTCCTTCGTCTTCGAGTCCAGCGACCACGCCGCGGCCCTGTTCAATCTGGAACGCCCCGGCCATGTCTACAGCCGCATCAGCAACCCGACGAATGCCGTGCTCGAGCAGCGCGTGTCGGCGCTCGAAGGCGGCGTCGGCGCGATTGCCGTGGCCAGCGGCCAGGCGGCGCTGCACCTGTCGGTGGCAACGCTGATGGGCGCGGGCAGCCACATCGTGGCCAGCACCGCGCTGTACGGCGGCAGCCAGAACCTGCTGCACTACACGCTGGCGCGCTTCGGCATAGAGACCACCTTCGTCAAGCCTGGCGACATCGACGGCTGGAAAGCCGCCGTGCGCCCCAACACCAAGCTGTTCTTCGGCGAAACCGTGGGCAACCCCGGCCTGGACGTGCTGGACATTCCCACCGTGTCGCAGATCGCGCACGAGGCCGGCGTACCCCTGCTGGTCGACTCCACATTGACCTCGCCCTGGCTGATGAAGCCCCTGTCCCTGGGCGCGGACATCGTCTACCACTCGGCGACCAAGTTTCTGTCGGGCCACGGCACCGTGATCGGCGGCGTGGTCGTCGACGGCGGCAGCTTCGACTGGGACCGCTCGGGCAAATTCCCCGAACTCAGCGCACCCTACGACGGCTTTCACAACATGGTGTTCACCGAGGAGAGCACCGTGGGCGCCTTCCTGCTGCGCGCGCGCCGCGAAGGCCTGCGCGACTTCGGCGCCTGCATGAGCCCGCACACCGCCTGGCTGATCCTGCAAGGCATAGAGACGCTGCCGCTGCGCATGGAGCGCCACATGCGCAACACCGTCAAGGTGGTGGAGTTTCTGGCCAGCCACCCCATGGTCAGCCGCGTCGGCCATCCCATGCTCGAAAGCCACCCCAGCTACGCGCTGGCGCAGAAGCTGCTGCCGCGCGGCGCGGGTTCGGTGTTCAGCTTCGACATTGCGGGCAACCGCAACCAGGGCAAGAAGTTCATCGAAACGCTCAAGGTGTTCAGCCACCTGGCCAACGTCGGCGACTGCCGCTCGCTGGTGATCCACCCGGCCAGCACCACGCACTTCCGCATGGACGATGACGCCCTGACCAACGCCGGCATCAGCCAGGGCACGATACGCCTGTCTATCGGCCTGGAAGACGCCGACGATCTGATCGACGACCTCAAGCGCGCGCTGAAAGCGGCGGAAAAAGCGGCATAGGAGTCCTTATGAACATCGAAGTCAACGGCCACGCCGTTTACGCCTACACCGGCGGCAAGGCCTTGCGCCCCGAGCAGCCCACCGTCATCCTGATCCACGGCGTGCTGTGCGACCACAGCGTCTGGGCACTGCAAAGCCGCTACCTGGCCAACCACGGCTGGAACGTGCTGGCCATCGACCTGCCCGGCCACTGCCGCAGCCAGGGCCCGGCGCCGGCCAGCGTCGAAGCCGCGGCCGACTTCATCGCCGCGCTGCTCGATGCCGCGGGCCTGGAAAAAGCCGCGCTGGTCGGCCACAGCTGGGGCAGCCTGATTGCACTGCAGGCCGCGGCCCAGTTGGGCGCACGCGTGAGCCACCTGGCGCTGGTCGGCACGGCCCATCCGATGAAAGTCTCGCCGGCCCTGCTGGAATCGGCGCTGAACACGCCCGAGCAGGCCATACAGATGATCAACACCTTTTCGCGCGCCACCTTGTCGCCGCCAAACGGTGCGGGCAGTTGGGTGTTTGGCGCCGGCGTGGCGCTGGGTCGGCGCGTGCTGGCCAGCAATGCGCAGGTCAACCTGCTGCACACCGGCTTCACCGCCTGCGACCGCTACACCGGCGGCGAAGCGGCGATCGCGGCCATCACCTGCCCGGTGCTGTTCGCCCTCGGCGCCCAGGACCAGATGACGCCGCCCAAGGCCGCCCAGGGACTGATCCAGGCCGCCCAGACCGCGGGCAAGAAGACCCAGCGCGTGTTGCTGCCCATGGGCCACAACCAGATGACGGAGTCGCCCGACGAAACGCTGTTCGCGCTGCGGGACTTCCTCCAGGCCGCCTGAGCGACGCGCGGGAGCCCGCCTTCGGACTAACCCGCTGAAGGCGCGCGCCGGCGCGGCGTAGAGTGGGATGGACAAGCGCCTGCAGACACCGATCCATACCCAGGAGCCGTCCATGTCCCACCCCTTCGCGCCCTCCGGGGCTGAAGTCGATCCGCGGCAGTTCCAGCGCTTTGCCGCGTTCTATCCCTTCTACCTGTCCGAGCACAGCAACCGCAACTGCCGGCGCCTGCACTTCGTGGGCTCCAGCCTGGGGCTGCTGTGCCTGGCCTGGGCCGTCATTTCCGGCCAGCCCGGCTGGATAGGTCTGGGCCTGCTGCTGGGCTACGTCTTCGCCTGGATAGGCCACTTCGGCTTCGAGAAAAACAAGCCCGCGAGCTTCAAGCGCCCGCTCTACAGCTTTCTGGGCGACTGGACGATGTACGCCGACATCTGGCGCGGGCGCGTGTCGCTGTGAGCGACCACCGCGCGCACCCTCAGAACGTGATGTGCACCGAAGGCGCGCTGCGCTGCGCGTCGCCATGGTGAACGGCTTCGATGTTGTTGCCATCCGGATCCAGCACAAAGGCCGCGTAATAGCCCGGGTGGTAGGGGCGCTCCCCCGGCGCGCCGTTGTCCTCGCCGCCATGGGCCAGTGCCGCCCGATAAAAGGCATCGACCATGGAACGGTCCCGCGCCTGGAAGGCCAGGTGGTGACGTCCGGTCAAGTGGCCTTGCGCTGCTTCACTGCCAGCCGTCGACACAAACAGCTCATCGGCCCAGAAGTAGCCCTCACCCTTGCCGCCCATGGGCACCTGCAAGGCCCCCAGAACGGCCGTGTAAAACGCTTCAGACCTGGCCAGGTCTCGCACCACCAGTTGGATGTGATCGATCAGGCGTCCTCGGTGAATTTCCAATGTTTGCATGCAGCGCTCCTTGGTTGAATGACATGGACAGGGGACTTCAGGCCTCCAACTGCGGTGAGACCGCCTGGGCCGGCACTGCGACCACCACCGCCTGCTGCGGCAGGACCTGACGCAGGGTCAGCACATCCCACTGCCCTTCGCGCCACAGCGCCTGGGTGCTGGCCGTCTTGTCGAGCAGCAGGTGCTGCAGCAGCGGCGCCAGCGGCGTGGTGTCCGGATCGCATATCAGCACGTAGCGCGGCTCTATGTCGTCGAAAGTGCGCGTCTGGCTGTCGTCGGGCAGCATGGCCAGCCAGCGCACGGCGATCAGCGCCGCCAGCGCGGGCTCGAGCTGCAGGGCATCGACTTTGAGGCGCCGGGCCAGGGCCAGCGCCGGCATGCCGGCGTGCGGCTGCAGCCGCTGCTCGTCGAGCACCGCCACCACTTCCAGCGCCAACTCGAAACCCCAGCCCCGGTGCGAGGAGCTGCGCTCCATGCCTGCGAGCAGGCTGGGCAGATAGGCCGTGATCACCGCGCCGAGCAGGAAAATGACCCAGGCCAGGTAGATCCAGATCAGCAAGATGGGCACGGTGGCGAACGTGCCGTAGATCACCGAATAGGTGGGCACCGACGCCAGGTACAGCGCCAGCAGGTGCTTGGCCAAGGCCATGCCCAAGGCCACGAACAGACCGCCGGCCAGGGCGTGGCGCCACTTGACCTGCGTATTGGGCACATAGTGGTAGAGCGCGGCCATCGCGCCCGACAGCAGCAGGAATTCCAGCGAATCGAAGCCCACCTGCACGGCTTCGGGCAAGGCCGCCACCAGGCCGCGCGAGGCCGACAGCACATAGGAGGTGGTGGCGATGCTGCCGCCCATGAGAAAGGGCCCGAGCGTGATCACCGCCCAGTAGATCAGCAGGCGCTGGCCCAGCGAGCGCATGCGCTGCACGCGCCAGATGTTGTTGAGCGTGCGGTCCATGGTCAGGATCAGGCTGATCACCGTCACCAGCAGAAAGCCGAAACCCACACCGCCGAGCTTGCTGGCCTTGGCCGCGAACTGCATCAGATAGTCCATCACCTGCTGGGCGATGGACTCGGGAATCAGGCTGTCGACCAACCAGTTCTGCAGCGTCAGCTGCAGCCGCCCGAAGGTGGGAAATGCCGTGAACACCGCCAGTGCGACGGTCACGAAGGGCACCAGTGCCAGCAGCGTAGTGAACGTCAGACTGCTGGCCGTCAGGCCCAGCCGGTCTTCGCGAAACCGCGCGGCCAGCGTCTGCGCGGTATTGCGCCAGGGAAAAACGGACAGGGTGTGGGCGAGTTGGCGCCAGCGCATGCGCGCTCGATGGAAGGACAAGGCCATGGCCGATATGATGCCACCTCAATGAATCCATCTAATCATAGTGAACCCGGCAGCGACGTAGCTGCCACCCGCTGGTGGGCCGTAGGCAGCCTGCTCGCCCTGATGCTGCTGTGCGTCGCCTGGGAACTGTGGCTGGCGCCGCTGCGCCCCGGAGGCTCCTGGCTGGCGCTCAAGGCCTTGCCGCTGTGCCTGCCGCTGGCCGGCCTGCTCAAGCGCCGCATGTACACCTACCGCTGGGTCAGTCTGGTGATCTGGCTGTATTTCACCGAAGGCGTGGTGCGCGCCTGGAGCGATCCCGCGCCCAGCCGCTGGCTGGCCCTGGTCGAAGTCGCGCTGTGCCTGTCGCTGTTCGTCGCCTGCACCTTGCACGTGCGCTGGCGCCAGCGTGCGGTCAAAGCATCCGCCCTGACCACAGCCAGCTGAGCCCGCCCGAACCCTGTCGAACCCCTTCTTGAGAACTGCCTACTATGTCCGCCCTGCTTGACACCCTGCGCCAGATCGTCGGCGCGCCCCATGTACTCACCGAAGGCGACTTGAGCGCCTGGGAGATGGACTGGCGCCGCCGCAGCCACGGCAAGGCCCTGGCCGTGGTGCGCCCCGCCAACACCGCCGAAGTGGCGGCCGTGGTGCGCGCCTGCGCGGCCTCGGGTACCAGCCTCATCCCCCAGGGCGGCAACACCGGCCTGTCCGTGGGTTCGACCCCCGACACCAGCGGCACCCAGCTGGTGCTGAGCCTGCAGCGCATGCAGACCGTGCGCCAGCTCGACCACGACAACCTGACCATCACCGTGGACGCGGGCTGCATTCTGCAAAACGTGCAGCAGGCGGCCGACGCCGCGGGCCTGTTGTTCCCGCTGTCGCTGGCCGCGCAAGGCAGCTGCACCATTGGCGGCAATCTGGGCACCAATGCCGGCGGCACCCAGGTCGTGCGCTACGGCAACACCCGCGAGCTGTGCCTGGGCCTGGAAGTGGTCACGCCCCAGGGCGAAATCTGGGACGGACTCAAAGGCCTGCGCAAGGACAACACCGGCTACGACCTGCGCGATCTGTTCATCGGCAGCGAAGGCACGCTGGGCGTGATCACCGCGGCCACGCTGAAACTTTTCCCCCAGCCCGCCGCACGCCTCACGGCCTGGGCCGCCGTGCCGTCGATGGCCGCGGCCGTGCGCCTGCTGGGCCTGGCGCACCAGCAACTGGGCGCGGGCCTCACGGGCTTTGAAGTCATGGGCCAGTTTGCGCTGAGCCTGGTCGTGCGCCACATGCCCCAACTGCGCGTGCCGTTTGCCGATGCGGCCGACACGCCTTACTGCGTGTTGCTGGAAAACTCCGACAGCGAATCCGAAGCCCATGCGCGCAGCCGCTTCGAAGCCCTGCTGGAAATGGCCTTCGAAGACGGTTGCGTCAGCGACGCCGTGGTTGCCGAAAGCCTGGCCCAGGCCCAGGGCCTGTGGCATATCCGTGAAAGCATTCCGCTGGCCCAGGCCGAGGAAGGCCTGAACATCAAGCACGACATCTCGATCGCGGCGTCGCGCATTCCGGCCTTCGTGGAGCACGCCGACGCCCTGCTGCAGCAGGAAATCCCCGGCGTGCGCCTGGTCAACTTCGGCCACCTGGGCGACGGCAACCTGCACTACAACGTGCAGGCCCCGGTCGACGGCGACGCCAAGGCTTTCCTGGATACGCAGGAAGCGCGCGTCAACCACCTGGTCTATGAAGCCGTGGCGCAGTTCGGCGGCTCGTTCTCGGCCGAGCACGGCGTGGGCGCGCTCAAGGTCGACAAGCTGCAGAAATACCAGTCGCCCGTGGCGCTGGGCATGATGCGCGCCATCAAGCAGGCGCTGGATCCACAGGGCATCATGAATCCAGGCTGCATACTTCCCCGGGCCTGATCACTGCGGCCGGTTCTGGTTGCTCAGCAGCGTCTGCACGTCCTTGGGCCATGGAATACGGGCCAGGGGCGGATCGACAAATTCAGCGGATTTGCCGGCATTGAGCAGCCACACGCGCAGCGCGTTCTGGCGCGGATCGATGACCACGGCCGCCACCTCCGACCCACCCTCGTGCGGGCGGTTGCCGGTGATGAACCACAGGCCGTCGGCCTCGGTCAGCGGCGAGACGGTGCGCATATTGGCCAGCAGCTCCGGGTAGCGATCGCCCAGCAAGGCCCGCAGCCGCGCGGCCAGCACGCCTTGCTCCAGGTAATTGACATCGTCGTAAGGGTACTTGCCGACGAACTCCTGCAGGCCGGACAAGGGCTCCTGGACAGATGCCGCGGTCAGGGCCGGGACCGGCGGAATGGGCACGGGCTCATCCTGCATGATCACGGCGGCCGTGACGGCCGTTACCGCCTCTGCCACCGGCAGCGCAGTCGTCAGCGCGGCCTTGGGTACGGGTGGCTTGGGTTCGCAGGCCGCCAGCAGAAGGGCCGCCGCCACGGCGACAGCCGTCTGAAGAGAGAGATTCACTGAGGGCATGGGACAGTTCTTCCTGGGCAGAGGGTGGGCAGATGCGCTCCCAGCACAGTCCGCAAGGGCGAATGCCAACCCCGTTCTTGCATTCTCGGCCGCCAGCGCCAGGCGCTCCCGGCGCTTTTCATACGGCCGGCCTGAGAATGATTGTGGCCCGACTGCATGACCTTTGCATGTCGGCCAAAGCCCCGCACTGCGGGCTTTCCAGGCCCCTCTGGCGGGCCTGGGGGCATCAATGGCACACTAAGGGATTGGGCGACATGGGTCGCCCTGACCGATTTTTGCCGAAGCCATGAACCGCCCTGTTGACGCCCCCCGCCCTATCCGTTCGCAATACGAAGACCTGATGCGCCATGTCTTCACGCATGGCGTGCAGAAGACGGACCGCACCGGCACCGGCACGCGCAGCGTGTTCGGCCACCAGATGCGCTTCGACCTGAACGAAGGCTTTCCTCTGGTCACCACCAAGAAGGTGCACCTCAAGTCCATCATCGTGGAATTGCTGTGGTTTCTGCGCGGCGACAGCAATGTCAAATGGCTGCAGGAGAACGGCTGCACCATCTGGAACGAGTGGGCGCGCCCGGACGGCGACCTGGGTCCGGTCTACGGCGTGCAGTGGCGCAGCTGGCCCAAGGCCGGCGGCGGCCATATCGACCAGATCGCCGAAGTCATACGCGCGCTCAAGACCACGCCCGACTCGCGCCGCATCATCGTCAGCGCCTGGAACGTGGCCGATCTCGACCAGATGGCCTTGATGCCCTGCCATGCCTTCTTCCAGTTCTATGTGGCCGATGGCAAGCTCAGCTGCCAGCTCTACCAGCGCAGCGCCGATATTTTCCTGGGCGTGCCGTTCAACATCGCCAGCTATGCGCTGCTGACCCACATGATCGCCCAGCAATGCGATCTCGAAGTCGGCGACTTCATCTGGACCGGCGGCGACTGCCATATCTACAGCAACCACTTCGAGCAGGTGCAGACCCAGCTGGCGCGCGCGCCCATGGCCTATCCCACGCTGCACATCAAGCGCCGCCCCGACAGCATCTTCGACTACGTCTACGAGGATTTCGAAGTCCAGGGCTACGAGCACCACCCTGCCATCAAGGCACCCGTCGCCGTCTGATGCACGGCTGACGATGCAAAGCAAAACGGCCCCTCAGGGCCGTTTGCTTTTTACGCCTACAGGCGCGCGTCGGGGTGCACGGGCTCGGCCGCCGCCTCTTCCTCGTCCGGCCTGTGGGCCAGGCGGTACAGAATCGGCAGCACCAGCAGCGTGAGCAGGGTCGACGACAGAATGCCGCCAATCACCACCGTGGCCAAGGGACGCTGAACTTCAGCGCCGGTGCCGGTCGCAATCGCCATGGGAATGAAGCCCAGCGACGCGACGAGCGCCGTCATGAGCACCGGGCGCAAGCGGGTCAAGGCGCCTTCGCGGATCGCCGCATCCAGCCCCATGCCCTCTTCCCTCAGGGTGCGGATATAGGAAATCATCACCAGCCCGTTGAGCACCGCCACGCCGGACAGCGCGATGAAGCCCACGGCCGCGGAAATCGACATGGGAATGTCGCGCAGCCACAGCGCCAGAATGCCCCCGGTCAACGCAAAGGGAATGCCGGTGAAGACCAGCAAGCCATCCTTGGCATTGCCGAACATCGCGAACAACAGCACGAAGACCAGCAGCAAGGACACGGGCACCACGATTTGCAGACGCTGGGTGGCCGACTGCAGGTTCTCGAAGGTTCCGCCCCAGCTCGTCCAGTAGCCGGTAGGAATCTTGATCCCGGCCAGGCCTTGCTCGGCCTGCGCGACAAAGGAGCCCACATCGCGCCCGCGCACATTGGTGCTGACCACGATGCGGCGCTTGCCGTTCTCGCGGCTGATCTGGTTGGGGCCGGGCGCGAGCTCGAACGTCGCGACTTCCCCCAGCGGAATGAAGTGGGTCCGGGCGTCCGCACCCGCTACGGCGCGCGGCAGCGGTATGGGCAGCCGCTGCATGCCTTCAAGGTCGTTGCGCAGGTTCTCGGGCAGGCGCACCAGGATGTCGAACCGGCGGTCGCCTTCGAACAGCGTGCCGGCCTCGCGCCCGCCGATGGCAATCGCCACCGTGTCCTGGATGTCGGCCACATTCAGCCCATAGCGCGCGGCCTTCTCGCGGTCGATGTGCACGGTGAGCATGGGCAGGCCCGTGGTCTGCTCGACCTTCACTTCGGAGGCCCCCGGAATCTTCTGCAGCATGGCGGACACTTCCTCGGCGGACCGGTTCAGCACCGCCATGTCGTCGCCGAAGATCTTCACGGCGACGTCGCTGCGCACGCCCGAGATCAGCTCGTTGAAGCGCAGCTGAATGGGTTGGGAGAACTCGTAGTTGTTGCCGGGAATCTTGCCGGTGACCTCCTGGATCGCCGCCAGCAACTCGTCGCGCGTCTTGCGCGGCGCAGGCCATTCGTCCATGGGCTTGAGCATGATGTAGCCGTCGGAGATGTTGGGCGGCATCGGGTCCGAGGCGATCTCGGCCGTGCCGGTGCGGGCGAAGACGCGTTCGATCTCGGGAAACTGCGCTTTCAAGCGGGTTTCGATCTGCTGCTGCATCGCCACCGACTGGGACAGGCTGGTGCCCGGAATGCGCAGCGCCTGCACCGCGAAGTCGCCTTCGTTGAGGTTGGGCACGAACTCGCTGCCCATGCGCGTGGCGATCAATCCGCACAGGACCACGGCCACCGCGGCGATGGTCAGCACCAGCGCCTTGGCGGACATCACGCGATCGAGCAGCGGGGCATAAAGGCGCTTGGCCTGGCCCAGCAGGAAGTTCTCTTTTTCGCTGACGCGGTTGCCGATGAACAGCGCCACGGCGGCCGGAATGAAGGTCACCGACAGAATCATCGCGCCCAGCAAGGCAGCCACCACGGTGAAGGCCATGGGGTGGAACATCTTGCCCTCCACGCCGGTCAGCGCAAAGATGGGCAGGTAGACCACCATGATGATCAGCTGTCCGAACAGCAGCGGCCGGCGCGACTCCCGGGAGGCCAGAAACACTTCGTGAAAGCGCTCGGCGCGCGTCAGCGGCCGGCCATGGTGGGCCTGCGCGTGGGCCAGGCGCCGCACGCAGTTCTCCACGATCACCACCGCGCCGTCGATGATGATGCCGAAGTCCAGGGCCCCCAGACTCATCAGGTTGGCGCTGACCTTGTACTGCACCATGCCGGTGAACGTGAACAGCATGGACAAGGGAATGACCATGGCCGTGATCACGGCCGCGCGGATGTTCCCCAGAAAAAGGAACAGCACCACGATCACCAGGATGGCGCCTTCAATCAGGTTCTTCTTCACCGTATGGATGGCCTTGTCGACAAGCACCGTGCGGTCATAGACGGTCACCGCGTGCACGCCCTCGGGCAGGCTCTTGTTGATTTCCAGCATCTTCTGGCCCACGGCCTGCGACACGGTGCGGCTGTTTTCGCCGATCAGCATGAACACCGTGCCGAGCACCACTTCGCGCCCGTTGTCCGTGGCCGCGCCCGTGCGCAGTTCCCGGCCTATACCCACCTCCGCCACGTCGCGCACGCGCACCGGCACGCCGCTCGCACTGCTGAGAATCACGTTGCCTATGTCTTCCAGGGACTTCACCTGCCCCGGCGCGCGAATGAGGTATTGCTCGCCGCGCTTTTCGATATAGCCCGCGCCCACGTTGCCGTTGTTGCGCTCCAGGGCCGTGACCAGCTCCTGCAGCGTCACGCCCAGCGAAGCCAGGCGCTCGGGAATGGGCGCGATCTGGTACTCCTTGGCGAAGCCGCCCATGGAGTTGATTTCCGTCACGCCAGGCACATTGCGCAGCTGCGGCTTGATGATCCAGTCCTGGATCTCGCGCAGGTCGGTGGCCGTGTAGACCGAGCCGTCGGGTTTCTTGGCGCCGTCCTCGGCTTCCACGGTCCAGAGATAGATTTCCCCCAGGCCGGTCGAGATCGGCCCCAGGGCCGGCGTGATGCCTGCCGGCAACTTGTCCCTGGCCTCCTGGATGCGCTCGTTGACCAGCTGGCGCGCGAAATAGATGTCGGTGCCGTCCTTGAAAATCACGGTCACCTGCGACAGGCCGTAGCGCGACAGCGACCGGGTCTGCTCCAGGTTCGGCAGGCCGGCCATGACGGTCTCTATGGGATAGGTGACCCGCTGCTCCGCCTCCAGCGGCGAGTAGCCCGGCGCCTGGGTATTGATCTGCACCTGGACGTTGGTGATGTCGGGCACGGCGTCAATCGGCAGCTTCTGGTAGCTGAACACGCCCAGTGCCGCCATGGCCAGGGCCGCCAGCAACACCAGCCAGCGCTGCGCTATCGAAAATCGAATCAGTTTTTCAAACATTTTTACGTTCCGGAATCAATGTGCGTGTTCGGCAGATCCCTTGCCGAGTTCGGACTTCACGACGAAGCTGCCGGTCGCGGCATAGGGCGTGCCGGCCTTGAGGCCTTGCAGCACTTCGGTGCGCCGGCCATCGCTGCGGCCCAACTTCACGGGCTGGGCCATGAAACCGCCATCGACCTTGACGAAGACCACGGGCTGCTCCGCCACGGTCTGCACGGCATCGGTCGAAACCGTCACCGGCGCCGCCGTTTCTTCGGCCACCACGGCCACGTTCACGAACAGGCCCGGACGCCAGGCGCCCTGGGGATTGGCCAGCACCACGCGGGCCTTGGCCGTGCGCGTCTGCTCGCCGATCAAGGCGCCCACGAAAGCGATGGTTCCCGTGGCCGAGGCGTCAAACGCCGTGGCCTTGATCGTGACTTTCTCGCCCACCCGCACGAACGGCAAGTCCTTGGCCGGAACATTGATCTCCGCCCACACCTGGCTGAGGTCCGCGATGGTGAACACGGCGGAGTCTTCCTTCACGGCTTCGCCCAGGCTCAGGTGCTTCTCGATGACGATGCCGTCCAAGGGCGCGCGCAGCGCTATGCGGTTCAAGCCCGATGCCGACAAGGGGGACAGGCCCAGCGCACCCAGTTTCTGCTGGGCGTTGGCCACGGCCACTTCGGCTTCGCTCAAGGCCTGGCCGGCCTGCTGGTAGTCCTGTTGCGCCGAGACTTTCTGCTCCCACAGCGTCTTTTCGCGCTGGTAGGTGGTCCTGGCCAGCGCCAAGCGCTTCTGCGCGGTCTGCAGCTCACTGCGCTGCTCGGCCGCGGCCGGGCTGGCGAGGACGGCCAGCACCTGCCCTTTCTTGACGACCTGGCCCAGGCTGACCCCGACACTTTCCACCACGCCCGCCAAACGGGGCACGACGTGCGAAGTGCGGTCTTCATTCAGCCGGATCTCGCCCGGCAGCAGCAAGGCCGTCTGGATGTGACCCGCGGACGCCGTGTCCACGGTGATGGCCGCGGCCTGGATCTGGGCGTCGCTCAGTTCGATCAGGCCGTCTTTCTTGTCCTCGGCGCCGCCGTGCTCGGCACCCGCTTGGCCCTTGTGATCCTCATGGCCCTTTTCATCGCCATGGCCCGTTTCTGCACCATGCTCGTCGTGTTCCTTGGCCTGGCTGTCATGCCCATGGCCGTCGCTTTCGGCGGCCGCGGCTTGGGATTTTCCGCCCTGGAAAATGAAGGCCCCCGCTGCGCCCCCCAGTGCGAGGACGACGGCGATGGCGATCAGGTGTTTCTTGCTGACGCTGGATTGGCTGGTATTCATGTTCATTTTCAGTTCTGCGTTGCGACCAGGGGGGCGTCGGAGCGAGCGCCAAGCAGGCGATCGACATCGGCCGCGGCGCGATGGGCTTCGCCCAGTGCCTGGAGGTATTGGGATTTGGCGGAGAAGTAGGTGCGCTGGGCATCGAGCACCTCCAG
This sequence comes from Acidovorax bellezanensis, assembly GCF_025421555.1. NCBI lineage: Bacteria > Pseudomonadati > Pseudomonadota > Betaproteobacteria > Burkholderiales > Comamonadaceae > Acidovorax > Acidovorax bellezanensis. Next base: position 208,853 of record NZ_JAODYH010000001.1, read on the forward strand.
GAAATTGAACTTGCCGTGCGCAAAGCCGATGCTTGCGGCCTCGTAAGCGGACTTCGCGCCCGGCAGAACGTCCTGCTGCTGCAGCTGGATCTGGGCCACGATCGTGGCCAGGCGCTCATGGGCCTGCGCCACTTCGCTGTGCAGGCCCACCGTGGCCACCTGCAGCTCCTCGCGCGCCTTGTCCTCGAGCCTGAGCGCTTCCAGCAGATTGCCCTGGTTGCGGTCAAACACGGGCAGCGGCACGGAGACGCCGAACAAGAGAACGTTGCGCTGCGTTTCGTTGCTGCGCTGCAGGCCGGCGCTGACGGTGACGTCCGGCACGCGCTTGCTTTGCTCCACCGCGGTCAAGGCCTGGCGCCTGTCCACTTCCATCCTCGCCAGGACAATGCGAGGCGCGGACGCCATCAGGGGCTGAAGCTCGGCAAAGCTCGGCACGGACGGCAGCGTGTCGGCCTGGCCTTCCAGCACCGTGAAAGGCGCGTCCACCGCACCCAGGAGCGCGGTCAGGCGCGAGCGTGCGTTGCGCTCTTCGCTCGCGGCCTGGGCCCACTCGACACGCATGCCGGCTTGCGCCACGCGGGCCTTGGACTCTTCGACGGGCGACACCTTGCCCGCGGCCACCCGCTTGGCGACAGCGTCCGTGGACGACTGGGCCAGCGCCACGCTGTCCCGGGCCAGCGCCAGACGCTCCTGCGCCGTCAGCACATCGAAATAGGCGGCAGCCACGTTGGCCCGCAGCGTCGCCTGCAATGCGCTGCGTTGCATCTGCGCTTGCCCGCGCGCCATTTCCGCCGCCTTGGTGCGTGCGGCACGCTTGCCGCCCAACTCGATGGGCAGGTTGAGCTGCCAGCTTTGCGTGCGCGTTCTGCTACGCGTGTCTTCCAGCGAATAGGCCAGCTCTGGATTGGGCCGCGCGCGCCCTTGCAACACCTGCCCCTCGCTCGCCTCGATTTGGCGCGTCGCGGCTGCCAGCTCAGGGTTGCCCGCCAACGCCCTGGCGACGGCCTGGGCCAGAGACAAGGGCGTTGCAGGCCTTGGGACGGCCGGTGAAAGCGCGGGCTCGCCGACGATGGGCTCTTGCGGCAGGCCCTGGGCAAAAGCGCCGCTGCAAGCCGCCAGCCAGAGGGCCGCTGCGCTCGCTGCGCGCCTGATTTTTTGGTGGCCGCACTGCGGCCTTTCTTGAACGTGAATACCCGTAAACATCCGATTCTCCAGTGATATCAAAACACGAAGGAATCGGCGGGGATGCAACCAAACAACTCATCACGCATCGCAGCCGCGACGCGCGCAACTACATCCGCCTGAGGGGCGGATACAAATGACTGAAGGAAAGAGAGATGCCCCGCCGATCAGGCGAGGACAGGCCACTGAGGGCGGTCAGGGGGCGCAGACGTGACCCCCGTCAGCCGTGCGTTGGGCTGAGCGCCCACACCCGCATCGCGGGAGCTGTCTTGCCTGGCAGGGGCGACATGCAGGGCGCTGGTGCCGGTGCCATGGCAGACCCAGCAATCGAGATCGAACTGGCCAGCGCTTTGCCCGTTCTTATCGGCGGTATCGGCCGTGCTTTGGGCCTCATGCTGATGCTCATGATGACCGACGTGCTGCACCTGGGCCGCAACGCGTTCATGCATGCAATAAGCCGCCACCGCAGACCAACTGAACTGGAAAGGGAGCAAAGCAAGCATCAAAACAGCGATCAAGCGGCGCATTTTTGGAGTCTAGCATGCGCGCTTGAGCGCTTCGTGCGGGTGACCGCGACATTCATCGCAGGCGCACAAACTCCGGCGCCACCTGCAGCATAGGCACATAGGCCGCGGTCAAGCTGCACTCTCCACCCTCCCCAACCGCTTGCCTCACCGTCTGCCCGGTGCACTCGGCATCGCCAGCGAGCGAGATCAGGGACGACCGCGCCGCGAACGAAGTGAAAGGCGACTTGACGGAAGGTGCGACAGGAGGTTCCACAGGCTGCGGGACCGCAAGCGTGACCGACAAGCTACCGTCCACATAACGAATGTCGTAATTACCCGCGTCAAAACCGTTGCCGCCTTGGACATTGCTGGCCGCAATCGCATAGCTGCCGGCGCCGGCCTGGGCCGCGCTGCCTGCGCTGGCCAGGGTCACGCTCTGCACGGTTTCTCCGGCGACCAGGCCGCCGTCGTTGGTGGAGAACTCGGTGCCGTCAAAACCCAGCACCTGGCCGCTCAGCTTGTGGGCATTGTCGGCCGCAATGGTCAGCGCGCGCGGGTCGATGCGGCCTTCCGCCCCTCTCGTGGTGACCTCGTAGTTGCCGCCGCCATTGCCGTCTTCGATGGCATAGCCTGAGTTGACCTGCAGGCCGCGCCTGCCCGCGTTGCGGCTGTCGAACGACTGGCCCAGACTGGTGATGCGGTCGCCATCGACCAGGCCTTCGATCCGCACTGCGGCATTCGAAGTCGTGCTGCCGTCATAGGTTTTGTGGTCTGTGGCGGCGGCCAGCGTCAGAGTGGCTTTTTCGATGCTTGCGCTGTGACGGGTCTCGACGACCGTGTAATTGCTCGCCAGGCCACCATTGCCGCCATTGGCCAGTCCATAGCCGACGGTGACCGTGCGTTCGCCCGCGTTCTTGCCGTCAAAGTTGCTGCTGGCGACGTTGACGCCCAGTCGCTCATCGCCCACCAGGCCTTGGAGCTGGCCGGCGTGGGCGCTGGCCGTGGTGTCGCCGTCGTAGGTCTTGCCGTCCACCGTCGTGCCCGTCACGTTCAATGCCTTGCGGGCGATGCTGGCGTCGTGCTGGGTCGCTGCGACGGTGTAATTGCTCGCCAGGCCACCGTTGCCGCCATCGGCCAGTCCATAGCCGACGGTGACCGTGCGGTCGCCCGTGTTCTTGTTATCGAAGCTGCTGCCGAGGACGCTGACGCCCAGCTGCTCATCGCCCACCAGACCTTGGAGGTGGCCTACGTGGGCCTTGGCCGTGGTGTCGCCGTCATAGGTCTTGCCGTCCACCGTCGTGCCCGTCACGCTCAATGCTTTCTGGGCAATGGTGGCCTTATGGCTGCTATCGGTGACCGTGTAGTTGCTCGCCAGGCCACCATTGCCGCCATTGGCCAGTCCATAGCCGACGGTGACCGTTTGGTCACCCGCGTTCTTGTCGTTGAAGTTGCTGTTGAGGACGCTGACGCCCAGCTGCTCATCGCCCACCAGACCTTGGAGCTGGCCTACGTGGGCCTTGGCCGTGGTGTCGCCGTCGTAAGTCTTGCCGTCCACCGTCGTGCCCGTCACGCTCAATGCTTTCTGGGCAATGGTGGCGTCGTGCTGGGTCGCTGTGACGGTGTAATTGCTCGCCAGGCCACCATTACCGCCATTGGCCAGTTCATAGCCGACGGTGACCGTTCGGTCACCCGCGTTCTTGTCGTTGAAGTTGCTGTTGAGGACGCTGACGCCCAGCCGCTCATCGCCCACCAGGCCTTCGAGCTGGCCGGCATAGGCCTTGGCCGTGGTGTCGCCGTCGTAGGTCTTTCCGTCCACCGTCGTGCCCGTCACGCTCAATGCTTTCTGGGCAATGGTGGCGTCGTGCTGGGTCGCTGTGACGGTGTAATTGCTCGCCAGGCCGCCGTTGCTGCCATTGGCCAGTTCATAGCCGACGGTGACAATGCGTTCGCCCGCATTCTTGTTGTCGAAGCTGCTGCTGAGGACGCTGACGCCCAACCGCTCATCGCCCACCAAACCTTGGAGCTGGCCGGCGTGGGCGCTGGCCGTGGTGTCGCCATCGTAGGTCTTGCCCTCCACCGTCGTGCCCGTCACGTTCAATGCCTTGCGGGCAATGCTGGCGTCGTGCTGGGTCGCTGCGACGGTGTAGTTGCTCGCCAACCCGCCGTTGGTGCCGTTGAGCAGCTCATAGCCGACGGTGACCGTTCGGTCACCCGCGTTTTTGTCGTTGAAGTTGCTGCTGGCGACGTTGACGTTCAGCCGCTCATCGCCCACTAGACCTTGGAGCTGGCCGGCGTGGGCCTTGGCCGTGGTGTCGCCGTCGTAGGTCTTGCCGTCCACCGTCGTGCCCGTCACGCTCAATGCTTTCTGGGCAATGGTGGCGTCGTGCTGGGTCGCTGTGACGGTGTAATTGCTCGCCAACCCGCCGTTGGTGCCGTTGACCAGTTCATAGCCGACGGTGACCGTGCGGTCACCCGCGTTCTTGTCGTTGAAGTTGCTGCTGGCGACGTTGACGTTCAGCCGCTCATCGCCCACCAAACCTTCGAGCTGGCCGGCATAGGCCTTGGCCGTGGTGTCGCCGTCGTAGGTCTTGCCGTCCACCGTCGTGCCCGTCACGCTCAGTGCTTTCTGGGCAATGCTGGCGTCGTGCTGGGTCGCTGTGACGGTGTAATTGCTCGCCAACCCGCCGTTGGTGCCGTTGACCAGTTCATAGCCGACGGTGACCGTGCGGCCGCCCGCATTCTTGTTGTCGAAGCTGCTGCTGAGGACGCTGACGCCCAACCGCTCATCGCCCACCAGGCCTTCGAGCTTGCCTACCTGGGCCTTGGCCGTGGTGTCGCCGTCGTAGGTCTTGCCCGCCACCGTCGTGCCCGTCACGCTCAACGTGGCTCTCCCAATGGTCAACGACAGGTCTGGAGTGCTGTTGGCATAGCTGATGTCGTAGCCCTGCTGACCGGAATGCATCCCCCCGACCTTGAGCGTTCCGTCAGCGATACTGTAAGTGCCGGCGTTTTTATCGGTGGTGGAGTAGCGCAGGCTGCCGTCCAGCGTGGAACCAGCCACATCGGTGGTGTAAGTGGCGCCTACGCTGGCGGCGCTGCCGTCATAGGTTTTTCCGGCAGTGTCGGTCGCGGTTGCGGTCACGGTCACCCCCTTCAAAAAGCTGCGCAGCAGCGGCGTGGTCGAGCCTTCGTAAATGCGCCAGGTGCGGCCGGTGCCGCCCTGATCGTCCATGTCCCAACCGGCAAAGGTGGCCAACTGCTGGAGTTCGGCAAAGGTCTTGCCCTGCACTCCTGAAAGGGAGATGCCTGAACGGTTGATGGCCACACCATCGGCATCAGTGGTGGCGTAGAAGCTGTTTTCAATGCTGCCGCCCTTGCTGTCACTCACCAGCCCGGCAGCGAAGGAGATGGAGGACGTGGCAGTCACCGCCCCGGTGGCATACGTATGGGAAAAACTGCCCCCATCCTGATAGCCAACCAGCCCGCCAGCGTAGGTGTGGGAGGGGGTGAAGTGGGAGGTGGCGGAGGCTTCTACCTTCCCAGTTGCATAGGCATTGGAAATGCTGGCCGTTCCGACGACAGCCTTGCTGTAGCCGACCAGCCCGCCAGCGTAGGAATAGGGGGTGGAGGCGGCGGCGGAGGCAGCAGAGGTAGCCGTCACAGCCCCGGTGGCATAGGCATCAGAAATGCGTCCTTCATCGAGATAGCCCACCAACCCGCCGGCGTGGGAGTAGGAGGTGTTGGCGGAGCTGGATGAATTGGAGGAGTTGGAGGCGCTGGCCTTCACAGCCCCCGAGGCATAGGCATGGGAAATGCTGTCTCCCGCGTTATAGCCAACCAGTCCGCCAGCGTAGGAGCGGGCGGAGAAGTAGGGATTGGAGGGAGAGGAGGATGCCGTCACAGCCCCGGTAGCATAGGCATCTGAAATGCTGCCCCCAGCGCTATAGCCAACCAGCCCGCCAGCGTAGGCGGAGGCCAAGGCAACGCCGGGGAAGGCATAGGAAGAGGAAGAAGAAGCCGCCACAGCCCCGCTGGCATAGGCATTGGAGATGCTGCCTCTGGCCATATAGCCGACCAACCCGCCAGCGTAGGAGGAGGAGGAGAAGGAGAAGGAGGAAGATACCGTCACAGCCCCGGTGGCATAAGCATGGGAAATGCTGCCCCCATCCTGATAGCCGACCAGCCCGCCAGCGTAGGTAACAAGGCCTTGGCTGCCGCCAGTCACACTGCCGCCTTCCAAGCCGACATTACGCAACGTAGCGTTCTCGGCATAGCCGAACAGACCGACATAACTTTCGTTACTGCGGTTGATGGTCAGGCCGTTGATGGTATGCCCCAGGCCATCAAAAGTGCCGGTAAATGCAGTGCCACCATTGCCAATCGGCACAAAGCCTTTGCCCGCGTTCCAACCCGCCGTGACACTTGCATCCACCGAGCCGCCCAGCGCGTATTTTCCGCCGAGGCCGGAATTCATGGCCTGCAAGGCATCCAGGCTGTTGATGACCGTATAGCCATGGCCGTTGACGCTGAGCAGATCGGTGCCGGCCTTCGCAAAATCCACCTGCCCGCTGACATGGAGGTTGCTCCCTGGCACGGGCACGGCGTTGGGATCGCCCGCCGTTCCGCCGTAATTCAAGGCCAGCGTGCCGTCCACATTAACGGCAATCCTGGCGTTGATATTGAGGTGGTTGTCCGCATTCAGGGTCAGCTTGTTTCTCGCATAGCTGATGTCGGCGTTGACGTGGATATCGCCTTTGTCCGCACCTGCGCCGTGGATGCCTCCGTTCGACGTGGTCACGGTCACATCGCCGTCGCCGAGCGCGGCCTCGATCGCCTTGGCCTTCACCTGGTCGATGGTCATGTCCACCGGGTCGATCAGCCAGTGGCCGCCATCGGTCAGCACTTTCAGCTGGGAGTCGATGTGCACGCCGGCCGCCGAAGTTTCGACAAAACTCGCCTGCAGCGTGCCCGCGGCATGGACTTCGCCATGCTGCATGTCGGCCAGCAGCAGGATCCGCCCGTTCTTTTGCGCCAGCGTGCGCGCCTGCACCGTGCCGCTGTTGGCGACTACGCTGGCCGACAGCGCGTCGGCGGCCCGGCCCGTCATCAGCACCTGGCCGCCGTCGGCCATGATCAACTGCTTGTTCTCGATCAGCGTCTTGACCGTGGAAGGCTCCAGCGCCACCTGCAAAAAGCCATTCGCGCCGGCCTGCAAGCCCACCCGGTCGCCGCCGGCGAGCACTACATTGCCCAGCTGGGCACGGATGATGCCTTCGTTCTTCACCGTGGGCGCGAGCAGCGCCACCAGTCCGCCGCCCTGCCCGTCGCCCGTGGCCGTGATCTCGCCCTGGTTGCTGATGCCGCCTTGCGCCGCGCTGGCACGCGTGAACTGGGCCTTGCCGGCCAGGAAATCGTCATTGCTGGTGTCCAGCGTCGAAGCCACGAGCCCGCCCACATTCACCCGGCTGCCCTGGCCGAAGACCACTCCATTGGGATTGACCAGCCAGACCTGGCCGTTGGCGCTGAGCTGGCCGTGGATCTGGCTGGCGTTGCCGGCAACGACACGGTTGAGCGCCACGGCGCTGGCATTGGGCTGGTTGAAACGCACGCTGGCAGCGCTGCCGATGTCAAAGCCCTGCCACTGCAGGATGGCCTTCTGGCTGTCCTGCTGGATATGCATCTGGCTGCCGTTCTGGGCGATTTGCGCCTGGCCCACGACCACCCGGCCGCCGGTGGGCAGGGCATGGACCGGCGGCGCCTGGGCCCAGGCCGGCAGCGCCAGCAGTGCGCCCAGCAGCGCCGCCGCGGGCGCCAGGGTTTTGGCGGTGCGGCTCTTGCCTCGGCCACGGGCGGTTTCTGGGGCGGCAACGTAGCGCTGGCTGGCGTCGTTCCACACAAGGCGATAGCTGTGGTTCATGGCGAAGCTCCTGCAACAGTTCAAAAGGCAGACCGGCGAGACCAGGGCCTGGCACGCATGGCCAGGCCTTTGGTCACCGCCGTTTCAGGGATTCAGAAAATGCGGTTCACGCTGAGCCAGCCGCGGGCGCTGCTGCCGTCGCTGTTGCGGCCCTGAGCGTTGCCCGGGTTGCCGCCCACGGGTGCGGCCACGCTGGCTGCGAGTTGCCAGCCGCTCAGGCTGCCCGTGCCGCGCCAGTTCACGCCGACCCCGGCCCCCGACAGGCTGTAGCTGTTGGGCTGCCGGCTGTCGCCGTCCCAGCCCGGCCAGAGGCGTTTGTGCTGGCGGATGCGGCCGGTGTCGTAGAAGGCCACCGCCTGCCAGCCACCGCCGAGCTCGCGTTGCAGCTCGAGCTTGAGCAACAGGCCTTGATCGCCGTCGGCTTCGTTGACGGGGTAGGCGCGCACCTGGCTGGGGCCGCCCAGCGTCATGCGCTCGGAGCTGGCCAGGTTGCCGCTGGCCGTCTGGCCCGACAGGGCGAGCTGCATTTGCCAACCGGCGCCCAGCGATTGCATGCGGCCCAGTTGCAGCGCGAGCTTGGTGTAATCACCGCGGCTGCGTGGGCCCGCGGCGTCCTGGGCCCGGTCGGCGACGATGTCTTCCATGGCCAGCCGGCCGTGCATGAGCTGCACCGCGCCCCAGGACATGCCCCCGCCCCCGAAGCCGTCACGCAGGTCGCCGTTCAGACCCAGGTTCAGGGCGTTGATGTCATGGCGGCGCAGCGCGGTGCCCAGCATGTCGTCGCGGTAGCGCCGGTGTTCATAGCCCGCCGACAGGCTCAGATTGAGCTCGCTCTGGCGCAGCAGCGGGTAGCTGAGCGTCAGCCCTGCGGTGCGGGCCTGGCCTTCGGCCTCCAGAGGCCGGTAGCTTCCGCCCAGCGTATAGCCCAGCAGCGAGCCATGGACTGCCAGGCGCAGCCCGTCGTAGCCCAGCGGCAGGCTGTAGCGCGCCACCGCGCTGCGCACGCCTTCGGAAGCCAGCAACCGGAAGCTCAGCTGGTCGCCTTTGCCCGACAGGTTGTTCAACGCCACCCCGCCCACCAGCTGGGTGCGGCCCGTGGAGCGAATGCCATGGTTGTTCAAGCCCACATCGCCGGTGACGAAGGCCGTGTCCTGCACCGTCAGCAGCAGATCGGAATGCCCTTGCTCATCCTCGCAGGCCTGGAGCAGGCCATTGGCCTGGATGCCCGGCAAATCGTTGGCCAGCAACAGGCCGCGCTCGAGCTCAGGCGCGGACAGTGGCGCTCCCGTCACCAATCGCCGAGTGATCACACGCTGCACATTGGCCGCGTTCGCACGCTGGCCGGACTGCACCGTCAGATAGCTGGTGTCGTAGCGGCCTTCAAGCACCTGGATGCGCAGGCTGCCGTCGGTCACATCCTGCTCGGGCAGATAGACGCGCGCATACCAGCCGCGTTCACGGTAGTACTGGGCCAGACGCTGGGCCGCATGCTCGAGCTCGGCCAGCGTCAGCGACTGACCAATCAAATCCTGCACCTGGGCCTGCAATTCGGCCTCGGGAATAAGGCTGTCCCCCTCGATGACCACGCGCTGCACGGTGATGCGCACCGCCTTGGCGTCCTCGGGCATGGGCTTGGCGACGCTGAGTGGCATCTGCGGCTCGGCGGCCCGGGGCGCTTGTAGGCTGCGCTCGCTTTCACGCAACAAGGCACCCGCATCGGGTACCGTCTGGGCCACGGCAGGCTGCGCCAGCAGGCACAGCAGCAGCCCCATGCGTGTCAATGGGAAGGGGGTCGGTGCACTCACAAGTCGGCTCCTTGAAAAACTGCGCAATTCACATCCACCACATAGGCGTCACGGAGTTTTCGCCTCCGTGGCATTTCTTCGGTGTGTGTAACAAGTGCACACAAATAGTTTCAAGGTTGCGTAAAAAGATGACACCCCTCGCCGGCCTCATCGTTTAGAGGCGCCGAGCGGCCTATCGCGGCAGGCGGCGCAACTGCGGCGTGCCATGGCCTTCATCGATGTGCCATACGCTGTTGCCGTCGCCCATGTGCCAACCCGCAAAGGTCGACCGCTGCTTGAGCGCATCCAGCGTCTTGCCTTGGCCGTTCGAGCGCAGTCCGCGGTTGATGGGCTGACCATCCTGGTCGGTGATGGCGTAGAAGCTGTGCTCCACCGTGCCAGTGCTGTTCATTCCCACCAGGCCGCCCACAACGGCACCCGTGGCGGTCACGGCGCCAGTGGCATAGGCATGGGAGATGAGCGCCATGCCTTCGAGGGCGTCGTTGTAGCCCACCGGCCCGCCACCGGCCCCATGGCATAGGCATTGGCGATGCGGGCCGTGCCGCGCCAGGCTTCGTTGTGCCCCACCAGGCCGCCGACGTTGCTGCCCGTGGATGTCACCGCGCCGCAGGCATAGGCGCCGGAGATGCAGGACGTGCCGCCGTAGGCCTCATGGTGCCCGACCAGGCCGCCCGCGTTGTCCAGCGATCCCTGTACCTGCGCCGTCGCATAGGCATGGGAGATGCAGGCCGCGCCGCCATCGGTCGCACCGAAGTAGCCGACCAGGCCGCCGACGCTCTCTGCGCCCTGAATGCGGCCCCCGACCAGGCCCACATTGCGCAGCGTGGCGTTCAGGGCGTAACCAAACAAGCCCACATGGTTTTCACCCGGACGGTGAATGCTCAGCCCGTCGATGCTGTGTCCCATGCCGTCGAAGCTGCCGCGGAACGCCGCGCCGGAGGTGCCGATGGGCACGAAGCCGGCGCCTCCATTCCAGTGGGCCGTGGCACGGGCATCCAACGAGGCGCCCAGCGCATAGTGGCCGCCGAGGTTGTCGGCCATGGCCTGCAAGTCTTGCAGGCTGCGAATGATGTGCGGCATGGTGGACCTCCTGAGAACCCTCCACCCAGCCTGCGCCGCGCCGCGCCCGCCCCTTGCCAGACGGCGGCGCGCGGAGGTGACATTCCCAACCCCAAACCCGCGTCCCGGTCCGGCTGGGGGCAACGCCGGGGATCAGCTGCCACAGGGCGCCGCCGCACTCGCGGCCAGCGATGCTCCCGCCGGGGAAAACCGGTATCCGCGGGCGTCGTTCCGGCGCCTGGCTCTGCCCGGCTAGGTGACATTCCCAGGGCGCAAAACCGCATCCTGTCCGCACAATGGTCAGGCCGCAGACAACGCCCTCGCGTCTTCGCGCTTCGCGCGACGGCCGCCCACAAGGAGGGCTGGCGGCACTTCTTCATCCGCTTCCTTGCCACGGACCGCCCGCCGGCCCCATGGCCTGACCGACACATGACCGACCTGCTTTCCCTGTACCGGACCATGGTCCGTATCCGCGCTTTTGAAGACGCGGCCGAACGCGCCAGCCAAGGCGGCGTGCAAATCTGGGGCCAGAGCGCCGCCGCCGATGCCGAACCCGCACTTGTCAAAGGCCCGCTGCACCTGTCCACGGGCCAGGAAGCCGTGCCCGCCGGCGTCTGCGCCCATCTGCATGCGCGCGACCTGCTCACTTCCACCCACCGCGGTCACGGCCATACGCTGGCCAAGGGCGCCGACAGCACGCGCATGATGTGCGAGCTGTTCGGCCGCGCCACGGGCTACAACAAGGGCAAGGGCGGCTCCATGCACATTGCCGATTTCTCGGTCGGCATGCTGGGCGCCAACGGTGTGGTCACCGCCGGATTGCCGATTGCCGTGGGCGCCGCGCACGCGCTCAAGCTGCGCGGCGAAGCGGCGATTGCCGTGAGCTTTTTCGGCGACGGCGCGATCAACCGCGGGCCGTTTCTCGAAGCGCTGAACTGGGCCCAGGTTTACCAGCTGCCCGTGCTGTTCGTCTGCGAGGACAACCAGATTTCCGCCACCACCCGCTCCGGTCCCATGACGGCCGGCACGCGCGCCGCGAGCGCCCGTGCCGAGTCCATGGCGATCGCCGCCACCCAGGTCGATGGCAACGACGTGCTGGCCGTGAGCGAAGCCGCGGCGCAACTGATTGCCGGCATCCGCGCCGGCAGCGGCCCACGCCTGCTGCACGCCATCACTTATCGCCACAAAGGCCATGTCTCGGTCGATCCGGCCCACTACCGCGACCCGGCCGAAGTCGCGGCAGCGCTGCTCACGGACCCGATCACCAGGGCGCGCGAAATGCTCCAGGCCAAGGGCCAGGGCGAAGCCGCCGCGCAAGTGCTGGCCCAGGCCCAGGCCGAGATCGCCGCCGCCGTGGCCGCCGCCAAGGCCGCCCCCCATCCGCCGGCCCACGAGGCCTATGAAGACATCGCCACCACCGGCCAAGGAGTCTGGGCATGAGCAGCGCCGTTTTGTCACATCCTCGCGCACCGCAGGAAACCGCCACCCTGACCCTGAGCTACGCCCAGGCCGCGGCCCTGGCCCTGTCCGAAGCCATGGAGGCTGACCGCAACGTCATCGCCATGGGCGAAGACCTGGGACGCGGCGGCGTGTTCGGCCAGTACCGCAGCGCCGACGGCCAGGCGCTGGTCGAGCGCTTCGGCCCCGACCGCATCATCGACACGCCGATTTCCGAATCCACCATCATGGGCGCCGGCGTGGGCATGGCCCTGGCCGGCCTGCGCCCCGTGGTGGAACTGCGCGTGGCCGACTTCGCGCTGTGCGCCATCGACGAGCTGGTCAACCAGGCGGCCAAGAACCGCTTCATGTTCGGCGGCCAGGGCCGCGTGCCGCTGGTGGCGCGCCTGCCCATTGGCATCTGGACCGCTTCGGCCGCCCAGCACTCGCAATCCTTCGAAGCCTGGTTTGCCCATATTCCGGGCCTGATCGTCGTGGCGCCGGCCACGCCGGCCGACAACTACGGCCTGCTGCACGCCGCGCTGGCTTCAGGCGACCCCGTGGTCTTCATGGAGCACAAGGAGCTGTGGTCCCTGCAAGGTCCGGTCACGCCCGGCCCGCAGCAGCATGTGCCCCTGGGCAAGGCGCGTTGCGTGCGCGCCGGCAGCGACATCACGCTGGTCTCCTGGTCCAAACAAGTGCATGCCGTGACGCAGGCCGCCGAATCCCTGGCCACCCTGGGCGTGAGCGCCGAAGTCATAGACCTGCGCACCATCTGGCCCTGGGACCAGCAGGCCGTGCTGGCCTCGGCCGAGCGCACCGGACGCATGCTGGTGGTACATGAAGCCATACAGGCCGCGGGCTTTGGCGGCGAAATCGCGGCCACCGTGGCCGAGCACACCTCGGCCCGCGTGGCCCGGCTGGGCGCGCCGCGCATTCCCGTGGGCTATGCCCAGTCGCTGGAAAACGAGTCGCGCATCGGCGCCGACAAGGTGGTGGCAGCGGCCCTGGCGCTGCTCAAGCGCTGAGCGCTGCGGGTGGCCAGCCACCCTGCCGGCAGACGGGGTCGCGGCTTTGCCCGACAATGGAAGGCTGTTTTTGCCTGCGACCCTGCCCATGTCCGTCCAACTGATTTACGCACGCGCCGCCAACGGCGTCATCGGCCACCACAACGCCATGCCCTGGCATCTGCCCGAGGACCTGGCCCATTTCAAGCAGCTCACGGGCGGCAATGCCGTCGTCATGGGCCGCAAGACCTGGGACTCGTTGCCCGAGCGCTTTCGCCCCCTGCCCGGGCGCAGCAACATCGTGGTCACGCGCCAGGCCGACTGGCAGGCGCCCGGTGCGCTGCGCGCCAGCAGCCTGGACGACGCCCTGGCCCTGGCGGCACAGCACAGCACCGATGTCTGGGTGATAGGCGGCGCGCAAATCTACGCCCAGGCCCTGCCCCTGGCCGATGCCGTGGAAGTCACCGAAATCGCCCAGGACTTCGCGGGCGATGCCTACGCGCCCACGCTGGGCAACGAGTGGCAGGAAGCTTCGCGCAGCGAAGCCGTGAGCCGCACCGGTCTGTCCTATGCGTTTGTGCGCTACGTGCGCGCACCCGCTGTCGCCACCGTGACAAGCTAGCGTTCTGCGACCGCCACGCGTGCCTGTCGCGCGGCCGGTTCCTCGAAATAATGGGCATTGGCGCCCAGGCGCCGGCACCGCCCGCAAGCGGTGCACGCTTCGCCCGCCTTTTTGCCCGACCGTAAAGCCACTGCATGAGTCTGATCCAACCGCTGCCGCCCGGCCCCCTGGACATCGTCGGAGATATCCATGGTGAATACCACGCCCTCGTGGCGCTGCTCGCGCAGCTGGGCTACGACCCGCAGGGCAATCATCCGCAACAGCGCCGCCTGGTGTTCGTCGGCGACTTCTGCGACCGTGGCCCCGACAGCCCGGCCGTGCTGGCCTTGGCGCGCGAGTTGGTCGGCAGCGGCCGTGCCCAGGCCGTGGCCGGCAACCACGAAATCAACCTGATGCGCGAAGACCCCAAGGATGGCTCGGGCTGGTTTTTCGACAGCCGCAGCGCATCCGATGCCGCCAAGTACGCCCCTTTTGCGCGGCCCGAAGATGCGGCCCAGCGCCACGCCATCGCCGACTTCACCGCCAGCCTGCCCGTGGCCCTGGAGCGCGACGACCTGCGTGTCATCCACGCCGCCTGGGTCGAACCACAGATCACGGCGGCACGTGCCATGCGCGCCGGCAGCCTGCGCGCGCAGTACGACCATTGGGAAGCCGTGGCCGAAGCCCACGCCAAGGCCAGTCAGCTGCGCGAGCGCCGGAAGGCCGAAGCCCAGACCTGGGCGCACAGCCTCGAAGACGCACGCTTTCGCCCGCCCTTCCTGCCCGCGCATTCCGAAAGCGAGCTCAACAAAGGCCTGGTCAACCCGCTCAAGGTGCTGACCTCCGGCCTGGAGCGGCGCTGCACCGAGCCATTCTTCGCGGGCGGCAAATGGCGCTTCGTGGAGCGCGTGGCCTGGTGGAACGAATACACCGAAGCGCCGGCCGTGGTCGTCGGCCACTACTGGCGCCGCCTGCACCCGCCCAGCGTGCCGGTGCATGGCAAGCAGGAGGAAAACCTGTTCGGCCACACCCCGCCCCTGGCCTGGCACGGCCAACGCAAGAACGTGTTCTGCGTCGACTACTCGGTGGGCGGGCGCTGGGTGGCCCGGCGCGCGGGCGAAGCCCTGGACAGCCGCTTCAACCTCGCGGCCCTGCGCTGGCCCGAGCGCACCTTGATGTTCGAGGATGGGCGCGAGATGGCGACACAGGACTTCGGCATCTGACGCTGCGGCCGGTCCCGGGTTATCCCTGGATACCGTGCCCAAGCTTGTGCATAACTGCAGGCACAACTGCCGAAAACGGCGCCAGTGCTGGGTTTGCGGGGCGTGCCTAAAAATACAGCAACCGCTGCGACCCCAGGCTCAGCGGCCCGATGCCAGGCGTGCCTGCCAGCGCGCGCCGAACATCACCACCACCAGCGCCATCACGATGCATGCGCCGCCGGCCCATTGCCAGGGCGTGACCTGCTCGCCCAGCATGCCCATGCCGGCCACCAGGCCGATCACCGGAACGCCCAGGCTGAACGGCGCCACGCGGCTGGCGGGATGGCGCTTGAGCAGGCCCGTCCACAGCGCATAGGCGGTGATGGTCGCGCACCAGCCCAGATAGGCCACGGCCAGCCAGCTCGCCAGCGGCGCATTCAGCCACTGCCAGCGCAATGCCGGCGGATCGAAGCACAGGCTCAGCAGCGCAAACGGCACGATGGGCACGACGCCGCTCCAGACCACAAAGCCCAGCGCATCGTAGTTGCCGGCCACCTGCTGCGCGCGCCTCGCAACGATGTTCGAGGCCGACCACATCGCGGCCGACACCAGGTTCAGCACAAAGCCCAGGAAAGTGGTGCCTGCGGCGGCTGCGCCGCCCAGGTAATTCATGGCAAAGCAGCCCAGCCCCATGGCCGCCCAGACCAGCCCCCATTTCAAGGGACGCGACAGGTGCTCGTTCAGCAACAGCACGCCGAGCAAGGCGGTGAAGAACACCTGGGTCTGCATCAGCACCGACGCCAGCGCGGCCGTCATGCCCACCTGCAGCGCAATGAACAGCACGCCGAACTGTCCCACGCCCTGGCACAGCCCATAGGCCACGATCCAGCGCCAGGGCAACTGCGGGCGGCGCACGACCAGCACCAGCGGCAGCGCGGCGAACACATAGCGCCATACGCCCAGCTGGAAGGGCGTGAAGTCGAGCAGCGCCCATTTCATGGCAACGAAGTTCAGCCCCCAGATCACCACCACCGCCAGGGCTGCGAGCAGGTCGCGCCCGGAAAAATGCGAGGCGACTGCCACGGGATGAACCTTGCTCATGAAAAAATCCTGGATAAGAAGCATGCCGCCACGGACATGGCAACTTTGTCCGCCATTTTCGCTCGCTATCCGCCTTTGCAGGCGGCGATGAAGGCGGCCAGGGCCGGCGAAGGCCGCTTGCCTTCACGCTGCAGCAGCGAAAAGTGACGCCACATGCGCGGCAAGGTGGTCTGCACAATGCGCAACTCACCCGCATCGACCATGGCCTGCACCAGCACGCGCGACAGACAGCTGATGCCCATGCCATGGGCCACGCAGCGCGCAATCGCTTCCGAGCTGCCCAGCGTGGCCGCGGCGGGCAATTGGTGCAGGCGTGGCAGCAGCGCGTGCTCGACCATTTCGCGCGTGCCTGAGCCGGGCTCGCGCAGCAGCCAGCGCGCATGGCGCAGCGCGGCCGCGCCCACCGGCTGCCCGGCGGCGCCCAGCGCATCCCGCGGTGCCGCCACGATCACCAGCTCATCGCGCAGCCAGGGCTGTACATCCAGGCCCGGCCAGTGGCTCGCCCCCTCGATCAAGCCCAGATCCACTTCCAGCGCCTGTACGGCCTGCGCGACTTCGCTGGTGTTGGCGATGCGCAAATCGATGCTCACATGGGGATGGCTCAGCGCAAAAGCCGCCAGCACCGGCGGCAAGGCATAGGTGCCTATGGTGGTGCTGGCCGCGACCCGCAGGCACACGGCCAACCCCTTGCCCTGGGGTGAAAACGCCTGTTCGACATTGCGCGCCTGCTCCACCAGTTCCATGGCCTGGGGCAAGAGCGCCCGGCCGGCGTCATTGAGCACCAGGTGCCGGCCCACGCGCTCGAAGAGCTGCACGCCCAGACCGGTCTCGAGCTGCTGCAAGGCGGCACTGGTCGCCGACTGCGACAAGGCCAGCTCCTCGCCAGCCGCCACGGTGGAGCCCGTGCGCGCCACGGCGCAGAAGATGTCCAGTTGACGCAAGGTGAGATGCAGCATGGGCAGTTCCAGAAGATGAATCAACCTATTTTTCAGGTTGATATTACAAAAACTATTCGTTATACAAATATAGCCAAGAAATCTAAAGTGCATTCAGGCAGTGGATTTTCCCCACTGAAAAGCACCATGCAGCAACCTAGCAACGCCTCACCCACTCTTCGCTTCCCCGCCGCGGCCCTGGGCTACCTGCCGGGCCTGGCACTGTCCGCCGCCCTGGCCCTGGCTGCCATCTGGCTGGCACAGTCGCCGGTCTTCACCGAACGCGGCCTGAGCGCGCTGACGCTGGCCCTGGTCATGGGCTTGCTGGTAGGCAACACCGTCTACCCTCGCCTGGCACCGTCCAGCCATGCGGGCGTGGGCTTTGCCAAGCAGCGGCTGCTGCGCGCGGGCATCGTTCTGTACGGCCTGCGCCTGACGTTCCAGGACATAGGCCATCTGGGCTGGAGCGGCGTGATGATCGATGCGCTGGTGCTGGGCAGCACCTTTGCCATGGCACTGTGGCTGGGGCGCAAGGTCCTGGGCCTGGACGCGCGCACCAGCATCCTGATCGGCGCCGGCAGCTCGATCTGCGGCGCGGCAGCCGTGCTGGCCACGGCCCCCGTGGTCAAGGGTCGGCCGCAGGACATCGCGGTGGCCGTGGCCACGGTGGTGGTGTTCGGCACGGTCGCCACCTTTGTCTATCCCGCGCTGTTCCACTGGAATGCCGCCCACGCCCTGGTCAACCTGTCGCCCACGCAATTCGGCCTGTACATCGGCTCCACCGTGCACGAAGTGGCGCAGGTGGTGGCAGCCGGCGAAGCCATCTCGCCGCAGACCGCCGACATGGCGGTGATTGCCAAGATGGTGCGCGTGATGATGCTCGCCCCCTTCCTGCTGCTGCTGTCGGCCTGGTGGGCCCGCAAGAATGCCAAAGGCACGACCGACAGCCAGCCAGCGCCCATCAGCATTCCCTGGTTTGCGCTGGGCTTCGTGGTCGTGGCGGGCGTGAATTCGCTGGACCTGCTGCCACGCTCGCTGGTGCAGTTCGGCGTGCAGCTCGACAACCTGCTGCTCGCCGTGGCCATGGCCGCGCTGGGCCTGAGCACCCACATCAGCGCCGTGCGGGCCGCGGGCACACGGCCGCTGCTGCTGGCCCTGGTGCTGTTCGGCTGGCTGCTGGGCGCGGGCCTGCTGCTCAACCTGCTGTTGTCACCGGTCTGATCCGTCCCCGGCGTGCGCCTGCTGCCGCTGCAGGCGGCGCAGGAAGACCGCCATTTCCTTGGCCGACTGCGCATCGCCTTGCTGCTGCGCGACTTCCAGCCCCCGGGTCCAGGCCGCCTGCGCCGCGTCCAGGCGCTCCAGCTGGTGCAGCGCCCGGCCCAGCAGCTTCCAGGCCGCCGAGTACGAGGCCTGCTGCTGCGTCGCCTGTGTCAGGTGCAGCACGGCCGCCTCGGCATCGCCGGCCTGCAAACAGGCATTGCCCAGACCGAAGCGCAGCAAGGCGCTGTCACGGCCGGCGGCCAGCAGTTGTTCCAGTTTTTCACGCATGGCTTTCTCCTGTATGTGGAAGGCAATGGGACGGCACCCCGCCCCCGTTGCTTATCGACGGGTGATGCGGCGCGCCAGCAGCGCGGCCAGCAAGGGCGCGAGCGCGAAGCTGACAAACAGCCAGACCGCGGCCGACTGCGCGCCGACCACGCCGCCCGGCTGGATCAACCCGGCGGCATTCGCCACCAGCCCGGCAATGGCCGCGCCTATGGCCATGCCATACAGCTGTACCGTGGTGATGGCCGCCGAAGCCATGCCGCCTTCACCCTGGGGGGCCAGGGTCAGCACACGGATCAGCAGATGCGGCCAGCCAATGCCCACGCCCGCTCCCGCGCCGGCCAGCGCCAGACCGCACAGCAGCATGTGCAGGCCGGGGTCCAGCCCCAGATTCGAAGGAACAAGCAGCGCCAGCACCAGCAGGCTCGCGGTGCCCAGCACCGGTCCGGCGCGCAGCAGGCGTGCGGCGCCCTCGCCTTCGCGGCCCGACGACAGCAGCGAGCCGCCACTCCAGCCGGCCGCCATCGCCGCCGTCAGATAGCCCGCGGCCAGCGGTGTGTAGCCGTGCAGGGTCTGCAGAAAATAGGGAATGTAGATTTCCGTGGTCGTGCCCACCAGCAGCAAGGCCACGCTCGCATAGACCGCGCCCAGCGGCGAGCCCCAGGCCGTCGCGCCCGAAGGCAGCAGCCGCACCTGGGCCCGGCGGTCCACCAGCACCGCGGCCGCGCCCAGCGCCAGCCCGGCGACCACACCCGCGCCTTGCCACAGCAGTTGCGCCGACAGGCTGCCAGCGGCCACGGCCAGCACCGACGTCGCCAGCAACAAGATCTGCAGGCCGGGAATCAGCGGCTGCGGGCCGGCGGCCGGCTTCGCGTCCGGCGCCGGGCGCAGTTGGACGGCGACCAGCAGCGCCTGCAGCAGCGCCACCGGCAACAGCATCCAGAAAGCCCAGCGCCAGTGCCCGGCCTGGGCAAACAGGCCGCCCACGGCCGGCCCGCACAGCGTGGCAATGCCCCACATGCCCGACACCAGCGCGACGGCCCGCGGCCACAGCGCGGGCACGAACACGACCGAGATCAACGCATAGCTCAGCGCGGCCAGCACGCCGCCACCCAGGCCTTGCACGCTGCGTCCGGCCAGCATCCAGGGCATGGAGGGGGCCGACGCGCAGGCCGCCGAGCCCAGCGCGAACACGGCCAGCGCCGCGATGCAGGCGCCACGCGGCCCGGCCACGGCCAGCAGGCGCACCGACAGGGCCGCGCCCACGATGGAGGCGACCACGAACAAGGTGGTGTTCCAGGCATACCAGTCGAGGCCGCCAATGTCCTGCACCACCGACGGCAGGACCGTGGTGACGATATGCACATTGATGGCGTGCAGCGCGACGCCGCCGGTCAATGCCAGGGCCAGCAGGCCGTTGCGCCCCCGGAACAGGCTGCCCCAGGAGGCAGTCGCTGGCGGGGCCGAGGGAACAGAGGGGACGGTGGAGATTTCAGGCATGGATCGCTCTCGACAGGCAAACAGGCTTGGATTAATATCCAAGAAACTGTTTGGATATTAAGGGCGCATCATGAATAACGCAAGAAAAGACTTTGAAAATTCTGCCCATGCGTCCACGGCCGATCGCATCCTGTTCTTCCTCAAGTCCCAGGGCTCGGCCTCGACGGCGCGGCTGGCGCAGCTGCTGGAAACCAGCGCCGAAGCCGCGCGCCAGCAGGTGCAGAAACTGGTCGCCGCGGGCTGGATAGAAGGCCGCCAGGAAGCGGCATCCGGCGTGGGCCGGCCACGCCAGAACTGGGTGCTGACCGACGCCGGCAACCGCCGCTTTCCGGACGCCCACGCGCAGTTGACGGCCCAGTTGCTCGGCTCGGTACGCCAGATCTTCGGCGCCGAAGGGCTGGACCGCCTGATCAGCCAGCGCGAAGCCGACGCGCGCGTCGTCTACCAGCAGACCTGCACGGGCAAGACCTTGGCCAAGCGCCTGGAGCAACTGGCGGCCATTCGCACCGCCGAAGGCTATATGGCGCGCGTCGAACGCGATGGCCAGGACTGGATGCTGATCGAGGACCATTGCCCGATCTGCGTCGCGGCGCGCACCTGCCAGGGTTTTTGCCGCTCCGAGCTGCAGCTGTTCCAGGACATCATCGGCCCCGAGGCCAAGGTGGTGCGCGAGCAGCACCTGCTGGCCGGCGCCACGCGCTGCGCTTACCGCATCACGCAAGACCCGACCTGAAGTACCCGCAGCGCACAGCCACCAGAACGGGTGATTGCCAAGAGCCGCAAGCACGGCATCACAAATAACACACACATTTACAATCAAAAAGCTGATCTACCACCGCTGTCTCCATGTTGTCCGAAAGCCATTGCTTACGCCACCACCACCTCCGGAAACGGCTGCTGCTTGACGTCTGCGCAAGAATGCTGCGGCTGGCGGTGTTCACCCTGCTGGCCATGGGATGGCTGGCATCGGCGCATGCCGCGGAGAAGGACTGGCCTGCGCTGGACCCCGCCTGCAAGCCGCAGCTGCGCGGCACCTGGGCCGCACGGGAACTCCAGGACCAGGTGCGTCCCGCCGAAGGCTGGGAGGAAATCACCCTGCCGGACCGGTGGAAGCAGCGCTGGCCCGAATGGCATGGCGTGACCTGGTATCGGGTCGACTGGGAGCTGCCTTGCGGCCGCCAGCATCTGGCCCTGTTCATCTCGGGCATACGCCAGGCGGGAGTGGTCTACTGGGGCGACGAGCTGCTGTGGCGTGACCGCAATCTCGAGCCCCCTTACTCACGCGGAGGCAATCTGCCCCGGGTCTGGCCGGTGAGCACGCGCGACGGCCCCGGCATGCGCAGCGTATGGATACGGGTGATGGGCCAGGCCGAGCCTACCCCGGGCCTGGGCGAAGTGCTGCTGGACGACGCCATGGCGCTGACACAGGAGCACGCCCGGCGGACTTTCCGCCAGCGCACCGTCTACCTCATCACCTCCTCGCTGTCCCTGGCCATAGGATTGACGGCGGTGACGCTGTGGCTCTGGCGGCGCAGCGAGCGCATGTATCTCTGGTTCGGCCTGATGCATTTGTGCTGGTCGGCCTACCTGGCCCATGTGCTGCGCACCGAGCCCTGGCCGTGGCTGCGCAGCGAAAACCATGGCACGCAGCTGATCCTTTTCTTCATGCTGTACGGCAACTGCTTTTCGCTGTTCTCCCAACGTTTTCTGGGCCGCGATCATCCCCGCCTGAATGTGTTTGCATGGACCGTCACCGGCGTGCTGTTCCTGCTCAATGCCGTCGTACCCTATGAGGCCGGCGATCAGTTCACGCTGCTGGGATTTCGCTGGTCCGGTTTTCTGTTCAGCGTGAGCGTCCTCTACGCCATCTACACCGCCCTGCGCACGCGCAAGCCCGAACACCTGTGGCTCGCCGCCTGCTGGACCGTCATGCTGATCGTCAGCGTCCATGACATCTTCGTCGCCGCGCGGGTCTGGCAGAACCATGAAACCTGGTCCTCCATCACCGGTCCGGTGACCACCGTGTTTCTGGCCGGGTTGATGGGCTGGAAGATCGCCGGCTATATGCGGCGCATCGACGGCTTCAACACGGAGCTGCACGCCAACGTCACCCAGGCGCGCGCCGAACTGGCGCAGGTGCTGGAGCAGCAGAAAGCCCAGGCCGTGGAAAACGCCAAGCTGCAGGAGCGCGCCCAGATCGCGCACGATCTGCATGACGGCCTGGGCGGCAATCTGGTGCGCTCCATGGCCCTGGTGGCGCATGCGCCTGACTTGTCCCAGGACCGCGTCATGTCGATGTTCAAGGTGCTGCGCGATGACTTGCGGCAGGTCATTGATTCGGGCTCCAGCGCCACCACCCCTGTGCCCGAAACGCCGAGGCAATGGCTGGCCCCGCTGCGCCACCGGCTGACCATGATCCTCGACGAGCTGGGCATCCAGGCACAGTGGCGTATCGACGAAGACTGGAAGACCGCGCCCACCGCCATCCAGTGCCTGGCGATGGCGCGCTTCGTGGAGGAGGCGTTCTCCAACATCATCAAGCACAGCCGTGCACGCCATGTGCGCGTGGTCAGCATACAGCCCTCGGACATCTCATGGCAGGTGGTTGTCGAGGACGATGGCGTGGGCTTCGATGTCGCCACCGCGACCGCCGCGCGCCTGGGTATCGGCATGCAAAGCATGCGTGCGCGACTGGCGCGCACCAACGGCAGCCTGGAAATTCAGTCCCGACCGGGGCGTACGGTGCTGAACGCACACATGGTCCTCGCGCCCGGCAATTAACGTATCGCCCAATGAAAAAAGCCTGGGCCATGGCCCAGGCTTTGGTTCTCAACGCCCCATGGGGGCGCTGCGATCGTCAGACGCCGGTCACCGCCACGGCCTTGCTGATCAGGTGCTCTTCCAGCGCTTCGTGGCCGCCTTCGCTGCCCAGGCCGGAATCCTTGATGCCGCCGAACGGCAGTTCAGCCGAAGGCGTCGCGGGCTGGTTGATCCACAGCATGCCGGTTTCCACGCGATCGGCCAGGGTCTGCACGTTCTTGAACGACTTGGTGAAGGCATAGGCCGACAGGCCGTAGCTCAGGCGGTTGGCTTCGGCAATGGCGTCGTCCAGCTGACGGAAAGTGCGCAGGCCGGCGATGGGGCCGAACGGCTCCTCGTTGAACAGCATGGAGTCCATGGGCGGGTTGACCACCAGCGTGGGCGCGAAGAAGTTGCCGACGTCGCCGATGCGGTGGCCGCCGGTCACCACCTCGCCGCCCTTGGCCTTGATGTCGGCCATGATGGTTTCCATGGCCTGCAGACGGCGCTCGTTGACCAGCGGTCCGAGCTTGGTGTCGGCCGAGAGGCCGTCGCCGACCTTGAGGCTTTCCGAGTAGGCAACATAGGCATTCTGGAAATCCTTGGCCAGGGATTCATGCACCAGAAAGCGCGTAGGCGCGATGCAGATCTGGCCCGCATTGCGGTACTTGGCCACGCCGATGGACTTGGCCGCGAGTTCCACATCGGCATCTTCGGCGACGATCACCGGCGCGTGGCCGCCCAGCTCCATCACCACCTTCTTCATGTGCGCGCCGGCCTTGGCGGCCAGCAGCTTGCCCACGGCCGTGGAGCCGGTGAACGTGACGAAGCGGATCACCGGGTGGGCGATCAGGTAGTCGGAGATTTCGGCCGGATTGCCATACACCAGACCCACCACGCCGGGCGGCACGCCGGCGTCGACAAAGCACTGCAGGAAGGCGGCGGGCGAGGCCGGCGTATCTTCGGGGGCCTTGCACAGGAAGGAACAGCCCGTGGCCAGCGCCGGGCCGATCTTGCGGGCGACCTGGTTGAGCGGGAAATTCCAGGGCGTGAAGGCGGCAACGGGTCCGATGGGCTGCTTGAGCACCATCTGGTGGCTGGCGGGGTTGGCGCCGGGCACGATGCGGCCGTAGACGCGCCGGCCTTCGTCGGCAAACCATTCGATCATGTTCGCGCAGCTCAGCGCTTCGCCGCGCGCTTCGGCCAACGGCTTGCCCTGCTCCACGGTCATGATGTGGGCGATCGCATCCGCGCGCTCGCGCAGCAGCGCGGCGGCTGCGCGCATGATGCGCTGGCGCTCCACGGAGGACGTGGCACGCCAGATTTCAAAGCCTTTTTGCGCCGCGGCCAGGGCCAGGTCCAGGTCTTTCACGCCGGCATGCGCCACGCGGCCGATCACCGTGCCGGTCGCAGGATTGAGCACGTCGATGGTCCGGCCATCGGCTGCATCCTGCCATGCGTTGTTGATCAATAGACGCGTATCGGGGTATTGGAAGCTCATGGAAATCCTCTGCTGAAAGTGGACCGTTGGACGTTGGCTTGACTGCATGTTCCCCGCTATTGCGGGCAACGCGGCGAGACAAAGAATACTAGATGATCCAGCCGTGGCAAAAGTCCATTTCACCGATCGCCCATCGCGGGCTCGTTTGCCGGCCTTCTTTGGCGGATGGCCGGCGCCGCGCGCTCAGTAATCCACCAGCGACCCCGCGTGCAGACAGGGGTTGCGCTCCGCGGAGCGACTGCGGCGCACGGCATCGCGGCCGATCACGGTCTTGTGCACTTCGCTGGAGCCTTCACCGATCTGGTTGAGCTTGGCGTCGCGGAAGAAGCGCTCCAGCGGAAAGTCCTGCAGGTAGCCGCGCCCGCCAGTGAGCTGCAGCGCGTCGGTGACCACTTTCATGCACAGGTCCGTGGCCTGCAGCTTCGCCATGGAGGCAAAGATGGCCACGTCGGCATCGCCGCGATCGTATTTCTCGGCCGTCAGCGCCAGCAGCGCGCGTGCCGCCTCAATCTGCACGATCATTTCCGCCAGCATCCACTGCGCGCCCTGGTGCTCGCCCAGCGACTTGCCGAACAGCTGGCGGTCCACCATGTAGGTGGCGGCAATTTCCACGGCGCCGATCGCGCGCCCCAGCGCCATGGCGGCATGGCCGATACGGGCCCTGAGCAGTGCGTCCTGCGCCAGATGAAAGCCATCGCCTTCCGCGCCCAGCCGGTGGCTCACCGGCACGCTGACCCCCCGGAATTCCAGGGAGGAGATGGGCACGCCATACCAGCCGAGCTTACCCACCTCCGGACTGATGTCGAACCCCGGGGCATCCCTGGGCACCAGCACGGCGATGAAGACCGAGGGATCATGCGCCGCGCGCCCCACGACCGCGAACCAGTCGGCCGTGGTTGCGCGCGTGATGAACTTCTTGCGACCGTCCACGATGTAGTGGTCGCCCTCGCGGCGAATGACGGTTTCCAGCCCGCGCACGTCGGAACCCGCGCTGGGCTCGGTCAGCGCAAACGCCGCCTGGAGTTCACCGGAGCACAAGCCTGGCAGAAGGCGCGACTTGAAATCGTCTGAGGCCCCTGCCGCAATGGCCCGTGTGGAAAGGTCGGTGCCGGTGATCAGGGAGGCCGAAGTGCTGCAGACCCGGGCCAGTTCCTCGATCACGCGGATGCGCAGCACCTGGCGCGCATCCGTGCCGCCATAGGCCTTGGGAAACGCCGTTGCGACCACGCCTTCGCGTGCCAGCAGGCGGAAAGTGTCCCAGGCAAAAACGTCCTCTTTCGCCACCTCCGCGGCCTTGGGACCTATCACCTCCCTGGTGAGACGGCGCACGCGCTCCACCATTTGCAACTCCTCGGTCGTGAGGCCTTGCAGGAAATGTTCGCCGAACAGGCGCGCTGCTGCTGTTGATTCGCTCATTTTCAGTTTCCTTGATTCGGCTGGATCCCAGCCTGTTTCACCACCGCACTCCATCTGACGACTTCTTGGGACAGGAAGCGGTCGAACTCCGGCCCTGTCTGGGGCGCACCTTCCAGCGCCAGCGTCTGGAATTTCTTCTTCACGTCCGGCAAGGCCAGGGCCTGCGCGACGTCCGTGGAAAGCTTTTGCAGCACGGGCTCGGGCGTGCGCCTGGGCGCGACCAGCGCCAGCCAGGTACCGACTTCGAATCCCGGCAGCCTGGCGGCCTCGGCGACCGTGGGCGTGAGGGGCAAGGCCGTGGACCGTGCCCCGGTCGTGACCGCAAGAGGACGCAGCTTGCCGGCGTTGATGTGCGGCAGTGCCAGCGAGGTGGACATGGGCATCATGTCGACGCGCCCCGCCAGCAGATCGCTGATCGCTTCCGGCTGCCCCTTGTAGGGCACATGCGTCAAGGGGATGCGCGCCGACTGTGCCAGCAGCTCTCCGGTCAGATGCGACGAAGTGCCCAGGCCGGAGCTCGCGTAGGTGGGCGGCGCCGCGCCCTTCTTCGCGATGTCGACCAGTTCCGCCATGCTTTTTGCAGCGAAGCCGGGGTGCACCACGATCACGTTCGGGATGACGCCGAACCCGGCAATGCCTTTGAAATCGCGCACCGGATCCCAGGTGATGCTTTTCTGCAGCAAAGGCGCGACGGCATACGAAGGGGACACCATCAGCAAGGTGTAGCCGTCGGCCGCCGACTTGGCCACGTATTCCGTGCCTATAGCCCCCCCCGCACCGGGCTTGTTCTCCACGATCACCGGCTGGCCGTACTGGTGCGCCAGCTTGTCCCCGACGATGCGTGCGATCGAGTCCACCACGCCGCCCGCGGGATAGGGAACAAGGATGCGGATCGGCTTTTTCGGAAAGCCGTCCTGCGCCGCTGCCGTCGCGGCCATGCACAGGGCCGTGACGCCCATCACCGCGGCGATGGCCTGTTGAAAACGCTTCATGTTTTTGTCTCCTGATCGATGAACAACCGCCTACCTCAGGCCCTGCGCAAGCTCCAGTTCTCTGACGGCTTTCTTGAGCAGCGGCACGACTTCGTGCAGCAATTTCTCACTCGCATTGCGATGCGCATACAGCGTGCAATTCATGGCCAGCGCGGGTTCTCCCGGAACGCAGGCAATGGGCACGGCCACGGCATTGATGTCCTTGTGCCAGTCGCCGGCAACATGGCAGCAGCCCTCGGCGGCGAACAGCTGCCGGGCCTTCTCGAAGGCATCCCGAGAGCCCTCGAACATTGCCTGGTCGTGCACTTTCAGGTAGTTGAGGATGGCGGCGCTTTCCGCGGGCGGGGCCGCAAGAATGAGCGCAAAGCCGATGGCGCTTTGCAGCAGCGGGCGGGTCGTTCCGATGTCGGGCAGATGCGCATTTCCCTTGTCCGCCCGGACGGACTCCACGTAAACGACATGGGTGCGATCGCGCATCCCGAGGTTGACGCTGCACCCCGTGGCCTGCGCCACTGTTTCCATGATGGGCCGCGCGATCTGGCGCACGCTCATGCTGGCCAGCAAGGGATAGCCCAGCGACAGAACACCCGAGCCCAGGCGGTATTTCTGCAGCTTGTCCACCCGGCTCAGATAGCCCAGCAAGGTGAGCGTGTAGGTCAGCCGCGAGACCGTCGGTCTGGGCAGGCCGGTGCGCTCGGAGATCTCGCGGTTGCCCAGCAGCGGCTCGGCCAGCGTGAACGCGCGCAGCACTTCCATGCCGCGCGCCAGATTCATGGCGAACTGGCGGTCGGCGCTCAGATCGTGCGGATTGACCAGACCGGGCAAGTGGATGGGAGACATGGTGCGTGGCTTGGATGTGTTGGAGGGCATGATGGTTTTCGCCTGGTGGGAAGTCAACGAAACGTGCACGCGATTTCGCTGTGCGAAATGCCCATTGTGGGATGCAAGCCGCTCTGGCAAAACTCCGTGTACGCAACCCTTGCACCACGGAGATCTTCAGTTGAACCCTAGCCCCAGCAGCAGTAGCGGCGGCGCCTTGTCAGGCGTGCGCATTCTTGACATGGCCACGGTCCTGGCCGCGCCCTTTGGCGCCACCTTGTGCGCGGATCACGGCGCCGACGTGGTGAAGCTGGAGCTGCCCGATGGCAGCGACACCTTGCGCGGCCTGCAGCCGGTGAAGGACGGCACGGCCCTGTGGTGGAAAGTGGCCAACCGCGGCAAGCGCGGCATTTCGCTGGACGTGCGCCAGGCCCGGGGGCGCGAACTGCTGCTGCAGATGCTGCCGAAGTTCGATGTGCTGGTCGAGAACTTCCGCACCGGCACCATGGACCGCTGGGGCCTGGATGCGGCCACGCTGTTCGCCGCCAATCCGCGCCTGGTCATACTGCGGCTGACGGGCTTCGGCCAGACCGGGCCGGACCGCCTGCGCCCGGGCTTTGCGCGCATCTTCGAGGCCAAGAGCGGATTCACCAGCCTCACCGGCGAGAAAGGCGGCTCGCCGCTGCACTCCAATTTCCCCGTGGGCGATGCAGTGGCCGGCCTGTTTGCAGCCTTCTCCATTGCCGCGGAAATCGCGCGCCTGCGCGGCGACCCGCAGGCCCAAGGCGTGGAAGTGGACCTGTCGGCCACCGAAGCGCTGTTTCGCCTGCTCGACCCCTTGCCCGTGGAGCATGAGCAGCTGGGCCTGGTGCGCCAGCCCGAAGGCAATTGCGCCAGCTATACGGCGCCCAGCAATATGTATGCGAGCCGCGAGCAGGTGTATTTCACCGTCGTGGCCTCGTCGAATGCCATCTTTGCGCGCCTGGTCACGGCCATGGGCCAGCCTGGCTGGGCCAGCGACCCGCGCTTCGACACCAATCCGCACCGTGTGCAAAACCTGCAGGCCCTCGACAGCGCCTTGTCGGACTGGTTTTCGGCCCACTCTTACGCAGACATAGAGCGCACGCTGGAAGCGGCCGGCGTGCCGTTCAGCAAGGTCTACACCATAGAAGATATACAGACCGATCCGCAGTTCATGGCCCGCGAAGCCATCGTGCGCCTGCCCGACCCGCTATACGGCAGCCTGCCCGCACCCTGCATTGTTCCGCGGGTGCTGGGGCGTCACATGGCCATTCCGCGCACCGGGCCCGACGTGGGCGAGCACAACGCCCAGGTCTTTGCCGAATTCGACGTGGGCGCCGAGGAGCTGGCGTCGCTCAAGGCGCAAGGCGTGGTGTGAACGTGGGTCAGCGGTCATAGAATCGACAGCGACCCATCTGAATCCCACCCTCCATACGCTCCGTCCGCACCGCGCAGAGAGCGTCTGGAACCAACGAGGCTGCTGTGAAAGAGACCCCCTCTCCCAAGAAAAAACGCACGCTGCGCGAACCCCAATGGCGGCAGGAGGGAACGGAGCCCGATTACCGTTTCTCGCTGGCCAATGAACGCACCTTTCTCGCCTGGATACGCACCGCCCTGGCGTTGCTGGCCGGCGGGGTGCTGCTGGACCAGTTCTCCACCAAGCTCGGTCCGCACCTGGTGGTCGTGGCGCTGGCCGTCGTTCTGGGCATGCTGGCAACCGCGCTGTGCGGCCTGGCCTATGTGCGCTGGCGCGCCAATGAAGTCGCCATGCGCCATGCCCGCAAATTGCCGGGCACGCTGGCCATTCCGCTGATCTCGGCGGTCACGTTGGTCCTCTCGGCCGTGCTGGTGTTCCTGCTGATGGTGCAGGCATGAACCCCGGCGCGCAGGCGCGGGACCCCGGCCTGCAACCCGAACGCACGGCCTTGGCCTGGAGCCGTACCGGACTGGCGATGCTGGTCAATGCGCTGCTGGCCCTGCGCACGGGCTGGACCAGCCACCAGGCGCCCATCACGGTGCTGGGCTTTGTGTTGCTGCTGGCCTCGGGCGCCATCATCTTCTACGCGGCCTGGCGCCGGCGCCACCTGCTGCGCGGCCAGGGCCCCATAGCGCCATCGGCGCATGCCATCGCCGCAGTGGCGGCCGCCACGCTGCTGGCCTGCGCGGTCGAGCTGGCGTCGGTGATCTCGGGCTGAAGAATCCGGGCGCTCAAGCGCCTTCGGCGCCAGACAGCTGAAAGCGAAACACCGCGCCCTTGTCAGGCAGCTGCACCAACTGGATCTCGCTGCCGTGCAATTGCAGTATGCGCTGGACGATCACCAGGCCCAGCCCACCGCTGCTGGCGCTGTCGGTGCGCGAGCCGCTCATGAACACCGGGCGCATGAACAGCGACTTCTGCAGCGCCCCCGGAATACCGCCCCCGGTGTCGCTCACCTGCACCGCCACACCCGCGTTCTGGGCTCGCAACTGCACCACGATTTCACCGCCCACGGGCGTGTGGCGGATGGCGTTGTCGAGCAGGTTGGTCAGCACCCGCTCAATCATGCCCAGATCGGCCGACACCACCGGCAGGCCCGGCGCGATATCGGGCGTGAGCCGCTGGCGGCGCGCTTCCGCCGCCAGCTCGAATTTCTGGAACACGTCCTGCACCAGATCGGCCAGCGCGAAGCGCTCTTTCTCCGGCTTGACCACGCCGTATTCAAGCCGCGCCAACTCGAACACCTCCTGCGCGAGCCGGCCCACCTTGCGGCTCTGGCCCAGGGCGATTTCCAGGTAGCGCCGCCGCTCCGCCTCGTCCAGCGTGCCGGCCTTGAGCAGCAGGGTTTCCAGATAGCCATGCAGCGAGGTCAGGGGCGTGCGCAGGTCGTGCGAGATATTGGCGAACAGTTCGCGCCGCTGCTGGTCCTGCAAGCTCAGCTCGCGCCATTGCTCGGCGATGCGGCGCGTCATCTGGGTAAACGCCTGGCCCAGTTGCGCGATCTCGTCACGGCCCTGCGACAGACGCTCCAGTCTGGGCAGTTCGCTTTCCAGCGAAACGCCTTCGGTTTCGAAGCGCTTGACCGCGGCTGTGAGCTCGCGCAGCGGCCGGGTGATGAGGCGAAAGGCCGCCAGACCTGCAATCAGCCCCAGCAACGCCACCAGGCCCATCAAGCCCAGCGTGGTGCGCAGCACGTTGTCGGTCGCCGTGTGGGCCACCAGCGCATCGTGGTCTTCGCCCTGGAGCACCACATAGACATAGCCGGCGTCGCGCCCGCCCATGCGCAGCGGGGCCGCGCTGAACACCTTGGAAGCGTACGGACTGCGTGGATCGTCTCCCAGAATGGGCAAGGGTTTGCCGTCCAGCAAGGCGCGCACCGGCCCCAGATCCACGCGGTCGCGCTTGAGGTGACCGGGCGGTGCGGCCTGGGCCGCTATGCGGCCGTCCAGCCCCAGCAGGTAGACCTCCACGCTGGGATTGACGGCCATGAGCTTGTCGAACAACTCCTTCACCGCGGCCTGGTTGAGACCGCCTGGCTGCATCAGTTCGGCGTTCTCGGCGATGTGCGCCGCCAGGCCGCTGGACAGGCGCTGAATGACTTCCTGCTCATGCTTGCCGGTGGCGCGCACCTGCAGCCAGACCGACGCGCCGCAGCACACCAGCAACAGCACGGCGAACACGGCCGACAGCCGCCGCGACAAGCTGGCCCAGGCCATCATGGTGCGGCCTCCCCGCCGGCCGCGGCCGACAGCTTGTAGCCATGCCCCCACACGGTGAGAATGTGGCGCGGCTGCGCCGGGTCGGCTTCGATCTTGATGCGCAGCCGGTTGATGTGCGTATTGACCGTGTGCTCGTAGCCGTCGTGGCTGTAGCCCCAGACATGGTTGAGCAGGTCCAGCCGTGAGAACACTTTGCCGGGGTTGCGGGCGAAGAAATACAGCAGGTCGAACTCGCGTGGCGTGAGCTCTATGGACTTGCCCGCGACGCGCACTTCACGCGCCTGCGGCTCGATGTCGATCTCGCCCAGCGAGAGACTCCCCAACTCCATGCGCGCATTGCGCGCCAGCGCGTCGGTACGCCGCAGCAGCGCCTTGACGCGGGCCACCAGTTCCAGCACCGAGAAAGGCTTGGCCAGGTAGTCGTCGGCGCCCAGCTCCAGGCCGAGGATGCGGTGCACTTCGCTGGAACGGGCACTGATGATGATGATGGGCGTGTAGCGGGCCATGGCCCGGGCGCGGCGACAAATCTCCAGGCCGTCGACGCCCGGCAGCATCAGATCGAGCACCAGCGCATCCCATTGGCCGCGCTCCAGTTCGCGCAGGCCCGCATGGCCGTCGGCGGCGTGCTCGACCACATAGCCTTCATCGCGCAGATGCATGCGCAACAGCTCTGCAATGTGGAGATCGTCTTCGACGATCAGTACGCGCTTGGTGGAGTCCATGGGCTGCATTTTCTCGCGATACGCGCTGGAGAGTTATCACAATTAATTGAACTTTGCGTGATACATCCGCCATGGGCTGCGCTCAAGAATTCAGCCATGAACAGCACTCTCATCGCCCCTCCCGCCGATCCGGCTGATCGTCGGCCGATTCACCCGCTGTGGATGCGTATCACGCACTGGCTCAATGCCTTGGCCGTGGTCATCCTGGTGATGAGCGGCTGGCGCATCTACGACGCATCGCCCTTCTTCCCGTTCTCCATCCCGGCGGGCATCACGCTGGGCGGCTGGCTCGGCGGTGCGCTGCAGTGGCATTTCGCCGCGATGTGGCTGCTGGTGTTCAACGGCCTGTTGTACCTCACGCTCAACATCGCCAGCGGCCGGCTGGCCCGCAAGTTCTTCCCGCTCACACCGCAAGGCGTGCTGCACGACCTGCGGGCCGCCCTCCAAGGCAAGCTCGCGCACTCCGACCCACGCCGCTACAACCACGTGCAGAAACTGGCCTATCTGTTCGTCATGCTCGACCTGATCGTGCTCGTGCTGTCGGGCCTGGTGCTGTGGAAGTCGGTGCAGTTTCCCCTGCTGCGCGAATTGCTGGGCGGCTACGAGTTTGCGCGCCGCATCCACTTCTGCGCCATGGCCGCCATCGTCGCCTTTCTTGTCGTGCACCTGGTGATGGTGGCCCTGGTGCCCAGAACCCTGCTCACGATGATCCACGGCCGCGCGCCCAAAGCATGATGAAAATCCACAAAGCCCACACCCTGCTCGATATCGACGGCGACGCCGTGCTGCGCGAAGCCCGTTCGCTGATCGGCAAACAGCTGGCCCAGCCCGCTCGCCGCGCCTTCTTGCAGCGTTCGCTCACGCTCGGCGGCCTGTCGCTGCTGACCGGTTGCAGCCTCAGCGACAACAGCCAGGTCGAATCCGCGCTGCTCAAGATCTCGCGCTTCAACGACAAGGTGCAAGGCCTGATCTTCAGCCCGACGCAGCTGGCACCGACCTATACCGACGCCGAGATCACGCGCCCCTTTCCCTTCAATGCCTACTACGGCGAAGACGAAGTGCGCATCGTCGACGAAGCCGGCTACCGCCTGGAAGTGACCGGCATGGTCGCCGACCGGCATGCCTGGACGCTGACCGAGCTGCGCGCCATGCCGCAGACGGACCAGATCACCCGGCATATCTGCGTCGAAGGCTGGAGCGCCATCGGCAAGTGGGGCGGCGTGCGTTTTGCCGACTTCCTGCGCCACATCGGCGCCGACACCAGCGCCAAGTACGTAGGTTTCAAGTGCGCCGATGACTACTACACCAGCATAGACATGGCCACCGCGCTGCACCCGCAGACGCTGCTGACGCTGACCTATGACGGGCAGCCGCTGCCGCCCAAGTACGGCTTTCCGATGAAGCTGCGCATGCCGACCAAGCTGGGCTACAAGAACCCCAAACACATCATGGCGATGTTCGTCACCAACACCTATCCGGGTGGCTACTGGGAAGACCAGGGCTACAACTGGTTCGGAGGCAGCTGAGGGGCTGCGCCCCTCGACGGCCAAAGAAAGCGCGAGGCCCCGTTCCCAGGAACCGTGCCGATTTCGACAACCGACTCTCCACTGAAAGGCTACAAATGAACAAGCTCACCGCAACCCTGCTCGCCACCTGCCTCGCCTTCGCCGGCGCCTCGGCTTTTGCCGCGGACGACATGGCCAAGGATGGGATGGCGAAGGACGGCATGGCCAAGGATTCGATGTCCAAAGGCGGCGTGAAGAAGGACTCCATGTCCAAGTACGGCATGAAGAAGGACTCCATGGCCAAGGACGGCATGAAGAAAGATGCCATGGGCAAGGACAGCATGAAGAAGGACTCCATGGCCAAGGACGGGATGAAGAAAGACGCCATGGGCAAGGACGCCATGTCCAAGTAAGCACGGGGGAGCATGGCGGGCAGGACGCTCCTGCCACGCCATGGCCCCGCTCCAGAATCGACACCTTTCGAAAGCAAGCACCATGAAATCCTTCGCACTGACCGCCGCCGCCCTGGCCGCCGCGGCGCTGCTCGGCTATGCCGCGCCTTCGGCCGCGGAAGCTTCCCGGCGCGTGCCGGCGCCCGCGACCGAC
The DNA here is from genome assembly GCF_025421555.1 of Acidovorax bellezanensis. NCBI lineage: Bacteria > Pseudomonadati > Pseudomonadota > Betaproteobacteria > Burkholderiales > Comamonadaceae > Acidovorax > Acidovorax bellezanensis. The sequence goes on from NZ_JAODYH010000001.1 coordinate 242,727, forward strand.
AGCACCGCGGCCAGCACCGCCAAGACCGAGACCGCGGTGTTCGCCGGCGGCTGCTTCTGGGGCGTGCAAGGCGTGTTCCAGCACGTCAAGGGCGTGAGCAACGCCGCCTCGGGCTATGCCGGCGGCGATGCCAGGACAGCGCACTACGATGCCGTCGGTTCAGGCCGTACCGGCCATGCCGAAGCGGTGCGCATCAGCTACGACCCGCAGCAGATCAGCTACGGCCGGCTGCTGCAAATCTATTTCTCGGTGGCGCACGACCCGACCGAACTCAACCGCCAGGGCCCCGATAGCGGCACGCAGTACCGCTCGACCGTGTTCGCGGAAAACGCCGAACAGGCGCGCATCGCCAAAGACTACATCGCCCAGCTCAACCAGGCCAAGACCTACGGCAAACCGCTGGCCACCACGGTGGAGCTGTCCAAGCCCTTTTATCTGGCCGAGGACTACCACCAGGACTATCTGACGCAGCACCCGAACCAGCCCTATATAGCGATCAACGACTTGCCCAAGATCGCCGAGCTGCAGAAGTTATTCCCCGAAATGTACAAAGCCACGCCGGCGTTGTTTCACGCGGCAAAGGCCCGCTGAGCTGAGGCGGGGGGTGACCAGACCTGCCCGCAGCCGCCTCACATCTCGAGCCGGCCATCGTCCTTGCCCGTCGATGGACCTGCGCACTCGTGCAGCCAGTTCATGAACACCTGCAAGCGCTTGGGAATGGCCGCCAGCGGCGGATGCACCAGGTAATAGTCGTAATGGCCTGAGCGGCGAAAGCCGGCGAAAGGCAGGACCAGCTCGCCACGATCCACCCGCTTTTGCACCAGCCGCTCGCGGCCGATGGCGATGCCTGCGTGGTTCATGGCCGCCGTCACGCTCAGATCGGAGCGATCGAAAGTCAGGCTGCGCTTGGGCAACATGGCCAGCATATGGTGTTGCTCTGCCCAGAGCATCCACTCCGCGTCATAGGCCGCATGGTCCCAGGCCAGGGAGTCATGCAACAGGGTGCAATGCCGCAGGTTCTCGGGATTTTCGTGCAGCCGGTGGCGCTGCGCGTAGGCGGGGCTGCACACTGGCGCCAGCCGTTCGCGCATCAGGCGATAACTCGTCAGCCCGGGAAATTCGCCATTGGCGTAATACAGCGCCAGGTCGATTTTCCGGGTGCGGAAGTCGACATTGTCATTGCCTACCCGCAGATCCAGCGAGACCAGGGGGTAGCGCTCAAAAAAGTCCGCCAGTCGGGGAACCAGCCAGCATTGAGCCACCGAGGGCCGGACATAGAGTGCGATGGCGCCAGCCACTTCCACTTGCGAGGATTGCTCCAGGGCGTCCGACAACTCGCCCATGGCATCCTGCAAGATGTTGAAGATGCGTTCGCCCTCCTCCGTCAGACCGACCTGCCGGGTCAGGCGCAGGAACAGCTTGATGTCCAAGGCCGCTTCCAGCCGACTGATGCGGTGGCTCACGGCGCTGGCGGTCAGACACAGCTCCTGCGCCGCGCGCGTGAAGCTCAGATGGCGCGCCGCCACCAAAAAGGTATGCAGGTTCGCGAACTGGCTGCTGTTGAGCCTGGAGCTGATACGGGGAGGAAGATTGAGCACGACAGTTTTCCTTCAGCCGCCGCCGCGCATGTGCACCGCGTGCGGCCTAGCCTGCAGCATTCTCCAGCAATTGGCGCCCCTTGGCGAGGTAGGCCTGCATCTCGTCCGCCGGCACCATGTTGCCGCCCGTGGCCCAGACCAGGTGGGTGGCGTTTGCCATGGTCTGGCTGTCCAGGCCCGCACGGGCCTGATAGCCCCGGTCCGCATGGACTCTGGCGATGCCCGGCACGCCGGCCAGCGCGGACGGCTCCAGGCGCAGACCTTCGCTGCGCTCCATCAGCGCCAGCAGGCAGTACAGCTCTTCATCGCTGACGGTGTAGAAACCGTCGAGCAGACGCTGCATGGCCTGTCCGACAAAGCCCGAAGCGCGTCCGACAGCCAGTCCATCGGCCGCCGTCACATTGTCTATGCCGAAATCCTGCACGGAGATCTTGTCGTGCAGCCCGGTATAGACGCCCAGGAACATGCACGGCGAGTGCGTGGGCTCGGCGAAGATGCAGTGCACGGCATCGCCGAAAGCCAGCTTCAAGCCGAACGCCACGCCGCCCGGCGCGCCACCGACGCCGCAGGGCAGGTAGACAAACAAGGGATGCTGTGCATCGACGGCAATGCCCGCTTGCGTCAACTGCCCTTTGAGCCGCTCGGCAGCGACCGAGTAGCCCAGGAACAGGTTGACCGAGTTCTCGTCATCGACGAAATGGCAGGTGGGATCGGCCTCGGCCTGCTTGCGGCCTTGCTCCACGGCGACGCTGTAATCCGAGGCGTACTCCACGACCGTGACGCCATGTGAGCGCAGCCTGTCCTTCTTCCATTGCCGCGCATCCGCGGACATGTGCACCGTCACCTGGAATCCCAGCGCCGCGCCCATGATGCCGATCGACATGCCCAGGTTGCCGGTCGAGCCGACCGCGATCTTGTATTGGCCGAAAAAGGCCCGGGCCCGGTCGCTGTCCAGCACGGCATAGTCATCGTCCAGCGCCAGCAGACCACCCGCCAGCGCCAGGTCTTCGGCATGCTTGAGCACTTCATAGATGCCGCCGCGCGCCTTGATGGAGCCGGAGATCGGCAGATGGCTGTCCCGCTTGAGCCACAGCGCGCCTTGCAGCGCCTGGCCGTAGCGCTCGGCCAGCAAGGGCGACAGCTGCAGCAATGGCTGAATGTCCGACTCGATGATGCCCTTGCTGCCCGCGGTTTCCGGGAATGCGCGCTGGAGGTAGGACGCAAAGCGCGCCAGTCGCGCGCTGGCATCGGCCACGTCGGCGGCGGTCAAGCCCACATCGCCCAGGGCTTGCGCCACCGGCGCCACCGCGGGATTGAACCAGCTGGTTTCCTGCAGCGCGACCAGGTCGCGAATCAAGGGGTGGCTGGCATACCAGCCTTCAAGTGTTTTTCCTGAAATCATGATGGGTTTCTTCTATTAAGACGGTGGAATCAAACAACGCGCGACAGCAGCAGCGTCAACGCCAGCGCGACACACGAAGCCAGCACGGTGGCCGAAGTGAACTTCTTCAAGGCGTCGGCCAAGGAGACGCCCAGGTATTCCTTGACCACCCAGAACGCCGAATCCGTCACATGGGTCCAGCCGATGGCGCCGGCACCGATGGCGATCGCAATGATTTCCTTGCTCACCGTGGGGTGCGCTCCCAGCATAGGCGCCACCATGCCGGCGGCGCTGATCATGGCCACCGTGGCCGAGCCGACGGCGAAGTGCATCAGCCCGGCCACCAGCCAGGCCAGGATGATGGGGTTCATATTGAATTGCGCCAGCGAGCCGGCCAGCGCCGTGCCCACGCCGCTGTCGATCAGGATGCCGTTGAACGCGCCGCCGGCCCCGATGATCAGCAAGATCCCGGCCAGCGGAGGAAAGCTTTTCTGCGTGTGCTTGAGCAGGTCGGCCATGGACAGGCCGCGGCGCAGGCCCAGCGCCCAATAGGCGAACAGCACGGCGATGGACAGCGCGATCAGCGGCGTTCCCAGAAACGACACCACGCGAAACGCCGCGGAGTCCGGGGGCAGGCTGGCGGCGAAGCTTTTGCCCACCATCAACAGCAAAGGCAACAGGATGGTCAGCAGCGTCAGGCCCAGGCTGGGCAGATCCCGGCTCTCGCGGTTCTCGCAATGCTCGTCCAGAAAAGCCTCTTGCGCGGCCGGCGCCTGGGGCTTGCACACCAGCTTGATCCACAGCGGCCCGGCAATGATGGCCGTGGGCAAGGCCACGATCAGGCCGTAGACGATGACCTTGCCCACATCGGCACCCAGCATGCCGGTGATGGCCATGGCCGCGGGGTGTGGGGGCAGCATGCAATGCACGGCCATCAAGGACACGGCCAGGGGCACGCCCAGGTACAGCAGGTTGATCCGGGTCTCCTTCGCCACGACATAGATCAGCGGAATGAGCAGAACAAAGCCCACCTCGAAGAACACCGGTATGCCGGCAATGAAGCCGACCAGCATCATGGCCCAGGAGGCGCGCTCCTTGCCCAATGCGTTCAACAGCGTCTGGGCGATGCGCTCGGCCCCGCCGGACTCTTCCAGCATCTTGCCGAGGATGCCGCCCAGGCCAATGATGGCGGCCAGGAAACCCAGGGTGCCGCCCACCCCTTTTTCAAACGAAGCGGCAATTTGCAGCAGCGGCATGCCGGATCCGACACCCACCACAAAGGACGCTGCGATCAAGGCCAGAAAGGCGTGGACGCGCACTTTGACGATGAGAAAAACGATCAACAAGATGGCGGCAAGCAACACCAGCAAGAGAGAGGAACCACTGTGCATTAGATCTCCTAGACGAGCTTTATTTCTGAAAATAGTGATATGAATCAGGCTCTTTCCAGGCATTAAAGGTCGCGGCACAGGATCTGACAACGGATGAATTTTCACCGGACGGATGACGTGGAGTCATCCATGGGGCGCATTGCGCGGCATTGTTTTCGGCCCCTCCCTGGACGCCATGGAACGCTCGGCGCGCTGGCGTTACTAACCCCCAACGATCTTCCCCCAAAGCACTGCGCAAGGAACCGCTGTGACCGCAATCATCGTGAATCAAGACAGTTTTCTGATGGGAATACTGAACGCTCCGTCGGCGTCTGCGTCCGAAGCGGTGAAAGGAAAATTTCAAGGGCGCCAGGTACAGGTGCGGGCTCAAGCGCAGAGCATCACCCCCGCGCCGGCGGAACCAACGGCGTCCGCCGCCCCCACTTCTCTGGAGCAGCGCCAGGCGCGGCCGGCGAGCGCTGCCCCCTCGCTGGTGCGGCAGGCCCGCTACGGAGCCCTGCCCTCCACCACTCAAGTGCACATCTCCACCGGAAACGCTGGCGAAGTCGCCAAGGCCAGGGGGCTTCCCTCGATGGGCCAGGTCATCGCCTACGGCGGCCCTGCCAAAAGCTACTCCCTGCTTGAACGGTTCATGAATCTTTTTCGCAGCGACAAGTCATCGGTCCACTATCAAAAAACGCTCACAGGGCTCAAGGCCTACCATGAAGCGTGCCTGACGGGGACAGCCCAAAAGGCGAAGACCCGCCTGGACGAGCTGGCCAAGATGGTGGATCGGTATGGCCAGGGTAGCGACGGCAACTACCTTCGCACGGGAGTCATGCGGGAGCTGCGCAAGCTGATCGCCAACGAACAGGTCGCGCTGACAAATCTGGCCACGGAATTGCAAGGTGGCGCCCTGCCCCAGGGGGCGAGCTTGTTGCATGCGCTGGCTTTCTCCCACGCAGGGGTGTCCCTCAAGGAGATGGCCGGCTTGATGGACAAGGGTTTGAAGCTGGACCAGGCTGCGCCGGAAACATTGGAGAACAAACGACGGCAGCCCCAGGGCTATCTGAAATTTCTCGCCAACCTGGAAAGCTACCACGCCGCCGGCGCCGCAAAGGACGCAGGCGCACGAAGCGACATTGGCCTGGCCAAGCAGGCGATGGCTTTGCTGAACAAGCTGGAAATCTCCACACAACGCTATATCCACACCAACAGCGGCGACCACAAAGACGATCCACACACCGAGACCCTCAATGACCTGCGCGATCAGATTCCCATCGAACGCCAGGTGCTGCAAGGCCTGCTCGATGAGCTGAAAAATGGTGGAAAACTGCCTGAAGGGGCCGATCTGTCACATGCACTGGCCTTCGCCCGCGAAGGCGTTTCACTGAAGGACATGGATCGCCTGATGGCCAAGGGCTTGCTGCCCAACCAGGCATCGGATGCACGCGAGCTGCTGGACTCCGAGCGTGCCATCAGCCTGATGGACAAATTGAATCACCTCACGCCCGAGAAAAAAGCCGAGATTGAAGAAAGCGGATTCAGCGAGAACGAGATCCTTTTGCTGGAACTCAGCGGGCTGGGCCCAGAAGGCGGTGCGGAATACCGGCGCCTGGGCATCCCTATCACTCACCAGACCATCGTCACCCAGCACACCGACGAGCAGCGCCTGGGCCATATGTCGCGCTTGGGTGCAGGCGCTTTCAACGAAGTCTTCATGGCGCGATACATCGGGTCTGATGGTGTCGTCAAAGGCGTCTTCAAACCGCTGAACAACACGGAAGACGGCTGGGTAGCCCATATGATCGGCATCGACTTGACGCACCCGCAGATCGCCAACCGCAATCTGGCCACCCAGGATGTGGCCCGCGCCCTCGGTTTCGATGTGGTGGTGGACTGCCGGATCGGCGCCCGCCAGGACCCAGAGACGCAGGAGTTGCAGCTCGGACTGGTGATGGGTCGCGCTCCGGGGAACACCGCATGCGACACTCCCCGCGACCACTACGCGAATCCCGAAGTGCGGCGCGAGATCACCAAGCTGCAGTTGCTCGATCACCTGGTCGGACAAGGAGATCGGCATGGCAACAACTACTTCATCGACGTGCAAAAAGATGAAAAAGGCCAAACCAAGGTCAAGGTTTCGGGCATAGACAACGACCAATGCTTCGGCAGGAACACCCTGCACGGCAACGACATCTGCCATGGCACGGGTAGGCGTCGCGATGGCTTCCGCGGCACGCTAATGCCCGGGCTGATCGATACCGACATGGCAGCAGCCCTTCGCAGCATCACACGGCAACGCCTGAGCGCCCTGCTGAACGACAAGCTGAGTCCGGCCGAAGTGGACGCGGCCCACATGCGCCTGCAGTCTCTGCACAATCACGTGGACCAGCTGGAACGCAGAGGGCGAGTCATCACGCCCTCTGAGTGGAATAAGCAAAGTGACAGAAGATCCCTTCTCAATAGTAGCAACAGCTACTTTGCACGGGACGCGGACAACGCCGATCTCGTCTTCTGAGCGACAGCCCCCATTGAGACATATTCCATGAACATCGACCTGAACCAAGCCGAAGCGTTCCTGCGCACCGAAGGCCTCAGCCTCCCCGCACTGCCGCCCGAGTTGGCCGCGCAATTGCGCGAGCGCGCTCCCGGCATCTATTCCACCGGAGAGCTCGTGGCTCCGCCCTATACGCTGGAGGCGTATGTGACCGAACTGCTGAGCGCCGCGAACCCTGGCGATTACGCCGTGCTGGCCATGGATGGCCACGGCAGCCAGAGCTGGGCGTTTCACTACTACCTGGTGAGCGGCCCGCTGGCGCTGTTCGTCCAGTTGCCCTGGGGGGGCGTCTACACCGACGTGGACAGCGCCCGCGCCGAAATCGAGCGCGTGCTGGCCTGGGCCCGACCCTTGCCACAGCGGCTGGCCGAACTCCGGCAGCAAGGCCGCCTGGCGCCACAGCAAAAGCTGCTGGTGGTGCTCACCCGCTTCTCCGAGCCACGCTGGGCCTGGGTCCACCCGCCCGAAACCGCGGAAATCCGCTGGCAACCGCCTGCGCAGATGCTCAGCCGCATCGACGCGGAACTGACTACCTTGAACGAAAAGCAGCACACATGAACACACCGGAACGCCTGCAGGCACTGTTGCACGAACTGGGTCAGCGCATGGGGCTCAGCCAGCTTCAGATGGACGCAGACGGAGGCTGCGCGCTGGAACTGGACCAGCGCATGGTCGTCAGCCTGCAGTACCGAGAGACCGAAGACGAACTCTGGCTGTACGCGGACCTCGGTCCGGTCCCCGGGAGCAGCCCGGCCTTCTACGAAAAACTGCTGCAGGCCAATCTCTTCTGGCAGCAAACCTCGGGCGCCACCCTCAGCCTGTCCGGAGACCAACCGCCCCATGCGGTGCTGACCCATGCCTTGCACTGGATGCCCATGGATGACACCCGCTTGGGCGCGGCGGTGGAACGCTTCGTCAACGCCGTTGAGGAATGGCAAGCTCAGCTGACCCAAGCCGAGACCGCCGCAGAATCCAAGGCCGAGGATTCGGCCCACGCCCCCATGGCAAACGCCATGGAGCTGCTGCTGCGCTCACGCGCCTGATACACCGGCGCGGCACGATCCCGCGCGGTTCACGGCCATCGCCCTGCCCCCCCCCCCCCGACCGGGGGCTTTCCCCCCGCCCCATACGCCTCACCCACCGCCGCCCTGGCGGCTGCGTTCCTCACCCTGCGTGCGGCAAACAGCGGGTGCGAGTCAACGCAGGCAAGCGAACGGTATCACCGCCCAAAGCCTTGAGAAGCGCCTCCAAGGCCGGCTGTCGCAAAATGCTGCATAGACCGTCGCGGCAAGGCCTTGAATTGCGGCTCGCCACATGGCGAGTCCACCGGACAAGACCCACGCCGCAAGCTACTGACTCTGCTGAGGATTTCCCAAAAATGAAAATTGCCACCTGGAACGTCAACTCCCTCACCGTGCGCCTGCCCCAGGTGCTCGACTGGCTGCAAGCCAACCCGGTCGATGCACTGGCCTTGCAGGAGCTCAAGCTCACCGACGACAAGTTCCCCCTGCTGGCCTTGCAGGAGGCGGGCTACCACGCGGTCACCCATGGACAGAAAACCTATAACGGCGTGGCCATTCTGAGCCGCACGCCGGCGCGCGACGTGGTGCGCAATATCCCGGACCTGGAAGATCCGCAGGCGCGCATCATCGCCGCCACGCTGGACACCCCTACGGGCCCGCTGCGCCTGATCAACGGCTACTTCGTCAACGGCCAGGAACCGGGCAGCGAGAAATTTGCCTACAAGATGCGCTGGCTGGAAGCGCTGCGCGAATGGGTGCGCCAGGAACTGGCCGCCAACGAGCGGCTGGTGCTGGTCGGTGACTTCAACGTCGCGCCCGAAGACCGCGACTCGTTCGACCCCGAAGGCCTGCGCGAAACCATCCACCACACGACCGAGGAACGCCAGCATTTCCGCGACTTGCTGGAGCTGGGCATGACCGACGCGTTCCGCATGTTCGAGCAGCCCGAGAAAAGCTTTTCCTGGTGGGATTACCGCATGCTGGGTTTTCAGAAGAACCGCGGCCTGCGCATCGACCACATCCTGGTCAGCGACGCCCTCAAGCCCAGCGTCAGCGCCTGCACCATCGACCGCGCGCCGCGCAAGAACCCCCAGCCCAGCGACCATACGCCCGTGGTGGTGACCCTGGACTGAAAGCCGAGTCAGTTATCCATGGCGCTTTGCGCCACCCGCCGCCGGTGAGCCTGGCGCGCAGCGGCTCAGGGGGGCTTAGATTCCCCCCGGCATGCAAGTGCGCAGCCAGTGCAAAGCTTCGATGCTGCGCTGCACCGCCATGGCCTGGCGTTGCAGCAGGGAGTGCGCGGCCTCGGGCAGGCTTTCGCGCAAGGCCACGCCATAGGCCAGCAGCAGGATTCTTTCGGCCTCCTCGCTGGCGTCGAGCAGGCTTTGGTCGGTGTGCGGACCCATGGCGGCCTTGATCGCCTCCCAGCCGCGCAGCAGGGAGCCCGCAAACGAGCGCCCGCCGGCCGCCGTCGACTCCAGGGTGAATTCGCGCGTCAACTCGCGTGAGGCGGATTCGAAATCCTGGCCGTGGCGTCCCAGCACCTGCTGCAACAGGCCTTGCGGCGTTTGCGCGGCAGCGATCTGCAGGCTTTTCACGGTCTGCAGGTTCAGGCGCTGCAGCCCCTGGACCACGGCCAGCAACTGCGGCCGCGGCAAAGCCGCTGCCGGCTCGGCACTGCGCACACGTTCCCAGGCCGCATGGGCCGCACCGACCACCTGACGCCAGTCCAGCAGGCTCGCGCCGCTGACCCGCCCCCATTGGGCTTCCAGCAAAGGGGTGATGGAGGCAAAGTCACCGGGGTATTTCTCGGCAGCCGTCCAACCCAGCTCGTAGGCGGGCCGGTACTGGTCGTAACCGCGGCCGTTCACGTAGTAGGGTTCGAGGTGGTAGTGGTTGTGCCAGAAGCTGTCCTGCAAGGCGCTCTGGCTTGGCGACGCAGGCCGGCTTTCGATGCCGGGCGCGCATGCCGTGGCGGTGGGTCGGTGCCAAGCCCGCCCCCAGCGCCAGCGCCGTTCTGCGCGCGGCCGGGAAGAAGCATCAGCAATCCGGGGGTCAGGCATGAAAACACACTCCGTAGACAATTTCATCCAATTGTCATCCTCTGCATGGAGTGCGCAGGTCAGCGAGGCCGACGCCAGGACGTAGGACAAGAGACGACGTGGGCCCGCGCCGTCACCTGCCGGTCAATGCTCTTCGCTGACGTCCAGACCCAGCTCCTGGATCTTGCGGGTGATGGTGTTGCGCCCTATGCCCAGGCGTTGCGCGGCCTCCATGCGGCGGCCATGGGTGACCAGCAAGGCCGTGCGGATCAGGTGCGACTCGAAACGGCGGCTGAGCACGTCCCAGACATCGGTCTGGCCGCTTTCGAGCAGTGCGCGTGCCTGGACGTTCATCAACGGCTCCCAGGTGAGCATTGCCGCCCCCGCCAGCAGTTCATCGGCGCTGGAAGCGGCCTGCGGCTCGACCCCGCCGGCCGCGGCCATCACCGGCTCGCCAAACCCGCTCTCGACGCTCACGGGCGGGACCGCCTCCGTCAACGGCACCACGCTGCTGATCGCTGCTCCGGGGTGCTCCTGCAGCACTTCGGGCGGCAGGTCCTTGACGGAAATCTGCTGCGCCGGCGCCATCACCGTCAGCCAGTGGCAAATGTTCTCCAACTGGCGCACATTGCCGGGAAAGGAAAATTCCTCCAGCCGCTGCAAGGCCGACTCGGCGATGCGTTTGGGCTCCACGCCCAGCTGGCGCGCGCTTTGCTGCAGAAAGTGACGCGCCAGCATGGACACGTCTTCCTTGCGCTCGCGCAAGGCCGGCAGGCGCAGCCGGATCACGTTCAGGCGGTGGAACAAATCCTCGCGAAAGGCGCCCGCACGCACGCGCAGCTCCAGATCCTGGTGGGTCGCGGCAATCACCCGTACTTTCGATTTGACCGGCGCATGACCGCCCACGCGGTAGAAATGTCCGTCGGACAGCACGCGCAGCAGCCGGGTCTGCAGGTCAAACGGCATGTCGCCGATTTCATCGAGAAACAAGGTGCCGCCATCGGCCTGCTCGAAGCGTCCGCGGCGCTGGGTCTGCGCACCGGTGAACGCGCCGCGCTCGTGGCCGAACAGCTCGCTTTCCAGCAAGTCCTTGGGGATGGCCGCGGTGTTGATGGCCACGAACGGGCCGCCCGACACCGGCGAGTGCTTGTGCAGCGCGCGCGCCACCAGCTCCTTGCCCGAACCCGACTCGCCCGTGATCAGCACCGTGACCTGGCTTTGACTCAGCCGGCCGATGGCGCGGAACACGTCCTGCATGGCCGGTGCCTGGCCCAGCATTTCGGCCTGCAGGGGCTGTTGCTCTTCAATGATTTCCTCGCGCTGGCTTTCCTCGACGGCGCGGCGGATCAACTCCACCGCCTTGGGCAGGTCGAAAGGCTTGGCCAGGTATTCGAAAGCGCCGCGCTGAAAGGCCGAAACGGCGCTGTCCAGATCGGAGTAGGCCGTCATGATGATCACCGGCAAGCCGGGCTGCTGGGCACGCACCTGCTCCAGCAATTGCAGGCCCGAGCCGCCGGGCATGCGGATGTCGCTGATCAGCACCTGCGGCGGCAGGCGTGCGGCATCGCTGGCATCGGCGTCGGCCAGGGCATCAAGCACTTCGCGCGGATGGGTAAAGCTGCGCGTAGGCAGGTTCTCCCTGGCCAGCGCTTTCTCCAGAACGAAGCGGATCGAGGGGTCGTCATCTACTATCCAGATCGGCTTCATACTTGCTTGCTTCCTTGCGTTTAGGGTGTATCCAGGACCTCAAGGCAGAGGGATGAGAATGCGGAAATCCGTGCACCCGGGCTGGCTGTCGCATTCGATCAAGCCATCGTGTCGCTGCACAAAAGTCTGGGCCAATGTCAGCCCCAAACCCGATCCCCCATCCCGTCCAGACACCAAGGGATAGAAAATCCGCTCCCTGATGGCCTCTGGCACGCCTGGTCCGTTGTCAATCACATGCAATTCCAATGCCAGGCGGTAGCGTTGCTTGCCAAAAGTCACCTGGCGCGCGACGCGGGTGCGCAAAGTGATGCAGGCATCGCCTTGCGCCATGCGTGCCGACAGCGCCTGCGCGGCGTTCTGCACGATGTTGAGCACCGCCTGGATCAGCTGCGCCCGGTCGCCGCGAAACTCGGGAATCGAGGTGTCGTAGTCGCGCCGCACGCTCAGGCCTTGCGGGTACTCGACCAGCACCAGCGAGCGCACGCGCTCGCAGACTTCGTGGATATTGACATCTCCCACCAGGTGCGGATGGCGATGGGGTGCGAGCAGGCGGTCGACCAGGCTTTGCAGACGGTCGGCCTCGTGCACGATCACCTGGGTGTATTCGCGCATCTCGGGGCTGTCGAGGTCCATTTCCAGCAGCTGCGCCGCGCCGCGGATGCCGCCCAGCGGGTTCTTGATCTCGTGGGCCAGATTGCGGATCAGCTCCTTGTGGGCCTGGGTCTGCTCCAGCAGCCGTTCTTCGCGGTCCTGGCGCACCTGTTGCTCCAGCGGCGACATTTCCAGCAGCACATGGCCCGTGCCTTCGGTGATGGACACGATCACCTGCACCGGCAAGGCCTCCTTGGCCTGGCGGCGCAGGCTGGCCTCATAGCGCAGGGCCGCGAAGTCCTGTCCGCGGGCGCCGGCCATGGCCTTGCGCAGCAGCGCCGGATCGACAAAATGCTCGGCGAAATCGCTGCCTTCGAGCATGCGGCGCGACAGCCCCAGGGCATTTTCCAGCGCCGCATTGGCAAACAGCGCGGCCCCGTCCATGTTGAGCACCGCCGTCAGCGTGCACAGCGAATCAAAGGCATCGTAGGCGCTCTCAGGGCGCTTGCGTTCAGTCGAAAGGGACATGCATGGTCTTCAGTTGCTGGGCGCATCACTGGATGCTGCCGGCAGGCGGGCGATTTCGCGGCGCAGGCCGGCAATATCGCTGGTGACACGCGCGATCTGGGCCTTGAGTTCGGCCGTGCGTTCGATATAGCCCTGGGGGTTGCGCAGCTCCAGCGCCGAGCGCTGGGGCGTGCCATTGTTGTATTCGAGCTCCAACTGCGCCAGGCGCTCCTGCGACTTGGCCAATTCGTCCTGCAGGATGGCGCGCGCATCCGAATCCCGGGCACGCTGGACGCTGCTGGCGGCAGGCGCATTGCCGCGCGGGGCCGCGGCCGCAGGCGCGGGCGTGGCCGCAGGAAGCGATCCACCGTGGATCACGGTCACATGACCGCCTTCCACGGGCTTGCAGCCGCGCTCCTTGGCCTGGCTGACGTTGTTGGTGTATTCATTGCCGCAGCGGTAGATCACATTCTGGGACCACGCAGCGGACATCCACAACGGCAACAACAGTACAAGCATTTTTTTCATGACATTCCCTCGGTCACCCGCGGCAGAAAACAGGCGCGGCTTATGACCCTCCAGTATCGCCTGATCACGTGACAAAAAGGCAAGTTTGTGCCCCCCACGCCCGCCGACCTTCGATGACCTGCAGGCGCAAAAAAAGCGGCTTGCGCCGCTTTCGGAGATCTGCCGGCCCCGGCAAACCGTGCGGGCTTGCGGGGCGGCATGCTCTGGCTCAGAGCGAGTAGTACATGTCGTATTCGACAGGGTGCACGGCCTGGCGGAAGCGGGTCACTTCGCCCATCTTCAGCTCGATGTAGGCGTCGAGCATGGAGTCGGAGAACACGCCGCCCTTGGTCAGGAAGGCACGGTCAGCGTCCAGGGCTTCGAGGGCCTGGTCCAGGCTGTGGCACACGGTGGGCACCAGCTTGTCTTCTTCCGGGGGCAGATGGTACAGATCCTTGGTCGCGGCTTCGCCGGGATGGATCTTGTTTTCCACGCCGTCCAGACCGGCCATCAGCAGAGCCGAGAAGCACAGGTAGGGGTTGGCCAGTGGATCGGGGAAGCGCGCTTCGACGCGGCGGCTCTTGGGGTTGGCCACGTAGGGAATGCGGATCGAAGCCGAGCGGTTCTTGGCCGAGTAGGCCAGCTTCACCGGAGCTTCGTAGCCAGGCACCAGGCGCTTGTAGCTGTTGGTGCCGGGGTTGGTGATGGCGTTCAGTGCACGGGCGTGCTTGATGATGCCGCCGATGTAGTACAGAGCGTAGTCCGACAGACCGGCATAGCCGTCGCCAGCGAACAGGTTCTTGCCGTCTTTCCAGACCGACTGGTGCACGTGCATGCCCGAGCCGTTGTCGCCAGCGTAAGGCTTGGGCATGAAAGTCGCCGTCTTGCCGTAGGTGTTGGCCACGTTCCAGACCACGTACTTGAGCTGCTGCGTCCAGTCGGCGCGTTCCACCAGGGTGGAGAAGCGCGTACCGATTTCGTTCTGGCCTGCGCCTGCCACTTCGTGGTGGAAGACTTCGACCGGAATGCCCAGGGATTCGAGAATCAGCGACATCTCGGCGCGCATGTCTTGCGTGCTGTCGACGGGAGGCACGGGGAAGTAGCCGCCCTTGGTCGTGGGACGGTGACCGCGGTTGCCGGAATCGAACTTGGTGCCGCTGTTCCAGGGCGCTTCGTATTCTTCGATTTCGTAGCTCACGTGACCGGGTTCATTGGTCCAGCGCACGCCGTCGAAGATGAAGAATTCGGGTTCGGGACCGAAGTAGGCCGTGTCGCCCAGGCCCGAGGCCTTGAGGTAGGCTTCAGCGCGCTTGGCGATCGAACGCGGATCGCGGTCGTAGGCCTTGCCGTCGCTGGGCTCGATCACGTCACACTGCAGGAACAGCGTGGTTTCTTCGAAGAAAGGATCGATGTTGGCGGTATTGGGATCGGGCATCAATTGCATGTCCGAGGCTTCAATGCCCTTCCAGCCGGCCACCGAGGAGCCGTCAAATGCATGGCCCGAAGTGAACTTGTCTTCATCGAAATGCGACACAGGCACAGTCACGTGCTGTTCCTTGCCACGGGTATCGGTGAAGCGCAGGTCAACAAACTTGACCTCGTTCTCTTTCACCATCTTCATCACGTCTGCAACGGTCTTCGCCATCAGGATCTCCTGGAAAAACGGCTTGTTCAAAAGGGTTGCGGAACATCAAGCAGTTTGCGTGCCAACTTTGCACACCCTGCCCTGAAGCCCCACGCGTGTCCCGCCACACGCCAAAGACGGGACACTGCGCACCCGCGGATGTCACCAAAACAGTGCAATCCGCCGGCGCTGAAAAAAATCACAAATCACGCACCAATTCGGTGCTTGTTTTTGCACCAATAGAGTGCAGACCCGCCAGCAACTCGGGCCAGGCCGCAGTCACGTCCACCGCCGGGCCTTTGAGGCCCAGCTCCACATGGGGGCCATGCTCGGCATGGTCCACGCTGGGCAGGCTGAAGACGCGGATTGCGCCATGCGTCGCTTCCAGCTGCTGCATCAGCGGCGTGAGTGTAGCCTCGCCCACGCCAAACACCAGCACCGAACGCTCCTGCCGCGCGGGGCCATTGAACAGCGGCGCATAGTGCCGCTCGAGCACGCTTTCCACCATGGGCCAGGCCATGACCGGAAAGCCCGGCACGAAATGCACGGCCCCGCCCTTGCGGCCCGCGCAGGAGAAGCCGGCAATCTTGTTGTAGGGGTTGGGAATGATGGTCGCGCCCTGCGGGAAATTGCCCATTTGCAGGCGGTGCAGGTTATCGGGTCGGTCGGGCTCGAAAGCCTCGCCTTTTTCCAGCGCGACATCGCGCATGCGCTCCTGGATCAGCGCCACCGCCTCGGGGTGCAGCGCGAGCGGCACGCCCAGGGCCTGGGCCGCGCACTGGCGGGTGTGGTCGTCGGGCGTGGCACCGATGCCGCCGAACGAGAACACCACGGATGCGCTGTCAAACGCCCGCGACAGCGCCGCCGTCAGCAGCGGGCGGTCGTCGCCCACGTACTCGGCATGGGACAGCGTCAAGCCGCGAGCGGACAACAGCTCGATCAGCTTGGTCAAATGCTTGTCGGCCCGCTTGCCCGAGAGAATCTCATCGCCAATGATGAGGGCGCCAAACTGCAAATCCATGAAGAATCACTTGGTGGAGGAGGAAAGAGAAGGCGCGACGACCTCGGCCGCGGGCTGCGGGGCCAGCGGCACGATCACGTCAGATGCATCAACGACGGGCCCGCCGGCGCGCAACTGCTCCAGCGCCGCCAGGCAGAAATGGGCAAACCACAGCGAAGAGAAAGCGAACACCAGCGCATAAATCCAGATGGCCACGGGAATCAGCACCCAGAACGCCGCCAGGAAGACCATGCCCGAAGCCCAGACCAGGGCCGGCGCCGCGCCCAGGTAGCCGCAGACCACGCCCATGGCCATCAGGCTGTAGCGGTGGCGCAGGAACAGCGTGCGTCGCTCGGCCTTGCTCGCATGCTCGGCCAGGGCGTCAAACGCCATGACGCGGTACGTCAGCCAGCCCCAGATGATGGGCGGAATGAGCAGCACCAGCGGCGGCACGAACCACAGCGGCACGGACACGATCAAGGCAATCAGCGCGATCAGGGTCGAGCCCAGCGACCAGGCCAGGCTGGCCAGCAGCGAGCCGCCCTTCTTGCGCTCGAGCCTGTCGAACCGCCGCTCGGCCACCAGGGACACCAGCGCGGGCGTCATGCACAGGGCCACCAGCAGCAGGGACAGCACGACGATGATGGGCATGGCCACCAGGACCACCAGCACCGGCGCGACAGCGGCCGAGCCAAAGCCCACGCCTCTGGCCTGGAGCCAGCCCCAGACGGTTTGCAACCAGCTCGCGCCGTCGAGCAGGCCTTGCACCCACTGCACGGCCGGAGCCCAGTAGAAGTAACCCAGCCCGGTGGAGAGCAAGGCCATGAACAGCAGCGGCACCAGCGACCACAGAATTACCCGTTTGTGCAGGCAATAAGCTGCTGCGCGCCAGAAGGAGTCGATAAGCAGTCTCATGCCCCTAGCATACCGATTGCGCGCCTCAAGCGCGACCCATCAAACGCTGAATTCCCCGCCACTGCTGTGACCAGAAGCCCTGGCCATAGTCACGCAGCCGTCCTTGGCGGTCCGGCTCGACCTGATCCCGCACGCCGGTAGGGTCATAGCGCAGCTCGAAATTTGCCGTGCCGAACAGCATGTCCCACCAGGGCAGCAGCACGCCGAAGTTGTTGCCACCCCTCCGCCGAGCGGCTTTCCCGGCCACTGGCGCCGCTTCGTGGCCTATGCCAATGGTGTGGTGGCGTCGATGAAAGCGCGGGCTGATCCACAGACGCTCGCCGATGCGGCCAAACCACAGGCGCACATTCGCGTGCTGCAGGCTTTCACTGAGTTGGGTGATGGCGACGATGGCGACGAACTGGCCCGGGGCCAGGCCGATGATCTGCGCCACCAGCACGATGATGCTGTCACGCAACAGGTCGTCGAGCAAATGGTTGCGGTTATCGCTCCACACCGTCATCTGGCGCTGCGAATGGTGCAGCGAATGCAGCTTCCACCACCAGCGGAAATGGTGCTGGCCGCGGTGAATCCAGTAATCGACCAGGTCGAACACCAGCAGATACAGCAGCAGGCTGACCCAGGCCTTGTCGGTCACGCCGGGCCAGAGATCGTCGATGTGGAAAGTAGGCAGGCCCCAGACGCGCAGCGTGCCGAACAGCCCGTCCCACAGCGGGTCCACGGCAAAGAACAGCGCGACGCGAAACAGGCCCAGCCGGTGCACCAGGGTGTAGACGATGTCCACGCGGATGGCGCGCCTGTCGGTCACGGCTTCGACCGGCCGCCAGCGTTGCAGCGGCACGATCAGCAGCAGCATCACGCTCAGCTGGATCAGGCCCACCAGCAGCCAGCCGGTGGCCGTATAGCCGTCCTCCAGAAACTGACCCAGGCCCGCGCCAAACAGCAAGGGCTGCACCACGGTCTCGAACAGCCACTGCCGTGCGGATTCAAATAAGTTCACCAATGCGTCCATTACCTGCCCTAGTCCTGTCTTCAGCGCTGCTGCGCAATCCAGCGTGAATAATCGGGGTGCGCATCCAGCGTGCGAAAGCAAAAGCCTTTCTGCTTGAGCCCGACGATCAATGGTTCGAGCACGGCCGGCGCCCAGGGATCCTTGCGCGACCAGATGCCCAGGTGCGCCAGCAAGATATCACCGCTGCGGATGCGCTGCAGCGCCTGCTGCAGCAAAGCCGCATTGCTCACGCGCTCACTGGGCAGTTCGTCGCCGAGAAAGCCCGCGGGCGACCAGCCCACATGCGCCCAGCCGCAGGACTTGGCCGCGGCCAGCAGCGCAGGCGAAGTCTTGCCGCCTGGCGCGCGAAACAGCGGCAGCGGCTTCTTGCCCGTGATCTGCTGCAACCGGTCGGCCGAGCGGGCGATTTCCGCGCAATAGCCGGCGGCGCTGAGCGTGAAGGTCTGGCCTTCGCGCGGGCCGGCCGAAGGCCGGACGCGAAACGCCGGCGACTGGACCGCGGTCGCATCGGCACGCCAGTAGGTATGCGACCAGGTGTGCGACGCAAACGCATGGCCTTCGGCGGCGCGTGCGCGCCACCAGGGCGCCCAATGCTCACCCAGGCTGCCATCGCCCTCTTGCGTGGCCTCGTTGGCCGCAAAAAAGGTGACCAGCACATGCTGGCGCTTGAGCACGTCGGCGACCAGCGGCGCCACGCCCATGTGGCCGGTGTCGAAAGTCAGGTAGACCGGCTTGCAGGCGTCCTGCGCCCAGGCCCCCAGGGACAGCAGGCTGCTGCCCAGCAGACAGACCCCCAGCCATGCGGTGCGACGCGGCAGCATGGCGCGCTCAGCGCGGCGCGTGCGCCAGCGTCCACACGCCGTGCGGCGACTTGCCCACGCTGACCTGCTTGATCACTTTTTTCTCCACGGTGTCGATCACCGACAGCTTGCGCGCCCAGCGCGAAGTCACATAGATGTAACGGCCGTCGGCCGACACATCCATGCAGTCCGGGCCGCCTGGCGCCGGATAGTTGTCGACCACCTGCAGGGATTGCATGTCGATCTTGCTGATGGTGTTGGCCACGCGGTTGCTGACGTAGAGGTGGCGCTTGTCGCCCACGGCGCGGAACGCATGCGCGCCGTTGCCGGTCTTGATCAGCGCGACATTGCGCGGCGGGCCCGCCGAAATGTCGAACACTTCCACGCTGTCGCTGCCCATGAGGCCGACAAACAGCCGGCGCCCATCTTCGCTGCCGTAGACATCGGCTGGCGTGGCACCGGTGCGTACCCGGGCCTTGATGGTTTGCGTGGCCAGGTCGATGGCCACCAGCTCATCGCTGTCCTGCATGGTGGAGTACACCGTGGTGCTGTTGGCGTCTATCCACAGATGGCTGGGCGTCTTGCCCGTGGCCACGCGCTTGGCCAGCACCAGTTGCTGGCCGTCCCAGCGGAAGAAGTCGATGTGATTGAGCCGGTTGGCGGCCGTCACCAGCCACTTCATGTCGGGGCTGAAACGCAAGTGATAGGGGTCGGAGATATCGCGCACCGTGCGCTGTACCTGGCCGGTGCGCGGGTCCAGGAAAGTCAGCGAGTTGCCGAGCGCATTGGCCACGACCAGCGACTTCTCATCGGGTGTCAGGTAAAGATGGTGCGGCTCCTTGCCCGTGGGAATGCGCTCCGTCTCGACCCAGCGCGACGGGTCGATCACGCTGATCGTGGCATCGAGGGAATTGAGCACAAACACCGGCGGCAAAGGCTGGGGTACGGGCTTGGGAGCCGGTGGCACGACAGACACCGGAGGCGCCGCGGCAGCCCCCTTGGACGCCACACAGGCCAATCCAATCAACGCCAGGGCAGCGCGTCGCTGCAGGAACGAATTGAGCTTCACAAACCACCACTTTCTAAAGTGCGTGCAGTGTATCTTCAGGCTTGCACGCTTCCAGCCGACGAGATCAAGCTTGTGACCTGATGTCATCTAAAACCAACAAATACCGCTGGCCTTCCCTGGGGAAAGCGGGTTTGCCCATGAAAAAGGACCGCCGCGGCGGTCCTTGAGGCGCAAAGCCCGGTCAGTGCAAGCTTACAGCTTCCACTTTTCCAGCAGCTTTTCAGGGCCCATGTTGTCGTAGCTTTCGAACGGCTGATGGATCCAGGGGTTGCTTGGCAGAAATTCCACCGAGTAGTCGGCTTCGAAAGTCGACAGGCCCTTGGTCCAGATCACGGCGCTGCGCAGCTCGGTGATCGGCGGGTAGTTGCTCTTGAGCATCTTGACCACGGCATTGAGCGTATGGCCCGAGTCCGCCAGGTCGTCGACCAGCAGCACGCGACCGGCGATCTCGCCCTTGGGCGTGGTGATGAAGCGCGCGATGTCCAGGTGGCCCTGCACCGTGCCGGCTTCGGCGCGGTAGGAGCTGGTGGACATGATGGCCAGCGGCTTGTCGAAAATGCGACTCAGGATGTCGCCTGGACGCAAGCCACCCCGTGCCAGGCACAAGATGGTGTCGAATTCCCAGCCCGACTGGTGGATCTTGAGCGCAAGCTTCTCGATCAGGCCGTGGTACTCGTCATAGCTCACATACAGGTGGTTACCGTCTTCGGTCAGCATGGTGAGGTCCTGTTTCTATCGTGGATACAGCAGGCTGCGTTCAAGCGGCGCTGTAAGGGTTGTGCATGAGAATGGTGTGGTCGCGATCAGGGCTGGTCGACACCATGGCGATAGGCACACCGGTCACTTCGGCGATGCGGTCCAGGTAGCGACGCGCCGATGCGGGCAGCTTGTCGTACTCGGTCACGCCCACGGTGGTATCGGTCCAGCCGGGAATGGTTTCGTAGATCGGCTTGCAGCGGGCGATGTCGTCCGCGCCCATGGGCAGCAGGTCGATCGTTTCGCCGTCGAGCTCGTAGCCCACGCACAGCTGGAGTTCTTCCAGGCCGTCGAGCACGTCGAGCTTGGTGATGCACAGACCGGACAGGCCGTTGACCTGGGCCGAGCGCTTGAGCAAGGCCGCGTCAAACCAGCCGCAACGGCGGCTGCGACCCGTGGTCACGCCCTTTTCGGCACCGATGGTGCTCATGTGATAGCCAGGCGTGCCTTCCTTTTCCCAATCCAGTTCGGTGGGGAACGGACCGCCACCCACGCGGGTGCAATACGCCTTGGTGATGCCCAGCACGTAGTGCAGCATGCCAGGGCCCACGCCCGAACCGGCGGCGGCATTGCCGGCCACGCAGTTGCTCGACGTCACATAGGGGTAGGTGCCGTGGTCCACGTCCAGCAGCGTGCCTTGCGCGCCTTCGAACAGCAGGTTGCCGCCAGCCTGGTGGGCTTCGTTGAGTTCACGCGAAACGTCGGCCATCATGGGCTTGAGCATTTCTGCATGGCGCATGGCTTCGTCGTAGACCGCATCGAACTGCACTTCGCCGTCGATGATGTAAGGCTTGAGGCCGTCGCCGAACGTGAAGTTCTTCGAGCCCAGCACGTGCACCAGGATGTGGTTGTGCAAGGCCAGCAGTTCGCGCAGCTTGGTGGCGAAACGCTCGGGGTACTTCAGGTCCTGCACGCGCAGCGCGCGGCGGGCGATCTTGTCTTCGTAGGCAGGGCCGATGCCGCGGCCGGTGGTGCCGATCTTCTCGGTGCCGCCTTGTTCACGCGCCGCTTCGCGGGCCACGTCCAGGGCTGCATGGAAAGGCAGGATCAGCGGGCAGGCTTCGCTCACGCGCAGGCGGTTGCGCACTTGCACGCCCGCCTTTTCCAGGCCTTCGATTTCCTCGAACAGCTTGGCTGCCGACAGCACCACGCCGTTGCCGATGTAGCACTTGACGCCAGCGCGCATGATGCCGCTGGGGATCAGGTGCAGCGCGGTCTTCACGCCGTTGATGACCAAGGTGTGGCCGGCATTGTGGCCGCCCTGGAAGCGCACCACGCCTTGGGCGCTTTCCGTGAGCCAATCCACCAGCTTGCCTTTGCCTTCGTCACCCCATTGGGTGCCGACCACGACGACGTTGCGACCTTTGCTTGTTTTCATAATCAAATCCGATGAATTGTCAAATGCCTGAAATGGCTTGTACGACCCATTGCCCGGCGACTTGCACCAGTTCTCGGTCGCAGTGAAATTCGTCCACTTCGCTGCCATGGCCCGGCAGCACGCAGACCACCGTTTCGCCCTGCGCGCGCAAAGCGGCGATGGCCGCGCTCACATCCTGCGCATCGCCCCAGGGCGCGCGAATGGCGGCCTTGAGGGGGCGTGTGGGCACGACGCTGACCAGTTGCTTGATGTCCAGACTGAAGCCGGCCGCGGGTCGGTTTCGACCGAACACGGCGCCGACTTCGTCGTAGCGGCCGCCGCGCACCAGCGCATCGCTGGCACCGGGCACGTACATCGCAAAACGGGTTCCGCTGTAGTAGCCGTAGCCGCGCAGATCGGCCAGATCGAAGGTCACATTCACGCCGTCAAGGCGCGATGCGAGCCACTTCAGATGGGCCAGCACTTCGGGCACGCCGGCAATGCCGGCCAGCGCCTTCTCGGCCTCGTCCAGCACCTGCACGTCGCCGTACAGCTGCAGCAAGGCCATCAGGCCCTGGCGCGAAGCGGTGGGGAAGTCGCGGGTCAGCTCGGCCAGCTCGCTGGCGTCCTTGGTCGCCAGCGCGCCGTGCACGGCATGCAGCCGCTGGGCATCGACGGGCACGCCGGCGAGCAGACTGCTCACCACGCGCACATCGGCCAGGTCGACGCTGACGTCGCTCACCTGGGCGCTGCGCAAGCAGGCCAAGGCCAGCAGCAAAGCTTCAAGGTCCGCCTCCAGGCCCGCATGGCCGTAGATTTCCGCGCCAAACTGCAGCGGCTCACGGGTGGCACGCGGGCGGTCGGGACGGGTATGGAGCACCGGGCCGCAATAGCAAAGACGTGTCACGCCTTTGCGATTGAGCAGGTGGGCATCGATACGGGCCACTTGCTGGGTGGTATCGGCGCGCAGGCCCAGCGAACGTCCGGACAGCTGGTCAACCAGCTTGAACGTTTGCAGGTCCAGGGCTTCGCCGGTACCCGTCAGCAGGGACTCCAGATGCTCCAAGAGGGGAGGCATGACCAGCTCATACCCATAGCTACGCGCCGTATCGAGCAATCCTCGACGCAATTCTTCGATGTGCCGTGCCTCGGAAGGCAATACATCGGCGATGTGATCCGGCAGGACCCAAGCAGACATGGAAAAATGGGAGGCTGTTAAAAACGCGATTCTACGGGATAGCGGCGACCCCTCACCCATCCAGACCCCATGGCCCAGCCTGGGTACACGTTATTGCTTGCACAGCGGCGCGGATCCACTTCCGAAAATCCATGTTCTGCCGCCGCCCCGCAATGCAAAGAGGGACCTGAGCCCCTCTTTTTTGCTTGCGTGCCTGACGCGCAGGCGCCGGTCGTTTACTTGGCGCCGCCGCTGCGCATCGCCTTGAAGAATTCCGACGACGATGGGTCGAGCACCATCACGTCGCTCTTCTTGCTGAAGCTCGCCTTGTAGGCTTCGAGGCTGCGATAGAACTGCGCGAACTGTGGATCGCGACCAAACGCTTCGGCATAGACCCGTGCGGCTTCGGCATCGCCCTGGCCCTTGACCTTCTGGGCGTCACGGTAGGCGTTGGCCAGCGTCACTTCACGCTGACGATCGGCTTCGGCGCGAATCTTCTCGCCTTCGGCCGCACCGGTCGAGCGCAGCTCGTTGGCGGCGCGCTTGCGTTCGGCTTCCATGCGGCGGTACACCGATTCGGTGATGGCTTCCGCATAGTCGACACGCGTGATGCGCACGTCGACCACATCCACGCCCCAGGGCTTGGCGCCGCGCACGGCTTCCAGCACTTCGCGCTTGACATCGGCCATCAGCGCTTCGCGCTTGTCCGCCAGCAGGTCCTTGACGGTGCGCTTGTTGATTTCCTCCTGGAAAGCATTGCGCACCACACGGTTGAGCTGCATGGCGCCGGCGTTTTCGTCCAGACCCACGTTACGGATGTACTCCGACGGCTCGGAAACGCGCCAGCGCACGTACCAGTCGATCACCACGCGCTGCTTTTCAGCGGTCAGCATGGGTTCGGTATCGGTGCTGTCAAGCATCAGCAGACGCTTGTCGAGGTAGCGCACGTTCTGGAACGGCGGGGGCATCTTGACGTGCAGGCCTGGCTCGGTGATCACATCCTTGATCTGACCCAAGGCGTAGACCACGCCAAACTGGCGCTGATCCACCACGAACAACATGGAACTCAGCAGGGCCAGCACCACCAACAGGCTGGAGACAATAAATCCGACTCTGTTCACAAGAATCTCCTAGCGTGCTTCGCGCTCGCGCGAACGACCGGAGTCGCGCACACGGGCATCATTCGACAAAGTGGAAGGCGCGACAGCCGCACCTGGCGCCGTGGCTGCAGCCGACGCATCCGCCGCGGCAGCCGCACCACCCTGACCGACGCTCTGCATGATCTTGTCCAGCGGCAGGTACAGCAGGTTGGAGCCCTGGCGTGAATCCACCAGCACCTTGGTCACATTGCCATAGATCTGCTGCATGCTTTCCAGATACAGCCGGTCACGCGTGACCTGTGGTGCCTTCTGGTACTCGGTGAGAATCGAGCTGAAGCGCTGGGCATCACCCTCGGCCTGGGCCACGATGCGCTCCTTGTAGGCGCCGGCTTCCTCGGCCAGACGGGAGGCGGCACCGACGGCACGCGGCACCACATCATTGGCATAGGCCTGGGCCTCGTTCTTGGCGCGCTCACGCTCCTGTGTGGCCTTGAGCACGTCGTCAAACGCCGCCTGCACCTGCTCGGGCGGACGCACGCCGCCCTGCTGCATGTTGATGCCGACAATTTCGACGCCGACCTTGTAGCGGTCCAGAATGGTCTGCATCAGGTCACGCACGCGGGGCGCGATCTGGTCGCGCTCTTCGGACAGGGCTGCGTCCATGCGCATCTTGCCGACCACTTCGCGCACCGACGATTCAGCCACCTGCACCACGGCTTCGGCCGGGTTCTTGCTCTCGAACAGCCAGGCGCGCGCATCGTTGAGGCGGTACTGCACGGCGAACTTGATTTCGACGATGTTCTCGTCCTGCGTCAGCATGGCCGACTCGCGCAGGCCCGTGCTCTTGATGATGTTGTCGCGGCCCACGTCCACCGAGCGGATCTGGGTCACGAACACCAGTTCATGGCGCTGGATGGGGTAAGGCAGGCGCCAGTTGAAACCCGCGCCGACCGTACTCTGGTACTTGCCGAACTGGGTGATCACGGCCTGCTGGCCTTCCTGCACGATGAAGAAGCCCGTTCCCAGCCAGATCAGCACGGCGACGCCGGCGATCAGGCCGACTCCCACACCGGCATTCTTCATGTCGGGCTGGAAGTTGCCGCTATTGCGACCATTGGGCGGCTGACCATTGCCACCGTTCTTGCCGCCGAACAGGCCGGACAGCTTGCGGTTGAGGTCACGCCACAATTCGTCCAGGTCCGGCGGTTGTCCGCCCTGTCCCTGGGGGTTACGGTCACGGCCATTGGCTGGCGGCGGGGTCGGCTTGTCGCCGTCCGGCCGCGTGCCGTCCGTGTCCTTGTCATCGCCTCGACCCCAACGAGGATCGTTCAGGTTGAACATCCCCCGAAGGCGCTTGGGCAGCAGCGCCCAACGGGGCGCGCGGTGTGAAAAATTCATGCGAAAAGTCTCAGTTTTTGCAAAAGACAGGGATCTCGTCGGCATTGTGCCCAAACTGGGCGTGGCGCCTTATTCCATCTCCATATCAAACGTGCACTTTGTCGGCTTCGCTTGTTTTATGTTTTGTACTGTCCGCGCTTCGCCTTCGCGTTCACGCTTGATCTAGAAATGGAATCACATATCAGCGTGTATATCGGGGATCTTATCCGCCCCCTTCGCCGCCAGAACACTTTCCGTGAGCAGTTGCCGCAAGGCGGGCAGGCCTTCGCCGCTGCGCGCACTGACAAACAGGCGCGGAACAGGTTGACCATCCCACTCATACTCATCCTGCAACACTGCCGGACGCAGCTCGCTGCCAATGGCATCGAGCTTGTTGAAGACCAGCACCTGCGGGATATCCGCGGCACCGATTTCGGTCAGCACTTTTTGCACTTGCGCGATCTGCTCTGGGAAATCCGGGTTCGAAGCATCGACCACGTGCAGCAGCAAGTCGGCATCGACGGCCTCCTGCAGCGTGGCCTGGAAGGCATCGATCAGGCCATGCGGCAAATCGCGGATGAAACCCACCGTATCCGACAGGGACACGGACTGGCGTGCATCGCTCAAGTAGAGCTGACGGGTCGTGGTGTCCAGCGTGGCGAAAAGCTGGTCGGCAGCGTAGGCCTTGGCCTTGACCAGGGCATTGAACAGCGTGGACTTGCCGGCATTGGTATAGCCGACCAGGGACACGTTGAACACATCCTGGCGTTCACGCTGGCGCCGCTGGGTCGCGCGCTGCTTCTTGACCTTGACCAGCCGCTCGCGCGTGCTCTTGATGGCCTTGTCGATCATCCGGCGGTCGAGCTCGATCTGGGTTTCACCCGGGCCGCCGCGCGCACCGATACCACCGCGCTGGCGTTCCAGGTGGGACCAGCGGCGCACCAGCCGTGTGGCCAGGTATTGCAGGCGGGCCAGCTCTACCTGGAGCTTGCCTTCATGGCTGCGCGCGCGCTGGCCAAAGATCTCGAGAATCAGCAGGGTACGGTCAGTGACCGGCATGTCCAGATGGCGCTCGAGATTGCGCTGCTGGGCCGGGCTCAGCGCCTGGTCGAACAGCACTTCCTGGGCACCATGCATCTGCGCGAGCATGCGGATTTCATCGGCCTTGCCGCTGCCGACAAACAGGGCCGCATCGGGCACCTTGCGCTTGCAGGACAGGCGGGCTACGGGCTTGAGGCCCGCGGTTTCGGCCAGCAGGCCAAGCTCTTCGAGCTCGCCGTCAAAATGGGGAAGTCCGAAGTCCACGCCGACCAGGAGGACGGGCGTGGGCTGGACATGGGGGGAGTCAGGAGAACCCATGGAGCTCTCCTGTCAGAACGCGACTCCCGGACGCATGGCTTAGGTCTGGGTGGTGCAATCAAGCGCCTGCGGGTTCGTTGTCCGCAGGCGTTTCGGCCGTGGAGAAATTCACGGCGCGGCCAGGAACAATGGTGGAAATGGCGTGCTTGTACACCATTTGGGTGACGGTGTTGCGCAAGAGCACAACGTATTGATCAAAAGACTCAATCTGACCTTGCAGCTTGATACCGTTGACCAAATAAATGGAAACCGGCACATGCTCGCGGCGCAGTGCGTTGAGAAAGGGATCTTGGAGGAGTTGGCCTTTATTGCTCACGATATTCTCCGTGTTCAAGGAGTGTTGTTGTAAACCGACACCTTACCACAGAGCCTTGCGCGCCCCGCATCACCGGGGTTTTGCAAGGCCTTGGGCTCAGTTATGCATGGTACTCGCACATCCACTGCCTCTGAAACTGGCGCGCACCAGCAATGGGGCAGCGAGGAAGGGCCGCCCCGCACCGAGGCTGCAGCCCCTAGCCGGGCGCCCCCCTCCACCGAAGGATGAGAGGGGGAAACCGGGGCCGGCCATCCGGCGTAAGCGGCTCAGGGGGTCAGTCCTTATCCGCGTAAGGATTGGTCGAGGTCTTCATTTCTATGCGCAGCGGCGTGCCCACAAGGTTGAATTCCTTGCGGAAACGCCCTTCGAGGAAGCGCTTGTACGTGTCGGTGACATGCTCCAGCGAATTGCCGTGGATCACGATCACCGGCGGGTTCATGCCGCCCTGGTGGGCGTAGCGCAGCTTGGGGCGGAACATGCCGCCGCGCTTGGGCGCCTGGAACTGCACGGCTTCCAGCAGCAGGCGCGTGAGCACCGGCGTGGACATCTTGCAGGTCGCGGCCTTGTGCGCCTGGACAATCGAAGTCCACACCGGGCCCAGACCCTGGCGCTTGCGCGCCGAGATGAAGTGCATGGAAGCGAACTTGAGGAAGGACAGGCGCGATTCGATGGAACGCTGCAGCAGCTCGCGCTGGTACTCGTCGACCGCATCCCACTTGTTCACGGCCAGCACCACGGCACGGCCGCTTTCCAGAATGAAGCCGGCGATGTGCGAGTCCTGCTCGGTCACGCCCTGGGTGGCATCGATCAGCAGCAGCACGACGTTGGCCGACTCGATGGCCTGCAAGGTCTTGACCACGGAGAACTTCTCGATGGCTTCGAAGACCTTGCCCTTGCGGCGCAGGCCGGCCGTGTCGATCAGCTCGAACTTCTGGCCGTTGCGCTCGAAAGGCACGGAAATCGCGTCGCGCGTGGTGCCGGGCATGTCGAACGCCACCAGACGCTCTTCACCCAGCCAGGTGTTGATCAGCGTGGACTTGCCAGCATTGGGACGGCCGGCCACGGCCAGCTTGATGGGACCCAGCTCGCCGTCGTTGATCTCTTCCTCGGGCTCGGGCAGGTGCAGCGGCGCCAGCGCCAGCTCCACCAGGTCGCGCACGCCCTGGCCGTGGGCCGCGGACACCGCGAGCACTTCGCCCAGGCCGAGTTCGTAGAACTCGGTGAGCTGCGCGCCCTCCTTCATGCCTTCGGCCTTGTTGGCCACCAGCAGACAGGGCTTGCCCAGTCGGCGCAGGTATCGGGAGATGTCATGGTCCTGCGCCGAAACGCCGGCCCGTGCATCGACCACGAAGACCACCACATCGGCTTCGGCCACGGCCTGCTGCGTCTGCTTGGCCATCTCCTTGAAGATGCCGCTGGTCGCGTCAGGCTCGAACCCGCCGGTGTCAATCACGATGTACTCATGCTTGCCCTGCTTGCCCTGGCCGTAATGACGATCCCGCGTCAATCCGGCATAGTCGGCGACGATCGCATCTCTCGACTTGGTCAGCCGATTAAACAGCGTCGATTTGCCCACATTCGGGCGCCCTACAAGGGCAATAACTGGCTTCATCCCAGAATACCTATCAATCCGGCCGGAAGCCGTACACGCCACCACGGCGCGTCACGATTACCAGCGTATCCGCAGCCACCACTGGTGCTGCAGCAATCCCGGAGTCATCCGTTGTCAGGCGGTTCAGCGGTGAACCATCCTCTTTGGACAACAAATGAACCAGACCATAGTCATCGCCTACGACCACCGAACGCCCCAACAGCAAAGGCGCTGTCAGCTTGCGGTGTTGCAGGCGATCCGTTGACCACAGGCGGCTGCCATCGGCACGCCTCCATGCGATCACTGTTCCATTGCTCTCGGCCCCGACCACGCTCTGGGCGTCGCCGCCCACGCCTTCGGCACCGCGGGCAGGTTGTGCCCACAGCAAACGGGCGCTGGCCGTATCCACGCAGCCCACGGACGCCTGGAAGGCGCGCGCGCACAGCTGAGCTCCATCCCGGCTGGTCGTGCCCACCAGATCCACCAGACGCTCCACATCATTCGTGCCGCGCGGGCTGGCCAAAGGCGCTTCCCAGAGCACGGCACCGTTGTCGGGGTTGAGGCCCACCAGGCGACCGGACAGGCCCGCCACCAGGGTATTGCCCACGGCCGTCAACACGCCCGCCTGGCGCAGGACCAGCGATTCGCCGGTGCGCTGCTGAACCCACAGCTGCTGACCGCTGTCGGCATCGAACGCGGTCAGCGCACGGTCCGCCGACAGGACGAAGACCCGCCCGCCGGCCACCAGCGGCGGCGTATAGGACGCTGCCGGCAGGCGCTTGCGCCAGACTTCGCGGCCCTGCTCCAGCAGCACCACTTCATTCGACTGGGTGACCACCGCCTGGCGGCGCTCGTCCCCACCGATGCCGGCGGTCAGCGGCTGGCCGATCTTGACCTGCCACAGCGCAGCACCGCTTTCGGCGTTGAGCGCCTGCAGGCTGCCGTCGGCGCCCGCGAAGGTGACCGTATTGCCACGCACCAGCACCGCCAGCGGCAGACGTGCCACCGGCTCGATCTTTGCCGTCCAGGCTTTTTGCACCTGCAGCAGCGCCACATTCGGGCCCAGGTCCAGAGGCTTGGCCTTCTCGGCGCTCCACAGGGCGCAGCCGCCCAGGCTGGCCAGCAAAGCCAGCGCGCACAGGCTGCGCGTCAGGCGGGCAGAGGTTGTTGACACGGCGCCGCTCACAGCTTGACCTTTGCGGCGGTTGCCTCGGCCTGCACTTGCACGCCCAGGGCATTGAGCTTGAACTCGACCAGGCGACGGTAGTCGATCTGGTTGTCAAAGGCCTTGTAGGCCTTTTCGTATTCCGCCACGGCTTCGGTCTTCTTGTCCTGCATCGCATAGACATCGCCACGGCGGTCTGCGGCCGCGGCGGCAAACTCGCTGGGGAAAGAAGCCGTCAGTTGCTGCAACGCGGCGTCCAGGTTCTTTTGCTCGATCAGCACGCCGGCCAGGCGCAGACGCGCCACGGCCTGCAGGCCGCTGTCATTGCCATGCTCGGCAACCCAGGCCAGCGCGCCCTTGGCTTTGTCCCACTCGGCGCCATCGGCCCAGGCCTTGGCAGCCATCAGACCGGCTTGCGACGCCTGCTCGGTGCCCGCGTAGCTGCTTTGCAGATCCGCCAGGGCCAGGCCCACTCGGTCGAGCTGCCGGCCTTCCACGGCCACCGTCACCGCGTCCGCCAGGGCCGCCGCTTGGGTGGCCTGGCGGGCTTGCCAGTACTGGTAGCCATTCCAGGCAGCAAAGCTGCCGACCACGACAAGCAGGGCACCCGTGATAGGGGTACCCCATTTGTTCCAGAAATGCTTGAGCTGGTCGAGTTGCTCTTGTTCTTCAAGGTCTAGATGTTGGGCCATGGCTTTGCTGGGTGTTTTTAGTCGTTCGATTGTAGAAGGGTCGCCCACTGCTCCACAGCGCTGAGGGATTGCGTGGTCTGGG
The DNA here is from genome assembly GCF_025421555.1 of Acidovorax bellezanensis. Taxonomy (NCBI): domain Bacteria; kingdom Pseudomonadati; phylum Pseudomonadota; class Betaproteobacteria; order Burkholderiales; family Comamonadaceae; genus Acidovorax; species Acidovorax bellezanensis. The sequence continues at coordinate 273,404 of NZ_JAODYH010000001.1, forward strand.
CACCGCTGCCGTCGCGCAGGGATTTCACCGTCACCTGGCCCTGCGCCAACTCGTCCGAGCCGAACACCAGGGCAAAGCGGGCGCCGCTGGCATCCGCTTTCTTGAACTGCGATTTCATGCTGCCCATGCCTTCGCTGGCTGCGCCCGCGGGGCTGTGCAACTGCACGCTGACGCCGGCGCGGCGCAAGGCCTGCACCACCGTGCTGACCTGGGGCAGCGACGCCGCATCCGGCACCACCGCATAGGCGTCAGGCACGGGCACGGGCGATGCCACGCCCGCTTCCTTGAGCAGTTCGAGCACGCGTTCCACGCCCAGCGCCCAGCCCACGGCCGGAGCGGACTTGCCGCCGATCTGCTCGATCAGATAGTCGTAACGGCCGCCGCCGCAGATGGTGCCCTGCGAACCCAGCTGGTCGGTGATGAATTCGAACACCGTCAGGTTGTAGTAGTCCATGCCGCGCACCAGGCGCGGGTTGATGCTCCAGACCACGCCGTTGGCGTCCAGAATGGCGGTGACGGCATTCAGGTGGGCCAGCGAAGCTTCGCCCAGGAAGTCGAGCAGGCGCGGAGCGGCCTGGACCATGGCCTGCATGGCCGGGTTCTTGGTGTCCAGAATGCGCAGCGGATTGCTGTGCAGGCGGCGCTTGGCTTCTTCGTCGAGCAGTTCATGGTGCTGCTCGAAGTAGGCGATCAGCGCCGCACGGTGGGCCTTGCGCTCCTCGGGCTGGCCCAGGCTGTTGAGTTCCAGGCGCACATGCTGCAGGCCCAGTTCCTTCCACAGCGCGTCGGCCAGCAAGATCAGCTCGGCATCGACTTCGGCGCCGTGAAAGCCCAGGGCTTCGGCACCGATCTGGTGGAACTGGCGATAGCGGCCGCGCTGCGGACGCTCGTGGCGGAACATCTGGCCCATGTAATACAGGCGCTTTCCGCCGTCGTACAGCAGATTGCTTTCCACCACGGCACGCACCACGCCGGCCGTCGCTTCGGGGCGCAGCGTCAGCTGCTCGCCATTGAGCCGGTCTTCAAAGGAGTACATCTCCTTCTCGACGATATCGGTCACTTCGCCCAGGCCGCGCACGAACAAGGGCGTGGGCTCGACGATGGGCGTGCGGATATTGCGGTAGGCATAGCGCTGCATCAGGCTGCGCACCTTGTCTTCCAGCCATTCCCAGCGTGCGGAATCGGGTGGCAAGATATCGTTCATGCCTTTGACGGCAACGATTTTTCCCTGCTTGGGAGCCGAAGTTTTGGTTTCAGTGGTCACGGCAAAAATGGGTCAAATGAAAATACAGGCGCCTGGCCCGCGCCAAGGCAGCGGGTCAGGCGCGTCGGGCGCCGGGCTTACTGCCCCTGGGGCCCATAGCGGCGTCGCACATAGTTGTCGACCAGCGCATGGAATTCTTCGGCGATATTGTCCCCGCGCAGCGTCAAGGCCTTTTCACCATCGATGAACACCGGCGCCGCTGGCGCTTCGCCGTTGCCCGGCAAGCTGATACCGATGTCGGCATGCTTGCTCTCGCCCGGGCCGTTGACGATGCAGCCCATCACGGCCACGCGCATGGCTTCCACGCCGGGATAGCTCACGCGCCAGACCGGCATCTGCGAACGCAGGTGGTCGTCGATGCGCTTGGCCAGTTCCTGGAAGGTGGTGCTGGTGGTGCGGCCACAGCCTGGGCAGGCGGTGACGCTGGGCACGAACATGCGCATGCCCAGGGACTGCAGAATCTCCGAAGCCACCACGACTTCCTGCGTGCGCGCTTCGCCGGGCTGGGGCGTCAGGGACACGCGAATGGTATCGCCAATGCCTTCCTGCAGCAGTACCGACAGCGCGGCCGCCGAAGCCACCGTGCCCTTGGTGCCCATGCCGGCTTCGGTCAGGCCCAGGTGCAAGGCGTAGTCGCAGCGCTGCGACAGCGCGCGGTAGACCGAAATCAGGTCCTGCACGCCGCTGACCTTGCACGACAGAATGATCTGGTCGCCGTTCAGGCCCATGGATTCGGCCAGGCGTGCCGAGTCGATGGCCGAAGTGATCAACGCTTCGTACATCACCTGGCGCGGATCCCAGGGCTGGGACCGGCGGCTGTTCTCGTCCATCAGACTGGCCAGCAGATCCTGGTCCAGACTGCCCCAGTTGACGCCGATGCGCACGGCCTTGTCGTAACGCGCCGCGGCTTCGATCATCTGACCGAATTGCTTGTCGCGCTTGTCGCCCTTGCCCACATTGCCCGGGTTGATCCGGTACTTGGACAGCGCCTTGGCGCAATCGGGGAAGTCGGTCAGCAGACGGTGGCCGTTGTAGTGGAAGTCGCCCACCAGCGGCACGTTCTCGCCCATGCGGTCGAGCTGCTCGCGGATATAGGGCACGGCGGCGGCCGCTTCGGGCGTGTTCACCGTGATGCGCACCAGCTCGGAGCCGGCCTGGGCCAGTTCCTTGATCTGGATGGCCGTTTCCACCGCATCGACGGTGTCGGTATTGGTCATGGACTGGATGCGCACCGGGGCATCGCCACCGATGGTCACGACCCTGTCACCCCAGACCACCTTGGCCTGGCGCGAGCGCCGTGCCGCCGGAGCGGACATGGCGATGGCAAGCTGTTCTTTGCTGTTCACTTATTTCACCTCAAACCGCGCCGCGTTGCCGCGCGCAACCGCCGGCAGGTCGAATGCCTGACCGCGTACCTGCAGTGTGGTGACGTCGGGACGGCCGACAACCACCGACACCGGCAAGGCCGCGGACACCTGCACCGACTCGCCAGCATTCAAATTCTTTTGCAGCACCACCGCGCCGCGCGCGTCCTTGACCTGCACCCAGGAAGTGGCCGTGGCGTTGAACGCCAGCAAGGCACCGCCCGCATCGGCGCCAGCAACCGGAGTTTCCGGCGCGGGCACGGCGGGCGGGGTCACCGCGGGCGCAGCCACCGCAGCTGGCGGCACCGCCGCCGCAGGCTGCTCGGCCGCAGGCAGGACCGCGGCAGGCGCGACCTCTACGGCGGGCAGCATGGGCGCGGCCTCGGGCAAGACGCTTTGCGGCGCCTCCACGACGGCAGGCGCGCTGGCCGACTCTTGCACAGCCTCGTCCATGGCACCGTGGGGCATGAAATACACAATGCCCGCGGCCAGCAACAACGCCGCCATGGACCACAAAGCCTTGCGCGATACGCTGGAGCTGTTGGCCGTCATGCCGCCACCGCTCTTGCCCGCACGCGCCTTGATGGGCTCGTTCAAATGCATGCGCTGCGAGTCGAAACCCTTTTGCTCGCTGCGTGGCAGCTTGTCGAGAATCGGCCCTGCATCCAGGCGCAGGCTGCGGCAGATGCTCGAAGCCAGCGCGCGCATGAACACAGTATCGGGGAATGCCGCCAAATCGTCGGCTTCCAGCGCCTCGAGCTTGTGCACCGGCACTTTCAGCGAACTCGCCAGGGCCGCCACATGCAGGCCCGCGGCTTCGCGCGCCTGGCGCAGCAATTGCCCTGCGGTCACTTGACTCCCCTGCGCGGCCTGCTGCGTTTCCAAGACACCGGACATCTGCAACTCTCTCTCACTCATTGAATGCACCCCGTTGATAGGCCAACCACTCACGCGACTCTGGAAAACGCTTGCCCAGCGGGCCGGCCAACTGCGCCATCGCCAGCCGGTCCCCCCGCGCACGTTCCACCTTGATGCCCAGCCACAGCGACTCGGCGTTGGCCTGGTCGCTGTTGTTCAGGCGGCGGATATAAAACTGGGCGCGCGCCACATCCCCCTGAACATACAGCACGTTGGCCAGGTTGTAAGCCACGACCGGGTTGCCGGCGTCGATTTCATAGGCCTTGAACAAGGCCTCTTCGGCCGCCTTGTGCTGGCCCGCGCTCTCGTAGCACAAGCCCTTGGCCATCCAGGTCTTGACCTTGGCCTGGTACATGGGCTGGGACAAGGCCTCGTTGAACAGCTTGTCCGCCTGCGCAAAACGCCGCTGCTGGCACTGCAGCCAACCGTAGTTGTGCAGCAGATTCGCATCGCGCGGACTCAGCGCCAGGGCCCGTTGAAAGCCGTCTTCGGCCAACGGCAGATCGCCCATGCGCATATAGATCAGTCCGCGCAGATTGTGTGCGTCGGCATAGTTGGGATCGGTCGCCAGCGATTTCTTGACTTCGTCCAGCGCGACTTCCATCTTGTCCGACTGGAAATAATTGGATGCCAGCTCCAGGCGGATGCGGGCACGCCGCCGGACATCGGTCTCATCGGAAGGCGTGACCAGATCGGCATGCGAGGAATCCGCGCCGCGCATTCCTCCCGCGCACCCCGTCAGCAGGACCAGGCCAAGACAGGCTGCAAGCCCCCAGCCCTGGTATGAACTTCTTCGCCTACCGATTTTTCCAGGATTCATGCCATCTGCCTGTTAGGCCCCTTCAGGAGGAAGGAGTAATCGCGATTGTCCGACGTTTTGCCATGCGCTCCGCGGCGCGCGTCCTGTCCTGGACGTCTCCGGCCAATTGGCCGCAGGCGGCATCGATGTCATCACCGCGCGTTTTGCGCACCGTGGTCACAAGGCCCCCCTGGGTGAGGATGCGTGCGAACTCGGTCACCTGGGCCGCCGGCGAACGCAGCAGACCGGAGGCCGGGAACGGATTGAACGGAATCAGATTGAACTTGCACCAGGGCCGGCCGTTGCCGTACGAGCGCACCAGTTCGATCAGCTTGCGGGCATGCTCGGGCTGGTCATTGACGCCGTCGAGCATGCAGTATTCGAAAGTGATGAAGTCCCGCGGCGCGTGCTCGAGGTAGCGCTGGCAGGCCTGCAACAACTCATCGATAGGGTATTTGCGGTTGAGCGGCACCAGATCGTCGCGCAGCACGTCGATAGGCGCGTGCAGGGAGACGGCCAGGGCCACGGGGCAGTCCTGCCCCAGGCGGTCCATCATGGGCACGACGCCCGAGGTGGACACGGTGACACGCCGCCGCGACAGGCCGTAGCCGTGGTCGTCAAGCATGACGCGCAGCGCCGGCACCAGCGCCGTGTAGTTTTGCAGCGGCTCGCCCATGCCCATCATCACCACGTTGGAGATGATGCGCTCGCTCTTGCCCAGGCGCTTGCGCAGCGAATGTTCGGCAAACCACAGCTGGGCGACGATTTCGCCCGTGGTGAGGTTGCGGCTGAAGCCCTGGTGGCCCGTGGAGCAGAAGCGGCAACCCACGGCACAGCCGGCCTGGGACGAAATGCACAGCGTGCCACGGTCGTCCTCGGGGATGAACACGGCCTCGACCGCATTGCCACCGCCCACATCAAACAGCCATTTGACGGTGCCATCCTGGGACACATGTTCAGTGATCACAGGCAGCGCCGTGACGCAGGCGCGCGTCTTGAGCTTCTCGCGCAAGGACTTGGCGAGGTCGCTCATTTGTTCAAAGTCACTCGCACCGCGCTGGTGTATCCAGCGAAACAGCTGCGTAGCCCTGAAACGCTTCTCGCCGAGCTGTTCGCAGTAGGCGCTCAGTCCGTCGAGATCAAATTCGAGAAGATTAGTAGTCATATCGGCATGCGAGTCCACGCCGGCCGCAAGACACCGGCAGCGAGGAAACCCGAGGGCTCCCGCTGCGCAGCGTCTACGCGATCAACGCGAGTAGATGTTCAGGCCAGGGAAGAAGAAAGCAACTTCTGCCGCGGCGGTTTCTGCAGCGTCCGAGCCGTGCACTGCATTGGCGTCGATGCTGTCGGCGAAGTCAGCGCGGATCGTGCCGGCTTCAGCCTTCTTGGGGTCGGTAGCGCCCATCAGTTCGCGGTTCGTCAGAATCGCGTTTTCGCCTTCCAGGGCCGTGACCATCACGGGACCGGAGATCATGAAGTCGACCAGGTCCTTGAAGAAAGGACGGGCAGCGTGCACAGCGTAGAACTGTTCAGCTTCCAGGCGCGACAGGTGCATCATGCGAGCAGCCACGACCTTCAGGCCAGCGCCTTCGAAACGAGCGTAGATCTGACCGATCACGTTCTTGGCAACTGCGTCGGGCTTGATGATGGAGAGTGTGCGTTCGATAGCCATTTGATTTTCCTTGAGGGTATTAAAAATTTTTGTCCATAAGAACAAAACCCACCATTCTAGCGATCTCGGGCATACACCTGACTCTCCACCGGGGACTGTCAGCGCTCGCGCTCAGCGGCGACCGCTCAGCGGCGCCCGCGGCGCTGGGCCGTGGCGCGCTTGGCTTCCTTGCGGGCGCGCGACAGGCTGTCCTGACCGATGAAGCCGGGTCCCGTCTTCAGCGGATCGGCCTGGACTTCGCTCATCTGCGTAGGCTTGCGGCCTGCGCGCGGCGCTGCCGTGCGTGCGGCAAAAATGCCACCACCCTTGCGTTCTGGATTCGGCGGACGGCCGGTACCGCGTGTGGCCGGGCGACCCGCGCCACGCGGCGCGCGCTCTGCGCCTTCGCCTTCCGGGATCTCGGTCGGGATGCGGGCCGCCTGGCGCAGGGCCTGGATGTCCTTCTCGTCGAGTTCCATGAACGCGCCGCGCTTGAGGCCGCGCGGCAGCAGCATGGCGCCGTAGCGGATGCGGATCAGGCGGCTGACCGCATGGCCCACCGCTTCGAACATGCGGCGCACTTCGCGGTTGCGGCCTTCGGAGATCGTCACGCGGTACCAGCAGTTCGCGCCTTCGCCGCCGCCGTCTTCGATGGAGCCGAAGGAGGCTTCGCCGTCCTCGAGCTTCACACCGTCGAGCAGGCGCTGCTTTTCTTCCTTGTTCAGCGCGCCCAGAACGCGCACGGCGTACTCGCGCTCCAGGCCGAAGCGCGGGTGCATCAGGTTGTTGGCCAGCTCACCCGAGTTGGTGAACAGCAGCAGGCCTTCGGTGTTCAGATCGAGGCGGCCGATGGACTGCCATTTGCCCTGGTGCAGGCGCGGCAGACGACGGAACACGGTCGGGCGGTTTTGCGGGTCGTCATGGCTGACGACTTCGCCGGCCGGCTTGTGGTACGCCAGCACGCGCGCCTCAGGCGGCTCGATGCGAAAGCGGATGGGCTTGCCGTTGACCGTGATCTGGTCGCCGTACTGCACGCGCTGACCCACATGGGCCAGTTCCTTGTTGACCGAAATCTTGCCTTCAAGGATCAGCTTTTCCATTTCCAGGCGCGAACCCATGCCGGCCTGGGCCAGCACCTTGTGCAGCTTGGGCGAATCGGCCTGGGGCGTCAGAACGCGCTTTTCCGGCGTCGTGTCTTCGGGCAGCAGCTCCTGAGCGTCGAGCTCACCGGCCACCACATCGGCAAAATCGAAGCCCGCCAGGGGCTCGACCACTGGCGCGGGCACAGGCACGGGCGTGGGCTTGATCGCCGTGGCACGGCGCGGGCCCTTGCCGAACGCGCCCTTGACCTGCTCGGGGCGCTGGCGTGGCTGGGGACGCTGGCGCGCTGCGGGGCGCGTTGCGGGATGCGCTTCCTGGCTTGCGTCTGCATCAGGCACCGCGTTGAGGTTGCCGTCTTTATCCGCCGTCGATTCATTCATCATATTTTCCTGTGTCGCATCACTGCGAGACCCTGTTCATTCCATTCAAACCTGGGGCAAAAGCGAACTTTGTCCATCCAGGCCCGTGGTGTTATCCGAAGCTGCTTCCAGCACCGCGTCACCCTTTTCCACGCCCTCTTCCACCTGCTCCACTGCCTGCGCCGTTTCGGGCTCCGGCATGGACGACGCCTGGTCCAGCGCCTTGAACAGCTCTTGCTGCGCAACGCCAGCTTGCGTCGCCGGCAGCTGGTCCAGGGACCGAAGGCCCAGGTCGTCCAGAAACTGCCGCGTCGTGGCCAGCAGCGCCGGTCGACCCACGGTTTCCCGGTGGCCTATGACCTCCACCCAGCCGCGGTCTTCAAACTGCTTGATCAGCAGACTGTTGACGGTGACACCACGGATATCCTCGATATCGCCGCGGGTCACGGGCTGCTTGTAGGCAATGATCGCCAGCGTCTCCAGAGCCGCCCGTGTATAGCGCGGGGGTTTTTCCGGATGCAGTCGATCGAGGTAAACGCGCATTTCCGGACGGCTTTGAAACCGCCATCCGGAAGCAACCTGCACCAGCTCCACGCCGCGCGACGCCCAGTCTTCTTGCAGTTCCAGGAGCAGGTTTTTGACAGTGTCGGTCCCGAGTGCATCGTCAAACAGCGCACGCAGGTCTCGCAGGGAGACCGGCAGCGGCGCGCATATCAGTGCAGTTTCCAGAACCCGTTTGGCATCGACCGTATTCATGGTGCAGCGACTCGGGATAACGCGCCCCGGTGCAGGGGCTAAAGGGGGAAAGCGAAAAGCGCTTTCAAGTGTGGGCAGCTTCTACAGAACGTGTCGTCAACACGTTCTCAGGGCGTGGCGCTCACGCGGCTCACCCCGGACTGACCTGGCGTCAATTGTAGCTGAGTCGCCAAAATTCACAGGCTGCCTGCATATCGGCCGGCAGCGGCGCATGGAATTCCAGCGACTTGCCGGTCATGGGATGCACAAAGGCCAGACGAAAAGCGTGCAAGGCCTGGCGCTGCATGCCCGCGGCCGGATGGCCGCCGTAGACGCTGTCGGCCACCAGCGGGTGACCGATAGAGGCCATATGCACCCGGATCTGGTGGGTGCGGCCGGTGTGCAGTGTGCATTGCACCAGCGCGCCTTCGTCGCAGCCGGCGAGCAGCGCGAAATCCGTCTGCGCGGTCTTGCCCGCATGCAGGCCCAGATCGACCACCGCCATCTTCAGGCGGTTGCGCGGATCGCGGCCTATGGGCCGGTTCACGCTGCAGGTCTTGGCGCCCAGCCAGGGCTTGTGCGCCAGCGCCAGATATTTGCGGCTGACATCGCGCGCGGCGATCAGCGCCACCAAGGCGTCCATGGTGGCGCGGTCGCGCGCGACCACCATCAGGCCGCTGGTGTCCTTGTCCAGGCGGTGGACGATGCCCGCGCGCGGCACATGGGCGGCGCGGGGATCGCGGGCCAGCAAGGCATTGAGCAGCGTGCCGCTCCAGTTGCCCGGCGCGGGATGGACCACCATGCCCGGCGCCTTGTTCACGATCAGCAGGTGTTCGTCTTCATAGACCACGTCGATGGGCAGGGCTTCGGGCTTGAAGGCCTGGCTTTGCAGCGTGGGGCGCATCTCGACCACCAGCGCATCGCCGGCCTTGACCTTGAGCGAGGCTTTTTCCGCCACGCGCTGGTTGACCTGCACCGCGCCCAGCGCCAGCAGTTGCTGCAGGTAGCTGCGCGAAAACTCGGGCACCAGCGCGCACAGCGCCAGGTCCAGGCGCTGGCCGTGCTGCTCTATCCCCACGCGGGCCTGGCGCGATTCCAGAATTTCTTCTTCCGGTGCGCCAGACTCCTCGCTGAGGGACGAGTCCGACTCCAGAGAAAATTGATTCATAACGTAAACAGTGTTCGCAGGGCCGCCGGCCATCCGGCATAGCTCCTGCGGCTCTCAGGCTTTAGCGCGAAGGCAGGTAACGCGAAGGGTCGACAGGCTTGCCCTGGCGACGCACTTCAAAGTGCAGCTTCACGCGGTCGGCGTCGGTGCTGCCCATTTCGGCGATTTTCTGTCCCTTGCGCACGCTTTGGTCTTCCTTGACGAGCAAGGACTGGTTGTGCGCGTAGGCCGTCAGATAGGTGTTGTTGTGCTTGAGGATGATCAGGTTGCCGTAGCCGCGCAGACCTGCGCCTGCATAGACCACCCGGCCATCGGCCGCCGCCAGCACGGGATCGCCGGCCTTGCCGCCGATGTCGTAACCCTTGTTGCGCGACTCGTCAAAGCCCGCGATCAAGCTGCCCGACGCAGGCCAGATGAAGCCCATGTCATCGTCGGAGCCGGTTTGCGCGGACGCAGCTGGCTTGGGCGTGACAGGCGTAGCCGTGGCCGCGGGAGCAGGCGTGGCGGGCGTCGTTGCGCCGCCAATCACCACGGGCGCCACCGAGCGACCATTGCCGGAGTCCGTCGAGCCGGACGACGACACCGCGGAAGCCGGAGGAATCACGCGCAGCACCTGACCTACCTCGATCAGGTTGGCGTTTTCCAAGTTGCTCCAGCGGGAAATATCTTTCCAGCTCTGGCCGGTTTCCAATCCGATACGGATCAGCGTGTCTCCAGGCCTGACGGTGTAGTAACCCGGCTTGCCCGCATTCTCCGCACCCGGCAAGGGCTTGGCAGCCACACCCGACGACACGGAACCCGCTGACGATGCGGTTCCTCGATCTTCCACTGGAGCCCTGTTCACTTGTGAACCACAGCCGGCCAGGACAAACCCCGCGAGCAGCACAGATCCCCAAGCCCCAAGACTTCGCGATACCAACATAAGCAATCCCTTTTAGGCAATACCTGATTTTAGAGGGACAAAGTTCACTGCCTCGAGAACCGTCCTTTTAAGCCCGTACGGCGTTTTGTCAATTACCAATAAACTTTGGCCGCCAGCGCCGTTGCCCATGGGCGCAACCAGCCTGCCGCCCATGGCCAATTGTTCGCACCAGGCGTCGGGAATGGACTCGCCACCCGCCGCCGCCAGGATGCCTGCATAGGGCGCACCCTGGGCATAGCCCAGCATGCCATCGCCGAACAGCAGGTGTACATGCGCCAGCCGCAGCGGACGCAGATTGTTGCGCGCTTTCTCATGCAGGCCACGCAAGCGCTCTATGGAGTAGACCTCCCGCGCCACGCGCCCCAGCACCGCCGCCTGGTAGCCGCAGCCGGTGCCGACTTCCAGCACCCGGCCCAGACCGCCCTGCGCGCATTCGGCGCCCAGCAGCAGCTCGGTCATGCGCGCGACCACGCTGGGCTTGGAAATCGTCTGGCCCAGGCCTATGGGCAGGCTCGTGTCTTCATAGGCCTGATTGACCAGGGCGGTGTCGACAAAATGGTGGCGCTCCACGCTGGACATGGCCTGCAGTACCTTTTCCGACGTCACGCCGCCGCGCGCCAGCCGTTGCACCATGCGACTGCGTACCGCGATCGAGTCCATGCCCACGCCCAGGGGCACGTGCATGGGCGCGGGCGCACGCGGCACCTGCCCCTGGCCGGCTTTCGCGGACACGGCGGAAGGACTGGCCGAAGAAGCGATCCAGGAAGGGAAACCAGGTCGGCGTTGCGTCACGGCGCAGGCCCTCCCTGGTCCGGATCCAGCATGCGTGATGCCGTCTGCGCCCAGTAGCGCAGGTTGTCGTGGTCCGTCAGGTCGACTTTCAACGGCGTCATGGCCACATGGCCCAGGGCCGTGGCGTGAAAATCCGTGCCTTCGGCGTCGTCCTTGACCGCCCCAGCGCTACCGATCCAGTACATCACATCTCCTCGAGGGCTTTCCTGGGTGATCACGCGCTCGGCCGCATGCCTGCGCCCCAGGCGGCATAGCTTGAGCGGCCTCAGGGCCGCGAGCGGCATGTTCGGAATATTGACGTTGAGCAGCCAGGGCGTCTCGCCCACCAGTTGCTGGGCCTGCATCTGCTGCACGATTTCCCTGGCCTTGGAAGCCGCAGCTTCGATCTCCGTCCAGCCTTTGTCCACCTGGGAAAACGCGATGGACGGCACGCCGAACAGATAACCCTCCATGGCCGCGCCTACGGTGCCGGAGTAAATCGTGTCGTCACCCATGTTGGCGCCGTTGTTGATTCCCGACACTACCAGGTCGGGACGGTAGCCCAGCAAGCCGGTCAGCGCGATGTGCACGCAGTCGGCGGGCGTGCCGTTGACGTAGCGAAAGCCGTTGGCTGCCTGGTGCACGTACAGGGGCGAATGCAGGGTCAGGGCATTGGATTTGGCACTGTTGTTGTGCTCAGGAGCGACCACCTCCACATCGGCAATGGTCTTCAACGATTCATAAAGCGCCACCAGACCGGGCGCTTGATAACCGTCATCGTTGGAAATGAGGATTTTCATGGGTTCTCGACACAATGCAGCGGATTGTAGGCGCCAGTCGACCGGTCGCGGGAGGGACAAGCCTGGCCAGGCACTCGCTTCTATCATTCCCGGGAAGAAAACAACAGGAGACTTTCATGCAAGCTTGGCTGTGTACCACGCCTACCGGCGTCGATTCCCTGCAATGGACGGAAATGCCGACGCCCGCGCCCAAGGCCGGTGAAGTACTGGTGGAAATCAAGGCGGCGAGCCTGAATTTCCCCGACCTCCTGATTGTGCAGAACAAATACCAGATCAAGCCACCCCTGCCTTTCGTGCCCGGATCCGAGTACGCGGGCGTGGTCCGCGCCCTGGGCGAAGGCGTCACGCACCTGGCCGTGGGACAGAACGTCGCCTGCCTTTCCGGCACCGGCGGCTTCGGCAGCCATGTGCTGGCACCCGCGGCCATGTGCCTGCCTTTGCCCGCGGATTTCCCGCTGGTCGACGCTGCCGCCTTCATCATGACTTACGCGACCTCCCACCACGCACTGATAGACCGTGCCCAGCTCCAGGCCGGCGAAACCGTGCTGGTGCTGGGTGCGGCCGGCGGCGTAGGCACGGCGGCGATCCAGATTGCCAAGGCCGCGGGCGCACGCGTCATCGCGGCCGCGTCCAGCGACGAAAAATGCGCGCTGTGCACCACGCTGGGCGCCGATGCCACCATCAACTACAGCACCACCGACCTGCGTGAAGCCCTCAAGGCCGCGACCGGCGGCAAGGGCCCGGACGTGGTCTACGACCCGGTGGGCGGCGATCTGGCCGAGCCCGCTTTCCGCTCCATCGCCTGGCGTGGCCGCTACCTGGTGGTCGGCTTTGCCGCCGGCCCCATCCCGGCCCTGCCCTGGAACCTGGCCCTGCTCAAGGGCGCGTCCCTGGTCGGCGTCTTCTGGGGTGAATTTGCCCGGCGCGAACCCAAGGCCAACGCAGCCATGATGGCCACACTGGTCCAGTGGTATCAGCAAGGCAAGATCAAGCCCGTGATTGACTCCACCATGCCCCTGTCCGAGCTGCCCGCCGCCTACGAGCGCATGGGCTCGCGCGCGGTCATGGGCAAGCTGGTACTGACGAGATAAGAGCCCCCTGAGCGGCTTTGCGGCAGGGGCCGTCCCCCGCTTCCCCCTCTCATCCTTCGGTGGAGGGGGACGGCAGCCTCGCTGCGCGACGGCGCTTGCTCGCTGCCCCCTTGCTGGGGCGCGCCAGTTTCATAGGCATGCGCGCCAGCGATGACAGAGAAGCCGCCAGCGCAGGCGGCGGCCTTCGGCCCTGAAACGTCCAGGGCCTTGCGGCGCGATCTCCTACAAAGTGAGTGCTACACTGCGCGCCGTCCACACCCCTCCTCGGGTGGCCCCCTCGTCCAAGCATTTGCGCCATCGCCCATCCCCGGGCCTGGTGCGGGCCCGACACCGGCCTGTTCAGACAACACCTGTGCCTTTGCTTCTGCCGCCCCCGGCCGCAAGACACAAAGGACCCCCTAGTAGCGTGCGCTCAACCCGCGCCTGACCGAGCTCAGCCCCAGCCGCTGACAACCGACAGGCCGTCAGCCGCGCTTTTCATTCGTCTCGCCTTCGGACGCCGCATGCAACTGAATTTCAGTACTTACTACACCCTCATCTGCGCAGCCCTGGTGCTGCTGGTCGGCAAATACCTGGTCCACAAGATCCGTTTTCTGCGTGACTTCAACATCCCCGAACCCGTGGCCGGCGGCCTGGTTGCGGCCGCGGTGATTTTCAGCATCCATGAATTCACCGGCTATTCCTTCACGTTCAACAGCGACCTGCAGACCGGCTTCATGCTGATCTTCTTCGCGTCCATCGGTCTGAGCGCCAACTTCGCCAAGCTGCGCGAAGGCGGAGCCGGCCTGGTGCTGTTCCTGTGCGTCATCACCGTCTTCATCCTGGTGCAGAACGCCGTGGGCATAGGCCTGGCCACGGCCCTGGGTCTGGATCCGCTGATCGGCCTGATCGCCGGCTCCATCACCCTGCTCGGCGGCCACGGTACGGCCGGTGCCTGGGGCCTGGTGCTGGAAAACGAACACGGCGTGCAAGGCGCAATCACCTTGGGCATTGCCTGCGCCACCTTCGGCCTGGTCATCGGCGGCCTGATCGGCGGCCCGCTGGCCAAGGGGCTGATCACGCGCTACCGGCTGACGAACCCCGCCGCAGCCGAGGCGACGGCCTCCGCGCCTGACGACGCGAACTTCGAGAACCCGCAGAAAGTACGGTTGATCACCACCGAGGCGGCCATAGAGACGCTGGCCCTGTTCGCGGCCTGCCTGGGCTTTGCCGAGTTCATGACGGCGTTCTCCAAGGGAACCTTCTTCCAGCTGCCGACTTTTGTCTGGGCACTGGGCGGCGGCGTGGTGCTGCGCAACACGCTCAACTACCTGTTCAACTTCCAGGTCTTCGACCGCGCCATCGACCTGTTCGGCAATGTCGGCCTGTCGGTCTACCTGGCCATCGCCCTGCTGTCGCTCAAGCTGTGGGAACTCAGCGGCCTGGCCGGGCCGCTGATGATCATCCTGTTGGCACAGACCTTGACCATGGCCTTGTTCGCCAGCCTGGTGACCTTCCGCGTGATGGGGAAAAACTACGATGCCGCCGTGCTGTCCGCCGGCCACTGCGGCTTCGGCATGGGCGCCACGCCCACGGCCATCGCCAACATGCAGGCCATCACCAACCAGTATGGTCCGTCGCACAAGTCGTTCCTGATCGTGCCCATGGTGGGGGCGTTCTTCATCGATATCGTGAATGCTGCGATGATCCAGTTGTTCGTCAAATTCTTGCCATGAGGTAATGCCATGCCGCCGTGCGCGCCCCAGCCCCAGCATTGGATCTTTTGGCGGCGCGCGGCACTTGCTGCAAGTGCCGCCGTGGCCGCGGCCCTGACGGCCTGCAGTCACCTTTCCCCCGAGAATCCGCCCGACAGCCTTGCGGACTCCACCCTGGCCGCCACCGAGCCCGAGGCCGCCTCGGGCCTGAGCGAGCAACCGGGCTCGGCCATGCGCGACTTTGCGGTCGCCTCCGGCCATCCGCTGGCCACCGAGGCCGGCGTGCGCATGCTGCGCGCGGGCGGCTCGGCCGTGGATGCGGCGATTGCCGTGCAAATGGTGCTGACCCTGGTCGAGCCCCAGTCGAGCGGCATAGGCGGCGGCGCGTTTTTGCTGCACGCCCAGGGCTCCCGGGTCCAGGCCTACGACGGCCGCGAGACCGCGCCCGCGGGCGCCACCGAAAATCTCTTTCTCCAGGCCGACGGCCAAGCCCTGCCATTCAACGCAGCCGCGGCCAGCGGCCGTTCGGTCGGCGTGCCAGGCGCGGTACGCATGCTCGAACAGGCCCACCGCGAACACGGCCGCCTGCCCTGGTCCCAACTGTTCCAGCCCGCGATCGATCTGGCCGAGCGCGGCTTTGCGGTCAGCCCGCGCCTGAACACCTTGCTGTACAAGGATCCGCTGCTGGCGCGCGACCCCGTGGCGCGCCAGTACTTCTACGACGCCCAGGGCCAACCCTGGCCGGTCGGCCATCTGCTGAAGAACCCCGAACTGGCCCATGTGCTGCGCGGCATCGCCGCCCAGGGCTCGCGCGCCTTGCACGAAGGCCCCACGGCCCAGGCCATCGTCCATGCCGTGCAAACCCATCCCACGGCCCCGGGCACGCTGTCACTGGCCGACCTGGCCGCCTACCAGCCACGCCAGCGCAGCGCGCTGTGCCATGAACAGCAGATAGGCACGCCCGCCAGCCCGTACAGCGTGCGCCTGTGCGGCTTTCCGCCGCCGGGCTCGGGCGCCATTGCCATCGGCCAGATCCTGGGCATGCTGCGGCACACGCCGGCCCATGCCTTGCCGCTGGACGGCGACGGCCTGCCCAGCGCCGAATGGCTGCATTACTACAGCGAAGCCTCTCGGCTGGCCTATGCCGACCGGGCGCTGTACCTGGCCGACCCGGATTTCGTCCAGCCTCCGGCGGGCCAATGGCTCAGCCTGCTCGATCCCGCCTACCTGGCCCAGCGCGCCCGGCTGATAGGCCCGCACAGCATGGCCTCGGCACCGGCCGGTCAGCCGGCCGCACGCCCCGCGCGCGTGTCGTACGCCCCCATGCTGCCGCAGCCCGAATACGGCACCAGCCACATCAGCATCGTCGACGCCCGGGGCAATGCCCTGGCCTTGACCACCACCATAGAAGCCCAGTTCGGTTCGCGGCTGATGGTCAATACCAGCGCCGGCAGCGGCCCGACGCGGCCCGGCCCGGCGGGGCCCGGCCTAGCGCGGCCCGGCGGTTTTCTGCTCAACAATCAGCTCACCGATTTCAGCTTCATGCCACGCAACGCCGCCGGCCAGCCCGTGGCCAACCGCGTGCAGCCCGGCAAGCGCCCGCGCTCCTCCATGGCGCCGACGCTGGTGTTCGACCAGGCCACGGGCCAGTTGCTGGCCACGACCGGCAGCCCCGGCGGCGCCCACATCATTCACTACACGGCCAAGGCGCTCTATGGCGTGCTGCGCTGGGGGCTGATGCCCCAGCAGGCCATAGACCTGCCCAACTTCGCCAACACCGGCGGGCCCCTGCTGCTGGAGCAGCAGCGCTTCCCCGCCGCGACCGTGCAAGCCCTCAAAGCGCGTGGCGGCGCCGTGCAGGAAAGGGAAATGACCAGCGGCCTGCAGATGATCATGCGCGGCAGCGCGCACGGCACGCCGCTGTGGTTTGGCGGCTCCGATGCCCGGCGCGAAGGCCGGGTTATGGGAGGCACCCCCTGAGCGGCTGGCGCCGGATGGCCGGCCCCCGCTTCCCCCTCTCAACCTGCGGTGGAGGGGGGTGCCCGGCCAGGGGCGGCAGCCTCGCTGCGCGGCGGCGCTTGCTCGCTGCCCCTGGCCTGGGTCACGCCAGTTTCTAAGAATGGATCACTGAAACGTGCCAACTTTCTTTTCCCGCATGCTTGCGTTGCTCACCTGCAGCCTGCTGACCGCCTGCAGCCTGCCGCCCCTGGCCGATCGCGCGGTCAGCGCTGCCTTGCCGGTCGCCGAGGCGCAGCAGACCCGCTTGGGCCAGGCCCTCGCGCCGCAGGTCGCGGGCCATCCCGGGCTGAGCGGCATCCATGCCCTGTCCGATCCGCTGGCAGCCTTTGCCACGCGCGCGCTGTTGATCCGCGCCGCGCAGCGCACGCTCGACGTGCAGTACTACATCTGGCGCGGCGACACCACCGGCGACCTGCTGATCCAGGAGCTGCAGGCCGCGGCCGACCGGGGCGTGCGCGTGCGCCTGCTGCTCGATGACGTAGGCACTTCGGGGCTGGATGCGCAGTGGAGCCGCCTCGACCAGCACCCGCTGATCGAAGTACGCCTGTTCAACCCCATGGTGCTGCGCCGCCCCAAGGCCCTGGGCTATGTCACCGACTTCGCGCGCGCCAACCGGCGCATGCACAACAAGTCGCTGACGGTTGACAACCAGGCCACGGTGGTCGGGGGCCGCAACATCGGCGACGAATACTTCGGCGCCACCGATGGCGTGCTGTTCGCCGACCTCGACATCCTGGCCGTGGGCGCCATCGTGCCCCAGGTCTCGCAGGACTTCGACCGCTACTGGGCCAGCGACTCTTCCTACCCGGTGGACGCGCTGCTGCCCGCCAACAGCCCGGCCGTCAACCAGCGCCTGCAGATCGAACTCGCGCAGGCCACCGCGTCACCGGCCGCACAGCGCTACCAGCAGGCCGTGGCCCAGGCCCCGTTCATGCAGGAACTGCTGCAAGGCCGCCTGCCGCTGGAATGGTCGCCCGTGCGCATGGTCAGCGACGACCCGGCCAAGGGTCTGCGCCAGGCCAGTCGCGAAGGGCTGCTGATGGCGCAGTTGGCCCTGGTCATAGGCCAGCCCATGCAGTCGGTGGACCTGGTCTCGCCCTATTTCGTGCCGACCGAAGCCGGCGTCGCAGCCTTTGCGCAGCTGCGCGAGCGCGGCGTCGCGGTGCGCGTACTGACCAATGCGCTCGAAGCCACCGATGTGGCCGTGGTGCACGCCGGCTATGCCAAATGGCGCCGCGCGCTGCTCGAGCAGGGCGTGGTGCTGTATGAGCTGCGCGGTGCCGCCGGGACTGAACACTCGCTGAGCCCCCTGGGCAGCTCGGGCTCCAGCCTGCATGCCAAGACTTTTGCCGTCGATGGGCAGCGCATCTTCGTCGGCTCGTTCAACTTCGACCCGCGCTCGGCCCTGCTCAACACCGAGCTGGGCTTCGTGATCGAGAGCCCTCCGCTGGCGCAGCAGGTGTCGGAGGCGTTCGCGCAGCAGATTCCCCAGCGCAGCTACCGCGTGCTGCTCGATGACCAGGGCCGCATCGAATGGCGCAGCGGCGTGGGCCAGCCGCCAGCGGTCTTCCACCAGGAGCCCGGCACGCATTGGCTGGAGCGTGGCTGGCTGCGTTTGCTGGGCTGGCTGCCTATCGAATGGTTGCTGTGATCACCGCAGGAAACCGCAACGGACGGGTCAGCAATATACGAAACGTAATGAAACGTAATGAAACGTATAATGCCGCCATGGGAATTGTCAAAATATCAGACGCACTGCATGACAGCGTGCGCACCGCCAGCACGGCCTTGAGCCGTTCCATCAACGCCCAGGCCGAGCACTGGATGCGAGTCGGCATGATGGCCGAACTCCAGCCCCAGCTGACTTATTCGGACATCTGCCAGTTGCTGATCCAGCAGACCGGGCCCGCAGGTTTCGCGCTGCAAGCCGCCGTCGAAGGCAGCGCACGCCGCCCGAGCACGGGAGTGTCGCAATGAGGCGCCAGACCCCCATCCACACGCTGTCGGACATTGCCCAGTCGCGCCAGGCCGGCCACCTCGCTGCCAAGGTGCTGCACATGCTCACGCCCCATGTGCGTGCCGGCGTCAGCACCAATGACCTCGACAAGATCTGCCACGACTACATCGTCAACGAACTCGGCTGCATTCCGGCCAACATCGGTTACCACGGCTTCACCAAGACCGTCTGCGCCTCGATCAACCATGTGGTCTGCCACGGCATTCCGTCGGACCGGGACATCCTCAAGGACGGCGACATCGTCAACATCGACGTGGCGCTGATCAAGGACGGCTGGTTTGGCGACACCAGCCGCATGTACTGCGTCGGCGAGCCGCGCGCCCAGGCCAAGCGCCTGGTGCGCACCGCCTATGAGGCCATGCGCGCCGGCATCCACGCCGTGCGTCCCGGCGCCACGCTGGGCGACGTAGGCCATGCGATCGAAAGCGTGGCCCGGCGCGAGCGCTTCACCGTGGTGCAGGAATACTGCGGTCACGGCATAGGCATGATCTACCACGATGCGCCCGAGGTGCTGAACTACGGCCAGCCGGGCCAGGGCCTCAAGCTCGAGCCCGGGATGATCTTCACCATCGAGCCCATGCTCAACGCCGGCAAGGCCGCGACGCGCGAGCTCAGCGATGGCTGGACGGTGATCACCAACGACAAGTCTCTGTCGGCCCAATGGGAGCACATGGTCTGCGTGACCGAGACCGGCTTCGAAGTGCTCACCCCCTGGCCCGAAGGCACGGGCGACTACCCCGCGCTCTGAAAGACCTGGCCCATGTCCATCAGCTATCTGTACCTGGCCATCGCCATCGTCTGCGAAGTGATTGCCACGTCGTTTCTCAAGAGCGCTGAAGGCTTTACCCGGCTGTGGCCGTCGGTGATCACGGCCGTCGGCTACGCCCTGGCCTTTTTCTTCCTGTCGCTGACGCTGCGCACCGTGCCCACGGGCGTGGCCTATGCCATCTGGTCGGGCGCGGGCATCGTGCTGGTCTCGGCCATTGCCTGGTTCTGGCAAGGACAGGCCCTGGATGCCACAGCCCTCATAGGCATGGGACTGATCCTGGCCGGCGTGCTGGTGATCCAGCTGTTTTCCTCCACGGCCGGGCACTGACCGCAGCCCCGCTGCGCGCCCCATCCAGCCGCCGGCAGCGACTGCGCTGCCGGCGGCTGGCCATTTCATGCCCCGGCGCGGGGTCGCCACACGGCATCGTGAGCCGCGGCCTCGCGAGGTTTGGCGGTCGCCGGCTGCGCGGGCAAGACGCTGATGCGCGGGAACTCCGTCCAAGCCTGCCGGCCCGTGCCGCGTTGCGCCGCCTGCGCCGCCGCACGGGGCTCGTGAAGAATCATCTCCCACAGCGCCGCGGAAAGGCTGGCATGGGTTGGCTGGGCGGCAGTGCGCTGCGGCTTGAGCGCACGGGGACTTGCCTCGCCTCCCCGGGAGGCGGGAAGGGAGTCGACGGTCGATGGGCGGTATGCGGGCATGGTGATTTGGCTCCGTGTCTCTTGAATTGAACATTCAACGGGATGGCAACGGGACTCGCCGCAGCCCGGCAACATGCGCACCGCCGGCGCCTGTCACGCCCAAGCGCAGGCCTTTTCGCCAGCGCCGATGAATCAATTCAAAACTAACAAGAATGTCAAATAATAGTCACGAACTATCAGTCATCCTGTAAGACGCTGCCGCGCGGCGCCGCCAGCATTCATGGGTCGGCACAAGCACATCAGCCGATGCAAAAGACATCTGCGGGCGGCAGGCGACCGGTGCGCCAGAGCGGCCTCGGGCCCGCCTGGAATACCCGTTTCTTACACGCCATTGACCCCAGGCAGCTCTCAGGCATATAACCCCAGAGCATCAATTCAAGCGTTTCAGCATTTACTGAAACACAAAAATCACCTGCAGAAACAAGCACTTGCAGTGCCTCCACCCGCATTCCCGTGGGTCACACACGCAACAAAGTCTTGTGTCTTATATAAGACATCATTTATCAAAAAGAAAAGTACTGCAGCAAGTGCTCCGACTTCCTACAATGGCATTCTTTCCTGCCAGGCCCAGGCCAACCGCACGGAATCAACAGACAACAGAGGAGCCCCCCGGCATGTACCGGGGCGGAGGAGACCGGCCCGCATCGCAAGGTGCGGGCCATTTTTTTCGCCGCTGCCCAAGCCGGCGATGCCCCAGGTGAACGGCCTCCAGAACCCGGACCGTTGAACGCCGCTACCGCGCCGCTGATCCCGCTGCCCTTCGCATTCGCCGGGCATCACCGCCAGGACCGGCAAACCAGGGCATGCCTGTTACAGCCCCGCCCCCACAGCGCAGGCAATAAACCATGTCCCTCTTGCAGGAATCGCTCGCTTGCACCGTCCGCTCGCTTGCTTCCGCATGGACTGCGGAATGAGAATCATCAACATAAACAAGCACTTGCATCACCGCCGGCAGCCGATGCGCGGGCAATGCCGCTGAATAGTCTTGTATCTTATATAAGACAACCCTCAGCAAAAAACAAAGGGTCTGTACTATTGACGCGGGCTTTCTACAATGGCTGATACCTGTTAACCAATATATTCAAATGAAACAAAAAACAACAGTTCCCGGCAGGTGCGCATGGCTCCCGCCGGTCTTCGGCGTGGTGATTGCCCTTGTCGGCCTGGTCTTGCTGGCCGGGGGCATGCAGCTCGCCAGTCTCGACGGCTCCTGGTACTACCTGGTTGCCGGACTGGCCCTGGCCATCTCGGGTCTGTTGTTCTTCAAGCGCGCCACCCTGGCAGCGCCGCTGTATTTTGCGGTGCTGCTGGCCACCTGCGTCTGGGCGCTGAGCGAAGTCGGTCTCAGCTTCTGGGGCCTGATGCCCCGCCTGGCGCCGCTGGTGGTGCTGGGTGTGATCGCGGCCTTCGCGGCCCGCGCCATCAACACCCAGGCCAAATGGGCGCTGCCCGTGGCAGGCCTGCAGATCGTGGCCATCATCGCCGGCGGCATCGCGATATTCCAGCCCCACGGCGTGATCGAGAACTCGGCGCAAAAAGCCACCGAGATCCTCAACGCCGTGCCGGCCGTGACCGACGCCAACAGCACGGACAACCGCTGGACGCATTACGGCCGCGACGCCAACAGCGCGCGCTTCGCGCCCTTCGACCAGATCAACAAGGACAACGTCAAGCAGCTGCAAGTGGCCTGGACCTACCGCACGGGTGCCGCCACGACCGGCGCTGACGAAGACCAGAACACGCCCATCCAGATAGGCAACTCGGTCTACCTGTGCACTCCGCAGAACAAGGTGATTGCCCTGAACGCCGAAACGGGTGAGGAAAAGTGGACTTTCGACCCGCAAGCCGGTGAAACCAAGGCCTGGAACCGCTGCCGCGGCGTGGCGTACTACGAAGTGCCCGCGGAAATGAAGTCGGCGGACGGCCAGTGCAATGCCCGCATCATCACCTCCGCCAAGAACGCCCGCCTGTACGCGCTCGACGCCAACACCGGCGCACAGTGCACCAGCTTCGGCGACAAGGGCTCGACCGACCTGTCGACGGGCCTGGGCGAGTACAAGGGCTTTTACTACATGCCCACGTCGCAACCCCTGGTGGCCGGCGACCGCGTGGTCATCGGCGGCTGGGTCTGGGACGGCAAGCAGACCGAGCAACCTTCGGGCGTAATCCGCGCCTACAGCCTCAAGACCGGCGCACTCGAATGGGCCTGGGACCTGGGCAACGCCGACATCACCAAGCTGCCCGCGGCCGGCCAGACCTACACCAAGGGCACGCCCAACTACTGGTCCAGCGGCGCCTATGACGCCCAGCTGAACATGGTCTACCTGCCCATAGGCAACGGCACGCCCGACTTCTGGGGCGGCCACCGCAGCGAAGCGACCAACAAGTACGCGACCACGGTGCTGGCACTGAACGTCGCGACCGGCCGCGAAGCCTGGCACTTCCAGACCCTGCACAAGGACACCTGGGACTATGACAACGGCACGCCACCAGCGCTGGTCGATCTGCCCGACGGCAAGGGCGGCAAGACGCCGGCCCTGGTGCTGGGCACCAAGACCCACCAGCTGTTCCTGCTGGACCGCCGCGACGGCAAGCCCCTGGCCGAAGTCGAGGAGCGCGCCGCGCCCACCCGCGTGCAGGCCGGCGACATCATCTCCCCCACCCAGCCCTGGTCGGTGGGCATGCCGCAGATCGCGCCCATGCAACTGACGGAAAAGGACATGTGGGGCGCGAGCATGTTCGACCAGATGGCCTGCCGCATCGCTTTCAAGAAGTTGAAGTACGAAGGCGCCTACACCCACCTGACGACCGAGCCCACCCTGATCTACCCCGGCTACTACGGCGGCATGAACTGGGGCGGCATGGCCGTCGATCCCCGCACCAATCTGCTGATCGTCAACGACATGCGCATGCCGCAGATCGGCTGGCTGGTGCCCCAGGACAAGGCCGATGAAGAGTTCGCCAAGCTGCCCAAGAACGCGGGCTGGAGCCGCCACGTGCAGGAAGGCACGCCTTACCAGGCGTTCAAGGGCGCGTTCAATTCGCCCCTGGGCCTGCCTTGCCACCAGCCGTCGTGGGGTTCGCTCACGGGAGTCGACCTGAACACCAAGACCATCGCCTGGCAGGTGCCCCTGGGCACGGTGCAAGACAGCCGCGTGAGCGGCATCCGCGCCAGCCTGCCCGTGCCCATAGGCATGCCTTCGCTGGCCGGCCCCTTCGCCACTGCCGGCGGCCTCACGTTCTACGCCGGCACACAGGACTACTACCTGCGCGCCTTCGACAACGCCACGGGCCAGGAACTGTGGAAGAGCCGCCTGCCCGTCGGCGCCCAGGCCACGCCCATGAGCTATCTGTCGCCTGAAAGCGGCCGCCAGTTTGTCGTCGTCTCGGCGGGCGGCGCGCGCATGACGCCGGACCGCGGCGACTATGTCGTGGCCTACGCCCTGCCCAAGCCCTGAGCAGGCGATACGCACAGGAGGCCCGCATCGCAAGATGCGGGCCTTTTTCACGCCCGCGCTCCCTTCAACGCAGGCAGGGCCGGCATTCAATCGCGGCTTTGCACCTTTTGTTGCTATTATTTAAATAGCAACAAAAGACCTGCGGCACGCCGCTTTCGCTGCCGATTTTCTTTCTCAGCCCCAGTCCAGGGCTTCGCGCCCGGCCCCTGAGCGGCCAGGCCGATGCCGGATAGTTCAAAATACGCCCGGTGTCCATCCCCCAATCGTTTATCCAAGAGCTGCTGTCCCGTGTGGACGTGGTCGACATCGTCGGCCGTTATGTGCAGCTGCGCAAAGGCGGCGCGAACTTCATGGGGCTGTGCCCCTTCCACGGCGAGAAATCGCCGTCGTTCAGCGTCAGCCCCTCCAAACAGTTCTATCACTGCTTCGGCTGCGGCAAGAACGGCAATGCCATCGGCTTTCTGATGGAACATGCCGGCATGGGCTTCATCGAAGCCGTGCAGGACCTGGCCGGCCAGGTCGGCCTGGTCGTTCCGCAGGACGACATCAGTCCCCAGGAGCGCCAGCGCCAGGCCGCGCAAAAGGAAAAGCAGGCAACGCTCTTCGACGTGCTGGAAAAAGCCGGCGAAGCCTACCGCCGCCACCTCAAGGATTCGCCCCACGCCATCGAGTACCTCAAGCGCCGCGGCGTCTCCGGCCAGACCGCCGCCCGCTTCGGCCTGGGCTATGCGCCCGAAGGCTGGCGCAGCCTGGCCAGTGTCTTTGCCCAATACGACGATCCCCTGCTGCACGAAAGCGGCCTGGTCATCGTCAACGAGGAAGACAACAAGCGCTACGACCGCTTTCGCGACCGGCTCATGTTCCCGATCCGCAACGTCAAGGGCGAGTGCATCGGTTATGGCGGCCGCGTGTTCGGCGACGAAAAGCCCAAGTACCTGAACTCGCCCGAAACGCCGGTGTTCCACAAGGGGCGCGAGCTCTACGGCCTGTTCGAGGCCCGCAACGCCCTGCGCGAAATGGGCTACGCCCTGGTGACCGAAGGCTATATGGACGTGGTGGCGCTGGCCCAGCTGGGCTTTGCCAATGCCGTGGCCACGCTGGGCACGGCCTGCACGCCCGACCATGTGCAAAAGCTGTTCCGCTTCACCGACGCCGTGGTCTTCAGTTTTGACGGCGACAACGCCGGCCGGCGCGCCGCGCACAAGGCGCTTGAAGCCGCCCTGCCCTACGCCACCGACACGCGCAGCCTCAAATTCCTGTTCCTGCCCACCGAGCACGACCCCGACAGTTTCATTCGCGAATTCGGCACCGACGCGTTTGCGCGCCAGGTCGGCGACGCCAAGCCCCTGAGCCGCTTCCTCATCGATGCGGCCAGCGAAGGCTGCGACCTGGGCCTGGCCGAAGGCCGCGCCCACATGGCCAGCAACGCGCGCCCCCTGTGGACCTTGCTGCCCGACGGCGTGCTCAAGCGCCAGCTGCTCGCGGAGATTGCCGAACTGGCCCAGCTGCAGCTGCAGGACCTGAGCGAGCTGTGGAGCAAGGAACCCGCACGCCCCGGCATGCGCCCCAGCCACGCGCCAGCGCCGGGCCCCGAGTCCCACGGCGGCTACCCGCCCGACATGGACTGGGCCCAGGACAGCGGCAGCTACGCTCCCGCGGCGCAGGGCAGCTACAACGGCGGCTACAGCGCCAACGCGGGCGGCGGCAGCTGGAGCCCCAGCCAGGGCCAGGGCAAAGGCAAGAAATGGGAAAAAAGCTGGGGGCGCGACCGCCAGCCCGCGGACCGTTTCGAAGCCGCCTCGCGCGGGCCGCGCAGCATGCCGGCGACGCGCACCGACCAGGCCGCGCGGCTGCTGATGGCCCACATGGAGTTCATGGAAGAGCTCACGCACGAGGACTTTGACGCCTTGTCACGCTGCAATGCGCCGCACGGCCCCTTGTTTGCCTGGCTGGAAGCCCAATTTCAGGAATATGGGGCCCTGCCCTGGGCCGTGCTGCGCGAGCGCCTGCGCGACCCTTCGGCGGTCGCCGTGGCGCCGCTGGCCGAACGCCTGATGACCGGCCCCCATGCCCAGCCCGAAGGCGAGCTGCCCGAGCTGCGCCGCGAGCTGCGCGGCGTGCTCAATCGCATCCTGATCGACCACATCAAGCAAGAAACCCATGCGACTGCAATGGCTATTGCCAGCGACCCCCACGCAGCGCAACGGCTGCGGGATTTGTATGCCCGTTTGCAGTTTTTAGAAAATGAAACGCGTAATGGCTCTTGAAATAGCTGGACAAAGATATAATTAAAGGATAGCGGCAAGAGCGACAGCAGCACCTCCGGGCCGGGTCAACGTGAAAAACACGTAAGTAGCAGCAATTGCACGGACCCAAATTACCGCAAGGACTGCACCCCAAATGTTCGCCCATACATCTTGCCAAGGAGATCTTTCTCCGGATGCCTTATCGGTCAATGGCCGAGCTGCATCCTATGCGCCGGGATCCGAGGCGCTTGCGTTCTCTTTGTGTGTTCGATTTTGCTTCAGAGGTGTTCATGCCCGCTACAAAGTCCCCGAAGTTACCCAAGTCTGCCTCTGGCACCGCTGCAACACCTGAAAAATCTGTGCCTGCAACCGCAGCTGCCAAGGGCGTGTCCAAAACACCCTCCAAGGCCGTAAAAACTGCGACCACAACAGCGACTGCGCCGGCAGCCGCTGCCAAGAAAGTCAACCCCGTGGCCACCAAGACCTCTGCTGAACTCATCGCTGCCGCTGACGCGCTTCTCGCCGCCGCCGCACCCGCCAAGCGCGGCCGCAAGCCCAAGGCTGCGGCCGAAGACGGCGCCGAACCCGTCGCCAAGAAAGCTCCCGCCGCCAAGAAGGCAGCCGCTGCAGACAAGACCCCTGCCAAGCGCGGCCGCAAGCCCAAGGCCAAGGAAGGTGGCGACGACATGGACGACACCGACCTGTCGGACATCGAGTCGGACCTCGAAGGTGAAGTGGAAGCCGTCGAAACCACGACGACCACCACGACCGAGAAGGTCAAGCCGCTGCGCATGAAGATCAGCAAGGCCAAGGAACGCGCCTTGATGAAGGAATTCGGCCTGGACGAAACCGTCCTGACCGAAGAAGAAATGCTGACCCGCCGCCAGCGCCTGAAGGCGCTGATCAAGCTGGGCAAGACCCGCGGCTACCTCACGCACGGCGAAATCAACGATCACCTGCCCGACAAGCTGGTCGATGCCGAAACGCTGGAAGTCGTGATCTCCATGCTCAACGACATGGGTGTGGCGGTGTACGAGCAGACGCCCGACGCCGAAACCCTGTTGCTGAACAACACCGGCCAGTCGGCCACCACCGAAGAAGAAGCCGAAGAAGAAGCCGAAGCCGCGCTGTCGACGGTGGACTCGGAGTTCGGTCGCACCACCGACCCCGTGCGCATGTACATGCGTGAAATGGGCACCGTGGAGCTGCTGACGCGTGAAGGCGAAATTGAAATCGCCAAGCGCATCGAAGGTGGTCTGCAGAACATGATGCAGGCGATCAGCGCATCGCCCGCGACCATTGCCGAAATCCTCAACATGGCCGAAGAGATCCGTGGCGGCAAGGTCGTCATCTCGACCATCGTCGACGGTTTCTCCAACCCCAATGAAGCCGACGATTACGTGGCCGAAGAAGACTTCGACGAATTCGACGAAGAAGACGACGACGACGGCAAGGGCGGCTCCAAGGCGCTGACCAAGAAACTCGAAGAGCTCAAGAACGAAGCCCTGTCGCGTTTCGACAAGATGCGCGAGCTGTTCGAGAAGATGCACAAGATCTACGACAAGGAAGGCTACGGCACTCCTGCGTACATGAAGGTGCAGGCTGCGCTGACCGAAGAGCTGATGACCATCCGCTTCACGGCCAAGACCATCGAAAAGCTGTGCGACCTCGTGCGCGCCCAGGTGGACGACGTGCGCAAGAAGGAACGCGAACTGCGCCGCATCATCGTCGACAAGTGCGGCATGCCCCAGGAAACCTTCATCAAGGACTTCCCGGCCAACCTGCTGAACCTCGACTGGGTGGTCAAGCAAGCCAACTCCAACAAGCCTTGGAGCACCATCCTCGAGCGCAACATCCCGCCCGTGCAGGAATTGCAGCAGAACCTGCTCGACCTGCAGACCCGCGTGGTCGTGCCCCTGCCAGGCCTCAAGGACATCAACAAGCGCATGAACGACGGCGAACGTGCCTCGCGCGATGCCAAGAAGGAGATGATCGAGGCCAACTTGCGCCTGGTGATCTCGATTGCCAAGAAGTACACCAACCGCGGTCTGCAGTTCCTGGACTTGATCCAGGAAGGCAACATCGGTCTGATGAAGGCCGTGGACAAGTTCGAATACCGTCGCGGCTACAAGTTCTCGACCTATGCCACCTGGTGGATTCGCCAGGCCATCACGCGCTCGATCGCCGACCAGGCACGCACCATCCGGATTCCGGTGCACATGATCGAGACCATCAACAAGATGAACCGCATCAGCCGCCAGCACTTGCAAGAGT
The DNA here is from genome assembly GCF_025421555.1 of Acidovorax bellezanensis. Taxonomy (NCBI): domain Bacteria; kingdom Pseudomonadati; phylum Pseudomonadota; class Betaproteobacteria; order Burkholderiales; family Comamonadaceae; genus Acidovorax; species Acidovorax bellezanensis. Next base: position 301,522 of record NZ_JAODYH010000001.1, read on the forward strand.
TCGGCTTCGAGCCCGATGCGTCCATCCTGGCCGCGAAGATGGAAATCCCCGAGGACAAGATCCGAAAGATCATGAAGATCGCCAAGGAGCCTATCTCCATGGAAACGCCGATCGGTGACGACGACGACAGCCACCTGGGCGACTTCATCGAAGACGGTGCCAACACCGCGCCTATCGATGCCGCCATGCAGGCCGGTCTGCGCGACGTGGTCAAGGACATCCTCGACGGCCTGACGCCACGCGAAGCCAAGGTGCTGCGCATGCGCTTCGGCATCGAAATGTCCACCGACCACACGTTGGAAGAAGTGGGCAAGCAGTTTGACGTGACGCGCGAGCGCATCCGTCAAATAGAAGCCAAGGCCTTGCGCAAGCTCAAGCACCCTTCGCGCTCGGACAAGCTGCGCAGCTTCATCGACTCGCTGTAAGCCACGCGCCTTCCCGGCACGACAAAAAGCCATCCCTAGGGATGGCTTTTTTCATGGGCGAGTGACTTCACCGTTCCCCGCAACGCACGGCGCCTAACACTGGGCGTGCCCCAACTCAGGGGCACCGAGCAAGCGCCGCACCTGGGCGCCCCCCCCCCGAAGCGATGGTGCCGTCCCCCTCCACCGAAGGATGAGAGGGGGAAGACGGGGCGGCCCATGCCGCGTAAGCGGCTCAGGGGGTGCCCTGAAAATTCACCGCCACCCGCTGATTCAGATACTCGCCCGCCGCGATGGGCGGGTATTTGCGGCCCGGACCTTCGATGATGGCGTCGCGGTTGGCCTGGGCGAAGAAGGCCAGGCTGTAGCGCGGCCCCATGTATTCACCGGGCAAGGGGTTCTTGACGCGGTGGAAGTTCGACGGCAGCTGGTCGTCGCTCCAGCGCATCAGCATATCGCCGATATTGCAGGTGATGGCCTGTTCATCGGGCTCCACCGACGTCCATTCCTGGGCCTGCATCTCCTTGCCGGGACAGACCTGCAGCCCGCCCTGGCCCTGGCGCTGGAACAGCAGGCTCAGGCAGTCGAAGTCGGTGTGCGCACCCGCGCGCCACAGGCCCAGGCTGGCTTGCTGCTCGGGCGGCGTGGCGAAGTAGTGCAGCAGGCGCAAGGTGCTCTGGTAGCTGGCCTGGGCCGGGTCGTGCGCACGCAGGAAGAAGCTTTCGTCAAAGCCCAGCTTCCAGGCAAAGCACGACAGCACCTGCATGGCCACCTGCCAGCACTGGCCTTCGAAGGCCAGCATGCTCGCCTGGAAGCCCGCAAGTTCTTGCTCGCTGGGCCACAGGCCTTCCATGTGCGGGCGCGTGATCTGGTAGGACTCCTTCTGGTCCGGCGTTCCCGTGGACGGACGCACCTGGGCGCGGCTTTCCCAGCCGACGTTGAGCGCCTTCTTCAACGGGTACCGGGCCTTGACGGCGTCGGGCAGCGCGAAGAAACGCTCGCTCATGGCGAAGGCCTGATGGACATCATGGAGCGCGATGCCGTGGTTCACGACCTGGAAGAAGCCGACATCGACGGCGGCGTCCCAGAGTTGCTCGGCGATCTCGACCTTGCGCGCGGCGAAGTCCGAGAGGTCGATGCGGCGGATCTCACGCTGGCCGGTTTCCGAGCCCATCGCGCCCATGCGCGTTTCTTTCTGCAGCTCGGTCAGTTCGTAGGTGGCGGTCATGCGGTGCTTTCGAAGAAGAGATGGAAGAAAAATCTTCCCGCTCCTGGCTTCGGAAATCCGGACGGCGATGGCCATGCCCTGTCCGGCATTCTCCTGAAGCCGCGGCGCGCGTGGGCGCACCGCACGGTGCGGGCTTCAAGAGCAATTTCCGGCTGACCTGGCCTTGTGCACCTAGGCACAGGGCTGCGCAGTGAACGCTTCTACTCTTGCCACAGGCCATGCAAGAAGAGTGCCACCAGGCGCGGCCGCGCCGCGGCCTCAATCCACTTTGACGCGCGCGTTCTTCACCACTTCGGCCATGCGCTGCAACTCCGAACGCATGAAGGCCGCCGTGGCTTCAGGCGTGCTCAGCTTGATCTCGTAGCCCTGGGCGACCAGCGCATTGCGCGCTTCGGGCTGGGCCAGTGCCTGCTGGAATCCGCGGTGCAGGCGGTTGCGTTCAGTCAGCGACAGGCCGCCCGGACCCACGGCGGCAATCCAGCCTTCGAGCGCGTACTCGGGAAAGCCTTGCTCGGCGATGGTCGGCAGCTCGGGCATGGACGACACGCGCTGGGCCGTGGTCACGCCCAGGGCACGCAGCATGCCGCTCTTGATGTGCGGCGCCGCGGGCGCCAGCGCCACTACGGCCCATTGCACCTGGCCGCTGAGCAGGTCGTTCATCAGCATGCCCATGCCCTTGTAGGGAATGTGCTTGATGTCGACCTTGGCCTGGTCGACCAGCATGGCCGCGCCCAAGTGCAGGATGGTGCCGTTGCCTGAGGAGCCGTAGTTGAGCGTGCCGGGCTTGGCCTTGGCCAGCGCCACCAGTTCCTGGATGTTGCGCGCCGGCAGATGCGGGTTGGCGACCAGCACGAAGGGCGTGGCGCCGATGATGGTGATGGGCGCGATGTCGTTCAAGGCGTCGAAGGGAATCGACGGGTAGACGCTGGGATTGACCACATGGTTGTTCGACACCACGCCGATGTGCGAACCATCCTTGGGCGCGCGCACGATTTGCAGGGTGCCGGTGATGCCGCCCGCGCCGGGCAGATTCTCGATGACCACCGGCTGGCCCATGGCCTTGCCCAGGCTGGCGCTGATGGCGCGAATGGCGCCGTCGGCGCCCGAACCCGCCGACAGCGGCAAGGTGATGCGCAGCGGTTTGTCGCTCTGGGCCATGGCGGGGGCCATGAGGCTGGCAGCAGCCAAGGCCAGGATGCTGCGGCGTGGAATGGTGGGGGAATGCATGCTTTTGTCTCCTGCTTTTTTTATGCAAAAAGCCTGCGCGCTGCGCAGGCTTGGGGATCAGACCACGGCGCCGTTGGCCTCCATGGACTGGACCTCGTCGGGGCTGTAGCCCAGCGATTCCAGCAGCTGCCGGGTGTGTTCGCCCAGCGCCGGCGGGTTGTGGCGTATGCCCGGGCGCTGTCCGTCCATGCGGATGGGCAGCAGCGTGGTGCGCGCCGTCTGGCCCGCGCGCACGCCGTCGGTGAGCGTGATTTCGGCCAGGCCGCCCGTGGCGTTGAGGTGCGGATCATCGAACAGCTGCTCGGGCCGCACGATGGGTGCATAAGGCAGGCCGTTGCGCTCGAAGATCTCGGACAGCTCCTCGGTGCTGTAGGCCGCCAGGCGGCGGCGCAGTTCGGGCAGCAGCGTGGCACGCGCGCGCACGCGGTCGTTGTTGCTGGCCAGGGCCGGGTCGGCCTTGAGGTCGGCAAAGCCCATGGCATCGCAGAGGGTCTTCCACTGCGCGTCGCTCACGGCCGCGAGAAAGATCTGGCCATCGTCCTTGACGCTGAACACGTCGTACACGGCCCAGGCCGAAATGCGGTCGGGCATGGGCGCGGCCGGCTCGCCCGTGACGGCGTACTGCATCATGTGCTGGCCCACCAGGAACACATTGTTCTCGAACAGGGCCGAGTCGACTTCCTGGCCCTTGCCGGTGATGGCGCGCTGCATCAGCGCCGCCATCGCACCGATGGCGCCGAACATGCCGCCCATGATGTCGTTGACGCTGGCGCCGGCGCGCAGCGGATCGCCCGGGCGGCCGGTCATATAGGCCAGCCCGCCCATCATCTGCACCACTTCGTCGAGCGCCGTGCGCTGTTCATAGGGGCCGGGCAGAAAGCCGGTGTGGTTCACATAGACCAGGCGTTCGTTCAGGCGCGACAGCGCGGTGTAATCCAGGCCGTACTTCTTCATCACGCCGGGCTTGAAGTTCTGCAGCACCACATCGGCCGACGAGGCCAGGCGGATCGCCGCCTGCAGGCCTTCGGGGTGGCGCAGGTCCAGCGCAATGCTTTTCTTGTTGCGGTTGAACATGGGGAAAAAGCCCGCGCCCGCGCCCAGCAGGTGGCGCGTGCGGTCGCCTTCCACGGGCTCGACCTTGATCACTTCAGCGCCTAGATCGGCCAGCACCATGCCGCAGGTCGGGCCCATCACCATGTGGGAAAACTCCACCACGCGCAGCCCTTGCAAGGGCAAGGGCGCAGCAGGGGCCTTTGCAGCGCCCGGATTCACATTCTCAGTCATCACAATCCATCCAAAACCGGCTCAGGCAGCGCAGGCTGCCACGCCATTGAGTACCTGGGGCAGACCGGCCTGCCACAGCGCACCATGCAGGGTCTCCCCCGGCAACCAGGCCCCAAGGCGCTGGCGCAACGCCAGCAGGGCCTGAACATCCAATCCCGTATCCACGCCCATGCGCTCCAGCATGAAGGCCAGGTCTTCGGTCGCCACATTGCCGCTCGCGCCCGGCGCGTGCGGACAGCCGCCAATGCCCGCCAGGCAGGCGTCAAAGCGCTCCACGCCCGTCTGCCAGGCCGCATAGGCATTGGCCAGGCCCATGCCGCGCGTGTCGTGAAAATGCGCGCAGCACAGCTTGTCGCCGACCGCGCGGCGCGCCCGTTCGAACAGCCGCTTCACCGTCTCGGGGTCGGCAAAGCCCACGGTATCGGCCAGGCTCACGCGGTCCGCGCCCGCATCCAGCAGCGCCTGCATCAGGCGCAGCACTTCGTCCTCAGCGACCTCGCCCTGCAGCGTGCAGCCAAAGGCCGTGCCCACGCCGCCTTCGATCAGCGTGGCATGGCCGCCCGCGTCGCGCTGCGCACGGATGCGCGCCACTTCGGCCACGACTTCATCAGGCGTCTTGCGCAGATTGGCCAGGCTGTGGGCGTGGCTGGCCGACAGCGGCACCACCAGCAGATCGGCGCCGCATTCGAGCGCGCGCTCCGCACCCTTGAGGTTCGGCACCAGCACCGAAGCGAACAGGCCGGGCAGCGTCTTCGCGTGCGCCAGCACCTCGGCCGTGTCGGCCAGCTGGGGCAGCAGGCGCGCGGGCACGAAGGAGCCGACTTCGATCTCGCGCTGGCCCGCGGCGTAGGCGGCATCAATCCAGGCGGTCTTGTGCGCCGTGGGCAGCAGGCTGGCCAGGCTTTGCAGGCCGTCGCGCAAGCCGACTTCGCGCAGGATGGCATGGCGTTTGCCCGGTGGAGCAAGAGAAGCGGTGGGCAGCATGCCGTCTCCGATTAAGGGAAAGTCATGATTCTAGGAATTCCCGACAGGAACTGATAATCAATTTTGGAACCTCTATCGTTCCCAAACGGAATACCTTAACTTTTCATTCCACCATGCACGACCTGGACCTGACGACTCTGCGGCTGTTTGTCGCCGTCTGCGAGCTGCGCAACATCAGCGCCGTGGCGCAGCGCGAAGCCATGGTCGCCTCGGCCATCAGCAAGCGCCTGGCGCAGCTCGAGCAGCGCGTGGGCACGCCGCTGCTGGTGCGCAAGCGCCGCGGCGTGCTGCCTACTGCCGCGGGCGAGACCCTGCTCGAGCACGCGCATGCCCTGCTAGCGCGCAGCGCGCTGATCGCCCGCGACATGGCGGCCTATGCCCAGGGCACACGCGGCCATGTGCGGCTGCTGGTCACGGCATCGGTGATGGCCGAGTCGCTGGCCGACGATGTGGCGGCCTTCCTGCAGGCACCCGGCAACCAGCAGATCCAGGTCAGCCTGGAAGAGCGCGTGAGCCCCGAAGTGGTGCGCGGCGTGCACGAAGGCAGCGCTTCGGTCGGCATCTGCTGGGACGCGGCCGATCTCAGCGGCCTGCAAACCCAGGCCTACCGCGGCGACCATCTGGGCATTTGCGCGCACGCCAGCCACCCGGTGGCGCAGCAAAGCCAGGTCTATTTCGCCGATGTGCTGGACTATGAGTACGTGAGCATGCCGGCGCTCAGCGCGGTGCAGCAACTGCTGACCCGCGCCGCCGCCGTGCAGGGCAAGGTACTCAACCACCGCATGCAGGTCTCGCACTTCGAAGCCGCCTTGCGCGTGGTCCGTGCCAATCTGGCCATCAGCGTGATGCCGGCCGAAGTGGCCCAGCCATTTGCCCAGGCCTACGGCCTGCGCGTGGTGCCGCTGGCCGACGTCTGGGCCCGCCGCCGCTTTGCCATCTGCTATCGCGCACAGGAGTCGCTGAGCCCTGCCGCCCACCTGCTGGTACAGCATTTGCATGCCTGCAGCCAGGCCCACGCCGCCGGCGCGGCGCCCTGAGGGCCATCGTGGCTTGGCCGCCACATTTGCCTTGGCTTTTGTGGATTTCCCAACGGATGCGCATGGCTGCTATGGATTTTGAGCTACTAAACTTGTAGCAAAATAATTTCCAAGCTATAGTCAATCACGACTTGGCGACGCGCCCGCATCTCGGTCAACGCGCCGCTCAACCTATCCATCGCGCCAGGAGAAGCGTCCATGAGCTCCAAGGAAAATGCCGCCATCAACCAGCTGTTCGAACGGCTCGAATGCCGCTACGCACTGCGGGTGTTGTGGGCGCTTCGGGATGGACATCCCCAGACCTTTCGCCTGCTGCAGGACAGCGTGGGTGGCATCACGCCCAACACGCTCAACACCCGCATCAAGGAGTTGCGCGAATGCGGTCTGCTGGAGCATGGCAGCGACGGCTACATCGTGACCTTGTCGGGCCACGACCTGCTCAAGCGCTTGAGCGATGTACAGGCCTTTGCGAACCGCTGGGTTGCGGCACGCGCCAAGAAGGAAAGCGCCTGACGGACGGGTCGTCCGCGGGTACAGTGTCCGCTTCGGGCACTTTTCACAGACACATTTCAAGGATTTCTCATGGCTTTCACCACCACCGCATCCGGCCTGCAATTTGAAGACACCGTTGTGGGCGAGGGCGCCGAAGCCACGCGTGGCGGCAACGTCACCGTGCATTACACCGGTTGGCTCTACAACGAAGGCGTTCAAGGCGCCAAGTTCGACTCCAGCAAGGACCGCAAGGACCCCTTCGTTTTCGCCCTGGGCGCCGGCATGGTGATCAAGGGTTGGGATGAAGGCGTGCAGGGCATGAAGGTCGGCGGCGCACGCACGCTGATCATCCCCGCAGCCCTGGGCTACGGCGCCCGCGGCGCCGGCGGCGTGATCCCCCCGAACGCCACGCTCAAGTTCGACGTGGAACTCCTGGCAGTCTAAGACTCCCTCGGACATGAAAAAAGCGGCCTAGGCCGCTTTTTTTTCATTTCCGCGCTTGGACGCAGCATCAGATACTGGCGCGCCCCAGCAAGGAGGCAGCGAGGAAGGGCCGCCCCGCACCGAGGCTGCCGTCCCCCTCAGGGGGAAGCCGCGCAGCGGCTCAGGGGGGGCCTAATTTCAGCGTGCCGCCAGTTGCTGCCAAGTGGCAACGACGCTGTCGGGATTCAGCGAGATCGAGGAAATGCCCAGGTCGGCGAGCCACAGCGCGAAGTCGGGGTGGTCCGAAGGACCCTGGCCGCAGATGCCCACGTACTTGCCCTTGGCCAGGCAGGACTTGATGACGTGCTCGAGCAGCTTCTTGACCGCGGGATCGCGCTCGTCGAAGTCGGCAGCCAGCAGTTCCAGGCCGGAATCGCGGTCCAGGCCCAGGGTCAGCTGGGTCAGATCGTTCGAGCCGATGGAGAAGCCGTCAAAGTGTTCGAGGAACTCGTCGGCCAGGACGGCGTTCGAAGGCACTTCGCACATCATGATCAGCTTCAGGCCGTTGTCGCCACGCTTGAGGCCGTTGTCCGCCAGCAGCTGGTTCACGCGCTCGGCCTGCTTCAAGGTGCGCACGAAAGGAATCATGATCTGCACGTTGGTCAGGCCCATGTCCTCGCGCACACGGCGCAGGGCTTCGCATTCCATCTTGAACGCTTCGCCGAACTCGGCGCTGATGTAGCGCGCCGCGCCGCGGAAGCCCAGCATCGGGTTCTCTTCCTCGGGCTCGTAGCGGCTGCCGCCGATGAGCTTGCGGTATTCGTTGGACTTGAAGTCCGACATGCGCACGATGACGGGCTTGGGGTAGAAGGCGGCGGCAATCGTTGCCACGCCTTCAGCCACCTTGTCGACATAGAAAGCGCGGGGCGACGCATGGCCGCGGGCCACGGATTCCACGGCCTTCTTCAGGTCGGCATCGACGGCGGGGTAGTCCAGGATGGCCTTGGGGTGCACGCCGATGTTGTTGTTGATGATGAACTCGACGCGCGCCAGGCCCACGCCTTCGTTGGGCAACTGGGCGAAGTCGAACGCCAGCTGGGGGTTGCCCACGTTCATCATGATCTTGGTCGAAATCTCGGGCATGGCGCCGCGCTGGACTTCGGTGACTTCGGTTTCGATCAGGCCGTCGTAGATCTTGCCGGTATCGCCTTCAGCGCAGGACACGGTCACCAGGGTGCCGGCCTTGAGCAGCTCGGTGGCGTTGCCGCAACCGACCACGGCGGGAATGCCCAGCTCGCGCGCAATGATGGCTGCGTGGCAGGTACGGCCGCCACGGTTGGTGACGATGGCCGCTGCGCGCTTCATCACCGGCTCCCAGTTGGGATCGGTCATGTCGGTCACCAGCACGTCGCCGGGCTGGACCTGGTCCATCTGCGAAATGTCGCTGACGTAGCGCACCGGGCCGGTACCGATCTTCTGACCGATGGCGCGGCCTTCGGCCAGCACGTCGCCCGTGCCCATCAGCTTGTAGCGCAGTTCGGCCTGGCCCTTGGACTGGCTCTTCACCGTCTCGGGACGGGCCTGCAGGATGTAGATCTGGCCGTCGGTGCCGTCCTTGCCCCACTCGATGTCCATGGGACGACCGTAGTGCTCTTCGATCACCAGTGCATAGCGCGCCAGCTGCTCGACGTCGGCGTCGCTCAGCGAGTAGCGGTTGCGCAGCTCGGGCGCCACGTCGGTGGTCTTGACCAGCTTGCCGCTGGCGGCCTTTTCCTCGGCCGAAGCAAACACCATCTGCACCAGCTTGGAGCCGAGGTTGCGGCGGATCAGCGCCTTCTTGCCAGCCTTGAGCATGGGCTTGTGCACGTAGAACTCGTCGGGGTTCACGGCGCCCTGCACCACGGTCTCGCCCAGGCCGTAGCTCGAAGTGATGAACACCACGTCTTCAAAGCCCGACTCGGTGTCGATGGTGAACATCACGCCGGCCGCGCCGGTGTCCGAGCGCACCATGCGCTGCACGCCAGCCGACAGCGCGACCACGTCGTGGGCAAAGCCCTTGTGCACGCGGTAGGAGATGGCGCGGTCGTTGTACAGGGAAGCGAACACTTCCTTCATCTTGTGCAGCACGTCTTCAATGCCCACCACGTTCAGGAAAGTTTCCTGCTGGCCGGCGAACGAAGCGTCGGGCAGATCTTCGGCCGTGGCCGAGGAACGCACGGCAAACGAGGCCAGGGGGTTGCCCGCGCTCAGCGTGGCGAAAGCATCGGCAATGGCTTTTTGCAGATCGGCCGGGAAAGGCTGGTTTTCCACCATGGCGCGGATTTCGGCGCCGGCAACGGCCAGGGCGCGCACGTCTTCGATGTCGAGCGCCGCAAGCCGGGCGTTGATGCGGTCGGCCAGGCCTTCGAAGGCCAGGAATTCGCGGAAGGCATGGGCCGTGGTCGCGAAGCCCGTGGGCACTTTCACGCCCTGGGGCAGCTGGGAAATCATTTCGCCCAGCGAGGCATTCTTGCCGCCGACCGACTCGACGTCGGTCATTCGCAGTTGTTCAAACGGCACGACCAGATCGGTCGCTTGGAAGAGTGCAGACATGAGAAAGCTCCAAAGTTAAAACCGGTATCGCCCTGCAGCCCCCTGGGGCATTGGCGTAATCCACGCTGCGCTGCACGCTGCTTTGCTGTTCTGGTTGTAGGCCGTCAACGAGCATGGACATGAAATTGGGAATAATGGGCGCCATTGTAGGGCCTGCCATCAATTAAGCCCCCTGGTCTGGATTTCCCTTCAGACTGCTCAGAGAACAGGGAAATCGATGGATGACAGACCCCAGGCCCGCGCCCATTTGCGCGCGGCCGGCTCGTTTACCCCCCTCTTCAAAGAGCACCATGCACACGCGCACCGTATTCCTGATCTCCGACGGCACGGGTATCACTGCCGAAACCTTCGGCAAAGCCCTCATGACCCAGTTCGATGTGAGCGCCCGCTTTGTGCGTGTACCTTTCGTCGATACGGTGGACAAGGCCCACCAGACGGTGCGCCAGATCAACCACACCGGCGAGATCGAAGGCCGCAAGCCCATCGTCTTCACCACGCTGGTGGACATGGAAGTGGTCGACGTCATCCGCGAGAACTGCAAAGGCATGCTGCTCGACATGTTCGGCACCTTCGTCAACCCGCTGGAGCAGGAGCTGGGCCTGAAGTCCCACCACCGCGTGGGGCGCTTTTCCGACATCAGCCAGAGCAAGGAATACCTGGACCGGATGGAGGCCATCAACTTCAGCCTGGCCCATGACGACGGCCAGACCAACCACGACCTGGCCGGCGCCGACGTGATCCTGGTCGGCGTGAGCCGCAGCGGCAAGACCCCGACCAGCCTGTACCTGGCCATGCAGTTCGGCCTCAAAGTGGGCAACTACCCCCTGATCCCCGAAGACTTCGACCGGCGCCAGCTGCCCCCGGCCCTGCTGCCGGTGCGCAAGAAGCTGTTCGGCCTGTCCATCGACCCGATGCGCCTGTCCGACATCCGCAACGAGCGCCGCCCCAATTCGCGCTACGCCAGCCTGGAGAACTGCCGCCACGAAGTCGCCGAAGCCGAAGCCATGATGCGCCGCGCGGGCATCCGCTGGCTGTCGAGCACCAACAAGTCCATCGAGGAAATCGCCACGACGATCCTGCAGGACATCAAGCCCGAACGCCTGGGGTACTAGCCCCCACGCTCGCCCACTGCGTGTAGCTCGCTGCCCCCCGAGGGGGCCGTCCGCCGCCTTGGGGGGGCCCGCCTAGGGGCGGCCCGGCGGCGGCGGAGCATGACCGTTTCTGACGCTCTGCTGCGGCTACCGGCGCCCTCCTCCAGCAACAGCGCGCAGGCGCAAAAAAGGACTGCCCAGGCAGTCCTTTTTTGCTTCAGCACCCGCCAGGCAGGTGCCTCCACGGTGCCATCAATGGCGGATCAGGTGATCGAAAGCCGACAACGCGGCCGTCGCGCCCGCACCCGCGGCAATGACGATCTGCTTGTAAGGCACGTTGGTGCAGTCGCCCGCGGCCAGCACGCCAGGCACACTGGTCTGGCCCTTGGCGTCGATGATGATTTCACCGAAGCGGGTCAGCTCGACCGTGCCCTTGAGCCAGTCGGTGTTGGGCAGCAGACCGATCTGCACGAAGATACCGTCCAGCGCCACGGTCTTGATTTCGCCCGTACCGCGGTCCTTGTAGGTCAGGCCGGTGACCTTCTTGCCGTCGCCGTTGACTTCCGTGGTCTCGGCGTTGGTGATGACAGTCACGTTGGGCAGGCTGCGCAGCTTCTTTTGCAGCACGGCATCGGCCTTGAGCTCGGTGGCGAACTCCAGCAGCGTGACATGCTTGACCACGCCGGCCAGGTCGATGGCCGCTTCCACGCCGGAGTTGCCGCCGCCGATCACCGCCACGGGCTTGCCCTTGAACAGCGGGCCGTCGCAATGCGGGCAGTAGGTCACACCCTTGGTGCGGTACTGCTCTTCGCCAGGCACGTTCATGTTGCGCCAGCGCGCGCCGGTCGACAGGATCACGGTCTTCGATTGCAGCGTCGCGCCCGACTCCAGCTCCACCGTGATCAGGCCGCCCTCTTCCTTGGCGGGCACCAGCGCCTTGGCGCGCTGCAGATTCATGATGTCGACTTCATAGTCGCGCACATGGCGCTCGAGCGCTGCCGCGAACTGCGGGCCTTCGGTCTTTTGCACCGAAATGAAGTTCTCGATGTCCACCGTGTCCAGCACCTGGCCGCCCATGCGTTCGGCGGCGATGCCGGTGCGGATGCCCTTGCGCGCCGCATACACGGCCGCGGCCGCACCGGCGGGGCCACCACCGACGATCAGCACGTCGAACGCTTCCTTGGCGCTGATCTTGGCGGCTTCGCGGGCCGAAGCGCCGCTGTCGACCTTGGCGACGATCTCGGCCAGCTCCATGCGGCCTTGACCGAAACGCTCGCCGTTGACGAAGACCGTGGGCACGCCCATGATTTCGCGCGCTTCGACTTCGCTCTGGAACAGGCCGCCGTCAATCGCCGTGTGGGTGATCTTGGGGTTGAGCACGCTCATCAGATTGAGCGCCTGCACCACGTCCGGGCAGTTGTGGCAGGACAGCGAGTAATAGGTCTCGAAATGCAAAGGCGTGTCGATGCCGCGGATCTGTTCCAGCAGTTCAGCCGACTCCTTCGAGGGGTGGCCGCCCACGTGCAGCAGGGCCAGCACCAGCGAAGTGAATTCATGGCCCAGGGGCACGCCGGCAAAACGCACGCCCGTGTCCACGCCGGGGTTGCTGATCAGGAACGAGGGCTTGCGTGCATCGGCGGCGTTGTTTTCGACCACGGTGATCTTGTCGCTGAGCGCGACCAAATCGGCCAGCAAGGACTTGACTTCGCCAGACGCCTTGCTGTCGTCGAGGGTGGCGACGATTTCAATGGGCTTTTGCACACGTTCGAGGTATGCCTTGAGTTGGGTCTTGAGGTTGGCGTCGAGCATGATAGTCAAATCCTTATTTAATTTATTGTTGATAGTTATTGTTCTAGTGCTTCAAAAAAAGCCCGGGTCGCCCCGGGCTTTTCAGGGGCTTTACTTAGATCTTGCCGACCAGGTCCAGCGAAGGAGCCAGGGTGGCTTCGCCTTCGTGCCACTTGGCGGGGCAGACTTCACCGGGGTGAGCGGCGACGTACTGAGCAGCCTTGACCTTGCGCAGCAGTTCGGTTGCATCGCGGCCAATGCCTTCGGCGGTGATTTCCACAGCCTGGATCACGCCCTGGGGGTCGATGATGAAGGTGCCGCGGTTGGCCAGGCCTTGGTCAGCGCGCAGGATTTCGAAGTTGTTCGAAATCGCCATGGTCGGGTCGCCGATCATGGTGTACTGGATCTTGGCGATGGTTTCCGAAGCATCGTGCCAAGCCTTGTGCACGAAGTGGGTGTCGGTGGACACGGAGAAGATCTCCACGCCCATCTTCTGGAATTCTGCGTAGTGGTCAGCCACGTCGCCCAGCTCGGTGGGGCAGACGAAGGTGAAGTCGGCTGGGTAGAAAACGAACACAGCCCACTTGCCCAGCACGTCCTTTTCGGTGATATCGATGAACTTGCCGGCCTTGAAAGCGCTGGCCTTGAAAGGTTTGATTTCGGTATTGATAACGGACATGGTTGCTTCCTTTAAGTAATGCGACTGAACACAGGACTGAAGTTTAGAGTGTTCACGAAATAAATCCAATCAATTGACTTGATCATGTCGATTTGATTTAACTATCAATAAACACCATTCATAGTCCTGCTGCCGTCATTTTCCCCGATACATCCTCGCCGGGAAACGCGAACGCGAGTCAACATCAAACGCAGACATACCGTAAATGCAGGGGATAGCGGTTACATGCACCTGATGAACGGCGACAATTGAGCGATTCACACAAGCGAAGGAGTACCCCCATGAAAGGCGACGCACAAGCCATTGCCCACCTGCAGGCACAACTGAAAAATGAGCTCACGGCCATTAACCAGTATTTTCTGCACTACCGCATGTACAAGCATTGGGGCTTCGACAAGCTGGCCAAGAAGGAATACGCCGAATCCATCGGTGAGATGAAGCATGCCGACTGGCTCATGGACCGCATTTTCACGCTCGACGGCCTGCCCAACCTGCAGGACCTGGGCAAGCTGCAAATCGGTGAAGACGTGCCCGAATGCCTGGCCTGCGACCTGCGCCTCGAGCTGGGTGCGCAGCAGACCATCAAGGACGGCATCGCCCACTGCGAATCCGTGCGCGACTACGTTTCGCGCGACCTGCTGCAGAAGATCCTCGACGACACGGAAGAGCACATCGACTTCCTCGAGACCCAGATCGACCTGATCGACAAGGTCGGCGTGCAGAACTACCTGCAGTCGCAAATGGGTGAGTTGGAATAACACCCCCTGAGCCGCTTCGCGCTAGGCGCGCCCCGGCTTCCCCTTGCTGGGGCACGCCAGTTGCGTGGGCTGTGGACGTTGCGAGAGCCAGGAAGATTCTTGAAAGCGGGCAATGCCCGCTTTTTTTGCGTCTGCAGCTTGCCCTTCATAGCGACGGCCCAAGCCAATCCCGATATCCTCGCCCCCTATGCAAACGCCTCCTGAAAAGCCCCCCGCGCCGCCGGCCCGGCAAGCCAACAACCCCTTGCACGGCCTGACCCTCGCCGCCATCGTCGAAGCCTTGCAAGCGCACTACGGCTGGGAAGAATTGGCCCGGCTGGTGCCCATACGCTGCTTCCAGAGCCAGCCCAGCGTGAACTCCAGCCTGAAATTCCTGCGCCAGACGCCCTGGGCGCGCGAGAAGGTGGAAAGCCTGTACCTGTTCATGCTGCGCGAGCAGCGCCGCAACAAGTAAGCCCCAGAGATCGGGTCACGGCCCCTGGCCGCCCCCCTGCTGCCAGTAGCGCGGTCGCAACTGGCGTTCGCAGTCCATCTGCTGTGGCCGTGCCGAAGACCACCGCGCCGCGCCGCAGCGCACGCTGTCCACCAGCTGCACGCCCTGCGCGATATAGCGCTGCACCACCGGGGCCGCGGGATGGCCGTAGCGGTTGCGGTAACCGGCCTGCACCAGCGCATGGCGCGGCGCCACGGCGGCAATCCAGGCCGAGGTCGAAGACGTCTTGCTGCCGTGGTGCGGCACCAGCAGCCAATCGGCACGCAGCGGCGCGCCCTGCGCCAGCAAAGCCTCTTCCTGCCGGCGTTCGATGTCCCCCGCGAGCAAGGCCACGGCGCCAGTGGCCGCGCGAATGCGCAGTACGCAGCTGCGCGTATTGGGACCGTCCCTGGCCGAGCGCCGCCTGCGCCCGCTCGCTTCGGGCTCGGGCGCCAGGCCCGGCGGCGGATGCAGCACTTCGAAGGCCACGCCATCCCACTGCCAGCGCTGGCCCGCAGCGCAGGGCGTGGCAGCGCGCAGCGCCTGCTGCGGCAGTTCCTCGGTGGCCGCGCCCACCAGCGCGGCCTGGGGCTGGGCGCGCAGCACGGACGCCGCGCCGCCGGTGTGATCGTTGTCGCTGTGGCTGAGCATCAACATGTCCAGGCGCTCGCCCTGGGCGCGCAACAAGGGCACCAGCACCCGCTGACCCGCGTCGCTGTCCGGCCCATGGCGCGGCCCCGTGTCGTACAGCAGGCTATGGCCTTGCGTGCGCACCAGCACGGCATTGCCCTGACCGATATCGGCCGCCAGCAGCGTGAATTCGCCGGCTGCGGGGCGCGCGGGCTGCCACCACAGCGCCGGCAGCAGCAAGGGCAGGCCCAGCAGCCGCACGGGCACTGGCAGGCGCAGCACCAGCCAGACACCGCCCAGCACCGCGGCAAGCGCGGCCCAGGCCGGCGCCGCGGGCAGGAACAGCACGGCGGCTGGCCATTGCGCCAGCCAGTGCAGCACGGCGCTCAAAGGCAGGACGCTGGCCGCGGCCAGCTGCCACAGCGGCGCCCAGCCCATGCCCAGCATGGCCAGGGGCGTGACCACCAGCGTTACCCAGGGAATCGCCAGCAGGTTCGCCAGCATGCCCACCAGCGAGACCTGACCGAACAGCAGCAAGGCCAGCGGCGTCAGCGCCAGCGTCACCACCATCTGCTCGCGCAGCAGGGCCTGCAAGCGTGGGCGCAGGCCGCGCGCCGCGGGCTCTCCCGTCGCTGAAGCGAACAGCACGCCCACGGCCACGAAGCTCAGCCAGAAACCCGCCTGCCACAGCGCCCAGGGGTCGGCCACGACCACCGCGGCCAGCGCCAGCAGCCAGACCTGAGGCCAGGGCCAGCGCGCACCGGCCAGGCGCAGACAAGCCACCACCGCCAGCATGCCCACCGTGCGCTGCGCGGGCAGACCCCAGCCGCTGAGGGCGCTGTAGCCCAGGGCCAGCAGCACGCCGCCCAGCAGCCCCGCCGTGGGCGCGGGCAGCCACAGACAGCAGCGCGCCGAACGCCGCCAGGCCCAGCCCAGCAGCGCGGCGGCCAGCCAGGCGAACATGGTGATGTGCAGGCCGGAAATACTCATCAAATGCGCCACGCCAGTGGCGCGAAACAGTTCCCAATCGCTGCGCTCTATCGCCCCCTGGTCGCCCACCACCAGGGCCGCGACCACGCCACGCGCACGCTGCCCCTCCTGACCGCCCGCACCCGGCCACAGCGCGCGCAGCATGGCCGGCGGAGCACGGTCCGCCACGATGGCATCGCGCAATTGCTGGCGCAGCCACGCCACCGGGTAGCGCCCGGTCTGCCCCAGCTTGCGCGGTGGCGCCTGGCCGCGACCCGCGCGCACCGTGCCCGTGGCCTGCACGCCCTGCTCCCACAGCCACAGCTCCTGGTCAAAACCATGGGGATTGCGCAGGCCGTACGGGGCCTTGAGCCGCACCGTGAACGACCAGCGCTGGCCGGCCGCCAGCGGCTGTGGCGGCGCAGCGCCCGCGGCCGGCCACTCACCGGCGCGCGGCCCATACCAGGCCAGTTCGATCAGCGGCGGCAATGCGACCTCCGCCCCGGACTGCGCGCCGCCAGCCCGCTCGGCCCGCTCCACTTCCAGGCGCCAGCGCAGGCCCCAGGGCGCGGGCTGGGGCATGGCCGCGACCACGCCAGTCACGCGCAGATCCACGCCTTCGAGGTCCGCGGACAGCGCCTGCGCCTGGAACGCCAGCGCCCGGGCGCCGCACCCCGCGGCCATGGCACAGGCCGCGGCCAGCGCCCACAACCCGCCCACTGCCCAGGCCCGGCCCGCGCCCGCGCCCGCGCGGCGATTGCAGGCCCAGGCCAGCCCGGCGCAGCCCACGGCGGCCAGCAACAGGCCGGCATAGCCCCCAGGGCGCCACAGCGCCGGCTGCGTGACCTGCCAGGCCGCTCCCGCGACCAGGCCCAAGAGCGCCACCTGCCAGCAGGCCCAGGGCCGCAGCGCCCAGGTGCAGGCGGCGGGCGCAATAGCGTCCGGCACAGACGAATGGCTAAGCGGAGCGCCCATGCCGCACATGCTAGCCAGCGCCATCCAGACGCACCAGAACGCCGCCTGTCCTTGCGCCCATCAGTGGCTATCGGGCATGCGGCCTGTGTCACACTCTTTCCCAGGGAAATGCAGCCGTTTTCCCCTTGAATTTTTGCAAAAGGAAACAGTCATGAGCGTTTACGAGAAGCTGAAACAACTCCAGATCGAACTGCCGGACCTGGCCGTGCCTGCCGCCGCCTACCTGCCTTACGTGCAGACCGGCAAGCTGGTGTTCCTCAGCGGCCACATCGCCAAGAAGGATGGCAAGGTCTGGGTTGGCCAGCTGGGCCTCAACAC
Source organism: Acidovorax bellezanensis (assembly GCF_025421555.1). Classification (NCBI taxonomy): domain Bacteria; kingdom Pseudomonadati; phylum Pseudomonadota; class Betaproteobacteria; order Burkholderiales; family Comamonadaceae; genus Acidovorax; species Acidovorax bellezanensis. The sequence continues at coordinate 318,891 of NZ_JAODYH010000001.1, forward strand.
CACCACCGAAGAAGGCAAGGCCGCCGCGCGCGGCGTGGCCATCGACCTGATGGGCACGCTGCAGCATGCGGCCGGCGGCGACCTCAACCGCGTGCAGCGCATCGTCAAGGTGATGAGCCTGGTCAACTCCACGGGCACGTTCACCGAGCAGCACCTGGTCACCAACGGCTGCAGCGAGCTGCTGGGCGAAGTCTTCGGCGCCAAGGGCAAACACGCGCGCAGCGCGTTTGGCGTGGCGCAAATCCCCATGGGCGCCTGCGTGGAAATCGAGCTGATCGCCGAACTGGCCTGAACCCGGCTGAACGCAAAAAAGCCCCTCGACGAGGGGCTTTTTTCATGCTCAGGCCCATTGCCGGGCTTGGCTTCACTCCACGCGTGTAATGCGCGCCGGCTTGAAGCCCAGGTCGGCCGCCTTGCCCTTGCCGCCGCGCTTGCCACGGGCGTTGTTGAGGCTGCGGATTTCCAATGTCTCCTCGCGCGCCTTGCCGCCGCGGCCCGTGCCTTCGAGGCGGATGCTGCGGGTATAGGCCGCGGCGCCCGCCAGGCTGTCGCCCTCTTCAAGCGCCAGCAGCATCAGGCCGCGCGCCGCGCTGCCCATGGTCTTGAGTTCGCTGATCTCGAACGTGATGATGCGTCCGCCGACCGAGCCCGCGGCCACATGGGTGGCGGGCAGCAGCGCGGTACTGCCGGTGCTGCCGCTGGCGTGCGACGGCGCGCAAAGGGTTTCGCCTTCGGCCAGATTGACAAAGGCCTTGCCGCCCTTGTTGCGCGAGACCAGGCTCTCCACGGTCGCCAGGAAGCCGTAGCCGCCCGAGCTGGCCAGCAGCAGGCAGGCCTGGGCCGGGCCGGCAAAGTAGTACTGCAGCTGGGTGCCGCTTTCGAGCTCGACCAGCGTGGTCACGGGCTGGCCGTCACCGCGCCCGCCGGGCAGTTGCGCCACGGGCACGGAATAGACCCGGCCGTTGCTGCCGAAGGCCAGCAGCTGGTCGACGGTGCGGCACTCGAAAGTGCCGTACAGCGCATCGCCGGCCTTGAAGGTGAAACTCGCCGCCTCGTGGCCGTGGCCCTGGCGCGTGCGCACCCAGCCTTTTTCCGAGACCACCACGGTGACGGGTTCGTCGGCCACCTTGACTTCGGCACTGGCTTTTTTCTCTTCCTGGATCAGCGTGCGACGCTCGTCGGCAAACTGCTTGGCGTCGGCTTCGATTTCCTTGACCATCAAGCGGCGCAGCGTGGCGGGATTGCCCAGGATATCTTCGAGCTTGCCCTGGCTTTCGCGCAGCGCCTTGAGCTCCTGCTCGATCTTGATGGCTTCGAGCCGCGCCAATTGGCGCAGGCGGATTTCGAGGATGTCGTCGGCCTGGCGCTCGGACAGCGCGAAGCGCGCCATCAGCGCCTCCTTGGGATCGTCGCTCTCGCGGATGATGGCAATCACCTCGTCGATGTTGAGCAGCACGATCTGCCGGCCTTCGAGGATGTGCGAACGGTCCAGCACCTTGGCCAGGCGGTATTGCGAGCGGCGGGTGATGGTGGACTGGCGGAATTCGATCCACTCGCGCAGCATCTGCAGCAGGGATTTCTGCACCGGCTTGCTGTCCAACCCGATCATGGTCAGGTTGATGGAGCTCGAGGTTTCCAGGCTGGTGTGGGCCAGCAGCAACTGGGTCAAATCGGACTGGCGCACCTTGCCGCTCTTGGGCTCGATGACGATGCGCACGGCCGCATCCTTGCTCGACTCGTCGCGCACGGCGTCGAGCACCGCCAGCAGATTGGTCTTGAGCTGCTGCTGGTCCTGGGACAGGGCTTTCTTGCCCGTCTTGATCTTGGGGTTGGACAGCTCTTCGATTTCTTCCAGTACCTTTTGCGTCGACACGCCGGGCGGCAGCTCGGTCACCACCATTTGCCACTGGCCGCGCGCGAGCTCTTCGATCTTCCAGCGCGCACGCACCTTGAGGCTGCCGCGGCCGCTGCGGTAGGCATCGGCGATGTCGGCCGGGCTGCTGATGATCTGGCCGCCGCCCGGATAGTCGGGACCGGGCACCAGCAGGGCCAGCTCGGCTTCGCTCAGCAGCGGCTTCTTGATCAGCGCAACGCAGGCATCGGCGATTTCGCGCAGATTGTGGCTGGGGATTTCAGTGGCCAGGCCCACGGCAATGCCGCTGGCGCCGTTGAGCAGGCTGAACGGCAGGCGCGCGGGCAGCTGGCGCGGCTCCTGGGTCGAGCCGTCGTAGTTGGGCACGAAGTCCACCGTGCCTTCATCGATCTCGTCGAGCAGCAGGCCGGTGATCTTGGACAGGCGCGCTTCGGTGTAACGCATGGCGGCGGCGCCATCGCCGTCGCGGCTGCCGAAGTTGCCCTGACCGTCGACCAGCGGATAGCGCTGGGCGAAGTCCTGGGCCATGCGCACCAGGGCGTCATAGGCCGACTGGTCGCCATGGGGGTGAAAGCGCCCCAGCACATCGCCCACCACGCGCGCGCTCTTGACCGGCCGGGGCACGGTATTGCCCGAATGGCTCAGGCCCATGCGGTCCATGGCGTAGAGAATGCGCCGCTGCACGGGCTTGAGGCCGTCGCAGACATCGGGCAGGGCCCGGCCCTTGACCACCGACAGGGCGTACTCGAGGTAGGCGCGCTGCGCATAGGTGCCCAGGTCCAGCGCATCGCCGTCGGCGTGCGCTGCCAGATCCAGAATTTGATCGCTCATGGTCATTGTTTCTCGTCGAAAGACTGCCGCTGTCTGCCCGCGGGCAGGGTCATGCGGATGCGTGAAGACGGTTCAGCCAGGGCCAGGTCACCAGGCACCAGGGGCTGGAGCTGGCGGTACAGGGCCAGCACGGTCTTCACATAGTTTTGGGTTTCCTTGAAGGGCGGAATTTTCTGGCCGGCGCGCAGCACCGCGCCTTCGCCGGCGTTGTAGGCCGCGAGGGCCAAGTCCAGCCGCCCGTCGTACAGGTCCATCAGATGGCGCAGGTAGCGCGCACCGGCCGGCACATTGACGGCCGGGTCGTGCAACTGCTGGGCCAGGCTGCGCGCGCCGGTCGCCGCCACGCCAAAGCGTTCAGCGGTGGCCGGCATCAGCTGCATCAGGCCGATCGCGCCCTTGGGAGAGACCGCCTGGGCATCAAAGCCCGACTCGGTGGCGATCACCGCCTTGAGCAGCGCATAGTCCAGGCCGGTGCGTTCGGCCGCGCGCCGCAAATGCGGGCGCACGCTTTTGTAGGCCGGCAAGATATCGAAGTAGGCCTGCACACGCGCCCGCGCGGCCAGCGCCACGCCAGGATTGTTCACATCGGTGTCCGCGGCGAGGGCGCCGGCGGCATCACGCTCGGTATCGAAACGCTGCCCGCGAAAGAACAGCGTGTAGCGCTCGTCCAGCGGCTCGGCCGAAAAGTGCGTCACGCCCTGCGCATCGATAAAGGCCCAGAGGTCGGCACGCGCCGCCCCTGCCCCCAGCGCCAGCCAGGCGCCCAGCAGCCCGGCCACCAGCAGGCGGCCGGACATGGAGGAATGGGGAAGGTGGAACATGGGACCGTTCGACAGGCGGTACTGCCGTCTCCTCAGATGTCGACCACCACGGCGTCGCCGTGCAGTTCCATGAGCTCGCGCCGGGCCGCAGCCTCGCCCTTGCCCATGAGCTTGGTGATCACGTCCTCGGCCGCGGCAAAGTCCAGGTTCAGCAACTGCACCGGCAGCAGGCGACGCGTGTCGGGGTTCAGCGTGGTGTCCCACAGCTGCTCGGCATTCATTTCGCCCAGACCCTTGAAGCGGCTGACCTGGCACTTCTCGCGCGGCACGCCGTCCTTGGCGCATTTCTCGAAGATCACGGCCAGTTCATTCTCGTCGAGCGCATAGACCTTGAGCGCCGGCTTCTTGCCGCGCGCCGGCACGTCCACACGGAACAGCGGCGGCAAGGCCACATGGATGTGGCCGGCCTCGATGAGCTTGGGGAAGTGGCGGAAGAACAGCGTCAGCAGCAGCACCTGGATGTGCGAGCCGTCGACGTCGGCGTCCGACAGGATGCAGACCTTGCCGTAACGCAGACCCGACAGGTCGGGCGTGTCGTTGGGGCCGTGCGGATCGACGCCGATGGCCACGGAAATGTCGTGGATTTCGTTGTTGGCGAACAGCCGGTCACGGTCCACTTCCCAGGTGTTGAGCACCTTGCCGCGCAGCGGCAGCACGGCCTGGGTTTCCTTGTCGCGGCCCATCTTGGCACTGCCGCCGGCCGAGTCGCCCTCGACCAGAAAGACTTCGTTGTGCGCGAGGTCGCGGCTTTCGCAATCGGTGAGCTTGCCCGGCAACACGGCCACGCCCGATCCCTTGCGCTTTTCGACTTTCTGACCGGCCTTCTGCCGGCTCTGCGCGGCCTTGATGGCCAGCTCGGCGAGCTTCTTGCCCCACTCGACATGCTGGTTGAGCCACAGCTCCAGCGCCGGGCGCACAAAGCCCGAAACCAGGCGCACGGCATCGCGCGAATTCAGCCGCTCCTTGATCTGGCCCTGGAACTGCGGGTCGAGCACCTTGGCGTTGAGCACATAGCTGGCGCGGGCGAACACGTCGTCGGGCATCAGCTTGACGCCCTTGGGCAGCAGCGAATGCAGCTCGATGAAGCTTTTCACCGCCTGGAACAGGCCGTCGCGCAAGCCGCTTTCGTGGGTGCCGCCGGCGGTGGTGGGAATCAGGTTGACATAGCTTTCACGCACGGGCGCACCGTCTTCGGTGAACGCCACGCACCAGGCCGCGCCTTCGCCTTCGGCAAAGCTGTCGTGGTTGCGGTCGGCGAAGCCTTCGCCTTCGAACAGGGGAATGGCCGGCTCGCCGTTGAGGCTTTGCTGCAGATAGTCGCGCAGGCCGCCCTTGTATTGCCATACCTGCGGTGCATCACGGGTCTTTTCGTTGACCAGCGTCACCTGGACGCCCGGCATCAGCACGGCCTTGCTGCGCAGCAGGTGCACCAGCTCGTTCATGGGCAACTGGGCGGATTCGAAATAGCTCGCGTCGGGCCACACGCGCACCGTGGTGCCGCGCTTGCGCTCGCCGTTGGTCAGCGGCTGGACCTGCAGGGGCTCGACCACGTCGCCCGCGGAAAACACCAGGCGGGCGCAGTGGCCGTCGCGGTAGCTGGTGACTTCCATGCGCGTGGACAAGGCGTTCGTGACCGAGACGCCCACGCCGTGCAGACCGCCGGAGAAGCTGTAGGCGCCGCCCTGGCCCTTGTCGAATTTGCCGCCCGCATGCAGGCGCGTGAACACCAGCTCGATCACGGGTGCATTTTCTTCAGGGTGCAGACCGTAGGGAATACCGCGACCGTCGTCTTCCACGCTGACCGATTGATCGGCGTGCAGGATGACTTTGATTTTCTTGCCGTAGCCGGCCAAGGCTTCGTCGGCCGCGTTGTCCACCACTTCCTGCAGGATATGCAATGGGTTGTCGGTACGCGTATACATGCCCGGCCGTTGCTTGACGGGCTCCAGGCCCTTGAGCACGCGGATCGAGCCTTCGGAGTAAGCGCTGGTGGAGGAGGATGAAGGTTTAGCTGCCATGGGCTGGGATTGTAGTGCTGCGCGGAGCGGAAAGCTGTATGGGCAAACAGCATGGCCTTGCGACCGCTGTGGCGCCGTCTTCCACGCAACGTGGATGACAGCGGCCCGGAGGGCGTGTCATCCATTGATTTCCCCACGCGAAAGTCAGGGGACGGTGCAGTGCTAGGCGCCCTGAGCGCCGCGTAGCGCGCTACGTCAGCGAGGGGCAACGACGCAATGCGCCGCCCCCTGGCTTTCCCTTCGGGCTGGCCTGGGCATGCGGCGTCTGCTTTGTCGCTTGGCTTGCCCATAGCACGCTATGGGCTGCGCCGCGCTTCGCGCATCCATCCGCATGTCCAGGCCAGCGCGTGGGGGGATCAATGGATGACACGCCCTCACCATTTTGGCTACAGTCGCATCATCATGCAAAAAACACCAACAACACCGCTTTCCATGCTGCAGGTACTGCTGTGCGGGGGCGCAGTCGTTACCTTGTCCATGGGCATTCGCCACGGCTTCGGACTGTGGCTGCTGCCCATTACCCAGGAAATGGGCTGGACCCGCGAATCCTTTGCCATGGCCATCGCCATCCAGAACATTGCCTGGGGTGTGATGGGCATTTTTGTCGGCATCGTGGCCGACCGCCTGGGCGCTTTTCGCGTGCTGCTGGTGGGCTCCGCGCTGTATGCGCTGGGCCTGGCCGGCATGGCGCTGTCGACCACGCCGCTGTGGTTCGCACTCACGGCAGGCCTGGTGATAGGCGCGGCCCAGGCCGGCACCACCTATGCCGTGGTGTTCGGCGTGCTGGGTCGGCAGATTCCGGCCGCGCGCCGCTCCTGGGCCATGGGGGTGATGGCGGCCGCGGGTTCGTTCGGCCAGTTCTTCATGGTGCCCGTGGAAGGCGCGCTGATCGCCCAGATCGGCTGGTCGAATGCGCTGCTGGTGCTGGCCATGCTGGTACTGATGATCGTGCCGCTGGCCTTCGGCCTGCGCGAGCCGGGCTTTTCGGGCAGCAGCCCCCGGCCCCTGCGCGATCAAAGCGTGGGCCAGGCCATGGCCGAAGCGTTTCGCACGCCCAGCTTTCTGCTGCTCACCGCCGGCTACTTCGTCTGCGGCTTCCAGCTGATGTTCATCGGCGTGCACATGCCCAGCTACCTCAAGGACTACGGCCTCGCGCCCCACGTGGCCAGCTACTCGCTGGCGCTGGTCGGGCTGTTCAATATTTTCGGCACCTTCACGGCGGGCCACCTGGGCCAGCATTTCCCCAAGCGCTACCTGCTTTCGGGCATTTACGTGCTGCGCTCGGTGGCCACGGTGGCCTTCTTGCTGGTGCCGATCTCGCCCATGACGGTCTACCTGTTTTCCGCCGCCATGGGCTTTCTGTGGCTGTCCACCGTGCCGCTGACCAACGCCACCGTGGCACAGATCTTCGGCATCCAGCATCTGTCCATGCTCAGCGGCTTTGTGTTCTTCAGCCACCAGGTCGGCAGCTTCCTGGGCGTCTGGATAGGCGGCTATCTCTATGACCGCAGCGGCAGCTATGACATCGCCTGGTATCTGTCGATCGGCCTGGGCATTCTGGCCGCGCTGGTCAACCTGCCGGTGCGCGAAGCCGCGCTGCAACGCCCCACGCCGGTGGCGGCCTGAACCATGACGGAACACCGCCCCTTGCGCCAGCGCATCCTCACCGGACTGGGCTATGCCCTGGCCGCGCTGGTGCTGCTGGCAGTATTCGGCCTGTACACCGACCCAGACTTCATGATCCTGATGGCCGATCAGATCTGGGCATGCTTCTAGACTCCCTTTTCCCGTGACCGACCACCTGAACCCTATTCCCTCTCCCGCCTCGGCCTGGATACAGAGCTTTGGCCACCTGGTGCCCGCGGGCGGCACGGTGCTTGACGTGGCCTGCGGCCAAGGCCGCCATATGCACTGGTTTGCCCAGCGCGGCCACCCCTGCCTGGGGCTGGATCGCTCGGCCGAGGCGCTCGCCGCCCTGCCCGCATCCGCCCAGCGGCTGTGCGCCGATATCGAGAACGGCGCCTGGCCCCTGCCCGGCGCCCGGTTCGACGCCGTGGTGGTCACCAACTACCTCTGGCGCGCGCTGCTGCCCACGCTGGTGGCCAGCGTGGCCCCGGGTGGCGTGCTGCTGTATGAAACTTTTGCCGACGGCAACGCGCGTTTTGGCAAGCCTTCGCGCCCCGATTTTCTGCTGCAACCGGGCGAACTGCTGCAAGCCTGCGGCGGCGAGCTGCGCGTGGTCGCCTATGAAGACGGCTTCCTCGACGACCCCGCGCGCTGCGTGCAGCGCATTGCCGCCGTGCGCCCCCTGGACGGCAGCGACACGCTGGCGCCGGCCTTGCAGCCTGCGCCAGCTTGAAAGCCGAGGGCTATTGCCTACAGCGCCATTTCGTTCTTGCGGAAACAATTGACCTGTGCGGGCCTTGCCTGGCTTGCTAGGATGGAGGCTGTGGCCGCATTCCGCGGCTGCCACGGGTGCCGGGCCGGTACCGCCGAAGGCCATCCATGCCTGCGACAGCTCCGCCCCAGTCCCCTGCGCGCCGCGCACACTCGTTAGAATGCCCTTTTCCCGTTTTCAACTGCGGACATGACCACCTCCACCGTCGCCCTCACTGGCAGCATTGTTGCCCTCGTCACCCCCATGCACGAAGACGGTAGCGTCGACTACCCGAGCTTGCGCAAACTGATCGACTGGCACATCACCGAAGGCACTGACTGCATCGGCGTGGTCGGCACCACGGGTGAATCCCCCACCGTCAACGTGGAAGAGCACTGCGAAATCATTCGCGTGTCCGTGGAGCAAGCCGCCAAACGCGTGCCCATCATGGCCGGCTGCGGCGCCAACTCGACGCGCGAAGCGATCGAGCTGGCCCAGTTCGCCAAGAAAGTCGGCGCCGACAGCCAGCTGCAAGTCGTGCCCTACTACAACAAGCCCACGCAAGAAGGCCAGTACCAGCACTTCAAGGCGATTGCCGAAGCCGTCGGCGACCTGCCCACGATTCTCTACAACGTGCCCGGCCGCTCGGTCGCCGATATGCAGCACGAAACCGTGCTGCGGCTGACCCAGGTGCCTGGCATCATCGGCATCAAGGAAGCCACGGGCAACATCGAGCGCGCCCAGTGGCTGATCCGCGATGTGCCCGCCGGCTTTGGCGTGTACTCGGGCGATGACCCGACCGCCGTGGCCTTGATGCTGTGCGGCGGCCACGGCAACATCAGCGTGACGGCCAACGTCGCGCCGCGCCTGATGAGCGAGCTGTGCAAGGCGGCCCTGGCCGGCGATGTCCAGCGCGCGATGCAGATCCAGCTCCAGCTGATGCCCGTGCACAAGAATCTGTTCATCGAAGCCAACCCCATCCCGGTGAAATGGGCCGTGGCCCGCATGGGCCTGTGCGGCCCCACCATGCGCCTGCCGATGACGGACTTGAGCCCCCAATACATCCCCGTGGTTGAGGGCGCGCTGCGCTCCGCTGAGCTGATCTGAGCCCGCCGCGTTTTCCATTACCTGAGCACCGAGGATTTTTCGCGTGAAACCAACTATTGCACGTCTGGGCCTTGTCGGCCTGGCCATGGCGCTTTCCGCCTGCTCCACGTTCGAGTCGGACAAGATCGACTACAAGAGCGCCACCAAGGCCCCGACACTGGAAGTACCGCCCGACCTCAACCAGCTCACCCGCGATACGCGCTATGCCGTGCCTGGTGGCGTGGTGTCGGCCAATGCCTTGCAGGCCGGCCAGGCCGCGCAAGCGCCTACCGGCGCGCAGACCGTGGTCAACACCGTCGGCGATGTGCGCATCGAGCGCAGCGGCGGCGAACGCTGGCTGGTCATCCAGCGCCCCGCCGACAAGCTCTGGGATCCGGTGCGCGAGTTCTGGCTGGAAAACGGCTTTGTGCTGGTGCAGGACGATGCCAAGCTGGGCATCATGGAAACCGACTGGGCCGAAAACCGCGCCAAGCTGCCCCAGGATGTGATCCGTTCGGCACTGGGCAAGGTGTTCGACTCGCTCTACTCCACCGGCGAGCGCGACAAGTTCCGCACCCGCCTGGAGCGCCGGGCCGACGGCGGCACGGAAATCTATGTCACGCACCGCGGCATGCAAGAGGTCTATACCACCAAGGAAAAAGACGGCACCGTCTGGCAGCCACGCGCGGCCGACCATGAGCTCGAAACCGAGTTCATGCGCCGCATGATGGTCAAGCTGGGCCTGAGCCAGGAGCAATCCAAGGCCGCCGCGGCTTCCGTGCAGGCCGCACCGCCCGCGCCCAGCGCGCGCCTGGACACCCTGAACAACGCTCCCGTGGTCTTGCTGGACGAAGGCTTCGACCGCGCCTGGCGCCGTGTGGGCCTGGCCCTGGACCGCACCGGCTTCACCGTCGAAGACCGTGACCGCAGCCGTGGCATCTACTACGTGCGCTATGTCTCTCCCGAAGCGCAAAAGGCCTCGGGCGGCTTCCTCAACAAGCTGTTCAGCAAGTCGGGCGAAGCTTCGGCTCCCGTCAAGTACCAGATCCAGGTGCGCGGCGAAGGCGAGCGCTCGACCATCTCGGTGCTGACCTCGGCCGGCGTACCCGAAACCTCGACCAACGCCCAGCGCATCACGCGCGTGCTGACCGACGATCTGAAATAAAACCCGCAGCGCCTGTCACCAGGCCTGCCCCGAAAGCCACCGCCTGCGGTGGCTTTTTTCATGCCCGCGCGCAGGGGCGAGCTACAGACATAAAAAAAGGCCTCGATCCGAAGATCGAGGCCTTTTTGCCAGACAAGGAGCCGGTGAACCGACTCCCTGCGGCGCAAGTATTACTTGGCAGGAGCAGCAGCGTCAGCAGCAGCCTTGGCAGCATCAGCAGCAGCCTTGGCAGCGTCGGAAGCAGCGTCAGCAGCAGCACCGGCGGCGCCAGCAGCAGCGTCAGCAGCGGCGGCTGCAGGAGCAGCAGCGTCAGCGGCAGGAGCAGCAGGAGCGGCTTCTGCGGGAGCAGCAGCAGGAGCTTCAACAGCAGGTGCGGCCACGGGAGCAGCTTCTTCCTTCTTGCCGCAAGCGACGAGGGCAGCAGCAGCGATCACGGTAGCCAGAACGAAAGATGTCTTCATGTCAGTTTTCCTAATTGAGGAGCAGTAAGAATTCGATATGCCATTAACGGCCAGCCTCTTGCAGCCACGGAACGTTCCGGCAGAGTCGCAAGAAAAAATAACTGCGACACAGCGAGCAATTATAGGGAGATTTCGTCAATCCTGACGAATCCTGACAACACTTCTACATTTGCCCACAAAATTTCTGCCGTACGCGTAAACCGCAGGTACCGCAGGCCAGTGCAGCACCTGTTTACTTAACGCGCCAACGCCCTCCGGCGCTGACAAGAGCGCGGCCATTTCTGCAAAAAAATGCCGCCCTCGACTGCGCTTCACTCTGCGCAGCGCACCCAGCCCGCCTCATGCCAGGCCGACAGCAGCTCCAGCGCATCGTCGCTGGCCCGCGCCAGGTCACGCGCCGACAGCGCGCGCTGGTCGGCCAACAGGCGCATCAGCTTGGCATCGCGACCACCCGCCAGATAGCTTTCGCCATTGATGAAAATGTGGCGCGCGTCATACATCATGCGCGTGCGGCGGTCGAGCACCACGCTCTCCAGCATCACGCCCTCCTCGCCGGCCTCGAACCAGACGTTCTGCTTGGGGTCGGTCAGGTACTCTCCCAGCGCCCGCTCCAGCGCCAGCGGCTCGGCCAGCGCACGCTCCAGCGCCTTGCGCGCGAACTCCGCCATGCTGGCTGGAATTTCGCCCGGATGGGTCACGGCTTCCTGCTTGGGGTCGCGGTACAGCACAGGGGTTTCTGGCTCGTCGGGCTCGTCCGACATGCGCAGCAGCAGCTCGCGCGCCAGCTCATCGCGGCCGGGCGAGCGAAAACCGATCGAATACGTCATGCACTCGCCTTCGGCCACGCCGTCATGGGCATAGCGCGGGGGCAGGTACAGCATGTCACCCGGCTCCAGCACGAATTCCTGCTCGGGCTCGAACTCGGCCAGGATCTTCAGCGGCACGTTTTCCTGCAATTGCAGGTTCTTTTGCTGGCCTATGCGCCAGCGGCGCGTGCCATGGGCTTGCAGCAGGAACACGTCATAGCTGTCGAAGTGCGGGCCCACGCCGCCGCCATCGGTGGCGAAGCTGATCATCAAGTCGTCGAGACGGGCTTCGGGCACGAAACGGAACTGCTGCAGCAAGGCATGCACGCCCGCATCGTGCAGATCCGCGCCCTGGACCAGCAACGACCAGGCCTTCTGGCTCAGCGCCGGCAGCTCCTTGCGCGCAAACGGGCCGTGGCCCATGGTCCAGCCTTTTTTCTGCTGGCAGATCAGGCGCGACTCGACGCCATCCTGGCCGGCCAGCGCGAACAAGGCGTCGCGCCCCACGGGCGCCACCATGTTGGGAACGGCCTGGCGCACCAGCAAGGGCTTCTTTTGCCAATGGCGGCGCATGAACTGGGAAGCGGTCAGGCCGCCAAGCAAGGCGAGGGGTTGGTCAATATCCATGGCAGTCAGCTATTTCGCGATCTAAGAATGGGGGCTATTGTCCTATGCAACAAGAAACCGCCCCAAACCTCTGCGAAGTGCAGGCACGTTATCGCTCACAGCCTATGAAACTGGCGCGGCCCAGCAAGGGGACAGCGAGCAAGGGCCGCCCCGCAGCGAGGCTGTCGTCCCCCTCAGGGGGAAGCGACGAAGTCGCTCAGGGGGTGCTTAGTTTCAACATGCGAAAATCACTGGGCGCCATGCCGGTATAGGCCTTGAAAGCCCGGCTGAAATGCGCGCTGTTGCTGAAACCGCAGCCAAAAGCGATGTCGGTGATGGTGCGCTGCGCGCCGCGCATGTCGCGCAACTCACGCATGCACAGCTCGAGGCGCAGCTGCTGAATCCAGGCGGCCAGCGTCAGCGACTCGTCGGCAAATGCGTTGTAGAGGTGGCGCTTGCTGCAGTTCATCGCCAGGGCGATGTCGTCGATGCTCAAGCGCGCGTCGCGCACATGGGCCACGACATGGGCCCGGATGCGGTCCTTGAACGCTTCCTGCTGGGTCACGGCCGTACCGCGGCCCGACAGCTCCTGCAGCGACAAGTGCACCAGATCGATCAGCAGCTCGCCCGCGCGCTCGGCCAGCGCCGGCCCCATGGTCGGCAGCTCCTGGTAGGTGCTGCGCATGGCCTCGAGCGCCACGCGTGCAATGCCCGAGGCGCCGCCCACATTGCGGCCCATCAGGCCTTCGAGCCGGATGCCGCGCTGCACCAGGCTTTGGCGCGGCAGCATCACGATCAGGTGCTCCGACCATTCGGGGTTGGCGACTTCGTAGGCCTGGCTGGTGTCGTAAATCACCCAGCTGCCGCTGCGCGCGCTGGCCTCGCGCCCCTGCTGGCTGACGGCCGCCAGCCCCTGCCAGGGCGCGACGATCTTCACGTAATCCGCGTCGTGCGAGCGCCGCCCCTGGACGCTGCGGATCACGCGATGCCGCGCCGCCTCGATGCGGGTCATGATCACGGCACCGGCCTGCGAGCGCTGGATATGGCCTTCGAACACCGTGTCGCCATAGAGGTCGCTGCCCAGGCCGGCGAACAGCTTGGACATCCAGTCCTGCCATGCGGGCACGGCGTCCTGGGCCGACAGGCCGTCCGTTGTCAAGATGCTGCTCATGTGCGGTCTCCTGCCTTGCAGCGTGGTGTCAAACGTCGGAACCGGCAATTATCCCGGGACCGGCCCGCACCCGGCGCCGCAGGAAAACCCTGAGTTCCGTGCACGCTCAGTCAAGCACTTAGTGCATGCACAGCACAGCCCCGCCCACCGTCTGCTTCTAGCATCCATGCACGCCCAGCCAAAGGGCGACCAAGGAGACAAAAGCATGAAGACAGACAGCAAACGTTTCTGGCTCCAGCAGGTGACTGCTGCGGCCGCCCTGGCCGCGCTGGCGCCCCTGGCCCTGGCCCAGGAAGCCCCCAAATCCGTGCGCATAGGCTGGGCCATCGCCAAGACCGGCCACAACGCCGGCGGTACGGCCGCCACCGTGACGCCCAACTACCAGTTGTGGGTCAAGGAGATCAATGCCGCGGGCGGCATCATGCTCAAGGCCTACGGCAAGCGCGTGCCCATCGAAGTCGTGGAATACGACGATCGCTCCAGCACCGAAGAGGCCGTGCGCGCCACCGAGCGCCTGATGACCCAGGACAAGGTGGACTTCGTGCTGCCGCCCTGGAGCACGGGCAGCAACCTGGCGGTGGGCCCGACCTACGAAAAGCACAAATACCCGCTGCTGGCCGCGACCGCGGTGACCGACAAGGCGCCCGAACTGGCCAAGCGCTGGAAACATGCGTTCTTCTTCCTGGGCACGGGCGCGGGCTACGCCGAGTCGCTCGTGAGCTACCTCGAGACCGCGAAGAAGGAAGGCAAGATCGGCAACAAGATCGCCATGATCAACATCGCCGACGGCTTTGGCGTGGAGCTGGCCAACGCCACCCGCAAGGCCGCCAAGCAGCATGGCTTCGAGTTGGTCTACGACAAGAGCTATCCCATTGGCACGCAGGACATGACTCCCATCCTGACCGAGGTCAAGAGCAAGAGCGCCGATGTCTTCATCGCCTACTCCTACCCGCCCGACACCATGCTGATCACCGAGCAGTCGCGCGTCAACGGCCTCAATCCCAAAGTGATGTTCACCGGCGTGGGCACGCAGTTCCCGATGTTCAAGGCCAAGTTCGGCGCGGCCACCGAAGGCATCATGGCCCCGGGCGGCGTGGACTTCGACGCCCCGGCCGTCAAGGACTACTTCCAGCGCCACAAGGCATCGGCCGGCCATGAGCCCGACCGCTTCGCCAGCACCATCCAGTACACCACGCTGCAGGTGCTGCAGCAGGCCATAGAGCGCGTCGGCAAGATAGACCGCGCGGCCGTGACGCAGGAGATCAGGACCGGCACGTTCGACACCATCATCGGCCCAATCAAGCTCGAAAACCAGATGCTGACCAAGCTCTGGTACGTGGGCCAGTGGCAAGGCGGCGAGTTCTACGGCATTGCGCCGAGCAACCGCGCGGGTGCCAAGCCGGCGGTGATTCCCAAGCCGGCATGGAAGTAACTGCAGCCAAGCCGCGCAGTGCCCGGCGCTGCGCGGCCGCCTGACACCATGAACCTCCTCGACATCCTGCTCGCGGGCAGCACCCTGGGCGGCCTCTACGGGCTGATCGCCATGGGGCTGACCCTGCAATACGGCGTGGCGCGGATCATGAATCTCTCCTATGGCGAGTTCCTGATCGCGCCGGCCTTCCTGGCCTACCTGGGCGTGACCGCCTGGGGCCTGTCTCCCATTCTGATGCTGCTGCTGCTGCTGGTGCTGCCCCTGGGCTTCATCGTGCAGTGGCTGGTCTATCAATTGCTGCTGACGCCGCTGGTGCGCCGCACCGGCTCCGGCCCGGCGCTGGAAGTGGACTCCATCCTCGCCACCTTCGGCCTGATGTTCGTGGTGCAGGGCGTGATGATGGTCGCCTTCGGCGGCAACTACCACAGCTATTCCTACCTCTCGACGCCGGTGCAGATCCTGGGCAGCACGGTCGCGGCCAACCGCCTGCTGGTGCTGGGCGTGGCCGTCGCGCTGGGCCTGGGCCTGTACCTGCTGCTGACCCGCACCCGCATGGGCACGGTGGTGCGCGCCGTGTCGGTGGCGCCGCGCTTCGCGCCGCTGGTCGGCATCGACGTGCGCCACACGGCGGCCCTGGCCTTCGGCATAGGCGGCGCCATGGTCGCGGCTTCGGGCGTGCTGGTCAGCATGTTCCTGCCCTTCTCCGCGGCCATGGGCACCATGTTCGCGATGAAGGCCTTGATCGTGGTGATCATGGGCGGCGTCGGCAACCTGCTGGGCTGTCTGGTCGCGGGCCTGATGCTGGGCTTTGCCGAAACGCTGGTCGCCACTTTCATCGACCCGGGCCTGACGCTGGCGGTGAACTACGCGCTGTTCCTGGGCGTGCTGCTGCTGCGCCCCACGGGCCTGTTTGGAAAGGGCGCACGATGAGCCGCCGCGAATGCATGGCATGGGGCGCAGGCGCCCTCGCCCTGGCCTTGCTGGCCACGGTGCCCCAGTGGATGCACAACGACTACTACCTGTCGCTGCTGATCAGCGTGCTGATGTACAGCGTGCTGGCTTCGGCCTGGGCGCTGTTCTCGGGCCCGACGCGCTATGTCTCGCTGGCCACCGTGGCCTTCTTTGGCGTCGGCGCCTACACCACGGCCGTGTTCGGCGAGACCCTGCCCTGGGCGGCCGTGCTGCTGATCGCCCTGGGCGTGGGCGTGGCCATGGCGCTGGTCGTCGGCCTGGCCACGCTGCGGCTGTCGGGCGTGTACTTCGTGATCTTCAGCTTCGGCCTGGCCGAGCTGACCAAGCAGCTCGTGACCTGGTGGGAAGTCAACATCACCAAGGACCTGGGGCGCTATGTGTTCGTCGACATCACGGCCCAGGACATCTACTGGCAACTGCTGGTGCTGCTGGCCCTGGTGCTGGGCCTGCGCGCCTGGATTGCGCGCACGCGGCTGGGCCTGGCTTTGCGCGTGATCGGCGAGGACGAGACCGTGGCCCGGCACGTGGGCATCAACACCACGCGCGTCAAGGTGCTGCTGTTCACGCTCAGCGCCTCCTTCATGACCGTGGCCGGAGCCATCATGGCGCCGCGCTGGACCTATCTCGACCCGACGATTGCCTTTGCGCCGGCGATCTCGTTCCAGACGCTGATCATGGCCTTGCTCGGCGGCGCGGGCAGCCTGTTCGGCCCGCTGCTGGGCGCGGTGCCGCTGGTGCTGCTGTTCGAATTTCTGTCGGCCCATTTCCCCAACCACTTTGCAATCCTCGTCGGACTGGTCTTCATGGTCATTGTGTATGCCGTGCCCCAGGGCATTTCGGGCTGGCTGCGCCAGCGCAAGAGCAAGAGCGGAGGCCCGCAATGACGGCGCCCCTGCTGGAGCTCAAAGGCCTGGCCAAGCGCTTTGGCGGCCTGGTCGCCGTCAACGACCTGTCGTTTGACGTGCATGCGGGCGAAGTCGTGGGCCTGCTGGGCCCCAACGGCTCGGGCAAGACCACGGCCATGAATCTGGTCTCGGGCGCCTTGCCGCTCAATGCAGGCGAAGTGCGCTTCCAGGGCAAGACCATCAGCGGCCTGGCCAGCCACCAGATCGCGCGCCTGGGCGTGGCCCGTACCTTCCAGCTGGTGCGCGTGCTCGGCGGCATGAACTGCCGCGACAACGTGGCCGCGGGCCTGGCGTTTCGCCCCGGCGGCCTGCATGGGCGCGCCGCCGAGCATGCGGCACAGCTGCTGCTGGAACGCGTGGGCCTGGGTGCCCAGGCCGAGCTGGCCGCGAGCGAGCTGACCTATATCGACCAGAAGCGCCTGGAGCTCGCACGCGCCCTGGCGCTCGCGCCCCAACTGCTGCTGCTCGACGAATGGCTGGCCGGGCTCAACCCCACGGAGCTGCAGCAGGGCATTGACTTGATACGCGCGCTGCAGGGCGAAGGCATGACCATCCTGATGGTCGAACACGTGATGGATGCGGTGCATGCGCTGTGCAGCCGCTGCGTGGTGATGAATACCGGCGCGAAGATTGCCGACGGCGCTACGCGCGAAGTGCTCAGCGACCCGCGCGTGATCGAAGCCTATCTGGGCAGCGACGACACCCAGGAGGCCGCCCATGCTTGAAGTGCGCAATCTGTCCGTGGCCTATGGCAAGCACCAGGCCTTGCGGGGCGTGTCGCTGGAAGTGGCCAAGGGCGAGCTGGTGGTGATGCTGGGCGCCAACGGCGCGGGCAAATCCTCGCTGCTCAAGGCGCTGGGCGCCATGCTTGTGCCGCAAGCCGGCACCAGCGTGTTGCTGGCCGGCCAGGAGCTCACGCGCCTGCCGGCACATCAGGTGGTGGAAGCCGGCCTGGCCCTGGTGCCCGAAGGGCGCGGCGTGTTCGGCGATCTGACCGTGCGCGAGAACCTGCAGCTCGGCGCCCAGCCGCGGCGCGCACGCGCGCTCGAGGCGCAAAGCCTGGCGCGCGTGCTCGACCTTTTCCCCAAGCTCGCCCAGCGCATGCCGCAGACCGTGCGCACCATGAGCGGCGGCGAGCAGCAGATGGTGGCCGTCGGCCGGGCGCTGATGTCGGCGCCCGATATCCTGTTGCTCGACGAGCCGTCGCTGGGCCTGTCGCCGCTGATGTGCAAGGAGCTGTTCGCGGCGCTGGCGCGCATCCGCACGCTGGGCGTAGGCGTGCTGCTGGTCGAGCAGAACGCGCGCCAGAGCCTGGCGATCGCCGACCGCGGCTATCTATTGGAAACCGGGCTTGTTGTAGGCCAGGGCAGCGCCCCAGAATTGCAGGCCAGCCCGGCAGTCCGCAAGGCATATCTGGGCGCAGCCCACTGATTTTTTTGTGAAGGAAGTTCCATGATCGAACAACAAATGCTGATCGGCGGCCAGTCCGTGGGCGCCACCGGAGGCGCGACTTTCGAGCGCCGCAACCCGCTCGACGGCCAGGTGGCCACGCGCGCCCCGGCCGCGACCGCCGACGACGCGCGCGCCGCGATCGACGCCGCGGCCAAGGCCTTTCCCGCCTGGGCCGCGATGGGCCCGGGCGAGCGCCGCGGCCTGTTGATGAAAGCTGCCGCGGCCATTGAAGCCAAGGGCGAAGCCTTTGCCGCGGCCATGGCGGCCGAGACCGGCTCGTCGGGCATCTGGGCGGGCTTCAACGTGCACCTCGCGGCCGACATGTTCCTCGAAGCCGCATCGCTGACCACGCAGATCAGCGGCCAGGTCATTCCCTCGAACGTTCCCGGCAGCGTCGCGCTGGCCGTGCGCCAGCCCGCGGGCGTGGTCGTGGGCATCGCGCCCTGGAATGCGCCCATCATCCTGGCCGTGCGCGCCATCGCCACCCCGCTGGCCTGCGGCAACACCGTGGTGCTCAAGGGCTCGGAGCTGTGCCCCGCAACCCACGGCCTGATCATCGAGGCGCTGCAGGAAGGCGGCCTGCCGCCGGGCGTGGTGAACTTCGTGACCAACGCGCCCGCCGATGCAGGCACCGTGGTCGAAGCCATGATCGCCCACCCGGCCGTGCGCCGCGTGAACTTCACGGGCTCGACGCGCGTGGGCCGCATCATCGGCCAGACCGCGGCCAAGTACCTCAAGCCCGCCATCCTCGAACTCGGCGGCAAGGCGCCGTTCCTGGTGCTCGACGACGCCGATGTCGACGCAGCCGTGGCCGGCGCGACCTTCGGCGCCTTCGCCAACTCGGGCCAGATCTGCATGTCCACCGAGCGCATCATCGTCGACGAGAAAGTCGCCGAAGAATTCATCGCCAAGCTGGTCGCGCGCGCCACTTCGCTGCCGCTGGGCGACCCGCGCCAGGGCCCGGTGGTGCTCGGCTCCGTCGTGGACCAGACCACGGTAGCGCGCGTCAACGCGCTGATCGACGACGCGCTCGCCAAGGGCGCGAAGCTGCTGTGCGGCGGCAAGGCCAGCAACACCTTGATGCCCGCGACGCTGCTCGACCATGTGACCTCGGCGATGGACATCTTCTACGAGGAGACTTTCGCCCCCGTGAAGGCCATCGTGCGCGTGAAGAATGTCGAGGAAGCGATCGCCATCGCCAACGACAACGAGTTCGGCCTGTCGGCCGCGGTCTACGGCCGCGACACCGCGCGCGCCTGGCAGGTGGCGTCGCGCATCGAATCGGGCATCTGCCACATCAACGGCCCCACCGTGCATGACGAAGCGCAGATGCCTTTCGGCGGCGTGAAAAGCTCGGGCTACGGCCATTTCGGCGGCCAGGCCGGCATCGACGCCTTCACCGACACGCGCTGGATTACGATGCAGACCACCCCGCGCCACTACCCGTTCTAAAGCCGCGGCGGGCCGCGAATGCCCGCCGCGGCATGCCGGCCTTGGCCGGCGTGGGAAAATCAGGCCATACGGGCCGCTCGCCATGCGGGCGGCCTTTTCCTACTTCCCCTGTGTACAGGGCTGACTGCACAAGGCTGCAAACCGATGGACATCAAACAACAATGCGTGGTCGCTCTGACCTGGACCCTCAAGGACACCCTGGGCGAAGAGCTGGATGTGCTCGAAGAGCCGGTGGATTTCCTCATCGGCGGCGATGACCTGCTGCCACGCATCGAGGAGGCCTTGCAAGGCCACGGCATGGGCGCCACGCTGGACCTGCACCTCGAGCCCGAAGACGCTTTCGGCGACTACAACGAAAAACTGATCTTCCTTGAGCCGCGCGGCCTGTTCCCGGCGGAGATCGAAGAAGGCATGACGTTCGAAGGCCATGCCCTGCCCCAGGGCACGAGCGCCGAAGCGCCCAAGGAAGCGCTCTACACCGTCACCGACATCTACCCCGAACATGTGGTGCTCGACGGCAATCACCCGCTGGCCGGCATTGCGCTGCGCCTGCACCTCAAGGTCGAAGGCGTGCGTGAAGCCACGGAAGAGGAAATCGGCCGCGGCAGCGCCGGCACGGGCTTTTTCCGCATCCAGCCGCCCCAGGCACCGGGCAACGACACGGTTCACTAAAAAAAAGGGACTCCGCGGAGTCCCTTTTTACTTTGACCAGATTCAGCGGTAGATCTGGTTGCCGTCAATGCGTACGTATTCGCCGATATTGAACTGCGGCGGCTGCTGGTAGTCGAACGCCCGCACGCTGCCGTCCTGGAGCTGCACGGTCACGCGGTAGATGTCGCGCACACTGCCGCCACCCATGTTGTTCTGCACGGCATTGCCCGCGAGGGCACCGCCCACCACGCCGGCAATCGTGGCCAGCGTCTTGCCAGAACCCTTGCCGACCTGGTTGCCCACTACGCCGCCAAGCAAACCACCGGCGATGGCGCCACCAGCCCCGATGCCGCTGGAATCTTGCACGCGCACGGTCTCGATATTGAGAATGCGGCCTTGCTGCACCTGGTAACCCTGATTGCCCTGGTAACCCTGATTGCCCCAGGCATTGTTGCCGTTCTGGACGGGATAGCCGGTGCTTGGATATCCGGTCGCGGGATAGGAAGTGACAGGGTAAGACGTCGTGGGCTGACCGCCCACGGGATAGCCAGCCTGGTTGTAGCCGCCTTGCGGGTAAGCCACGCAGGCGGTCAGCGCGGCGACCATCGCACCCGCACCAACCATCCGGCCCCAACGTTCAAATACTTGCATGAAAGTCTCCTGTGGAGAAATGCCAAAAACACCTGGGTCAATGGACTTCAGGCCTTCAGTATGGACCTGATCCATGCCAACGACCTGTGTGCCCTTTGGTGTTTAACGGCGCACAGGCTGCCGCCGCCTACAGGTTTGACACTTGCTCACAACTTTCATAGCGGCGACAACGTGGTGACAGGATTCTTACTGCTTGCCCGTGGAGCCGTAACCGCCTTCGCCACGCTCCGATGCAGCGGCAAATTCTTCCACCAGGCGGAAGCTGGGCTGCACCACGGGCACGATCACCAGCTGGGCCAGGCGGTCCATGGGCTGCAGGGTGAAGGCCGTGGACGAGCGGTTCCAGGCGCTGACCATCAGCTGGCCCTGGTAATCGCTGTCGATCAGCCCGACCAGATTGCCCAGCACGATGCCGTGCTTGTGGCCCAGGCCCGAGCGCGGCAGGATCATCGCCGCATAGCCCGGGTCTTCGAGGTGGATGGCCATGCCCGTGGGCACCAGTTGCCATTCGCCGGGCGCCAGCGTCAGCGGCGCGTCCAGGCAGGCGCGCAGGTCCAGGCCGGCGCTGCCGGGCGTGGCGTAGGCAGGCATGTTGTCGCGCAGGCGCGCGTCGAGAATCTTGAGGTCAACGTTCATGGAATGGTCCCCCGGTCCGGCTGCGCACTAAAGCACGCGGACCGATCTGGGATCTGTATCAAAAGAGATGAATTCTCCGGGCAGCGCGTGCCGCCCGGCAGGGTGCGGCCGCCATCATCGCCGAAATTTCCGGCGCCCCGGGTTCAGGGCTTTTTGCCGGGCAACGCCTTGCCGGGCAGCGCCTTGCGCCCGCCCTTGAACAGCATGCCCCCCACGATCAGCATGCCGATCAGCCAGGGCGCCACGCCTTGCCAGAACACCATGGCCAACACCACCAGCAACCACAGGGCGAAGGGGAGCAGCTTGGTCCAGGGCAGCAATGCCGAGATCGATTTTTGCTGCTCCACGGCCTGCGACCGGGGCGCTGTGCTGACAGGGTGCGGAGGCACGGGCGCTCCGGAGGCAGAAATGCGCGGGCGCCCAGGCGCCTCGCGGGCATCGCGCAAAGCCGCCGGCATGTCGGCATGGACCTGGCGCTGGGCGGCGGCGCTGGCCAGCAGTTGCTCGACATAGCGCGCATAGTCGCCGTCTGCCGGGCCGTTGTAATTGTGGATTTCGTGGGCCATGAAAGTCTCCCCGCCTTGGCGGCGACTGCCGGACAGAAGTTCAGTCCAGCCCATTACACCAACACCTGCGCACCGACCCGGCGTGGCGCGGCAGGCGCGGCGCGCAGGCGCGATGCGATATCGGCCACCAGTTGCTGGGCCAGCACCCGTTTGGACGCATGGGGCAGTTCGCGGTGACCATCGGCGTCGATCAGCAGCAGGGCGTTGTCGTCCTGGCCAAAAGTCGCCGGGCCGATGTTGCCGACCAGCAAAGGCACTTGCTTGCGCAGCCGCTTGGCCGTGGCGTGGGCCAGCAGGTCATGGCTTTCGGCCGCAAAGCCGACACAGAACAGCTGACCGGCCCGGGCCCGCGGCGACTGGGCCACGCGCGCCAGGATGTCGGGGTTTTCGACAAAGGCCAGCGCGGGCACCTCGCCCGAACCGTCCTTCTTGATTTTCTGCTCCGAGGCCAGCGCCGGGCGCCAGTCGGCCACGGCCGCCGTGGCGACGAAGATCGTGGCCGCATCCACCGCCTGCTCCACGGCCATGAGCATTTGCTCGGCCGACTGCACATTGATGCGGCGCACGCCGCGCGGCGTGGGCAAATGCACCGGTCCGGCCACCAGCGTGACTTCGGCGCCGGCCTCGCGGGCCGCGCGGGCGATGGCAAAGCCCATCTTGCCGCTGGACAGGTTGGTGATGCCGCGCACCGGGTCTATGGCTTCGAACGTCGGACCGGCCGTGACCAGCAGGTGCTGACCGACCAATTGCTTGGGGGCGAAAAAGGCGCTGAGCTCTTCCATCAGTTCGGCGGGCTCGAGCATGCGGCCGTCGCCGGTCTCGCCACAGGCCTGCTCGCCCGTGCCCACGCCCAGCACCGTTGCGCCGTCCTGCGCCACCTGGGCGAAATTGCGCTGCGTCGCGGGATGGACCCACATTTCGCGGTTCATCGCCGGTGCCAGCAGCAGCGGCACGCGCTCGACGGGGCGCGCCAGGCACAGCAGGCTCAGCAGTTCGTCCGACCGGCCCTGCACCAGCCGGGCCGCGAAATCGGCGCTGCAGGGCGCGATCAGGATGGCGTCGGCCTCGCGGCTGAGGTTGATGTGCGGCATGTTGTTGGGCTCGCGCGTGTCCCACTGCGAGCCATAGACCGTGCGCCCCGACAGCGCCTGCATGGTCACGGGCGTGATGAATTGCTCGGCCGCCTCGGTCATGACGATTTGTACGGTCGCCCCCGCCTTGATCAGCAGCCGACATAGCTCCGCCGACTTGTAACAAGCAACGCCTCCACTGAGACCCAGAACCAGATGTTTGCCAGCGAACTCTTTCATGTGCCTAATTTAGCAGACTCGGCAAGTAGATGAACAGCCTCTGGACAGGGGATAACCGCTGGGGTTCAGGCAGGTGAAATGGGCGCGCATCTATAATCCTTCTTTACCAACACCAATAAAGACATGACCAAATTTGTCTTCGTCACCGGCGGTGTGGTGTCTTCCCTGGGCAAGGGAATCGCCTCCGCCTCCCTTGCTGCGATCCTCGAATCGCGCGGCCTCAAAGTCACTCTGATCAAGCTCGATCCCTACATCAACGTGGATCCGGGCACCATGTCGCCGTTCCAGCATGGTGAAGTGTTCGTGACGGACGACGGCGCCGAAACCGATCTGGACCTGGGTCATTACGAGCGTTTCATTGAAACGCGCATGAAGCAGTCCAACAACTTCACCACCGGCCGCATCTATCAGAGCGTGCTCGAGAAAGAACGCCGCGGCGACTACCTCGGCAAGACCGTGCAGGTCATCCCGCACATCACCAACGAAATCCAGGACTACATCAAGCGCGGCGCCGGCATTGGCACGCCCGACGCTGTCGATGTGGCGATCTGCGAAATCGGTGGCACTGTGGGCGACATCGAGTCCCTGCCCTTCCTCGAAGCCGTGCGCCAGTTGAGCCTCAAGCTCGGCCCCAACAACTCGGCGTTTGTGCACCTGACCTACCTGCCCTGGATTGCCACGGCCGGCGAGCTCAAGACCAAGCCCACCCAGCACACGGTGCAAAAGCTGCGCGAAATCGGTATCCAGCCCGACGCGCTGCTGTGCCGCGCGCTGCACCCCGTGCCCGCGGAAGAACGCGAAAAGATTTCGCTGTTCACCAACGTGCCCGAGTGGGGCGTGATCTCCATGTGGGACGTGGACACCATCTACAAGGTGCCGCGCATGCTGCACGAGCAAGGCCTGGACGGCCTGGTCTGCGACAAGCTGCGCCTGAACACGCCCCCGACCAGCCTCAAGCGCTGGGACGATCTGGTGCATGAAACCGAACACCCCCAAGGCGAAGTCAAGATCGCCATGGTCGGCAAGTATGTGGACCTGTCGGACAGCTACAAGTCGGTCAACGAGGCCCTGCGCCACGCCGGCATGCGCAACCATGTGCGCGTGAAGATCGACCACCTCGACTCGGAAGCCATCGAAGGCCATGCGGCCGAGAAGCTGGCCCAGTACGACGCCATTCTGGTGCCCGGCGGCTTCGGCTCGCGCGGCGTGGAAGGCAAGATCGCCACCGCCCAGTTTGCCCGTGAACACAAGGTGCCTTACCTGGGCATCTGCCTGGGCATGCAGGTTGCGACCATCGAGTACGCACGCCATGTGGCCGGCCTCAAGGGTGCCAATTCGACCGAGTTCGAACCCACCTGCGCCCACCCGGTGATCGCCCTGATCAACGAGTGGAAAGATGCGGACGGCACGATCAAGAAGCGCGACGAGAATTCCGACCTCGGCGGCACCATGCGCCTGGGCGCGCAAAGCTCCGACGTGCAGCCTGACACCCTGGCCCACAGCATCTACGGCGACGTGGTCACCGAGCGTCATCGCCACCGCTACGAAGCCAACGTGAACTACCTGGACCAGCTGCGCGAAGCCGGCCTCGTGATCTCGGCGCTGACCCAGCGCGAGCAGCTCACCGAGATCGTCGAATTGCCCAAGAAGGTTCACCCCTGGTACATCGGCGTGCAGTTCCACCCCGAGTTCAAGTCGACCCCCTGGAACGGCCACCCGCTGTTCAACGCCTTCATCAAGGCGGCCCTGGAGCACCAGAAGCAGCGCACCAGCACTGCCAAGGCCTGACGCTCGCTACTGTTAAAAGGAATACCCCCATGAAACTCTGCGGCTTTGATGTCGGTCTGGATCACCGCTTTTTCCTCATCGCCGGCCCCTGCGTGGTCGAGTCCGAGCAGTTGCAGATGGACGTGGCGGGACAGCTCAAGGAAATCACTTCCAGCCTGGGCATTCCTTTCATCTTCAAGAGCAGCTTCGACAAGGCCAACCGTTCCTCGGGCACGAGTTTTCGTGGCCCGGGCATGGAAAAAGGCCTGGAAATCCTGGCCAAGGTCCGCAAGGAGCTGAACGTTCCCATCCTCACGGACGTGCACACCGTCGAAGAAGTGCCCTATGTGGCCAGCATCGTCGACATGCTGCAGACGCCGGCCTTTCTGTGCCGCCAGACGGATTTCATCCGTGCGGTGGCCCAGTCGGGCAAGCCGGTGAATATCAAGAAGGGCCAGTTCCTGGCCCCGCATGACATGAAAAATGTCATCGACAAGGCGCGTGCCGCAGCCCTGGAAGCGGGTCTGCCTGCAGACTCCTTCACGGCCTGCGAGCGCGGCGCGAGCTTCGGCTACAACAACCTGGTCAGCGACATGCGTTCGCTGGCCATCATGCGCGAGACCGGCGCTCCCGTGGTGTTCGACGCCACCCACAGCGTGCAACTGCCCGGCGGCAACGGCACGACCAGCGGCGGCATGCGCGAAATGGTGCCCGTGCTGTCGCGCGCGGCCGTGGCGGTGGGCGTTTCCGGTCTGTTCATGGAAACCCATCCGGACCCGAACAACGCCATGTCCGACGGCCCCAACGCCGTGCCGCTCAAGCACATGCGCGCGCTGCTCGAAACGCTGGTGGCACTCGACGACATCACCAAGCGCAACGGCTTCCTCGAAAACCAGTTTGGAGCTTGACCATGGCCAGCGGCTACGTGATTGCATCGATTGATGTCACCCACCCCGAGCAGTACGCCGAGTACCGCATCTGGAGCAGCAAGGCCATGCAGGCCCATGGCGCCGAAGTCTGCGTGCGCGGCGGCCAGGTCGAAGTGCTCGAAGGCGACTGGAACCCCGGCCGCACGGTGGTGCTCAAGTTCCCCAGCTTCGAAGCCGCCCAGGCTTTTTACGAGACGCCCGAGTACCGCAAGGCACGCGAAGTGCGCGAAGGCGCAGCCATCGTGCGCATGGTCTGCGTCGAAGGCGTCTGACGCGCAACCCTGTCCAACCCAAGCGCTTGCCGGTCAAGCGCGAAAGCCGAGCCACAGGGGCCCTGCCCCGCCGGTGCTCGGCCGGATGACCTGATTCAAAAACCTTCAAAGGAAAATCATGAGTGCGATTGTTGATATCGTCGGCCGCGAAGTGCTGGACAGCCGCGGCAACCCCACCGTCGAATGCGACGTGCTGCTGGAATCGGGCGTGATGGGCCGTGCGGCCGTGCCTTCGGGCGCGTCCACCGGTTCGCGCGAAGCCATCGAGCTGCGCGACGGCGACAAGAGCCGTTACCTGGGCAAGGGCGTGCTCAAGGCCGTGGAACACATCAACACGGAAATCTCGGAAGCCGTTCTGGGCCTCGACGCTTCGGAACAGGCCTTCCTCGACAAGACCTTGATCGACCTCGACGGCACCGACAACAAGGGCCGCCTGGGCGCCAACGCCATGCTGGCCGTGTCGATGGCCGTGGCCCGCGCCGCTGCCGAAGAAGCCGGCCTGCCCCTGTACCGCTACCTCGGCGGCATGGGCGGCATGCAGTTGCCCGTGCCCATGATGAACGTCATCAACGGCGGCGCGCACGCCAACAACTCGCTGGACCTGCAAGAGTTGATGATCATTCCCGTGGGCGCACCGACGTTCCGCGAAGCCGTGCGCTGGGGCGCTGAAGTGTTCCACGCACTCAAGAAGATCATCCACGACAAGGGCATGAGCACGGCCGTGGGCGACGAAGGCGGTTTCGCGCCTTCCGTGGAAAACCACGAAGCCGCCATCCAGCTGATCCTCGACGCCATCGAAGCCGCGGGCTACAAGGCCGGCGAACAGATCGCCCTGGGCCTGGACTGCGCTGCCAGCGAGTTCTACAAGGACGGCATGTACGTGCTGGCCGGTGAAGGCAACCTGACGCTGACCGCGACCCAGTGGACCGACATGCTGGCCGGCTGGTGCGACAAGTACCCCATCATCTCGATCGAAGACGGCATGGCCGAAAACGACTGGGACGGCTGGAAGATCCTGACCGACCGCCTGGCCTCCAAGGTCCAGCTGGTGGGCGACGATCTGTTCGTGACCAACACCAAGATCCTCAAGGAAGGCATTGACAAGAAGATTGCCAATTCCATCCTGATCAAGATCAACCAGATCGGCACGCTGACCGAAACCTTCGCCGCCATCGAAATGGCCAAGCGCGCTGGCTACACGGCCGTGATTTCGCACCGCTCGGGCGAAACCGAAGACTCGACCATTGCCGACATCGCCGTGGGCACCAACGCCGGCCAGATCAAGACCGGCTCGCTGTCGCGTTCGGACCGCATGGCGAAGTACAACCAGCTGCTGCGCATCGAAGAAGACCTGGGCGAGATCGCCTACTACCCAGGCCGCGAGGCTTTCTACAACCTGCGTTAAAACGCAGCCACCGGTGAAGAGGCCCGCCCTCTTCACCGGGCGTTTGCACTCTGCCACCCCGACAACGTCCCATGGTCCATCGCATCGTCCCACCGATCTTGCTGGTATTGCTCGCAGCCGTGCATGCACAGCTGTGGCTGGGCCATGGCAGCGTGGCCTATGTGAAAGAGCTGCAGCAGGAAATTGCCAAGCAAAATGCCGCCAATGCGGTCATGCGCAAGGAAAACGAACGGCTCACGGTCGAAGTCAACGACCTCAAGGACGGCCTGGAAATGGTCGAAGCCAAGGCCCGCAGCGAACTGGGCATGCTCAAGCCCAACGAAATTTTTGTACAGATCACCCACCGCTGACACTCCAGCCCGGTATCTGCCCATGGCCGACGACAGCGCTGTCGCCCCTCCCGACTGTCTCGTGACCGTGCTCGGCGCCTGCCACAGCGCCGCCGATGACCTCGCCGCCGCCCTGGCCGAGGCACTCGCCCCCACCCCGCTTACAAGCTACTCCCTGGACCATGCCAGCCAGCGCTGGCTGGCCGAAGAAGGCCCAGGCCCGCTGCCGTACGCACCGGCGCACTGCTGGCTGCTCTGCGGCCTGGATCTGCCCTGCCCGCCCGCGCTGCGCGAACGCCAGCAGCGCGAAGACGCCTGGCTGCGCAGCCAGCTGGCCGCTGCCAGCCTGGTGTTTCGCGTGATCTACGGCGCCACCGCCCAGCAACGCCTGTCCCAGGCCCTGCGGGCCATAGACAGCGTCGCACCCAGCGCCGCCACGGCCAGGCACCGCCCAGCCGCATCCAGCCAGCGCCTGCGCTCGCGCTGTGAAGACTGCGGGGATCCGGACTGCGAACGCCGGCTGTTCACGGCCTTGCGCGACTGAATGCAAAAAAGCCCGCAGCGCGCGGGCGCTACGGGCTTTGGCTCAGCACCGGGCAGCTTCAGTGCACGGCGTCCGAACTCGGCGGCAGCTTTTCAGCGTCGGTGAACAGCCGGGCGGCATCGATGGGGTCGAACTGGTATTGCTGACCGCAGTATTCGCAGGCGACTTCGATCATGCCGCGCTCCTGCACAATGCTCTCGATCTCCTCCACGCCCAGCGTGTTGAGCATGTTGGCGACGCGCTCACGGCTGCAGTTGCAGGCAAAACGCGGACCGTCCTCACCGACCTGGGGCTCGAAACGCACCAGTTTTTCTTCCCAGAACAGGCGGCGCAAAATAGTGTCGACGTCCAGCGTCAGCAGCTCTTCCTGCGTCAGGCTCGAGGCCAGCGTGGCGATGCGGTTGTACTCTTCGTTCAGGCCGTTGCGGTCATGGCCTTCCTCGGCGCTTTCGGTCGCGGCAGCAAGATTGGCTTCGCCTTTGACCGGCATGCGCTGCACCAGCAGGCCCGCGGCCACCTGGTCGTTGGCGGCCAGCACCAGCACCGTGTCGAGCTGCTCGGACTGCAGCATGTAGAACTGCAGCGCATCCGACAGGCGCTCGAAGCGCCGGCCCTTGGCGTCTTCCAGCGGCACCACGCCCTGGTAGGGCTGCTGGCCGGGCTGGCGGTCCTTGGGGTCCAGCGTGATCGCGCAGCGCGCGCCACCCGAGACGTTGAGCAGGTCGGCCAGATGGGCGCCATCGGCCACCGGCTGGTCGCTGCGCACCGTCGCCGTGGCGCGCACGCTCAGGTCGGGCTGGACTTCGGTCACGGCGAGCTTCACCGGGCCGTCGCCGAACACCTGCATGATCAGGGCCCCATTGAACTTGATGTTGGACTGCATCAGCACGCCCGCGGCCGCCATCTCGCCGAGCAAGGCCTGCACCGGCGGCGCGTAGGCACCGGTATCGCTGTTGCCCGCGCGGCGCGCGAGAATTTCGGTCCAGGCATCGGTGAGGCGCACGATCATTCCGCGCACCGGCAGGCCATCAAAAAGGAATTTATGGAGTTCAGACACGCAGGGTTCCTGGAAAAAATGCCCGGGTTTCAGCCGAGCTTGTGCAAGCCGCTCTTGTAGCGGCGTGCGTTGTCAATGTAATGCTGCGCACTTTTGCGCAGCCCTTCGATTTGCTCGGGGCTCAGCTGGCGCACCACCTTGGCGGGGCTGCCGATGATCATCGAGCCATCGGGAAATTCCTTGCCTTCGGTGACCAGCGCTCCGGCGCCGACCAGGCAGTTCTTGCCGATTTTCGCGCCATTGAGAATCACCGCGCCTATGCCGATCAATGACTCGTCACCGATGGTGCAGCCATGCAGCATCACCTGGTGGCCCACGGTGACGCGCTCGCCCACGACCAGCGGCTTGCCCAGATCGGCATGCAGCACGCTGGCGTCCTGGATGTTGCTGCCCGCGCCAATGTGCAGGCTGTCGGCATCGCCGCGCAGCACGCTGCCAAACCAGATGCTCACATCCTCGCCCAGCCTCACGTCGCCAATCACCTGGGCGCTGTCGGCCACCCAGGCCGATGCAGCCACCTGCGGCACCAGGCCGTCGAGTTCATAAATCGCCATCGGGTTTGTCTCCGTTTGTTATATGTAAAACCTAGAATTGTAGGGATGGAGTTACGTCACCACGCCCTCGAGGCTTTATGCCTTGCCGACCCTGAGCTCAAAGCCCGCCAGACGCTGCATATGTATGCGCAGCAACAGGATTTTTCAATAGACCCCGCATTGATTTTGGCCCCGGCCCCCGGCACCACCCTGCCCGGCCACCCCGAGAAGCCCGAATTGCGCCCGCACACCGAGATGGCCCGGCGCTCGCCCGCCACGCCCCATGGCCGGGCCGTGCTGATCCACGCCATCGCCCATATCGAGTACAACGCCATCAACCTGGCGCTGGACGCGATCTGGCGCTTCCCCGCCATGCCCAAGGCGTTTTACCGCGACTGGCTGCAGGTGGCTGGCGAGGAAGCCAAGCATTTCCAGCTGCTGCGCGCCCACTTGCGCAGCGTGGGCCATGACTACGGCGACTTTCCCGCCCACCAGGGCCAGTGGACGATGTGCGAGAAGACCCAGGACAACATCATCGCGCGCATGGCCCTGGTGCCGCGCACCATGGAAGCCCGCGGCCTGGACGCCACGCCGCAGATCCAGGCCAAGCTGCGCCAGGTGGGTACGGACGACGCACTGGCCGCGGTCGAGATCCTGGATGTGATCCTGCGGGAGGAGATCGGCCATGTGGCCATTGGCAACCACTGGTACCGCTGGCTTTGTGAGCGCGATGGACTCGATCCGGAAAGCCATTTCATCCACCTCATGCAGCAGTACGCGGCGCCGCGCATGCGCCCGCCCTTCAACACGGCGGCGCGGCGCGCGGCCGGCTTCAGCGAGACGGAATTGCTCTGGCTGGAACAAAGCTGAAGAACGAGTGCGCCCAAGCACCACGCTTGTCCCTACAATCCCGCTTGGCTTTGTTTGATTGCGTTCCATGACCACGACTGTCCCGGCCTCCGCCACTCCCATGATTGCCCGGCAAGCCATCATCAACCACCTGAATCAGGTCGTAGGCTACGAGTTGTTCAATCGCTCGCGCGCGGCCCTGCAGCACACGGCCGCGTCGGATGTGATTCTGGTGTTCACGGCGCTCTCGCACGCGGGCAGCGAAGACATCATCGGCACCAAGCTGCTGTTTGTGAACTGCACCCACGAAAGCCTGGCTGGCGGCCACCTGGACCTGCTCAACCCGGCCCAGATGGTGCTCGAAATCCCGTCGCTGGGCCATACGGCCAGCGAGGAAGTCAGCGCCCGCCTGCCCATACTGGCCCAGCTGCGCGCCCAGGGCTTTCGCCTGGCGTTCAACCACAGCGTGCTGGAGTCGGCCTATGCGCCCTGGCTGCAGCTGGCCGACTTCATCAAGCTCGACCTGTCGGTGCTGCCGCCCGACCAGTTGGCCGTGCGCATCCAGTACGCCCAGCGGCACAGCAAGGCCCAGCTGATTGCCGAGAAGATAGAAACCCAGCAGCACTTCGAAACCGCCAGCCGCCAAGGCGTGCAGCTGTTCCAGGGCTATTGGTTTGCGCGTCCTTCGGTGGTCCACACCAAGCTGCTGCAGCCCGCCCAGGCCAACATCATCGAACTGATCAATCTGCTGCGCCTGCAGGCCAGCACCGAGTCCATCGAAGAGGTCTTGAAGAAAGATGCCGGCCTGGCCTTCAACCTGATGCGGCTGATCAATTCGGCGGGCTTCGGCCTCACGCGTGAAGTGAGCTCGTTCCGCCAGGCGGTGATGTTTCTGGGCCTCAAGAAACTGTTCCGCTGGGCGGCCCTGCTGCTGACGGCCACGCGCGACGGCGGCCCCCCGCCCGCGATCTGCCAGACGGCCGTGGTCCGAGGCCGGCTCATGGAACTGCTGGCACTGCAGGCCGACATGTCCGAAGAGCAGGCCGACCAGGCCTTTGTGACCGGACTGTTCTCGCTGCTCGACTCCATGCTGCCGCTGCCGCTGGCACCGGCGCTGGCGCTGGTGACCGTGCCCGAAGCCGTGTCCAGTGCCTTGCTGCAGGGTGAGGGGCCGCTGGCCGAGCTGCTGGCACTGGCCAAAGCCTGCGAATCCAGCGATGACGTGGCCTTTCACCTGGCGGCACGCAGCCTGCAGCTGAGCAGCACGCAAATCAACAGCGCCCACCTGCAGGCCCTGGCCTGGACAGACCGCCTGGCCGACCCACTGTAGCGCGCGCCGATCAGCCACGGAGCAGCGTTCCCGGCATAATTCCCGCTATGAGTACCTCTGCATCCGACGCCACCGCCACGCCCGCCTTGCCCGAAGGCGTTGACGACAGCAACCTCGCCATCATTGCGAGGCAGGCCATCGTCAACGAAAAACGCGAGGTCTACGGCTATGAGCTGTTCGATCGCTCCACGGCCCACGATGCCCATACCGCGGCCAGCGATGCAGCACTGCTGTTCAACGCCCTGTCCTATGCCGGCGCCGAAGCCCTGGTCGGGCAGAAAACAGTATTCATCAACTGCACGCAGGAAAGCCTGTCCGGCGGTCACCTCGAACTGATCCACCCCGACAAGGTGGTGCTGGAAGTGCCCACGCTGGACGAGAACGCCACCCAGGCCGACATCGAAGCGCGGGTGCACATTTTTCACGCCCTGCGCGAGCGGGGATTTCGCCTGGCCTTCAACCAGGGGCTGCTGCGCCGCGCCTACGCGAGCTGGCTGCCCATGGCCTCGTACATCAAGCTCGACCTGCAAGCTTTTCCGCTGCAGGATGCCGAGTCGCTGGTGAAGTTCGCGCGCGCCTACACCCAGGCCAAGGTCGTGGCCGAAAAGGTGGAAACCGCCGAGCAGTTCGAACTGATGCGCAGCCTGGGAGTGCAGTACTTCCAGGGCTACTGGTTTGCCCATCCCGATCTGGTCCGTGCCCAGACCATCCGCCCCTCGCAGGCCACCATTCTCCAGCTCATCAATCTGGTGCGCCAACAGGCCAGCACGGCGGAAATCGAGGACCTGCTCAAGAAGGACCCGACGCTGTCCTTCAACCTGCTGCGCTTCATCAACTCCTCGGGCTTTGGCCTGTCGTGCGAAGTCACGTCCTTCCGCCACGCGGTGATGATCCTCGGCCTGAAAAAGCTGTTCCGCTGGGCCGCGCTGCTGATGACCACGTCGCGCACCGGGGGTTCGCCGCCCGCCGTGGGCCAGACCGCCGTGGTCCGCGGTCGCCTGATGGAACTGCTCAGCGCCGAACTACTGCCGCCCGAAGAATCCGACAACGCTTTTGTCGTCGGTGTGTTCTCCCTCCTCGACGTGATGCTGGGCGTGCCGCTGGGCAAGGCCTTGGAGTCGGTCGCCCTGCCCCAGCCCGTGGTCGATGCCCTGCTGCACAACACGGGCGTGCTCGCGCCTTTCCTGGAGCTCACCAAGGCCTGCGAAAGCGGCGATGACGCGGCCTTTGCGCGCAGCGCCAATGCCTTGCAGCTGACCAACCATCAGGTCAACTGGTCCCATTTGCAAGCGCTGACCTGGGCGGAAAACCTGGACACGAATGAATAATCGAGCCCCCTCCAAGGGCGCGTAAAAAAGGCCGGCTGCCCCCCAAGGGCAGTCGGCCTTTTTGCTGGCGCGCGCTGCTTAGTTCAGCTGGATCTTCGCGGCGCGGATGATGCGCGCATTGCTTTGCGACTCTTCCGCGATCTGGCGCGCAAACGCAGCGGCCTTGCCGCCCGTGGGCACGTTGTCGGTCGCAGCCAGCTTGGCCTGCAGGTCCGGCGAAGCCAGGGCCTTGTTGATTTCGGTGTTGAGCCGATCGACGATGGCCGCAGGCGTGCCCGCCGGCGCGAAGATGCCGAACAGCGACGTCACATTGGCCGAAGCATGGCCCAGCTCGGCCAGCGTGGGCACGTCGGGCAGGGAAGCCAGGCGCTGGGGCGCGCCCACGGCCAGGGCTTTGAGCGTGCCCGCCTTGATATGCTGCATCACTGCCGGGCCGGCATTGGTCGACAGCACTTCAAACTGCGCGCTCAAGGCGTCGTTGAGCTGCTGGCCGCCGCCCTTGTAGGGGATGTGGGTGATGTCGACCTTGGCCGTATAGGCAATCTGCTCGAGCATGATGTGGCCCAGCGAAGCCAGACCGGCCGTGGCCCAGCGCACGCTGCCCGGATCGCTCTTGGCCTGGGCCATCAGCTGACCGAAATCCTTGGCCGTGTTGCGCTTGGTACCCAGCAGCAGCACCGGCGAATACATCACGCTGGCCACGGGGATCAAGTCCTTGGCCGGATCAAACGGCAGCTTGCCCAGATGCGGGCTCAGCGCCAGCGGGCTGATGGCAGAAAAGCCCAGCGTATAACCGTCGGGATTGGACTTGGCCACCTGGTCCAGGCCGATGGCGCCGCCAGCGCCCGCCTTGTTCTCGACCACGATGGGCTGACCCAGCTGCGCCGTGAGCTTGTCGCCCAGGGCGCGCGCCACCACGTCGCTCACGCCGCCCGCGGGGTAGGAAACCACCACGCGGATGGGGCGCGCAGGCCAGGCCTGCGGCTGGGCCCAGGTCACCATCGGCAACACTGCCAACACACCCGCCGCCAACCAGCTTCGACGCAAAGAATTTGTCATTACTACTCCGAAATAAATAGGCACTGGGGCCGGTCACGGCCCCGCACGATGGGCTGCATTTTGCCTTAAGAGGCATAAGCAACTCTAATCACTCTCACAAAACCGCAACAACAACCATCCATTGAAACCCTGAGCAACAGGACTCACCCTCGAGGATGGTGTTCGGCATGCAGCTTCTTGAGCCGCTCGCGGGCCACATGGGTGTAGATGGTGGTGGTCGAGATATCGACATGGCCCAGCAGCATCTGCACCACGCGCAGGTCGGCGCCGTGGTTGAGCAAATGGGTGGCGAAAGCGTGGCGCAGGGTGTGCGGCGACAGCGGGGCGGTGATGCCCGCGCGCTGCGCGTACTTTTTCACCAGCAGCCAGAACATGACGCGCGTCATGCCGCTGCCGCGCTGGGTCACGAACAGGTCGTCGCTGTGCTGGCCGCCGAGAATCGCCTGGCGCGCCTCCTGCTGGTAGCGCTGCAGCCACCAGGCGGCTTCGTCGCCAAACGGCACCAGGCGCTCGCGCTGCCCCTTGCCCGTCACCCGCACCACGCCCGAGCGCAGGTCCACCGCGTGGCTTTGCAGTTCCACCAGCTCGCTCACGCGCAGGCCGCTGGCATACATCAGCTCCAGCATGCTGCGGTCGCGCAGGCCCAGCGGCGTGCCATCGTCGGGCGCGTGCAGCAGCGCTTCGACCTGGGCCTGGGTCAGCGTATGCGGCAGGCGCGGCGGCTGGCGCGCGGCCAGCAGGCGCACCGTGGGATCGGCCTGCAGGCGTTTTTCGCGCAGCGCCCAGTGAAAGTAGCGCCGCAGCACGGTCAGACGCCGGTTCGCCGTGGTGGCCTTGGTCAGCGCCAGGCCGGCCGCGAAATAGGCCTGCAGCTGCGGCTCCTGCGTGGCGTCCAGCGCCAGCGGCTCGGGCAGCTGCGCCAGCCACTGGGAATAAAGCGTGAGATCGCGCCTGTAGGCCGCCAGCGTATTGCGCGACAGCCCGTCCTCGAGGAACAGGGCGTCGACAAAGCTGTCGATGGCCGCCTGGCTTTCGGGCAGGGCGTCGGTGGCGTCAAGAGGCGATGTAGGCATTGTCAGCAAGCCTACACCGAGATGGGATGGAGAATGAAAAAACCCGCAGGCCAGGCGCGCGGCCTGTTCTGCGGGTCTTGGTGGGGTCTGCGCTGCTTGCAGCGCGCACGCTCACTCCAGCGTCAGCTTCTGCTTGGCCACCACCTGCTTGTAGACCGCCAGCTCCGCCTTGAGCTCGTCCGCGAACTCTTCAGGCGAATTGCCGACCACCAGCGAGCCCGTGTCTTCGATGCGCTTGCGCACGGCCGGGTCCTGCAAGACCTTGCGGGTCGCGGCATTGATCTTGTCGACCAGTTCCTTGGGCATGTTCTTGGGGCCCAGGATGCCGTAGAAAGCCATGCGGTTCACCTGCTCCAGGCCGACTTCCTTGAAGGTCGGCACATCGGGCAGCACGGCCAGGCGCTGGGGCGCGGCCACGGCGATGGCGACCAGGCGCTTGTCCTTGATGAACGGCAGGGCCGAAGGCAGGTTGTCCAGCACCATGGGGATCTGGCCGGCAACCGCGTCATTGAGCGCCGGACCCGCACCGCGGTAAGGCACGTGCACGATATCGATCTGCGTCAGGCTCTTGTACAGCTCCATCAGCATGTGCTGCACGCCGCCCGTGCCCGAGGAACCGTAGGAGTACTTGCCGGGGTTCTTCTTGAGGTAGGCTTCGAACGACTTGTAGTCCGTGGCCGGGAACTTAGGATTCACCGCGATCACATTCGGCGTGGCCGCAATGTTGATGATGGGGGTGAAATCCTTGATCGGGTCGTAAGGCGTCTTGGGGTTGATGGCCGGGTTGGTGGCCATGCTCGACAGCGTGGCAATGCCCAGGTTGTAGCCATCGGGCTTCTGGCGCGAAGTTTCCAGCGCACCGATGGCGCCGCCGCCACCGCCGCGGTTTTCCACCACCACCACCTGGCCCAGCTCCTTGCCCAGAGGTTCCGCGATCACGCGCGCGATGATGTCCGTCGTGCCGCCGGGCGCAAAAGGCACCAGCAATTTGATCGGCTTGGTCGGATAGGCCTGGGCCATGGCGAACGTGCTCGCGAGGGCCAGGGTAAGGCCGAGCCAGCTGTTGCGTTGAGACATAAAAGTCGCCTTTTAGGATTTTTAGACCTTGGCATCCTAAGCGGGTACATGGCGTTGACGACGACCAGGCAGGCGCTAATTACTCGGTATTTACCCTAGCCTTCGGCGCTGGCCACGCGTTGTTTCAGCGCCCATTGCACATGCTCGCGCACCAGCGCTTCGGGGTGATCGCTGCGGCTGAGCAAGGCCTGCTGCACGGCCGGATCGCCGGTCTCGCGCCAGGCATTGCCCAACGCCACGGCGATATTGCGCAACCAGCGCAGATGGCCGATACGGCGTATCGGGCCGCCTTCGGTGCAGCGCAGGAAAGTGGCTTCGTCCCAGGCGAACAGCTGTACCAGTTGCGCGCCGACCAGTCCGCCGCGCGCGTCGAAATCGGGCAGGCTGCTGCGCTGGGCGAACTTGTTCCAGGGGCAGGCCAGTTGGCAGTCGTCGCAGCCGTAGATGCGGTTGGCCATCAGCGGACGCAACTCCTCGGGGATGGCCCCCGCATGCTCTATGGTCAGGTAGGAAATGCAGCGCCGCGCGTCGACCCGCTGCGGCGCGACGATGGCGCCCGTGGGGCAGACATCGCTGCAGGCCTGGCAGCTGCCGCAATGGGCCGTGACCGGCGCCGTGGGTTCTAGCGCCAGATCGACGTAGATCTCGCCCAGGAAGAACATGGATCCCGCTTCGCGGCTCAGCACCAGCGTGTGCTTGCCGCGCCAGCCCTGGCCGCTGCGGCTGGCCAGCTCGGCCTCGAGCACCGGCGCCGAGTCGGTGAACACGCGGTGGCCGAAGGGGCCAACCTCGGCAGCGATGCGGTCACTGAGTTTTTGCAGCCGCGCGCGCAACACCTTGTGATAATCACGCCCACGGGCATAAACCGAGACAATGGCTTCACCCGGCCGCGTCAGCCGCTCCCATTCCACCGCCTGCCAGCCTTCGGGCGTGTCGCGCGGCAGATAGTCCATGCGCACGGTGATCACGCTCACCGTGCCGGGCACCAGTTCGGCCGGACGCGCACGTTTGAGACCATGGGCCTGCATGTAATGCATGTCGCCATGGAACCCTTGGGCCAGCCATTGGATCAACCCGGGCTCGGAAGAGGACAAATCCACGCCCGCGACCCCGATTTGGGAAAATCCCAAATCACGGGCCCAGCCTTGAATCGAAGGAAAGAGTTGACTGCTGCACACCATACCCCTGCGATTGTAGGAAGCACAGGAAGCCCCCAGCCTTTGGCGACGCGCCAACTGCTGTGGGCCTCCGAAGAAGACACCGCCCGCTTTGCGGCGCAACTGGCGCAACAGCCCCAGTTGCACGACGCCTACCTGACCTTGCACGGCGACCTCGGCGCGGGCAAGACCACGCTGGTGCGCCATCTGCTGCGCGCCCTGGGTGTGCAAGGGCGCATCAAGAGCCCGACCTACGCCGTGGTGGAGCCGCACGAAGTGCCCGGCCTGGCGATCTGGCACTTTGATTTCTACCGCCTGGAAGATCCGCGCGAATGGGAAGATGCTGGATTTCGTGACATTTTCGCCAGTCCCGGCCTCAAGCTGGCAGAATGGCCGGAAAAAGCAGCCGCTCTTACGCCGCCTGCTGATATAGCTATCCATATTGAAGCAATCGACGAAACGCAGCGCAGCGTGATGCTGGCGGCCCACACGCCTGCCGGCCGCGACATGCTTGCAACCTGGCCCGCATGAACGACGTTCTCCCTTCCTCCCCTTCCCGGCGCAGCCTGCTGCAGGCCGGCTCACTGGCCTTGCTGCTGGGCACGCAGCAGATCGCCCGCGGCGCCACCATCCTGGCCGTACGCGTCTGGCCTGCCCCCGAATACTCGCGCGTGACGCTCGAATCCGACACGCCACTGGTCGCCAAGCAGTTCTTCATCGCTTCGCCACCGCGCTTGGCCGTGGACATCGAAGGCATAGACCTGAATCCCGCGCTGCGCGAGCTGGTGGCCAAGGTGCGCGCCGACGACCCCAACATCGCCTCCATCCGCGTGGGGCAGAACTCGCCCAATGTGGTGCGCCTGGTGCTCGACCTGAAGCAAAAAGCCTCGCCCCAGGTGTTCACCCTCGCGCCGGTGGCGGCCTACAAGCACCGGCTGGTGTTCGACCTTTACCCGGAAAAGGCCGTGGATCCGCTGGAAACGCTGATCACCGAACGTCTGCTCGACACGGGTTCAGGTTCGGCGTCGGCCCCGACGCAAGCCGCCGCCCCTGCCCCCGACCTGCTCGGCGACCTGATCGCCCAGCACAGCCAGGGGAACGCCGCTGCACGGCCCAAACCATCCACGCCCACGGCCGTGCCGCCCCCACCCACGGTGATTGCACAGGCACCGCCGCCGCCGCCCGCGCCCAAAGCGCCACCCCGGCCGACGACCAACACCGCCACCGCGCGCCAGACCGACCGCATCATCATCGTCGCCCTGGACCCTGGCCACGGCGGCGAAGACCCGGGCGCCATCGGCCCCGGCGGCACGCGCGAAAAGGACGTGGTGCTCAAGGTGGCCCACCTGCTGCGCGATCGCATCAACAGCGCGGAAATCAACGGCAGCCCGATGCGTGCATTCCTCACGCGCGATGGCGACTATTTCGTGCCCCTGGGCACGCGCGTGGAAAAAGCCCGGCGCGTGCAGGCCGATCTGTTTGTCAGCATCCACGCCGACGCCTTCACCACGCCCCAGGCCAGCGGCGCCAGCGTTTTCGCGCTGAGCCAGGGTGGCGCCTCGAGCACGG
The DNA here is from genome assembly GCF_025421555.1 of Acidovorax bellezanensis. Taxonomy (NCBI): domain Bacteria; kingdom Pseudomonadati; phylum Pseudomonadota; class Betaproteobacteria; order Burkholderiales; family Comamonadaceae; genus Acidovorax; species Acidovorax bellezanensis. The sequence continues at coordinate 358,411 of NZ_JAODYH010000001.1, forward strand.
CCGCCCGCTGGCTGGCCAACAAGGAAAACCAGGCCGATATGGTGGGCGGCCTGAATGTGGGCTCGCAGCAGGACAAGCAGGTGCAACGCGCCCTGCTCGACATGAGCACCACCGCCCAGATCAATGACAGCCTCAAGCTCGGCGGCGCCTTGTTGGGTGAAATCGGCGGCATGGCCAAGCTGCACAAGCCGCGCGTGGAGCAAGCCGGCTTCGCCGTGCTCAAGGCCCCGGACATTCCCAGCGTGCTGGTGGAAACGGCGTTCATCAGCAATCCTGGCGAAGAAGCCAAGCTGCGCAGCACGGCCTACCAGACCCAGCTGGCCGATGCGCTGATGCGCGGCATTCGCGGCTACTTTGCCAAGAATCCGCCGCTGGCGCGCAGCCGGGCGGTGTAGTAGGGGGGCACCCCCTGAGCCGCTGCCGCGGCTCCCCCCTCTCATCCTTCGGTGGAGGGGGGCGACACCATCGCTGCGGGGCGGCCCTTGCTCGGTGTCCCTGAGCTGGGGCGCGCCAGTTGCGTGGGCTGCGCTCGCTGCCCCATTGCTGGGACACGCCAGTCGCCTGGGCTGCGCTTGCTTTTCCGGTGCTTGGGCGCTAGTCCTACAAGGACTGCCGGACCAGGCCCGCAAGCCGGGGAGCGCTGCGGTGGCATGCTTGCCTCAAGGACTTTAAAAAGTCTGTTTGCGGCATCCTGCCGCAAAGAAGGATGGACCATGAAAACTCGCACTCTCTTCCTGGCTGCGGCCACGGCCGCAGCACTCACCCTGGGCGGCTGCGCCAATAACGCCCAGTTGGGCACGGGTGTCGGCGCCGTCGCCGGCGGCGTTGTCGGTGATGCCGTTTTTGGCGGCACTCTGGGCACCGTGGGTGGTGCCGCTGCTGGCGCTCTGATCGGCAACGAAGTCGGCAAGCGCAGCGACCAACGCCGCTAAAACCGTCACACGCACGCAAAAAAGCCAGCATCCGCTGGCTTTTTTGCATTCAACGACCGAGACCGTTCAGACGGGCTGCTTGGCCTTGTCCTGACGCCCTGCACGCCAGGCGCCAAAAATGGCGATCAGCCCCGGCACCAGAATCAGCGCCCAGATGATCTTTTCCAGATTCTCACGCACCCAGGGCATGTTGCCGAACAGGTAACCGGCCGTCACCAGGCTGCCCACCCACAGCACCGCGCCGCCGATGTTGAACGCGGAGAACTTGCCGCGGTTCATTTCCGCAACGCCAGCGACAAAAGGCGCGAACGTGCGAATAAACGGCATGAACCGCGCCAGCACGATGGTGATGCCGCCGTAACGCTCATAAAACCCATGGGCCTGGTCGAACGCCTTGCGGTTGAACCAGCGCGAGTCCTCCCACTGGAACACCTTGGGGCCTATCCGGCGTCCGATCAGGTAATTGCACTGGTCACCCAGAATCGCTGCTGCCAGCAACACCGCGCAGGCCAGCGGATAGTCCATCAAGCCTATGCCGCACAGCGCGCCGACGATGAACAGCAGGGAGTCGCCGGGCAAGAACGGCATGACCACCAGGCCGGTCTCGACAAACACGATGGCGAACACCAGCGCATACACCCAGGGCCCGTAGGCCACGACGAAAGCTTCGAGATGCTTGTCAATGTGCAGAATGAAGTCGATCAGAAAAGAGATGATTTCCAAGACAGTGCTTTCAATAACCAGGGAGCGAGGGGCCAGGGCCGGGGTGCCGACACGCAAAGCGCGGCATGGCGTTATTTTTGCGCAAGTTCGGGCGCTGCGCGCCCGCAGGCTGCACAAAATCCGCTTCCAGGCCGCTTCTCCGCGAAAGTTACATATTCAGCGCATATCTACGCTTATTTGCAATTTAAGCGGCCATCGAAGGCCTCAACTTTACAAACCCCTGGCACAGTAAAGACCATGCCCATACAGCAAGGCAACCGCCGCTGACATGGGCCGGCCCCCACAGAACAACGGAGTTTATTCAATGACACACGCTCTCAAAACCCTCACCTGCACCGGTCTGGCCGCTCTGGCCCTGTTCACGCTGTCCGGCTGTGCCCACGGCCCCAGCCGTTCGCAAATCGGCACCGGCGCAGGCGCCGTGGTCGGTGGCGTCGCGGGTAACGCCTTGTTTGGCAGCACCCTGGGCACTGTCGGCGGCGCCGCCGCTGGCGCACTGATCGGCAACGAACTCGGCAAGGACAGCGGCCGTCGCGGTCGCCGCTAAACCAGGCTGGGGCGTGGCGACAACGCCCCCACGGAAAATGCAGCAGCAGCGGCCCTTTGGCCGCTGTTTGCGTTGAGCCTCTAAAATTCACCGGGTGAACGCTTCCATCCCCTCCTCCACCGTCGCCCCGTCCCGTCGCCCGATTCGCGACCTGCCCGATGAACTCATCAGCCAGATTGCCGCCGGTGAAGTCGTAGAACGCCCAGCCTCGGTGGTGCGCGAACTGGTCGACAACGCCCTCGATGCCGGTGCGACGCAAATCACCTTGCGCCTGCTCGCCGGCGGCGTGCGGCTGATCACGGTCGAAGACGATGGCGTCGGCATCCCCCGCGAGGAACTGCCGGTGGCTTTGCGCCGCCACGCCACCAGCAAGATCGCCGATCTGCACGACCTCGAAACCGTGGTCACCATGGGCTTTCGCGGCGAAGCCCTGGCGGCCATCGCTTCCGTGTCCGAAGCCTCGATTCTTTCGCGCCCCGCGGGCCAGGACAGCGCCTACCTGCTGGACGCGCGCAGCGGCGAATTGCGCCCGGCCGCGCGCAACCCGGGCACGACAGTGGAAATCAAGGAGCTGTTCTTCTCCACGCCGGCACGCCGCAAGTTCCTCAAAACCGATGCCACCGAGCTCGCGCACTGCGTCGAATCGGTGCGCCGCCACGCGCTGGCGCGCCCCGACGTGGGCTTTTCCATCTGGCACGAAGGCAAGCTGGTCGAACAATGGCGCGCCGTCCCGTCCAGCGATCCCCAGGAAGCGCTGGCACGCCGCCTGGCCGATGTGCTGGGCGAGGACTTTGTTGCCCAGTCGGTGCCCGTGGAGCGCCTCAATGGCGCGATCACCGTGACCGGCCGCGCCGGCATACCGGATGCGGCGCGCTCGCGCCCCGACCACCAGTACTGCTATGTCAACGGCCGCTTCGTGCGCGACAAGGTGCTCACGCACGCCGCGCGCAGCGCCTACGAAGATGTGCTGCACGGCCAGAAACAACCGATTTACGCGCTCTACATCACCATCGATCCGGCGCGCATCGACGTCAACGTCCACCCGACCAAGATCGAAGTGCGCTTTCGCGACAGCCGCGAAGTCCACCAGGCCGTGCGCTACGCCATCGAGGACGCGCTGGCCGTGCCGCGCGCGGCCGCCGCCCAGGCCGCGGCGCAAGCCGCCGAGAACGCTCCCGTCGACGCGACTGGCGAGACCGGCGCCGCGGCGGCCGCCCCCGCCTTCACGCTGGCCCCACGTCCCCAGCAAGTGTCCATGTCCTTTGGCAGCCCGCTGACCGGCCAGCGCGTGAGCGACATGGGCGCGCTCAGGGCGCCCATGCGCGCGCCCGCCGAGCCCGCGGACGCAGGCGCGCCTGTCAATGGCCTGGACGCGACCGCTGCGCTGCCCCCAGCGACAGCCCCCGCCGCGGCATGGGCTCCGGCGCCGCAAGCATCGGACACCGCCGTGACGACCGCTGCCGCGGCGGCCGCTGCCGCGACGGCCGCTGCCGCCCCCGCGGAAAACAACGAGCACTGGCCGCTGGGCCGGGCCGTGGCCCAGCTCCATGGCGTCTACATCCTGGCCGAGAATGCCCAGGGCCTGGTGCTGGTCGACATGCATGCCGCCCATGAACGCATCGTCTACGAACAGCTCAAGGCCAGCGTCAATGCCCAGGAACGCATTCCCAGCCAGCCGCTGCTGATTCCAGCGACCTTCGCCGCCACGCTGCAGGAAGTCGCCACCGCCGAAGCCCACGCCGAGACCTTGGGACTGCTGGGAATGGAGATCACGCCGTTTTCGCCCAAGACCCTGGCCGTGCGCTGCGTGCCCGCGTCGCTGGCCCAGGGCAATGCGGTGGAGCTGGCGCGCAGCGTGCTCGGTGAACTCGGCGAGCACGACGCCAGCACCGTGGTGCAACGCGCGCGCAACGAGATTCTGGCCACCATGGCCTGCCACGGCGCAGTGCGCGCCAATCGCAAGCTCACGCTCGACGAAATGAACGGGCTGCTGCGGCAAATGGAAGTCACCGAGCGCTCCGACCAGTGCAACCACGGACGCCCCACCTGGCGGCAGATGTCCATGCGCGAACTGGACGGGCTGTTTATGCGCGGGAGATAAAGCACCCCCTGAGCCGCTTCGCGCTAGGCGCGCCCCGGCTTCCCCCTCTCAACCTTCGGTGGAGGGGGACGACACCTTCGCTGCGGGGCGGCCCTTGCTCGGTGTCCCCATGTTGGTCCGCGCCAGTTGCTTGGGCTGCGGGCATTCTGCGCAGCTGATACCAAGCACCCCCTCTACCCCTTCCACCAGCCGGCCATGCCGGCCGCTGCCGCATGGGCGCATGGGAGCGGTCCGCGCCCCGTAACAGTGCCTGCACTGCACTCCAACGCACCAAAACCGCCTTTTCTGCACCAGTCATGCACATGACCTCCCCAAAAAGATGCATAAGGGCATACCTTTTTGGCATAATGTTGTTTCAGATTTTTCAAGCAGCCGTTTTTTAGTCAGAAAGTTCTTTCCATGAAGTACGAGACCGTCGAGCATTTCCTTGAACACGTGGCGCAGCGCAATCCCGGCCAGCCCGAGTACCTGCAAGCCGTCACCGAAGTGATGGAAAGTCTCTGGCCCTTCATTGAAAAGCACCCCAAGTACACGGAAAACAGCCTGCTCGAACGCCTGGTCGAAGCCGAGCGCACCATCATGTTCCGCGTCAGCTGGATCGACGACAAAGGCCATGTGCAGGTCAACCGCGGCTTCCGCATCCAGCACAGCATGGCCATCGGCCCCTACAAGGGCGGCCTGCGTTTCCACCCCTCGGTGAACCTGTCGGTGCTGAAGTTCCTGGCGTTTGAGCAGACCTTCAAGAACGCTCTGACCACCCTGCCCATGGGCGGCGCCAAGGGCGGTTCGGACTTCGATCCCAAGGGCAAGAGCCCCACCGAAGTGATGCGCTTCTGCCAGGCTTTCGTGAGCGAACTGGCCCGCCACATCGGTCCCGACACCGATGTGCCAGCAGGCGACATCGGCGTGGGCGGCCGCGAAGTCGGCTTCATGGCCGGCATGTACAAGAAACTGACCAACAGCTCGGCCTGCGTGTTCACCGGCAAGGGCCTGGCTTTCGGCGGCTCGCTGATCCGCCCCGAAGCCACCGGCTACGGCACGGTCTACTTCGCGCAGGAAATGCTCAAGACCCGCGGCCAGTCGTTCGACGGCCTGACGGTCTCGGTGTCCGGCTCGGGCAACGTGGCCCAGTACGCCGTGGAAAAAGCCATGGCCCTGGGTGCCAAGGTCGTGACGGTGTCCGACTCCTCGGGCACGGTCTATGACAAGGCCGGCTTTGACGCCGAAAAGCTGGCGCTGCTGATGGACGTCAAGAACCACCGCTATGGCCGCGTCAGCGACTACGCGGCCCTGGTGCCGGGCGTGGAATTCCTCGCCGGCCAGACGCCTTGGGGCATCAAGGTCGACGTGGCCCTGCCTTGCGCCACGCAGAACGAGCTCAACCTCGAAGACGCGAAGACGCTGATGGCCAATGGCGTGCGCTGCGTGGCCGAAGGCGCCAACATGCCTGCGACCATCGAAGCCGCCAAGGCATTCGAAGCCGCCGGCGTGCTGTACGCACCGGGCAAGGCCTCCAACGCCGGTGGCGTGGCAACCTCGGGCCTGGAAATGTGCCAGAACTCGGCACGCCTGTCCTGGCCTGCCGAGGAAGTCGACGGCCGCCTGCTGCAAATCATGCAAGGCATCCATGCCGCCTGTCTGAAGCACGGCCAGCGTGCCGACGGCACGGTGAGCTACATCGACGGCGCCAACGTCGCCGGCTTCGTCAAGATCGCCGACGCGATGATCGCCCAGGGCGTGCTGTAAGCCCCAGGCTTGATCGCCAACAAAAAAGGGACCGAAAGGTCCCTTTTTTCATGCCCGATCGATGCGCTCAGCCGCGCAACAGCGCCGCGTCGCACCAGCGCTGCGCGACCTGCGGCGTCGTCATGCACACCGTCTCATGCGTGACCGTGGTCACGGCGCGCTCCAGCAGCTGGATGTCGGCTTCGTGCTGGCGCGCCACATGCGGATCCTCGAAGAAGATCACGCGCTGGCAGCGCCGCTCCAGCACCAGATCGGCGATCTGTGCATCGCCGCCCAAGGGGCCGCTTTGGTAACGGTCCACCCAGGGCTGGTCCGCGGGCCAGCCTTTGCTCCAGGCCATTTCGTTGAGTTTCTGGCCGGTGGTGCCCGTGCCCACGCGCCGCGCAAAGCGCGACAGCAGGTCGAAATTGCGCTCGGCAAAGGCCAGCATTTGCGGCTTGAGCGCATCGTGGGCGATCAGCGCCAGCGTCTGCTGGCCCAGGTCGTAAAACCGCTGGGCATTGCGGTCCGGCGCCAGCCCCTGGTGCAGGCGCTCGACTTCCACCCAGTCGCGCGCCGATGCCACCGTCGACAAAAAGGGCTTGCCGTGGATCACGCACTGGCGCTTCAAGGCCAGGGCTTCCGGGAAGATGGACGAGGGATCGACCGGATCTATCAGGTAGATGGCGCCATCCAGGTGGCGCTCGCCGTCGTCCAGCCCCACCACTTCGGCCACCAGCTTCATCAGCCCGCCTTCACGGCCGTAAGGGTAGCGACGTATGCCGGGATAGGCCTTGAGCATGCCCGCGGCATGGATGGCGTCATAGGTGCGGCCCACGGTATGCAGGCCCAATTGCAGCTCGCGTATGCCCGACTCGCAGGCGCGCAGCCAGGAAAACAGGGCCGCGTCCTCGGCCTGGTGGTGAAGACGGTTGGCAGCTAAACCCAAGCGCATAAATCTCTCTCGAAAAAATCGCACAACGCAGACCGAATCCCCGACCTGGGTCGGGCCATGGACGAGAGCATATCCTTGAATGCCCGCTCCACTTCCAACTCCGTCCATCCCATGCGCCCTGCTCGTCTGGTTCTTGCCGCCCTCTGCTGCACCCTGCTGGCCACCAGTGGCTGCGCCCTGCTCGACGCCAAGCAGCGCGAATGGATTTTCCAGCCCAGCCAGCGCACCTGGCAGGGGGCCGACACGGCGGGCATGCGGGACGTCTGGATAGATTTCGATTCCCGCCTGAGCGGTGAGGCCGTTCGCCTGCACGCACTGTGGCTGCCAAGCCAGGACCGCGCAGCGCCCGTGCTGCTGTACCTGCATGGCGCACGCTGGAACGTTTCGGGCTCGTCCCAGCGCATACGACGCATGCAGTCGCTGGGCTTTTCGGTGCTGGCCGTCGACTACCGGGGTTTTGGCCAAAGCAGCGCCGGTCTGCCGTCCGAAGCACTGGCCATCGAAGACGCGCGCGCCGCCTGGCAGTGGCTGGCGCAGCAATACCCGCACAAAGACCGCTACCTGTTCGGCCATTCGCTGGGCGGCGCGATTGCCATCGCGCTGGCCAGCGAAGTCGATGACGAGCGCGGCACCCTGGTCGAAGGCACATTCACCCGCATGGCCGATGTGGTCAGCAGCCTGCGCTGGGGCTGGTTGCCCGTGGGCCCCTTCCTCACCCAGACCTTCGATTCCCAGGCGCGTGTGGCGCGCATAGGCGCGCCGCTGCTGGTGGTGCATGGCAGCAACGACCGGCTGATTCCGCCAGTGTTGGGTGAGCAGCTGTACGCAGCCGCGCCGGCACCCAAGCGCTGGGTGCTGGTCGAAGGCGGCAGCCACCACAACACCAACGCCGTCGGCCTGGACCAGTACCGCGTGGCGCTGCGGGAGCTGTTCGACTGGCCGGCGCCAGCGCCCTAGCCCCGCCAGTGGGCGAGCGTGGGGGAATAGCCTGCCTGCGCCGGGCCGCGCCTGGGCGGCCCCCCCAAGCACGCAGACGCCCCCTCGGGGGGCAGCGAGCCACACGCCAGTGGGCGAGCGTGGGGGCATAGTTCTGCTACCCTCGCAGCCCTAAGCCCGTGCTCTGCACTGGCATGCCTCCTGTTTTTGTGACTATGAGCGACATGACCGCCCCTTCTCTTTTGCCCTGCATCGCGCTTGCCGGCCCCACTGCTTCGGGCAAGACCGCCGGTGCCATGGCCATTGCGGCCGTACTGGGCGCGCGCGGCCAGGCCGTGGAAATCATCAGCGTCGATTCGGCGCTGGTCTACCGCGGCATGGACATCGGCACGGCCAAGCCGTCTCCTGCCGAACAAGCCGCCGTCCCCCACCATCTGATTGATATCCGCGACCCGCTGCAAGCCTATAGCGCCGCCGAGTTCGTCCAGGATGCCGAGCGCCTGATCGCCGAAATCCGCGCGCGCGGTGCGCTGCCGCTGCTGGTCGGCGGCACCATGCTGTACTTCAAGGCCTTGTTCGACGGCATGGACGACATGCCCGCGGCCGACGCGGCCGTGCGTGCCCAGCTCGAAGAGCAGGCCGCAGTCATAGGCTGGCATGGCATGCATGCCGAACTGGCCAAGGTCGACCCCGTCACGGCGGCCCGGCTGGCGCCCGGCGACAGCCAGCGCATCCAGCGCGCGCTCGAAGTCTTCACGATTTCCGGCCAGCCCCTGTCGCACTTTCACACCGCCAAGGCCCGCGCGGCCGGCGCCGACACCGCGCCCATCGCCACGCTGTTCTCGCTCGAACCCAGCGAACGCAGCTGGCTGCACGCGCGCATCGCCCAGCGCTTCGACGCCATGCTGGACGCCGGCCTGGTAGCCGAAGTCACGGGCCTGCGCGCGCGCGGCGACCTGCACGCCGATCTGCCGTCCATGCGCTGCGTGGGCTACCGCCAGGTCTGGGAAGAAATGGATTGGCAGATCCGGCGCGGCACCGCGCTGAACATGCACCTGCTGCGCGAAAAAGGCATTGCTGCCACGCGCCAGCTGGCCAAGCGCCAGATCACCTGGCTGCGCAGCATGCCGCAGCGCCAGGTGATTGCCTGTGACCAGCCCGGCGCCATCACCCAACTGGTCGAGGCCGTGCTCCAGCACCTGGCTGACGCCGGCCACTGAACCCGGTCACCGCGCATGACGCCGCCGCCCCGCCTGCCAGCCATCGCCGTTGAGGGCCTGGCCAAGCACTACGCCAGCGCCAGCGTCTTCCAGGACGTCTCGTTCAGTGTGGCGCCGGGCGAACTGGTGGCCATCGTCGGCGAGTCGGGCGTGGGCAAGTCCACGCTGCTCAATTGCCTGGCCGGACTGGACAGCTGGGATGCGGGCCGCATCGTGCACGCGGGCACCGATCTGGGCGCGCTCAGCGACGACCAGCGCGCCGTCTGGCGCCGCGCCCACCTGGGTTTTGTCTTCCAGGCCTTTCATGTGCTGCCGCACCTGGATGTGGCCCAGAACGTCGGCCTGCCGCTGATGCTGCTGGGCGGCCGCCTGGATGCCGCGGCGCTGGCGCGCGTCGAGTCCATGCTCGACGCCGTGGGCCTGGGCGGGCTGGGTACGCGCCTGCCCCAGCAGCTCAGCGGCGGTCAGTTGCAGCGCGTGGCGATTGCCCGCGCGCTGGTACACCGCCCGCGCCTGCTCCTGGCGGACGAGCCCACGGGCAACCTCGATCCGGCCACGGCCACGCGGGTCATGGACCTGCTCACGGCCCAGGCGCGCGAAGCCGGCGCCGCGCTGGTGCTCGCCACCCATTCGCGCGACGCCGCCCGTCGTGCCGACCGCGTGCTGCAGTTGCGTGAGGATGGGATGCATACCCCCTGAGCCGCTTCGCGCTAGGCGCGCCCCGTCTTCCCCCTCTCATCCTTCGGTGGAGGGGGGCGCCCGGCTAGGGACGACACCATCGCTGCGGGGCGGCCCTTGCTCGGTGTCCCTGGGCTAGGGCACGCCAGTTGCAAGGGCTGCGGGTGATGCACTACATCATGGACAACTGAGCAGCGCCACCCTCACCCCCTTCACTCCACGGTCAGACGCCGGGTCTGGCTGCCCTGCTTTTTCGGCAAGGTCAGGGTCAGCACGCCGTTGTCATAGCGGGCCTTGGCCTGGCCGGAATCGATCTCCTGTGGCAGCTGGAAGCTGCGCTCCACGGCACCGTAGAAACGCTCGCTGCGCAATAGCTTGTCGTCGCGCGTCTGCTCGTCCTTTTGCACCACTTCGGCACGCAGGCTGACGACGTTGCCGTCAATCGCCACCTGGATATCTTCCTTGGCCACGCCAGGCACTTCCGCATGCACGGTGTAAGCCGTTTCGTTTTCCTTCACATCCAGCTTGATCTGGGATGGCGCAGGCAGCGGATCTCCATGCAGGGGGCGGATGTAGAAGCCAGGGTTCACCTCCTTGAAGAGCTCGTCGAACAAACCGCCGCGACCAATCAGTGCATTCATGACATTCCTCCTTCATCAGTGAAACACCACGCCTGTCAGGCCGGCGTGAACCGCCTGGTCTTGCGGGCTGCTGGCCCGCAGGGCCTACTGTTAAATTGTGGTCTCCATCGCCCATTTTTCAAGGGCTTGGATACAAATGCAGTCGCTGACTGACAATGCCCGTCCGGCCTGCCCCACACCCTTCATCTCCTTCATCCATGTTTGCCCTGCTGCGCACTTTTTCCCTGCAGGAATTGCTGCACCACCCCTGGCGCGCGGCCTGCGCCCTGCTGGCCGTGGTGCTGGGCGTGGCCTTGGGGTTTGCGGTGCATGTGATCAATGCATCGGCGCTCGACGAGTTCTCGCGCGCCGTGCGCAATGTGCAGGGCCAGCCGGACCTGGAGCTGCGCGCCATGCAGGGTGCGCTGCCCGAGCAGGCCTACGGCCTGATCGCCGGCCAGCACCGGTTCGTGGCCCAGGCCGCGCCCTGGATAGAAGCCACGGTGCAGGCACGGCACGGAGCCGACGCGCCCGTTGCGCTGCGCCTGCTCGGCGGCGATGCCTTGCAAATCGCTCCGCTCGCACCGGCGCTGATGCCGCGCCTGTTCCCCGGCCAGGACAGACTCGATCTGTTTGCACCGGCCACGGTATTTCTCAATGCCGCCGCGCTCCAGGCCCTGGGACTGAGCGAAGCCCAGGCGGCCGGCGCACAGCTGCGCTGGCAGTTGCCGCCGTCCAGCAACGCCCCGGCCGCGCGCGCCCCGGTGACTGTGCGCGTGGCGGGCACGGTCGCGGCCGGCGGGCTGCCGCTGGCGGTGATGGACATAGGCGCCGCGCAAGACCTGCTGGCGCGCTGGGGCGAGATCAGCCGCGTGGACCTGCTGCTCGCGCCCGGCGCCACGGCCGAGCAATTGCTGACTCAGCTGCGCGCCCAGCCCGGCTGGCCGCAGGGCGTGCTGGCCAGCGTGCCCGGCAATGCACAGCAGCGGGTGGCGCAAATGTCGCGCGCCTACCGCGTCAATCTCACGGTGCTGGCCCTGGTGGCCTTGTTCACCGGGGCCTTTCTGGTGTTCTCCGTGCTGTCGCTGAGCGTGGCCCAGCGCGCCCCGCAATTCGCCTTGCTGGCCGTGCTGGGGCTCACGGCCCGCCAGCGCCTGGCCCTGGTGCTGGCTGAATCGACGCTGCTGGGGCTGGTGGGCAGCCTGGGCGGCATCACCCTGGGCTGGGGCCTGGCGGCCCTGGCACTGCGCCTGCTGGGCGGCGACCTGGGTGGCGGCTATTTCGCCGGCGTGCAGCCGGCGCTGCAATGGAGCGGCGGCGCGGCGCTGGCCTTTGGCGGCCTGGGCGTGGCCGCCACGCTGGCCGGCGGCTGGTGGCCGGCGCGCGCGGCGCAGTCCTTGCCCGTGGCGGCCACGCTCAAAGGCCTGGGCAGCCACCAGGCGCCCGCGCCGCGTGCGCGCACCGCCGCCGCCTTGCTGGCCGCGAGCTTCGCCCTGGCCTGGCTGCCGCCCATCGCCGGCATCTCTCTCGCCGCCTATGTGTCGGTGGGCCTGCTGCTGCTGGGCGGCATGGCGGCGCTGCCCTGGCTGCTGGGCCGCCTGCTGCATCGCCTGCCGCCGTTTGCGCTGCGCAATCCGCTGTGGTTGCTGGCCTTTGAACGCGCGCGGCGCATGCGCGCCAGCGCCAGCGTGGCCGTGGGCGGCGTCGTGGCCAGCCTGAGCCTGGCCGTGGCCCTCACCGTCATGGTCAGCAGTTTTCGCGGCTCCATGCAGGAGTGGCTGGACACGGCCCTGCCCGCGCCCGTCTATGTGCGCACCCCAGGCGGCCCAGCCACCAGCGATGCCGGTCTGCTGGACGCAGGCTTCGTCGCCGCCGTGCGTGCCCTGCCTGGCGTGGAGCGCGCCCAGGCCCAGCGCAACGCCAGCCTGTGGCTGGACAGCAGCCGCCCCAATCTGGCCCTGCTGGTGCGGCCGCTGCAAGGCGCCCAGGCCCAGCAACTGGCCTGGCTGACGGCCCCCCTGCCCGTGCCGCCCGGCATGATCGCCGTGCACGTCAGCGAAGCCGCCGCCCAGCTCTACGGACTGCAGGCCGGCCAGCGCTGGCCCGCACTGGAGCAGGCCTTCGCCCCGGCGACCACGGGCTTCTACATCGCCGGCATCTGGCGCGACTATGTACGCCAGTTCGGCGCCGTGGCCATGGACAGCAACGACTACCAGCGCCTCACGGGCGACCGCCGCGCGTCGGAGATTGCGCTGTGGCCCGCGCCGGGCGCCGACCCGGCCGCGCTGCAGGCACGGATCCGGACCCTGGCCGGCAACACGCCCCTGGAATGGGTCAGCAGCAGCCAGTTGCGCGAGCGCTCCCTGCGTATTTTCGACCGCAGCTTTGCCGTGACCTACTGGCTGCAGGCCGTGGCCATCGCCATCGGTTTGTTCGGCATCGCCGCCAGCTTCAGCGCCCAGGTGCTGGCGCGGCGCAAGGAATTCGGCTTGCTGAGCCACCTGGGCCTGACGCGACGGCAAATCCTCTGCGTGGTGGCCGGCGAAGGCGCGGTCTGGAGCGGGTTGGGAGCGCTGGTCGGCAGCGCCCTGGGCCTGGCCGTGGCGGTGATCCTGGTGCATGTGGTCAACCCGCAAAGCTTTCACTGGACCATGGAACTGCGCCTGCCCTGGCTGCGGCTGGCGCTGCTCGCCACGGCCGTGGTGGCCGCGGGCACGCTGGCGGCCTGGCTGTCGGGGCGCGCGGCCGCCGGGCGCAATGCCGTGCTGGCGGTGAAAGAGGACTGGTAAGGCCTGGGCTACAGTGACGAACGCCATGTCCATTCTTTTTCCATCTCCCTCGCGCCGCCGCTGGCTCGCGCAGGCCGCTGCCGCAGCCGGCCTGCTGGCCTTGCCGCCCATCGCAGGGGCTCTGCCGGCGCGCACGCTGGTCTTTCCCCCCGACTTCGGCAGCCACCCGGACATGGGCACCGAGTGGTGGTACATCACCGGCCAGGTGCTGGCCCAGGGCCGGCTGCTGGGCTTTCAGCTCACCTTCTTTCGCTCGCGCGTGCCTTCCACGCAAACCCTGCGCTCGGCATTTTCCGCGCGCCAGCTGATCTTCGCCCATGCGGCGCTGACCGATGTCGCAAAACGCCGGCAGTTGCACACCCAGCGCAGCGCGCGCGCCGGCCAGGGCCTGGCCCATGCGCGGGAAGGCGACACCGATGTACAGCTGGGCGACTGGTTCCTGCGCCGCCACCCGGATGCGCCCGGCGTGGGCAATCGCTACGCGGCCCATCTCGCCGGCGAAGGCTTTGTGCTGGACCTGCAGCTGACCACCACCCAGCCTGTGCTGCTGCAAGGCCAGGCCGGCCTGTCGCGCAAAGGGCCGGAAGCCGAACAGGCGAGCTACTACTACAGCCAGCCGCAATTGGCCGTGTCGGGAGCGATCACGCTCGACGGCCGGAAACTCACGATCGACAGCAGCGCCCACAACCGCGCCTGGCTGGACCATGAAGTCAGCGATGCCTTGATGCACCCCGAAGCCCAGGGCTGGGACTGGATAGGCATGAATCTCGATGACGGCAGCGCGCTCACGGCCTTCCGCCTGCGCCGGCCCGACGCCAGCAGCCTCTGGGCCGGCGGCTCCTGGCGCACGCCCGGCCAGGCAGCGCGCATCTTCACGGCCCAGGAAGTGACATTCACGCCCCAGCGCTGGTGGACCAGCCCGTCCAGCGGCGCGCGCTATCCCGTCGAATGGCGCATCACCACGCCCGCGGGCAGCTGGCTCGTTCAGGCCCTGCTCGACGCCCAGGAACTCGACAGCCGCGCATCGACGGGCACGATCTACTGGGAAGGTTTATGCGATCTGCGCGAGGCCGATGGCGGCGCGCTGCGGGGACGCGGCTATCTGGAAATGACGGGGTATGCGCAGAGGCTGAAGCTGTGAGAGCCTGAGCCTGGAGAAGACAGCGCTCGCTCTGTCCGCAGCACCTGAAACCGGCGCTCCCCAGCAAGGGGGCAGCGAGGAAGGGCCGCCGCGCAGCGAGGCTGCCGCCCCTGGCCGGGCGCCCCTAACCGGGCGTCCCTGGCCGGGCGCCCCCCTCCACCGAAGAATGAGAGGGGGAAGCGGCGGCCCGCGTAGGGGGGCCGGCCATCCGGCGAAGCCGCTCAGGGGGTGCGTCGCTTACCCACCCAGGCAATGATCTCGCCCATGATGCCGCGGCGGAAAGCCAGCACGCAGACCACGAAGATCAGCCCGGTGACGATGGTCACCGACTCGCCCAGCGTGTTGAACCATTCGAAGCCCGTGATGCGGCCGAGGAAGGTACCGAGTTCGCCGATCTTGTTCTCGATCAGCACCACGACCGCCGAGCCGACGATGGGACCCGACAGCGTGCCCAGGCCGCCCATCAGCGTCATCAGCACGACATGGCCCGAAGTGGTCCAGTGCGCATCCGACAGCGTCGCAAAGCCCAGCACCACGGTCTTGAGCGAACCGGCCAGGCCCGTGAGCGCGGCCGACAGCACGAAGGCCAACAGCTTGAAACGCGTGGTGTCATAGCCCAGCGAAATCGCGCGCGGCTCGTTTTCCTTGATCGCCTTGAGCACCTGGCCGAACGGTGAATGCACGGTGCGCACGATCAGCAGGAATGCCGCCACCACGACGGCCAGCACCACGTAGTACATGGTCAGGTCGTTGGCCAGATCGATCAGGCCGAACAACTTGCCGCGCGGCACGCCCTGCAGGCCGTCTTCGCCGCCGGTATAGGGCACTTGCAGGCAGACGAAGAACACCATCTGGGCGAGCGCCAGCGTGATCATCGCGAAATAAATGCCCTGCCGGCGGATGGCCAGCCAGCCGAACAGCAGGCCCAGCAAGGCGCCGCCCAGCGTGCCGGCCAGCATACCCAGCTCGGGCGACAGGCCCCAGAACTTCATGCTGTAGCCGGTGATATAGGCGGCCGTGCCCAGAAAGGCCGCATGGCCGAACGACAGCAGACCGGTAAAGCCCAGCAGCAGATTGAAGGCCGCGGCAAACAGTGCGAAGCACATCAGCTTCATCACAAAGACGGGGTAGGCTCCAACAAACGGAGCAACGATCATGGCCAGCAGCAGCAGGCCGTAACCAATTTTGGCAAGGAGCTTGGTGTTCATGTACAGGGCCCCTTATTTTTCTTTGCCGAACAAGCCGGCGGGGCGAATCAGGAGAACGATGACCATGATGACGAACACCACGGTCGAAGAAGCTTCGGGATAGAACACCTTGGTCAGGCCTTCGATCACTCCCAGGCCCAGGCCGGTGAGGATGGCGCCCATGATGGAGCCCATGCCGCCGATCACCACCACGGCAAACACCACGATGATCAGGTTTTGCCCCATCAGCGGAGTGACCTGGTAGACGGGCGCCGCCAGCACGCCGGCAAACGCCGCCAGGGCCGCGCCAAAGGCATAGGTCAGTGTGATCATCACCGGCACGTTGACGCCGAAGGCTTCAACCAGGCGCGGGTTCTCGGTGCCGGCGCGCAGATAGGCACCCAGACGCGTCTTCTCGATCACGTACCAGGTCGCCAGGCACACCGTCACCGAGGCCAGCACCACCCAGGCCCGGTAGTTGGGCAGCATCATGAAGCCCAGATCGGTCGCGCCTTCGAGCAGCTCGGGCGTGTCATAGCCCAGGCCGGACACGCCGTAGACCGAGCGGAACACGCCTTCGATCAGCAGCGACAGGCCCAGGGTCAGCAGCAGACCATACAAATGGTCGAGCTGGTAGATCCAGCGCAGCAGCAACCTTTCGATCAGCACCCCCAGCAAGCCCACCACCAACGGCGCCGCCACCAGCATCACCCAGTAGTTGATGCCGAAGTAGTTCATGGCCATCCAGGTGCAGACCGCCCCCAGCATGAACAAGGCCCCATGTGCAAAATTGATGACGTTGAGCAGGCCGAAAATGACGGCCAGGCCCAAACTCAAGATTGCATAGAACGAACCGTTGACCAGCCCCAACAGGAGCTGGCTCATCAGGCCCGGCAATGAAACACCAAAAATTTCCATGGGGATACGCGGGTGGGATGAAGGGAATGCGTCGGAACGGCTAGGTGCCGCTTACTTCCAGAGGGCGCACTTGGTCTCGGCCTTGGTGGTCCAGACCTGAGCGGCCGGCAGGGTCTGCAGGACTTTCAGGTAATCCCAGGGCTTCTTGGATTCGGCAGGCGACTTGGCTTCGACCAGGTACATGTCATGCGCGTAGGTGCCGTCCGGACGGATGGAGCCCTTGGCATAGAAGTCCGACAGCGGCGTGCTCTTGAGGTAGGCCATGACCTTGTCGGCATCGGTGGTCTTGGTCGCCTGCACGGCCTTGAGGTACTGGGTCACGGCCGAGTAGTTGGCGGCCTGTACATCGGTGGGCATGCGCTTGGTCTTGGCAAAGAACTTGTTGGCGAACGCGCGCGAAGCGTCGTTCATGTCCCAGTACCAGCTGATGGTGTGCAGCAGGCCTTCAGTGTTCTTCAGACCCAGGCTGTGGATGTCGGTCAGGAAGACCAGCAGGCCCGCGGTCTTCATGGTCTTGTTGATGCCGAATTCCCGCGCCGCCTTGATGGCGTTGATGGTGTCGCCGCCGGCATTCGCCAGGCCCAGGATATGGGCCTTGGAAGACTGTGCCTGCAGCAGGAAGGACGAGAAGTCCGAGGCATTGAGCGGATGCTTGACGCTGCCCACCACCTTGCCGCCCTTGGCCTTGATCACCGTGCTGGTGTCAGCTTCCAGCGCCTGGCCGAAAGCGTAGTCGGCCGTGAGGAAGAACCAGTCCTTGCCGCCGCGGTCGACCACGGCGCCGCCCGTGCCCTTGGCCAGCGCCACGGTGTCATAGGCATAGTGGACGGTGTAGGGGTTGCACTGCTCGTTGGTCAGCGCCGACGAACCCGCGCCATTGTTGAAGTGCACGCGCTTCTTCTCGTTCGCGACCTGGGACACCGCCAGGGCCGTGCCCGAGTTGGTGCCGCTGAACATCAGCGTCACGCCCTGGGTGTCCAGCCACTCGCGTGCCTTGCTGGCGGCGATGTCGGCCTTGTTCTGGTGGTCGGCCGTGACGATCTCGATGGGCTGACCCAGCACCTTGCCGCCAAAGTCATCGATGGCCATCTGCATGGCCAGGGCGCCGTTCTTGCCGTCCACGTCGGCGTACAGACCGGACATGTCGGTGATGAAGCCGATTTTCGCTTTTTCCTGGGCCTGGGCCAGAGGGGTCACCAGACCCGCAGCAGCCAATACGCAAGCCAGTGTCGTCAAAGATGTTTTCATGGATTTTTCTCCTGGATGGATAAGGGCTAGAACGGAAAACAAGGGGCCGCTCATGGCGGACACCGATCACACGCCGGACTAGACGCCCAGCAATTCATTGAGCACGGGCATCTTGGCGCCCAGTTCGGCCGCGCCAAAGCGCTCGACGATGCGGCCGTGCTCCATGACGTAGAAACGGTCGGCCAGGGGCGCGGCGAAATGGAAGTTCTGCTCGACCATGACCACCGTGTAGCCCTTCTGGCGCAGCGCGACGATCATGCGGGCCAGCGCCTGGACGATGACCGGGGCCAGGCCTTCGGAAATTTCGTCCAGCAGCAGCAGGCGCGCGCCGGTGCGCAAAATGCGCGCCACGGCCAGCATCTGCTGCTCGCCCCCCGACAGCCGCGTGCCCTGGCTGTGACGGCGCTCGGCGAGGTTGGGAAACATCTCGTAAATCTCTTCGACCGACATGCCTTTTTCGCCAGTCTTGAGCTGGGGCGGCAGCAGCAGATTCTCTTCACAGGACAGGCTGGAGAAAATGCCGCGCTCTTCAGGGCAATAGCCCAGTCCCAGGTGGGCGATGCGGTGCGTGGGCATGGCGATGGTTTCCACGCCGTTGACCTTGACCGAGCCCTTGCGCGCTCCAGTGAGGCCCATCACGGCGCGCAGCGTCGACGTGCGGCCCGCGCCATTGCGGCCCAGCAGCGTCACCACTTCACCCGGCTGTACCGTCATGTCCACGCCATGCAGCACATGCGATTCGCCATACCAGGCCTGCAAGCCCTTGAGTTCCAGCGCGGGCTGTCCCGCGTTCGTCTTGTTGTCGGCCATCTCAGTGGGCTCCCTGGAGTTGGCCATCCGTTGTGCCCATATAAGCTTCCATCACTTTCGGATTGTTCGAGACTTCGGCATAAGGGCCCTCGGCCAGCACCGATCCGCGCTGCAGCACCGTGATGCAGTCGGCAATGCTGGAGACGACTTTCATGTTGTGCTCGACCATCAAGATGGTGCGCCCGACCGAGACCTTCTTGATCAGCTGGGTCACGCGGTCCACGTCTTCGTGGCCCATGCCCTGGGTGGGCTCGTCGAGCAGCATCAATTCGGGCTCCATGGCCAGCGTGGTCGCGATCTCGAGCGCGCGCTTGCGGCCATAAGGCAGGTTCACCGTGAGCTCGTTGGCCAGGTGCTCCAGGTTGACTTCGGCCAGCAAGGCCATCGCCCTGTCATTGAGCTGGTCCAGGCTTTTCTCGCTGCGCCAGAAGTGAAACGCCGTGCCCAGTTGGCGCTGCAGGCCCACGCGCACGTTTTCCAGCAGGGTCAGGTGGGAGAACACGGCCGAAATCTGGAACGAACGGATCACGCCGCGGCGTGCGATCTGCGACGGCTGCTCACGGGTGATGTCGACGCCGTTGAAGCGGATGCTGCCCGACGTCGGTTCAAGAAATTTCGTCAGCAAGTTGAAGCAGGTGGTTTTTCCCGCTCCATTGGGCCCGATCAGCGCATGGATGGCGCCGCGGCGGACCGACAAACTCACATCGCTGACTGCGGTAAAGCCCTTGAACTCTTTGGTCAGGTGGCTGGTCTCAAGAATGACGTCGCTCATGTGCGCTCTGGCCGCTCCGGTAGATGCTGCGAAACCACACGAATCCGGCCGATTGCCGGACCCCTTGTGGATATGCACTGGATCGTAAGCGGCGGCCGCGCTCCCTACACTGGGACAAACACGGCAGTACAAACGCCTAAGGACCGCGGCCATCTGGCGAAAAAAACTGACGCAAGGCGCAGCCAGACGCGCGTATGCGATGAGTACGCGCACACACTGAAATACCGTTTCAGAACGGAAAAAAGTTGTCGTCTGTGTCTTTTGGCGACAGTTTTACAGGCATATGGGCCTATACGCCCAGCACTGTCTGTCTTTTCATGGGCGGCACAGGCTGCGCGGCCTGCTGCAGCGTCTTACTGCAGCGTTTCCTTGGCCCCGTCGGCCAGGGCCAGGGGCAGCACGCTGATGCCCTCTTCGAGCAAGGCAACGGCCTCCTTGGCGCTGGCCTGCCCGCGAATGCCGCGGGGCTCGACTTCGCCGTGGTGCATGCGCCGGGCTTCATCGGCAAAGCGCGGTCCCACGTCTTCGGTATTGGCGATGAGTTTGCGGGACATTTGCAACCAGGCGGCCTGCATGGCCTGGCGTGCGTCCGCTTCAAGCGGTGCGCCCGCAGGCGCAAAGGCGGCCTGCTCGGCCACGGGGCCGGTGGCGGGGGCCTGGGCCCCGAGATTCAGGCGCGGCGCGCTCAGGCGCTTGTCGATGACGGTATCGCCGCACAGTGGGCACTGAACCAGCGCGCGCGCTTTCTGGGACTGGAAATCTTCCTCGGAAGCGAACCAGCCTTCAAACACGTGTCCGAATTGGCAACCAAGATCAAGTACCTTCATGGTCAATCACTGGAGCGGCCCCATGGACCTCAATGGCGCCGGCGGACCAGATAGCGGTAGACAAAGCCGGGAAAGCCCAGCGTGAGAAACAGTGTAGCGGTGATCGCGTAAAACTCCCAGCCTTGGGGAGCAATCTGACCAACGCGGCGCTCGAGCAGCAAGGCCAGGCCACCGACCAGGAAATACAGCAGCAGCATTTCCAGCAAGCGCATGGGCAGCGGCTTGCGCCCGGCAGCCACCGGTCCGACGATGAACCAACGGTGATTGATGAAAGGCAAATTGGCGGCCACCAGGGCCGCCAAGATCACCAGCCAGATAGATGCTGTCTGTGTCACCGAAATTACCTTCTCAACAAATCACATGTCTATAAACAAGCATGCCCCAACAAAGGGGCAGCGAGAAAGGGCCGCCCCGCACCGAGGCTGCCGTCCCCCTCCACCGCAGGATGAGAGGGGGAAGCCGCGTTAGCGGCTCAGGGGGTGGTGACGTCAGGAAGCCAGTGCCCGCACGATGGCGTCAGCGCACAGCGACATCAGACCGCCGGGCAGCAGGCCCAGAACCAGCACCAGGGCGCCGTTGACGGTCAGCACCACGCGCACATCCAGAGGTGCGGACACGCTGGTGGCCGTGATTGGCGCATCAAAGTACATGACCTTGACCACGCGCAGGTAGTAGAAAGCACCGATCAGCGACATCACCACCGCGAACACGGCCAGGGCAATGTAGGCCGACTCGCCCGAAGCGATCAGCGCCTGCAGCACGGACAGCTTGGCGTAGAAGCCCACCAAGGGAGGGATACCGGCCATGGAGAACATGCAGATCGCCATCACGCCTGCGTACAGCGGGCTGCGCTGGTTCAGGCCGGACAGGTCCGAGATCTCTTCGCTTTCGAAGCCTTCACGCGCCAGCAGCAGCACCACACCGAAGGTGGCCAGCGTGGTCAGCACGTAGGTGATCACGTAGAACATCGCCGAGCTGTAGGCGTTTTCCACCGTGGCCGGATCGACGTGGCCGTTGACCACACCCGACAGCAGGCCCAGCAGCACAAAGCCCATTTGCGAGATGGTCGAGTAAGCCAGCATGCGCTTGAGGTTGCTCTGGCCGATGGCCGCGAGGTTACCTATCAGCAACGAGCCTATGGCCAGCAACGCGAGCATCTGCTGCCAATCGATCGCCAGCGGCAGCAGTCCGTCGACCAGCAGGCGGATCGTGATCGCGAACGCAGCCAGCTTGGGCGCGCCACCGATCAACAGCGTGATGGCCGTGGGAGCGCCCTGGTAGACGTCGGGAATCCACATGTGGAAAGGAACGACACCCAGCTTGAACGCCAGGCCGGCGACCACGAACACCAGACCGAAGACCAGCACCTGATGGCGGATTTCGCCCGAGTTGATGGCCTTGAAGACCTGGCCGATGTCCAGCGAACCGGTCGCGCCGTAGAGCATGGACATGCCGTACAGCAGGAAGCCGCTGGCCATCGCGCCGAGCACGAAGTACTTCATCGCAGCTTCCACGGCCGCTTCGTTGTCGCGGCGCAGTGCGACCAGCGCATAGCTCGACAGCGTCAGCAGTTCCAGACCGAGGTACAGGACCAGGAAGTTGTTGCCGGAAATCATGATGAACATGCCCAGCAGAGCCAGCATGGACAGCGTGAACAGTTCACCACCGCGCAGCATGTCGCGGTCCGCGGCATAGGGTCGGCCGTAGACCAGGGTCACCATCAAGGCCACCGTGGCGAAGCACTTGAGCCAGTTGCCCATGGAGTCGCTGACCACCATGTTGCCCCAGCCATAGAAGGTGTTGCCGCTCGAGGCATACATGCCTTGCAGCACGGCCACCACCGCCAGGGTCAGCATGGTGAGCACATAGGTTGCGGTACGGCGCGGGCTGTTGACGCCCAGGTCGACCAGGGCGATCACGCATGCCATGACCAGGAGCAATATCTCCGGGTAGATCGCAAGCCAGCTGATGTTGTCAATCATCTCGAGTCTCTCAGTTCAGTCTGGTCAGGGAAGCTTGGACAGGGCGACCTGCTTCAGCAGCTGGGCCACGGAAACGTCCATCACATCCGTGAAGGGCTTGGGGTACACGCCCATGTAGAGCACTGCCGCTGCGAGCACCGCCAGCACGAGGAACTCGCGGGCATTGATGTCGCTCAGGCCGCGCACATTGTCGTTGGCAACCGGGCCCAGGTAGACCCGCTTGTACATCCACAGGGTGTAGCTCGCGCCGAAGATCAGCGCCGTGGCAGTGCCCAGGCCGACCCAGAAGTTGAACTTCACGGCCGCCAGGATCACCATCCACTCGCCGACGAAACCGGCCGTGGCGGGCAGACCGCAATTGGCCATCGCGAAGAACAGCGCAAAGGCGGCGAACTTGGGCATGGTGTTCACCACGCCGCCGTAGGCAGCGATTTCACGCGAATGCACGCGGTCGTACAGCACGCCGATGGACAGGAACATCGCGCCCGAGACAAAGCCGTGGGCAATCATCTGCACCAGACCGCCGGACATGCCCAGGTCGTTGAAGATGAAGAAACCCAGGGTCACGAAGCCCATGTGCGCCACGGACGAATAAGCCACCAGCTTCTTCATGTCCTTTTGCACCAGCGCCACCAATGCCACGTAGATCACGGCGATCAGCGACAGCGCGATGATCAGCCAGGCCCATTCACGTGCTGCATCGGGAGCGATGGGCATGGAAAAGCGCAGGAAACCGTAGGCGCCGAGCTTGAGCATGATCGCCGCCAGCACGGCCGAACCGCCGGTAGGCGCTTCGACGTGCACGTCGGGCAGCCAGGTGTGCACCGGGAACATGGGCACCTTCACGGCGAAAGCCGCGAAGAAGGCGAAGAACAGCAGGGTCTGGGCCGAGCCCGACAGGGGCAGCGCATACCAGGCTTGCAGATCGAAGCTGCCACCCGACTGGATGTACAGGTAGATCAGCGCGATCAGCATGAGCAGCGAGCCCATCAAGGTGTACAGGAAGAACTTGAACGCTGCGTAGATCTTGTTCGGGCCGCCCCAGATACCGATGATCAGATACATCGGGATCAGCGTGGCTTCGAAGAACACGTAGAACAGCATGCCGTCCAGCGCGCAGAACACGCCGATCATCAGTCCCGACAGGATCAGGAACGCGGCCATGTACTGGTTCACGCGCTCGGTGATCGACTCCCAGGAAGCGATCACCACGATCACCGTGATGAAAGCCGTCAGCGGCACGAACCAGAACGACAGACCGTCCAGGCCGAGGTGGTAGTTGACGTTGAAACGCTCAATCCACATCGACTTTTCAACAAACTGCGCAGCCGCAGTGCTGTTGTCAAACCCCTGGAACAGCGGCAGCGTTACCGCCAGGCCGGCCAGGGCACCCACCAGCGCCAACCAGCGAACGGCACGTGCGTGCTCGTCGCGGCCCAGGGCCAGCAGCAGGACACCGAATACGATCGGGGTCCAGATGGCAAGACTCAACAAACCCATTTTTGTTCTTCCTTACTTGTTGAGCCACACGAAGTAGGTCATGAGCAGGAAGATGCCCAGGATCATGACCAATGCGTAGTGGTAGATATAGCCGGTCTGCAGGGCACGCGCCCAGGCAGCGATACGGGCAACGACTTTCCAGGAACCGTTGACCACCGCGCCATCGATGATGGCCTGGTCGCCGACTTTCCACAGCAACGAGCCCAGGCAGCGCGTACCGCGTGCCAGCACGTTCTCGTTGAACCAGTCGAGGTAGTACTTGTTTTCCAGCAAGGTGTAGATCGGCTGGCAGATGCGCTTGATCGCCGTCGGCAGTGCCGGGTTGACCATGTACATGTAGTAGGACAGTGCCACACCGGAGACAGCCAGCCAGAACGGTGCGGTCTGCAGGCCGTGAATGGCCATGGCCAGCGCGCCGTGGAACTCTTCGCCCAGAGCGGCCATCGCGCCGTGCTTGGTGGCGTCAACAGCGATCACGCCCTTGAAGAAGTCACCGAACAGCATGGGGTCGATGGTGTAGAAACCGACCAGCACCGAAGGAATGGCCAGCAGCACCAGCGGCACGGTCACAACCCAGGGCGACTCATGCGGCTTGTCGTCATGGCCGTGGCCATGGTCGTCATGCACGTGGTGGTCGTCGTGGTGCGCGTCCGGGTTCTGGTCGTAACGTTCCTTGCCGTGGAAGACCAGGAAGTACATGCGGAACGAGTAGAAGGCGGTCACGAACACACCGGCGAGCACGGCGAAGTGCGCGAAACCAGCGGCCGGCAGGCGGCTGAAGTGCACGGCTTCGATGATCATGTCCTTGGAGTAGAAACCCGAGAACAGGGGCGTGCCGATCAAGGCCAGCGAACCCAGCAGCGAAGTGATCCAGGTGATGGGCATGTACTTGCGCACGCCGCCCATCCAGCGGATGTCCTGGTTGTGGTGCAGACCCATGATGACCGAGCCGGCGCCAAGGAACAGCAAAGCCTTGAAGAACGCGTGGGTCATCAGGTGGAACACGGCCACCGAGTAGGCCGAAGCGCCCAGCGCCACGGTCATGTAGCCCAGCTGCGACAGCGTCGAGTACGCCACCACACGCTTGATGTCGTTCTGGATGATGCCCAGGAAGCCCATGAACAGCGCCGTGATGGCACCGATGATCAGGATGAAGTTCAGCGCCGTGTCCGACAGCTCGAACAGGGGCGACATGCGCGACACCATGAAGATGCCGGCCGTGACCATGGTCGCAGCGTGGATCAGTGCCGAAATAGGCGTGGGGCCTTCCATGGAGTCAGGCAGCCAGACGTGCAGTGGGAACTGCGCCGACTTGCCCATCGCACCGATGAACAGGCAGATGCAGATCACGGTGATCAGCATCCAGTCCGTACCGGGGAAGCTCAGGGCGCCGAGTTCCTGCGACTTGGCAAAGATCTCGGTGTAGTTCAGCGTGCCGGCGTAGGCGCCGATCAGGCCGATGCCCAGGATGAAGCCGAAGTCACCGATACGGTTGACCAGGAAGGCCTTCATGTTGGCGAAGACCGCGGTCGGCTTGTTGTACCAGAAGCCGATCAGCAAGTAGGACACCAGGCCCACGGCTTCCCAGCCGAAGAACAGCTGCAGCAGGTTGTTGCTCATCACCAGCATCAGCATGGAGAAGGTGAACAACGAGATGTAGGCGAAGAAACGGTTGTAGCCGTCGTCGTCCTTCATGTAGCCCATGGTGTAGATGTGCACCATCAGCGACACGAAGGTCACGACCACCATCATCATGGCGGTGATGCTGTCGACCATGAAGCCGACTTCCATCTTCAGGCCGCCGACCTGCATCCAGGTGTAGAGCGTCTGATTGAAGCTGGCGCCGTCCATGGCCACGCTCTTGAGCGTGAACGCGGAGATGACGAAAGCGATGAACACGCCGAGGATGGTCAGCGTATGGCTGGCTGCGCGGCCGATGCGGTTGCCGCCGAAGGCCGTGCCGAACAGGCCGGCGAGCACAGAGCCCACCAGCGGTGCCATGGGCACGGCCAGCAGGGTGGATGCGGAAAGGGTTTGACTCATTCTGGAGAACCTTGCAAGTTGCGGCCGCTCAACCCTTGAGGGTGTTGAGGTCTTCCGCGTTGATGCTGGACTTGTTACGGAACAGCAACACCAAGATGGCCAGGCCAATCGCCGATTCCGCAGCCGCCACGGTCATGATGAAGAACACGAACACCTGGCCGTGCATGTCACCCAGGTAATGGGAGAAGGCCACGAAGTTCATGTTCACGGCCAGCAGCATCAGCTCGATGGCCATGAGCAGAACGATGAGGTTTCTGCGGTTCAGAAAAATGCCGATGACAGCGATGGCGAACAGCATCGCCCCCAGTGTCAGGAAATGCCCGAGTGTGAGCGTCATGCCTTTGTCTCCTGCGCAGCTGCGTCGCCTGCGCCCTCTTGTACCTGCGACTGGCGGGTGACCGCCATCTTCACCAGTTGCACGCGGTCTTGAGCCCGCACGCGCACCTGCTCGGAAGGATTGATCGCCTTGCTGTCCTTGCGCTTGCGCAGGGTCAGGGCAAT
The DNA here is from genome assembly GCF_025421555.1 of Acidovorax bellezanensis. Classification (NCBI taxonomy): domain Bacteria; kingdom Pseudomonadati; phylum Pseudomonadota; class Betaproteobacteria; order Burkholderiales; family Comamonadaceae; genus Acidovorax; species Acidovorax bellezanensis. The sequence continues at coordinate 384,566 of NZ_JAODYH010000001.1, forward strand.
GGCGGCAATCATCGCCACCAGCAGAATCGTGGCTGCGATTTCAATCGGATACAGGTATTCGGTGTACAGCAGGCGGCCCAGCTCCTTGGTGTTGGAGTAGGGCTCGATCTGACCGGCCGCGTTGAGCACGGTGGTCGCAATCGCCTTGGGTTCGTCAACGCTGCTGAAGCCGCCCATGAGCACCATGCCCATTTCGAACACGATCAGCGCGCCGATGAAGGCAGCCAGCGGGAAATGCTTCCAGAATCCCTGGCGCAGTGCATCGATGCGGATGTCCAGCATCATCACCACGAACAGGAACAGCACCATCACCGCGCCCAGGTAGACCAGGATCAGCGCGATGGCCAGGAACTCCGCCTTGAGCAGCAGCCAGATGGCCGCGGCCTGGGAGAAGGCCAGGATCAGGTTGAGCACGGCATGCACGGGATTGCGGGCCGTGACGACGCGGAATGCTGCGACCAGCAGCACCACCGCGAACAGATAGAAAAAAGCAGTTTTGGCGTCCATGAATCAAATCTTCTTGGGTGATGGCGCCGCTTCAGCGGTACTTGGCATCGGCTGCGCGAGCAGCAGCGATGTCGGCTTCGTAGCGGTCACCAACGGCCAGCAACATGTCCTTGGTGAAGTACAGGTCGCCACGTTTTTCGCCGTGGTATTCAAAGATATGCGTTTCCACGATCGAATCGACCGGGCAGCTTTCTTCGCAGAAGCCGCAGAAGATGCACTTGGTCAGGTCGATGTCGTAGCGGCTGGTGCGGCGCGAACCGTCATCCCGCACTTCCGATTCGATGGTGATCGCCAGCGCGGGGCACACGGCCTCGCACAGCTTGCACGCAATGCAACGTTCCTCGCCGTTGTCGTAACGGCGCAGCGCATGCAGGCCGCGAAAACGCGGTGACTGGGGCGTTTTTTCCTCGGGAAACTCCACCGTCACCTTGCGGCGAAAAGTGTAGCGTCCCGTGAGGGCCATGCCCTTGACCAGCTCCCAGAGCATGAAGCTCTTGAAGAAATCCTTGATTGAGAAAGATGTAGCAGCAACAGCAGCCATTTGTGTCCCCGCTTATTTCCAGATATTCCATGGCGAGTGCAACCATGCACCCACGATGACCAGCCACACCAAGGTGACCGGGATAAAAATCTTCCAGCCCAGACGCATGATCTGGTCGTAACGGAAGCGCGGGAAGGTGGCGCGAATCCAGATGAACATCGACACAACGCAGAAGGTCTTGATTGCCAGCCAGATCCAGCCGGGAATGAAGGACAACGCGTCGACAGGAGGCAACCAGCCGCCCAGGAACATCAGCACGGCCAGAATCGACACCAGCCACATGCTGGCGTATTCGGCCAGGAAGAAGACCGCAAAGCCCATGCCCGAGTACTCGACCATGTGGCCGGCCACGATTTCGGCTTCGCCTTCGACCACGTCGAACGGATGGCGGTTGACTTCGGCCACGCCGGAGATCAGGTAGACCAGGAAAATCGGGAACAGCGGCAGCCAGTTCCAGGACAACAGGCCCACGCCCATGCCCGCCGCCATGCCCTGCCCTTGGCTCAGCACGATGGAAGTCAGGTTCATGCTGCCCGAGACCATGATCACCACCAGGAAGCAGAAGCCCATGGCGATTTCATAGCTGACCATCTGCGCGGAAGCGCGCAGCGCACCCAGGAAGGCGTACTTGGAGTTCGAAGCCCAGCCGGCGATGATCACGCCGTAGACTTCGATGGACATGATCGCCATCATCAGCAGCAGGCCGGCGTTGACGTTGGCCAGTGCGACATCGGGACCGAAAGGAATCACCACCCAGGCCGCGAGGGCCGGCATGATGGCCATCACTGGACCGAGGAAGAACAAGCCCTTGCTGGCGGCCGTCGGCTGGATGATTTCCTTGGTCAACAGCTTGATGCCGTCGGCCAGGGGTTGCAGCAGACCGAAGGGGCCCACGCGGTTGGGACCGTAGCGCACCTGCATGAAGCCCAGCAGCTTGCGCTCCCACAGCGTCAGGTAAGCCACGGCGCCCATCAGCGGCGCCACGATGCAGACGATCTTCAGCAGAATCCAGAGCACCGGCCAGACCGCAGCGGCCCACCAGCTGGCGGACACCAGGCCCAGGCCGCCGTTGTAGATGGCGTCGATCATGCGGCACCTCCGTCACGGGCCAGACGGGCGTCTGCCGTCAATTGCAGGGAAGCTGCGCGGCGCACCAGGCCGTCGAGCTGGTAAATGCTGGCCACGACCGGCTCGGCCATGGCATCGCGAGACACCGCCAGGGGCGCCAGCGCTGCATTGTTCAAAATGTCTGCAGGCACCTGCTCCGCTCCTTGCACGATTTGCGCCAGCACTTCCTGGGACGTCTCGTAGGCCATGCCAGGCACGCCCATGAGATTGGCCAGTACGCGCAGTACTTTCCAGGCCGGACGGGTTTCGCCCAGCGGACGCACCACGGCGTGGAAGCTCTGGATCAGGCCTTCGGCATTGACGAAAGTACCCGAGGTTTCCGAGAACGGGGCGATGGGCAGCAGCACGTCGCTGATGTCCATGTTGGCCTTGAACGGGCTCAACGTGACCACCATTTGCGCACCCGCCAGGCCCTTGGCACCGGCGGCCGCGTCGAACACGGGTTCGGTGTTGATCAGCAGCGCAGCCTTGAGGCCGCCAGCGGCCAGCATCTGGCCTGCATTCAAGCCATCCGCTTGCGGCTGGGCCTTGACCCATTGCGCGCCCACGGTGTTGGCGGCTTCGGTCAGGTAACCGACGCTGGCACCGGTCTGCGCGCCAATCCACTGTGCCAGGGCCAGCAGGCTGGACGCACGGGCATGGTGGGCGGCGGCATTGCCGAGCAGAATCGCCTTGCGTTCGCCGGACAACAGGGCCTTGGCAATCGCCTCGGCCTGTGCATTCGACGCGGCCGGCAGCACCGGTGCGTCAATGCCCTTCTCCTGGGCCACGGCGGCGGCCACATCGGCCAGCGCCTGTTCCCAGTCGGCGGCGTGCACCACGGACTGGGCGACGGGCATGGCCCAGTCGTATTCCCGGCCGTTGATGGCGTGCAGCTTGCCGCCCGTGCGGACTGCTTCGCGGATACGCAGTGCGAACAGCGGATGGTCCTTGCGCAGGTTGGAACCCACGATCAGAGCCGACTGCAGCTTCGACAGCGAAGCGATGGTCGTGCCCAGCCACTGCACGCCGGCAGCGGGTGCGAACTCGGCGTGGCGCAGACGATGGTCGATGCTGTCGCTGCCCAGGCCGCGCAGCAGTGCGCCGGCCAGGTGCAGCTCTTCCAGCGTGCTGTGCGGGCTGACCAGCGCACCGACGGCGTTCGCGCCATGGTCCTGCTTGATCTGCTGCAAGCCGTTGGCCACGTATTCCAGGGCCGTCTGCCAGTCGACTTCCTTCCACTCGCCACCCTGCTTGAGCATGGGACGGGTCAGGCGGTCGGCGCTGTTGAGGGCTTCGTAGGAGAAACGGTCGCGGTCGGCGATCCAGCACTCGTTGACGGCATCGTTCTCGAAAGGAACAACGCGCATCACCTTGTGGTTCTTGACCTGAACAATCAGGTTGGCACCGGTCGAATCGTGCGGGCTGACCGACTTGCGGCGCGACAGCTCCCAGGTACGGGCGCTGTAGCGGAAAGGCTTGCTGGTCAACGCGCCCACGGGGCAGATGTCGATCATGTTGCCCGACAGCTCGGAATCCACCGTGTCGCCAGCGACCGTGGTGATTTCAGCGTGCTCGCCGCGGTGCAGCATGCCCAGTTCCATCACGCCGGCCACTTCCTGGCCAAAGCGCACGCAACGGGTGCAATGGATGCAGCGCGTCATTTCCTGCATGGAAATCAGCGGGCCGACATCCTTGACGGGCACGACGCGCTTTTCTTCCTCGTAGCGCGAGGAGCTGCTGCCGTAGCCTACGGCCAGGTCCTGCAGCTGGCATTCGCCGCCCTGATCACAGATCGGGCAGTCCAGCGGGTGGTTGATGAGCAAAAACTCCATCACCGACTGCTGGGCCTTGATGGCCTTTTCGCTCTTGGTGCGCACGATCATGCCCTGCGTCACCGGCGTGGCGCAGGCGGGCATGGGCTTGGGAGCCTTTTCCACGTCAACCAGGCACATGCGGCAGTTGGCCGCAATGGAAAGCTTCTTGTGGTAACAGAAGTGAGGGATGTAGGTACCGGCCTTTTCAGCGGCATGCATGACCATGCTGCCCTCGGTAATCTCTACCTTCTGACCGTCCAGTTCAATTTCAACCATATGCTTGTCTCGCGATCAGGCCGCCGTGGCGGTCTGTTTGGAAGCGCTCTGGATCTTCGCTTCAAACTCTGGGCGGAAATGCTTGATCATGGCGCGCACCGGCATGGCAGCCGCGTCGCCCAGCGCACAGATCGTGCGCCCCATGATGTTCACGGACACCGAGTCCAACAGCTCGATGTCTTCGGGACGGCCTTGGCCGTTCTGAATGCGGTGGACCACGCGCCACAGCCAGCCCGTGCCTTCACGGCAAGGCGTGCACTGGCCGCAGGATTCGTGCGAATAGAAGTAGGACAGGCGCAGCAGGCACTCGACCATGTCGCGCGAATCATCCATCACGATCACGGCGCCCGAACCCAGCATGGAGCCGGCCTTGGCGATCGAGTCGTAGTCCATCGTGCACTGCATGATCACATCAGCGGGCAGCACAGGCGACGACGAGCCGCCAGGGATCACGGCCTTGAGCGTGCGCCCCTTGCGCACGCCACCGGCGAGCTCGAGCAGCTTGGAGAACGGCGTGCCCATGGGCACTTCGTAGTTGCCCGGCATCTCGACGTCACCGCTGACCGAATAGATCTTGGTGCCGCCGTTGTTGGGCTTGCCGCATTCGAGGTAGGCCTGGCCGCCGTTGCGGATGATCCAGGGCACGGCCGCGAAGGTTTCGGTGTTGTTGATGGTCGTCGGCTTGCCGTACAGACCAAAGCTCGCTGGGAACGGTGGCTTGAAGCGGGGCTGGCCCTTCTTGCCTTCGAGCGATTCCAGCAGTGCGGTTTCTTCACCGCAGATGTAGGCGCCAAAACCGTGGTGGGCGTGCAGCTCGAAGCTGAACGCGCTGCCCATGATGTTGTCACCCAGGAAGCCGGCTGCGCGGGCTTCCTCCAGAGCGGCTTCGAAACGGTCATAGACCTCGAAGATTTCGCCGTGGATGTAGTTGTAACCCAGCGTGATGCCCATGGCGTAGGCCGCAATGGCCATGCCCTCGATCACGATGTGCGGGTTGAACATCAGGATGTCGCGGTCCTTGCAGGTACCGGGCTCGCCTTCGTCCGAGTTGCACACCAGGTGCTTCTGACCGGGGAACTGGCGGGGCATGAAGCTCCACTTCAGGCCCGTGGGGAAGCCCGCGCCGCCGCGGCCGCGCAGACCCGATTCCTTGACGGTGGCAATCACCTGGTCCTGGGTCAGGCCTTCGCCGCCGTCCTGGGCCAGGATCTTGCGCAGGGCCTGGTAGCCGCCGCGTGCGACGTAGTCCTTGAGCGACCAGTTGCTGCCGTCCAGACCCGCATAGATCTGGGGTTCGATATGGCGGTCGTGGAAGCAGGTCTCGTTGCCCGTGGAGGCAAAGCGGGCGAGAACGTCTTGTGCTGCCTGGCTCATGCTTGACCTTCCGCGGCACGCAGGCCGTCGACCAGCTCGTCGAGCTTGTCATTGGTCATGAAGCTGCACATGCAGCGGTCATTGACCAGCATCACTGGCGAGTCGGCGCAGGCGCCCAGGCACTCGGACTGCTGCAGCGTGAACATGCCGTCGGCCGTGGTCTGGCCCATCTTGATGCCCAGCTTGGACTCGAGGTGGTGCAAGGCCTTGTAGCCGTCGCGCAGCTGGCACGGCAGGTTGGTACAGACGTTGAGCTTGTACTTGCCTGTGGGCTGCTGGTTGTACATGTTGTAGAACGTGGTCACTTCATGCACGGCGATCTGGGGCATGCCCAGGTAGTCGGCAATGATGGCCTCGTTCTCGGCGCTGACCCAGCCCTCTTCCTGCTGGACGATGGACAGACAGGCCATCACAGCCGATTGTTTCTGGTCGGCCGGGTACTTGGCCACCTCGCGCGCAAAGCGCGCTTTAGTCGCTTCAGTCATCATCGGTCAATCTCTCCGAACACGATATCCATGGTGCCAATGATGGCCACGGCATCCGCAATCATGTGGCCGCGGGCCATTTCATCGAGCGTCGCCAGATGGGCAAAGCCAGGCGCGCGGATCTTCAGGCGGTAGGGCTTGTTGGCCCCGTCGCTCACCAGGTAAATACCAAACTCACCCTTGGGATGTTCGACGCACGCATAGGCTTCGCCTTCGGGTACGTGGAAGCCTTCGGTGAACAGCTTGAAATGGTGGATCAGCTCTTCCATGTTGGACTTCATGGATTCGCGAGCCGGTGGCGCCACCTTGTGATTGTCGGTGATCACCGGACCGGGGTTGTCACGCAACCAGTCCACGCACTGCTTGATGATGCGGTTGGACTGGCGCATTTCGTTGACGCGCACCAGATAACGGTCGTAGCAATCGCCGGTCACGCCCACGGGCACGTCGAAATCCATGTCGGCATAGACTTCGTACGGCTGGGTCTTGCGCAGATCCCAGGCAATGCCAGAGCCACGCAGCATGGGACCGGTCATGCCCAGGTTCAGCGCGCGCTCGGGCGTCACGACGCCAATGCCCACGGTGCGCTGTTTCCAGATGCGGTTGTCGGTCAGCAGGGTTTCGTATTCGTCCACGCACTTGGGGAAGCGCTGGGTGAAGTCGTCGATGAAATCGAGGAGCGAACCCTGGCGGTTGCGGTTGAGGTGTTCGATGGCCTTGGCGTTCTTGACCTTGCTGACCTTGTACTGGGCCATGCTTTCGGGCAGGTCACGGTAGACGCCGCCGGGACGGAAGTAGGCCGCGTGCATGCGCGCGCCCGACACCGCCTCGTACATGTCCATCAAATCTTCGCGTTCGCGGAAGGTGTAAATCAGGATGGTCGAGCTGCCGCAGTCATTGCCGTGCGAACCCAGCCACATCAGGTGATTCAGCAGGCGTGTGATTTCGGCGAACATCACGCGGATGTACTGCGCGCGCTTGGGCACTTCGATGCCCAGCAGCTTTTCGATCGCCAGGCAGTAGGCGTGCTCGTTGGACATCATGGACACGTAATCCAGTCGGTCCATGTAAGGCAGCGACTGGATGTAGGTCTTGTGCTCGGCGAGCTTTTCGGTGGCCCGGTGCAGCAGGCCGATGTGGGGGTCAGCGCGCTGGACCACCTCACCGTCGAGCTCAAGCACCAACCGCAGCACGCCGTGCGCTGCCGGGTGCTGAGGGCCAAAGTTCAGGGAATAGTTTTTGATTTCAGCCATGTGCGTCTACTCAGAGGTGCGAAGCACCTCAGTGCAGGCCTCCGTATTTCTCTTCGCGGATGATGCGCGGCGTGACTTCACGCGGCTCGATGCTGACGGGCTGGTAGACCACACGACGTTGTTCTGCGTCGTAGCGCATCTCGACGTGGCCGGAAAGCGGGAAGTCCTTGCGGAAGGGGTGGCCGATGAAGCCGTAATCGGTCAGGATGCGGCGCAGGTCGTTGTGACCGTCGAACACGATACCGAACAGATCGAAGGCTTCGCGCTCGAACCAGTTGGCCGAAGCCCAGAGGTCGCTCACCGAAACCACCACCGGGAAATCGTCATCCGGGCAGAACACCCGCACGCGCACGCGCTGGTTCAGGCTCACGGACAACAGGTGCGACACCACGGCATAGCGCAGGCCGTCGCGACCGACTTCTGCATAGGTGGAGTAATCCACGCCGCACAGGTCGATCAATTGTTCGAAGCGGCAGTCGGCATGATCCTTGAGCACCGACATGGCCTGCAGGTAATGCGCTGCGGCCACTTCGACGGTCACTTCACCCAGGGCCACGGTCACGCTGCGGGCGTGATCGCCCAAAGCAGCAGCCACCAGATCCCGAAGTTTTTCGGGCTGAATTGCAATTGCGGTCATCATCGAGCCTTTAAACGCGGGCGATGGTATGGGTGCGGCGAATCTTCTGCTGCAGCTGGATGATCCCGTAGATCAGTGCTTCAGCGGTTGGCGGGCAACCGGGCACATAGACATCCACAGGAACAATACGGTCACAACCACGCACCACGGAATAGCTGTAGTGGTAGTAACCACCGCCATTCGCGCAGGAACCCATGGAAATGACCCAGCGCGGCTCGGACATCTGGTCGTAGACCTTGCGCAGGGCCGGAGCCATCTTGTTGCACAGCGTACCGGCAACAATCATCAAGTCCGATTGCCGCGGGCTGGCACGAAAGACCTCGGCGCCGAAGCGACCCAGGTCATAGCGCGCAGCAGCGGCATGCATCATTTCAACCGCGCAGCAGGCCAGACCAAAGGTCATGGGCCAGAGCGAACCGGTCTTGGCCCAATTCACCACGGAGTCATAGCTCGTGGTGATGAAGCCTTCCTTCATCACGCCTTCGATCATCGTGTTTCCTTATTGAATACCGGTCATTCCCAATCCAGGGCACCCTTTTTCCACTCGTAGGCAAAGCCCACGACCAGGATGGCCAGAAAGATCACAACGGCGGCGAAACCAGCCAGACCCACCTCTTGAAGCGACACTGCCCAAGGAAGGAGAAAAGCGATTTCCAAATCAAACAGGATGAACAGGATGGCCACGAGGTAGTAGCGCACGTCGAATTTCATTCGTGCGTCCTCGAAGGCTTCAAAGCCACATTCGTATGGGGAGTTTTTGGCAGCGTCTGGGCGATTGGGACCCAGGAAGTAGCCGAGCGCCAGTGGAAGGATGCCTACAGAGGCTCCAACCAGGATGAACACAAGCACGGGAAGATACTGATCGATGCTCATCTGGGGCTCACACCTTTTGCCAAAGGCATGCCCAGTCTCGATCACAGCCTGATCAGCTGGGCAGGCTTTGTATATGTCTATTATGGTGCCGTCGGCGAGACTCGAACTCGCACAGCTTTCGCCACTACCCCCTCAAGATAGCGTGTCTACCAATTTCACCACGACGGCTTCTTCTCAATTTTCTGCTGTCTCGGGAAGCTAGAGGAATCTTTGCAGACTTTTGACCCCCCGGACAATCTCAGTATTCTACTCTGAAAAACCCCTACTTCTAGAGATTCTTCAGATTTTTCCAATTACTTGGTTGGAATCTGCGCTGCGCCCTCTGCGGGCGCTGCTGGCACGGCCGGAATGGCCTCGCCCGCGGCAGGCACGGGGGCTGTCACCGCGGCGCCGTCGAGCACACTGCCCGAGGTGTCGGGACGGTGGTTGCCCAGGTAGGCCAGCGCCAGCGTGGCGACGAAGAACACCGCCGCCAGCACCGCTGTCGTGCGCGACAGGAAGTTGGCGCTGCCGGACGCGCCGAACAGGCTGCCCGAGCTGCCGCCACCAAAGGACGCACCCATGTCGGCACCCTTGCCGTGCTGGATCAAAATAAGACCGATCATGCCCAGGGCCGTCAACATCTGGATGGCCAGGATCACGCTTGCGAATGCATTCATTTCTTCAACTCCTAAACTAATAGCTATAAGCGCAGGCCATCAATTGGCTGCAGCAATAATTTGCAGAAAATCGGCGGCCTTGAGCGCCGCTCCGCCCACCAGACCACCGTCGATATCGGGTTGGGCCAGCAGTTGCGCGGCGTTGGCCGCGTTCATGCTGCCGCCATACAACAGGGCAATGCCTTCGGCCTGGGTCGTGGCCGCGGCCAATTGGGCGCGCAGCACGGCATGCACTTCCTGCGCCTGCTCCGGCGAGGCCGTGCGGCCCGTACCGATAGCCCACACAGGCTCATAGGCCACCACCAATTCGGTCACGCAATGGCCGACCGCATGCACCACCGCCGCCAGCTGACGCTTGACCACGGCCTGCGTCTCGCCGGCTTCGCGCTCTTGCAACGTTTCGCCCACGCAGACGATGGGCGTGATGCCCGCCGCGAGCGCAGCCTGCGCCTTGGCGGCAACGACAGCATCGGTTTCGCCATGGTATTGGCGACGCTCGGAATGGCCCACCAAGGTGTAACGCACACCGAAATCACGCAGCATTTGCGCCGAAGTCTCACCGGTATAGGCGCCCGCGGCATGCTGCGACACATCCTGGGAAGCCAGCGCGATGCGACTGTCCGCCACCAGCGCCTGCACCTGCGCCAGGTAAGGCGCGGGCACAGCCACGGCCACGCCGCAGCCGCCATCGGCGGCTTGCGCCGCCAGGCCCTGCTTGAGCGCGGCGACCAGCGCCTCGTTGGCAGCCAGGCTGCCATTCATTTTCCAGTTTCCGACGATGAGTTTTTTCTTCATGATTACCATGTCAAAACGATTTTTCCGGTGTGCTCGCTGGACTCCATCAGCGCATGGGCCTGAACGGCATCCTCAGCGGCAAATTGGCGAAAGATCACCGGCCGCACCAGCCCCGACTCCAGCCAGGGCCAGACATGCTGACGCAAGGAAGCCGCGATGGCACCCTTGAAGTCCACCGAGCGCGGACGCAAGGTGGAACCCGTGACCGTCAAACGCCGACGCAGCACCAGACCCGCATCGATCTGCGCCCGGGTGCCGCCCTGCACGGCAATGAACACCAGGCGTCCGTCTTCCGCCAGACATGCCAATTCTCGCGCCACATAGTCGCCAGCCACCATATCAAGAACCACGTCCACGCCACGGCCTTCGGTGATTCGCATCACTTCCGCCGCAAAGTCCTGGGTGTTGTAATTGATCGCATGGTGGGCGCCCAGCGCCAGGCAGTTGTCGCACTTGGCGTCCGTGCCCGCGGTCACGATCACGGTCGCGCCCCAGGCCTTGGCCAGCTGAATGGCTGTCACGCCAATGCCGCTGCTGCCGCCCTGCACCAGCAGGATCTCGCCCGGCTGGAGCCGCGCGCGGTCAAACACATTGGTCCAGACGGTAAAGAACGTCTCGGGCAGCGAAGCCGCCTCGACGTCCGTCAACCCCTTGGGCTGCGGCAGGCATTGCAGCACCGGCGCCACGCAGTACTCGGCATAACCGCCACCGGCCACCAGGGCACAGACGCGATCGCCGACCTGGATACCCGCCGCCGCCATGGCCTGGGCGTCGCCGCCCTCGACCACGCCAGCGACTTCCAGACCCGGCAGGTCCGAAGCCCCCGGAGGCGGCGCATAGTGACCTTTGCGCTGCAGGACGTCAGGGCGATTGATACCGCTGGCCGCAACCCGGATCAGCAACTCACCAGCACCGGCCACAGGGGTCGGACGCTCGGTCAGCCGCAGAACTTCAGGGCCGCCGGGGGATGTGATTTCGATAGCGCGCATGGGCCTGCAATCTCGCGAAAAATGGAATGAAAATCAGCTGCCCGACGCAGGTTTCCCTGCACCGACAGCCACCAATCTGGCAGAAACCAAAAAATCGGCCTCCCATGACGGAGGCCGATTTCTCAGCGAAGCAACGGCTTATTGCGGCGACTGCTGGTCAGCGTTGGCGCGCGGAGCACGGGGCTCGCGCTGCTCACGCGGTTCGCGCGGCTCGCGGCGCTCGGTCTGGGCCGGACGCTCGCTGCGCTGCTCGCCCAGAGGACGCTCGATCAGTGCCTTCATGGACAGCTTGACGCGGCCCTTTTCGTCGGTTTCCAGAACCTTGACCTTGATGATCTGGCCTTCGACCAGGTAGTCGTTGACGTTTTCAACGCGCTCGTGGGCGATCTGGCTGATGTGCAGCAGACCGTCCTTGCCGGGCAGCAGGTTGATCAAAGCGCCGAAGTCCAGGATCTTGGTCACAGGGCCTTCATAGACCTTGCCGATTTCAACTTCGGCCGTGATCTGCTCGATGCGCTTCTTGGCGGCGTCGGCCATGGCGGCTTCGGTCGCGGCGATGGTGATCGTGCCGTCTTCGTCAATGTTGATCTGGCAACCGGTTTCTTCGGTCAGCGCACGGATCACCGAACCACCCTTGCCGATCACGTCACGGATCTTCTCGGGGTTGATCTTCATGGTGTACAGCTTGGGCGCGAAGCTCGAGACTTCGGCCTTGGCTTCGCCCATGGCTTCCTGCATCTTGTCCAGGATGTGCATGCGCGCTTCCTTGGCCTGGGCCAGGGCGACTTGCATGATTTCCTTGGTGATGCCCTGGATCTTGATGTCCATCTGCAGCGCGGTGATACCACCGGTCGTGCCGGCCACCTTGAAGTCCATGTCACCCAGGTGATCTTCATCGCCCAGGATGTCGGTCAGCACGGCAAAGCGGTTGTCTTCCTTGATCAGACCCATGGCGATACCCGCCACGTGGGCCTTCATGGGCACGCCGGCGTCCATCAGCGACAGGCAGCCGCCGCAGACCGAAGCCATCGACGAGGAGCCGTTGGACTCGGTGATTTCCGACACCACACGCATGGTGTAGGGGAATTCTTCCTTGGTCGGCAGCACGGCGATCAGAGCACGCTTGGCCAGACGACCGTGACCGATTTCGCGGCGCTTGGTCGAACCCATGCGACCGACTTCGCCGGTGGCAAAGGGAGGCATGTTGTAGTGCATCATGAAACGGTCTTCGTACTCACCGGCCAGGGCGTCGATGCGCTGTGCATCGCGCTCGGTGCCCAGCGTGGCCACGACCAGCGCCTGGGTTTCACCACGCGTGAACAGGGCCGAACCGTGGGTGCGGGGCAGCACCGAGTTACGAATTTCGATGGGGCGCACGGTACGCGTGTCGCGGCCGTCGATGCGGGGCTCGCCGGCCAGGATCTGGCTGCGGACGATACGCGCTTCGATGTCGAACAGCATGCCTTCGACCTTGACTTCGTCGAATGCCACGCCTTGCGCGGTCAGGCCGGCCTTGACGGCGGCGTAAGCGTCGCGGCAAGCGTGCGTGCGGCTTTGCTTGTTGCGGATCTGGTAGGCAGCGCGCAGGGCTTCTTCACCCAATGCACCGACCTGGGCGATCAGCGGCTCATCCTTGGCGGGAGCTTGCCAATCCCAGACGGGCTTGCCAGCATCGCGCACCAGTTCATGGATGGCGTTGATGGCGATACGGCTTTGTTCGTGGCCAAAGACCACGCCGCCGAGCATGACTTCTTCCGACAGCTGCTGGGCTTCGGATTCCACCATCAGCACGGCAGCTTCGGTACCGGCGACCACCAGGTCCATTTGCGAGCTCTTGCGCTGCGTCTGGCCGGGGTTGAGTACGTATTCGCCATTGATGTAACCCACGCGGGCTGCACCGATGGGGCCGCTGAACGGAATGCCCGAGATGGACAGAGCGGCGGACGAAGCGATCAGGGCGGCGATGTCGGCGTCGACTTCAGGGTTCAACGACACGGTGTGGATCACCACGTGCACGTCGTTGTAGAAACCTTCGGGGAACAGCGGACGGATGGGACGGTCGATCAGGCGGCTGGTCAGCGTTTCGTGTTCGCTGGGCTTGGCTTCGCGCTTGAAGAAGCTGCCGGGGATCTTGCCTGCGGCGTATGTCTTCTCAATGTAGTCCACCGTCAGGGGGAAGAAGTCCTGGCCGGACTTGGCCTTCTTGGAAGCCACAACCGTTGCCAACACCACGGTGTCGTCGATGTTGACCAACACGGCGCCCGAAGCCTGGCGGGCGATTTCGCCGGTTTCCATGGTGACCGTGTGCTGGCCCCATTGGAAAGTCTTGGTCACTTTATTGAAAATGCTCATTTTTGTTCCTAAATTGATAGCTGGGTATCCATACCCAGAAAAGGCCGGAGGACAATCCAGAACACGATGCCATTCCAACAAACCTGTGCCTCACAAGGCTGTTGGAATGACATAGCTTCGCTCTGTTTCCCATCCTCCGAAGTAAAAAACGCCTGAGCTAGCAGGCTAACTCAGGCGTTTTTCTCTCTGGCTCAGCTTACTTGCGCAGGCCCAGCTTGGCGATCAGTGCAGTGTAACGGTCCGCATCGCGGGACTTGAGGTAGTCCAGCAGCTTACGACGACGGCTCACCATGCGCAGCAGGCCGCGACGACCGTGGTGGTCCTTGGCGTGTTGCTTGAAGTGAGGAGTCAGTTCGTTGATGCGAGCGGTCAGCAGTGCAACTTGCACTTCTGGGCTGCCAGTGTCGTTTTCAGCACGGGCATTGGCCTTGACAACTTCAGCCTTGATAGAGGATGCGATCATTTTTTTTCCTTTATGTGGAGCAGCGGCAAGCGCGCTCCTGATTACTTGCGCCGGCGGCTGGAACGGCCATCGGCGTGCGTCTTGCACCATGCAAAACCCCGCAATTATAGCGCGTCCCGTTTTACCGGCATGGGCAGTGGCCGCTCCAGCTTGACGCCACCAAGGGCGGGGGCCCTCTCCCGCGCTGCGCAACCGCACAATTTTCTCCCGGCCCACTCCACGGCCGCGCTCTTGCAAAGGCATGACATGTCCACACTGACTGCCCTGGGTTTTGTCGGCTGGGCTCTGCTGCTGGCCCCGGTGGCCGACGGTGCCCAACCGGCCCGCAGCGCCAGCACCACGACCCAGGCCTCGCCGGCACCGGAAAAACGTGCGCTGTCCCGGCGCAAACCCAAAATCCAGCACGCCCCCAGTCCTTCACAGGAAAGCCCGGCCCAGCGCGACCGCCGCCTGGCTCGCGAATGCCAGGGCCTGCCCAATGCCGGCGCCTGCCTGGGCCATGCGCTGCCGCGGCCTTAGCGGCTTGCGCGCCCGCTGGTCGGAAGTCGCCTGCCGCTCGTCGCCTGCTCTCTGGATGTGTTTCAGATTGTGTGTTCCATTACCGCCATGAAACTCCCCCCTTTCCGCCCCAGAGGTCCAGGCATGCGCCCAGCGGCAGGATTTACGCTGATCGAAGTTCTGGTCACCACGGCCATCATGGCCTTGTTGCTGGGTCTGGCCGCACCCTCCTTCACGCCCCTGCTCGAGCGCTGGCGCGTGCAGCAGACCGTGGGCGACATGGCCAGCAGCATGCAACTGGCCCGCTCCGAGGCCATCAAGCGCGGGGGCAGTATCCTCATCCAAGCCAATACCGGCACCGACTGGGGCACAGGCTGGCATGTCTTCCTCGATGTCAACACCGACAGGGCCCAGGCCGCTTGCGCGCCACTCGAG
The DNA here is from genome assembly GCF_025421555.1 of Acidovorax bellezanensis. NCBI lineage: Bacteria > Pseudomonadati > Pseudomonadota > Betaproteobacteria > Burkholderiales > Comamonadaceae > Acidovorax > Acidovorax bellezanensis. Next base: position 399,627 of record NZ_JAODYH010000001.1, read on the forward strand.
ATACCCAACGAATGCGATCTACAGGTCACCAGCGCCCCCACCCTCCTGGATGTAGCGCTGACCGGCAGTACCGGTGGAATCACGGTGGACCGCTGGGGAATGATGTCGCACACGGGCAGCGGCAGCAATGCGCCGACCGCCATGTCGTTCGAGTTCAAGCCCAAGGGCAAGACCCTGGCAGACAACAGTGCGTTCAAGCTCTGTATGAACGCCAGCGGGCGCCTGGCACGCAAAAAAGGCAGCGACACCTGCTGACGCCCTTGCCGAGACCACCATGCTGCACACAAGCTATTTCACCCACCTGCCGTTGCGGCCTGCCGCGATGCACGGCTTCAGCGCCATTGAATGGATGGTGGTGGCGGCCATCGTCGCCCTGCTGGCGCTGCTGGCCGCACCCCGCTTCACCTCCATGATCGAAAGCTGGCGCGTGCAGCAGACCGCCAAACTGCTCCAGTCCACCCTGTCTTACGCGCGCTCCGAAGCGATCAAGCGTGGCGGCCAGGTAAGCATCCAGAAAATCGCCAACCACACCCATGGCTGCACCAGTGCCAGCGGGAACCGAGACTGGGATTGCGGCTGGATCGTTTGCCACGACCTCGACAACGATGGTGCCTGCAATGCCGATGAACCTGTACTGCAGCGCGTTGACGCCCCCGCCAGGGTGCAAGTCACCCGTCATGGCGGCGGCGCCAGCATCAAGTTCAACCGCTGGGGCCTGGTCAATGGAGCCTGGCCGGGCTTCACCCTGGTGCCCCTGGGCAAGAACACGTCCCATCCAGGTGCACACGGCGTCTGCATGGGCTCCGGGGGGCGCATCCGCGTCATCCCACACGAAAGCATTCCATGCACCGCAGGACGACCATGACCATGCAAAAACACCAACGCGGCATCACGCTGATCGAATCCCTGGCCGCCATCGTCATTTCCGCGCTGGGCATCCTGGGCATCCTGGGCGTGCAGATGCGCACGTTGACGGACACCCAGACCACCGTGCGCCGCGCCCAGGCCATCCGCCTGATCGAGGATCTGGGCGAACGCATGAAGGTCAGCCCCAACGCGCTGCTGAACATCCAGGACTACAAGTCTGCCTATGCCGAAAAAGGCAGCGATCTGGCCGCGGCCAACTGCGCCAGCGCGTCCTGCACTCCGGCGCAGCTGGCCAAGTACGACTTGAAGCAATGGAAGACCAACGTGGAGCAAGTGCTTCCGGGAGGGCAGGCCAGCATCTTTCTTGCACCGGGCGAGACCGCTGATCCCAACCGCCGCCTGCTGGGCATCATGATCGCCTGGCGCGAGAACGAGCGCGACACCAGCGCCGAGTACAAGGACGCCATCGACGCCACCAAGCGCCCCGCTGCCGACGGCAAATTCACTTCGGGCACCGACGACGCCAACGCCTGCCCCGCCAGCAAAACCTGCCACTTGCAATACATCCCGGTCGCTGCCCGCTGTGCGCCCTATGACAACGGCGCCACCAAGGCGTTTTACTGCTCGTAATGAAGGCCGCTCCATGCTCTCAAAAATCATAGCATTCAACGCTTATCCGGCGATCCCTGCACCATGAAAACCCGTCAAGCATTTCTGCGGCAACGCGGCTTTACCCTGCTCGAACTGATGGTCGGCCTGAGCATTGGCCTGCTGGTCATCGCGGTCGCCATGGGCGCACTGATCGTCTCGCGCGGCATCTCTGGCACGGTCAGCGACGCCAGCGACATACAGCAACAAGGGGCGTACGTCCTGCGGGTGATAGGCCAGCAGCTGCGCCAGACCGGCTCGCTGTACTTGAACCCCGACCCGGCTGGAACGGCCAGCACGGATGCTCTGGGTGCCGTGGTGTTTGAAACCAAGGCCAAGGAAAATGGCGGGAACGGCTTCGACCAGCAAAGCACCATCGCGGGTGGCGCCAACACCGTGACCATTGGATTTCGGCGCTACATGGACAACGTCTTCTTTGCCGACAACGCCGCAAGTGGCACCATCGGCACCGACTTTCAGGCGCGCAACTGTGTGGGCGCCCCAGGCAACACCAGCACCGACGAGCGCGTCGAAAGCATCTTCACTTTCGCCAACGACACTCTCCGCTGCCAAGGCAACAGCGTCGCCACCCCACAGCCGATCGCGCAAAACGTCGCACAGTTCCAGGCCACCTACCTGGTGCAAACCGTCGACGCCGCTGGAAGCACGACGCTGCAGTACCGCAAGGGAAGCGACATGCCCGCCTCCGCCCTCGACCCCGAATGGCGCCGCGTGCAGGGCATACAGATTTGTCTGGTGCTTTACGGCAGCGAGGCGATCAGCATGCCCCCGGGCAGCAGCTACACCGACTGCCAGGGCGCCAATGTGGACATGACCACCCTCACCGGCCTGCGCCAGAACCGCATGCACCTGCTGTTCAACAGCACTTTCCAGTTGCGCAGCCAGGGGCTGCTGCCCAACGCCTCCTGATCGCCATGAGCGCGCCCTCAGGAAACCACAAATCCACCACCATGCCACAGCCTCCACGCCCCGCCCCCCTGCGCCACCTTGCCCACGGCGGTCGCCAACACCTCTTGTCAGCCTTTGCCAAGCGCCAGCAAGGGGTGGTGCTGTTCGTCGTCATCGTCTGCGTCATGCTGTCGATGCTGCTGGCGCTATGGGCGTCGCGCACCTCGCTGTTCAACGAAATGGTCGTAGGCAACGACGCGAGCTACCAACGCGCCTTCGAGGCCGCCCAGGCGCTGATGCAGGACGCCGAACTCGACATCCGCGGCGAAATGGCCGATGGCAGCGCATGCGGCGCCCCCCCATGCCGGGCCTACTCCAGCAAGCTGCAGTTTCCGGCCGACACCCAGGAAATCAACCCTTTGATCACCGCGCTGCAGGCCGAGCCCACGCGCTGCAAGGATGGCCTGTGCTCACGGCGCGTAGGGCGGCAGGACTTCTGGAACTACGCCACAGCAACGACCCCCATCCAACCGGCCGCCAACGCGGACCTGGGGGAGGTGCCGCTATCCGCCCTCATGGCCGAGGGGGTCGGCGCCCGTTACGGCCAGTACACCGGCGCCGTCCATACCACCGACGCCGGCCCGATCAACCCCATCCTGGCCGAAACCGCGGCGGGACGGGGTGGCTGGTACTGGATAGAAGTCATGCGCTACAGCGACAAAGCCAAAAGCGCCAATCTGATCATGGACTCATCCACCAGCGAACTGCCGCTGAACCTCGACGTCTACGTCGTCTTCCGCATCACGGCCCTGGCCATAGGCAGCAGGCCCGGCACCACCGTCGTGCTGCAGGAAACCTATGCACGCCAACGGACGAAGGATTGACATGCCGCGCCGCACCCGCATTTCAAGCCATTTCATCTCTTTGTTGAATCCGCCCCTCAAGGAGCACGCCATGCCCCGCACCAAGCACCACCCCTTCCAGAAGAACCTGCTGGCCATGGCCATTGGCGCCGCGCTGACACCTGCCTGGGCCCTGGACCTGGTGCAGGAGCCGCCATTGCCCACGTCCAAATCGGCTTTTGTGGCGCCGAATGTGATTATCTCGGTGGATGACTCGGGGAGTATGGATTTCTGCTCCAATGCCGAAAGCGAAACGAAATGCGTCAAAAACACTGCTGACAGCACCGTCAAGATCACCTACAGCTGCTCTTCAGGGTACACCCTCAACTCAAATAATGATTGCACGAAGAACAATAATCCAAACAAGGGGTCCATAGATAACAGTAAAAGAAGCAGCAAAACCACCTACAGCTGCCCATCAGGATACAGCCTTGATAGCAACACCAATGATTGCTACCAATGGATTGGGGCTACGGATGAAACAGCGCCTATCAATGGATCATGGCCAGCCACCAGTCGCCGCATCAATGTTCTGAAATACTCGCTGAATAAAGTATTTTCCGACGCGGAATTGATACCCAGCAATAAAATACGCCTGGGCTGGCAAGCCATGTGGAATAACGGCGGATCCCCCAATGCAAAGAATATCAACGCAACGGTGATGAACACCAACTCCATGCGACCCATTGATGCAAGTCTGGGCACAGGGAGCACGCAGACAACACATCGCGCCAATTTTGTCAGTTTTGTCAACAAGCTATCGGCAAACAACGGCACGCCATCGCACCTGATGTTCAGCCAGGCAGACGCCTACATGCGACAGTCACTGGGAAAAAACAGCCCCTGGTCAACCGACCCCGGAGGAGTCGGTAGCAAGAGCACCGAATACCTGGGTTGCCGCCGCAATTACCACATCATGATGACCGATGGCCGCTGGAACAGCTCGGCCACTGATATTACAGAGACAAGCAAGCGCGACAATGCAACCAACTTGACTCTTGCCGATGGCACAAAATACACCGGCACCGATTCCGCACTGTACAGGGATAAATCCGCAAATTCCACGTTGGCCGACTGGGCTTTTTATAGCTGGGCGACGCCACTTCAAACCAGCGTGAGCCTGAAAGATGCGGACAAAATCAAGCCATCACTCGTCTATGAGCAAGCGCCATCCACCGAAACATTTGGCACCGGCACCGACCAAGTGACACTCAAGAAGTTCTGGAATCCTAGATATGATCCAGCCACTTGGCCACACATGGTCACCTATACGATTGGCTTCAGCCAGATGGCATACAGCTGGGACTACAGCTCCATTAATCCGCCTACGCAAATGGCGCCTTTTGGTTATGACGGCAGCTTCCCAGCATTAGCCAGCGGAAAAACACTCTGGCCAGATTTGACGACATCGACGGAATCCAGAAACTCTCTGGACCTTTGGCATGCGGCCTTGAATGGACGCGGCAGCTTCTACGCCATTCAACAAGGCGCCGAACTGGAGCAGGCCTTCCGCGAAATCATCGGCAAGATCAACAAGGAAAGCGCGCCCTTGCCCGACGAACTCGCCGGGGGCAGCAGCACCAGTGGCTACAACGTCTCGCAAAACAATGCCGGCATTTTCGCGTCGATCTACAGCCCCCTGCGAGGCTGGAGCGGCTCCATTACCGCCACGCGGGCCGTTGACCCCGAAGAATATGCCTGCCCGACCGAGGCGGACAAGGATGCCAAGTGCATACGCTTTCCTGACACCATCGCCGGATGGCAGGGCAAGTCCTCGGCGGATAGACTGGATGCTCTGGCCTCTGTAGACACACGGCTGGTTCTGAGCTGGAGCGATGACAGCAAGGGCATCCCGTTCCAATGGGCCGATTCAGGCAGCTACAGCACCGAGCAAAAAAAGGCCCTGCTGGGCCTGGCCGCGGGCGACACCATCACCGCCGCCCTGAAGACGCAAGGGACAAACCTCGTCAACTACATCCGGGGCGACCGCTCGCTGGAAGGCACCACGCCGGAGAAACCGCTGCGCGTGCGCTTCAGCCGGCAGGGCGATGTGGTCAACTCCGAAATCTGGTACACCGGCCGCCCGACCGGCAACTATGCGATGGACTATTCGACTTTCGTGACGGCCCAGAAAAACCGCACGCCTGTCTTGTACGTCGGCGGCAACGACGGCATGCTGCACGGCTTTTCGGCCACCGACGGCAAGGAATTGATCGCCTACGTACCGCGTGGCGTGGTCGCTGGACTGAGAGACCTGGCCGACAAGGACTACCAGCACCGCTACTACGTTGACGGTTCACCGATGACGGGCGACGTGCGTGACGGCACGACCTGGAAGACCCTGCTGGTGGGCTCACTGGGTGCCGGTGGCAAGGGTTACTTCGTGCTGGATGTCACCAAGCCCGGCAGCTTTGGCGCGGCCAAGGCGTCCGATCTGGTGGTGCTGGACCGCACCCGTGGCAACAGCGAAGCCGCCCCCGTCTGCACCACGCTCTCGGGCGCGGCACAGCTCGCCTGCAACGCGACCGTGGACGACAACAAGGACATTGGCAACATGACCGCCCAGCCGGGGCGCAATCCCGCCAACCTGCAAGAGGCCACGCAAATCACGCGCATGAACAACGGCCGCTGGGCGGTGGTGATGGGCAATGGCTACAACAGCGCCAACCAGCGCCCGGTGCTGCTGGTGCAATACCTCGACGGCGACAAGGCGCTCAAGCGCATCCAGGCCACCACGGCCCTCACGGGCAATGGCAACGCCAAGGACAACGGCCTGGCCTCGCCCGCGCTGGTGGACCTCAATGGCGACGGCAAGACCGACGTGGTCTATGCGGGCGACAACCTGGGCAACCTCTGGAAGTTCGACCTGACCAGCGCCAGCGATGGCGATTGGAAAGTGGCCTTTGGCAACAACACGCCCCTGTTCACCACGCTGGGCCCCGTCGCACTGGGCAACACGCGCAACCAGGTGCAACCGATCACGGCCCCGCCCATCGTGCGTGCCAACGATCGCCTCATGAACGTGGGCACAGGTTCCAGCGCCACGACCGTTGCCGTCGGCGGCATGATGGTCGCCTTCGGCACGGGCCGCAACCTCACCGCGAACGACCGCAGAACCGACATCACGCAGAACGTGCAGACGCTGTACTCCGTGCTGGACAACACGCGCTATCGCATGAAGGCCGACAAGACCGCCCTGGAAGTTCACCCAGGCGAAGGCAGTTGCAGCAGCGCGCCCGCCACCTGCATACCGGCCCCCACGCCGGCGGGCAACATGGCATCCGATGGCAAGCCCCTGGCCCAACAGACCATCAAAACGGTGGACGGCAACTTCGCTACCGTGAACGCCGTCCAGGAGCTGAAGAAGGAAACCTGGACAAGCTACAAGGGCTGGTACCTGGACCTGCCATTCACCGGCGAGCGTCTGCTCAAACCCATGCAGTTCTTCGATGGCAGCAATATTCTTGCGGTCTATACCGAATCGCCCTCGGGCACCATCAGCAACGAAAGCGACAACATCAACGAGAGCTGCGTGCCGGTCAAGGTGGACACCAGCGCCGGCAGCCAGTTCCGCACGCTGATCAACATCATGGATGGCAAGATCTCCACAGTCCAACTGGTGGACTACAAGGAAGACGGTGTTTTCAATGCCGCCGACCTGAAAGTGGCGCGGGTAAAGGTGAATACCGGCACCCCGGTGCTGATCACGAAACGCGATCGCATTGTGGACCTCACCGGGGGCGGGGGCGGGGACACCCGAGACACACTGAACCGCATGCCCGAGCAATCCATGCGCCCGAGCTGGCGCCAGCTGCGATAGTTTCCATTGAAGAAGAGCACATTTTTTATGAAGCACCCACACCGCGGTTTTACGCTCATCGAACTGATGATCGTGCTGGCCATCGTCGGCATTCTGTCCGCCATTGCCTACCCCAGCTATGCCGAATACACCCGGCGCGGCTACCGGGCGGACGCGCGGGCAGGACTGCTGCAGGCGCAGCAATGGCTGGAGCGGGCCTCCACGGCCACGGGCAACTATCCAGCGGCGCTGCCTTCGGCGCTCACCTGGGCGACAGACGGCACGAAACGTTATCTGATCAGCTACGCCCCCGTCGGCACGCCCGTCGCCAGCTTCACGCTGACGGCCACGCGCCGTGGCACGCAAGCAGACGACCGCTGTGGCGACTTCACTCTGACCAACACCGGCGTACGCGACGCAATCAATCTCAACGGCATGAGCGCCGCGGAGTGCTGGAACAAGTAAGCGCCGCGCTCCCCATCTGCGCTAGGATGGCGGCCACATGACGGCCACTCCTGACTTTATGCAGCAAGCGCTGGCGCAAGCTGCCCAAGCGCTCTTTTCCAGCAACCCCAACCCCCGCGTCGGTTGTGTCATCGTCGCGCGCGACGGTCACACCATTCTGGGCGCAGGCCATACCCAACAGGCCGGCGGCGCCCATGCCGAAGTGATGGCGCTGCGCGATGCCGCGGCCCGCAACCACGACGTGCAGGGCGCTACCGCCTACGTGACGCTGGAGCCCTGTGCCCACCAGGGCCGCACCGGCCCCTGCTGCGACGCCCTGGTGGCCGCCGGCATAGGCCGGGTGGTCGCCGCGCTCGAAGACCCGAACCCGCTGGTCGCCGGCCAGGGCTTTGCCCGGCTGCGCGCCGCTGGCGTGGCCGTGGAAGTCGGCCCGGGCGCAGCCCAGGCGCGCGAACTCAACATCGGCTTCTTCAGCCGCATGGTTCGCAAGACCCCCTGGGTGCGCATGAAAGCCGCGGCCTCGCTGGACGGAACGACGGCGCTGGCCAACGGCGAAAGCCAATGGATCACGTCGCCCCAGGCCCGCGCCGACGGCCACGCCTGGCGTGCCCAGGCCTGCGCCGTGCTGACCGGCATAGGCACCGTGCTGCAGGACAATCCGCGCCTGGATGTGCGCGGCCTGGACACTCCACGCCAGCCGCATGTGGTGGTCGTCGACAGCCGCCTGCAGACACCGCTGGACGCCAAGCTGTTCGTTCCCGGCCGCAGTTGCTTCATCTACACGGCCAGCGACAGCGCTGCCAAGACCGCGGCCTTGCAGGCCCTGGGCGCGGTGGTCATTCATCTGCCCAATGCCCATGGCAAGGTGGATCTGACCGCCATGCTGCGCGACCTGGGCCAGCGCGGCATCAACGAGCTGCATGTCGAAGCCGGCTACCAGCTCAACGGCTCGCTGCTGCGTGAAGCCCTGGTCGATGAATTGCTGCTCTACCTCGCACCCAAGCTGCTCGGCTCGGGCCGCGGCATCTGCCACATCGGGCCGCTGACGGCGCTGGCCGACGGGCCCGAACTTGCGTTCCACAGCGTCACCAATGTCGGACCCGACATTCGGGTGCTGGCACGTTTCGCTGGGCGTGCGGACTTCTGAGCCTGCGCCCACAATCACTTTTCTCTACCTGACACAATCTGCTCATGTTTACTGGAATCATCACCGGCATGGGGCGCATCGCCGCCGTGCAGTCGCTCGGCGACACCTCCGCCCACGGCAAGCGCCTGGTCATTGCCACTCCGCCCGGCTACCTGGACGACGTCGGCCTGGGGGACAGCATTGCCCTCAACGGCGCCTGCATGACCGTGACCAGCTTCGACAAGGCCGCGCACACGTTCACCGTCGACGTTTCGGCCGAGTCGCTGGACAAGACCACGGGCCTGTCGCAGCCCGGCCCCATCAACCTTGAAAAAGCCTTGCAGGCCCATGACCGCCTCGGCGGCCACCTGGTGTCCGGCCATGTGGACGGCCTGGGCAGCGTGACGCATTTCGCGCCCCTGGGCGAAAGCTGGGAGCTGCGCATCCAGGCGCCGGCCGACCTCGCGCGCTATGTGGCCTACAAGGGCTCGATCACCGTCAATGGCGTGAGCCTCACCGTCAACCGCGTGCACGATTCGGAGCAAGGCTGCGAATTGAGCATCAACCTGATTCCGCACACGGTGGAAAACACCGCCTTGGGCGTTCTTCAGGCCGGCTCCCAGGTCAACCTGGAAATCGACCTGATTGCGCGCTATGTCGGCCGCATGATGGACCGGCCCGCGCCACAGGCCTGATCCCCCCTGCCAGGCCCACCCGGGCCTGCACGTCAGCATTGTCTGACACGGAAACCCCGCGACACCGGCTATACCTGGGGCATCCTGCGGCACGGGCTGCAGCGAAGCCGCTTTTGCGCTCCCTGCCCCTCCCTATGCCCACTGATTCTGCTTTCCGGCCACTCCCCTGCCCACGGCGCCTGTCCTGGTACGGGTGGCTTGCCGTCCTGCTGCTGGCCTGGAGCCTCGCCGGCTGCGGCAGCTTGCCGCGCGACGTGCCTCGGCCGGTGTCCAATGCCTTGTCCCAGCCCGAGCAGACCGCGCTCGGCCAATGGCTGCAACAGCGGCAGGCGGCCGACCAGGCCCGCCACCCTTCGGCGTTCGTGCTGCTGTCTGGTGCGGCCGCGGCCTACGGCAGCCGGCTGGCGCTGATCGAGTCCGCCGAAAAGACACTGGACCTGCAGTACTACGCAATCCATGCCGATGCCAGCACCGGGCGGCTGCTGCGCGGACTGGTCGCTGCCGCCAAGCGCGGCGTGCGCGTGCGCATTCTGCTCGATGACTTCCACAGTGCCGGCAGCGACGCCCAGGTCCTGCGCCTGGCCTTTGTGCCGAACATCGAAATGCGTTTGTTCAACCCGCTGGCCGGGCCGCGCAACTCGACCCTGTTCCGGACCTTCAACGCCCTGACCGACTTCCATCGCGCCCAGCAGCGCATGCACAACAAGCTGTTCCTGGCCGACAACGTGGTCGGCATCGCCGGCGGCCGCAATCTGGGCGACGCCTATTTCGACCAGCACCCGAGCAGCAACTTCATCGACCTGGATGTGATGGCGGCCGGCCCCATCGTGCGCGACCTCTCGCGCAGCTTTGACAGCTACTGGAACAACGAGCGCGCCTACCCCGTGTCTTCGCTGGTCAGCCGCGCCGAACTGGAACGCATGGAGACGGCGGAGCAGGCGGCCGCCCGGGCGGCAAGCCACGCCCACAACACTCCCCTGGCCCCCATATGGGACCAGACACCGATGGACTTGCAGAGCGCGCCCTGGATCTGGGCCGCGGCCAGCGTGCTCGCGGACAAGCCGGCCAAGATTGCGCTCGAAGGCGAAGGTCCGACGACGACCGCGGCCAGCGCGTCCGCAGACCCGTCCGGCACGCCAGAAACACCGCCTCCCGCCGCAGCGCTGCCGCCCGTGCTGCGCCCAGGCGCGGGCACCATGGCCGTGCGCCCCGGCCTGCGCTCAGGCAGGGACACACCGGCGCTGCAGGCCGACTCCGTGGTCGATGGCCTGCTGGCCCTGATCCAGCGCGCGCGCCAGGATCTGCTCGTGGTCTCGCCTTACTTCGTGCCCGGCGACGACATGAAGCAGGCTTTTGCCCAGGCACTGCAGCGCGGCGTGCGTGTGCGCGTGCTGACCAACTCACTGGCCTCGAACGACGCCCCGCTGGCCCATGCGGGTTATGCGCGCCATCGGCCCCAGCTGCTGGCCATGGGCGTGCAGCTGTTCGAGATGCGCAGCGAGCGCGCCGGCCTGCGCAACAGCCTTTCCGCGGGCAGCACGGCGGGTGCTTCGCGCGCCATGCTGCACTCCAAGCTGCTGGTGATCGACGGCGGCCTGGTGGCCGTCGGCTCCATGAATCTCGATATGCGCTCGCAGTTGCAGAACACTGAAATCGCCCTGCTGATCGCCAGCCGCGCGCTGGGCCGCCAGGCCCAGGGCAACATCGACGCCGCCCTGATCGAAAGCGCCTGGCAGGTGACGCTGAGCGACAAGGGCCGCCTGGTCTGGCGGGCTCCGCTCGGCAGCGGCCTGGAAGATGCCACGTCCGAGCCCGATGCCAGCCTGCCGCTGCGGCTGATGCTGCAGCTGATAGGCCCGCTGGCGCCGGATAGCCTGCTCTAACAGCTATAGAAGTCCAGACCCACCGCCGGCGCCGGGCCGCACCTCGGCGGCCCCCCCAAGCCGGCGGCCCCCCCCAAGCCGGCGGCCGGCCCTCTCGGGGGCGGCCCGCGTAGGGGCAGCGCAGCTACGCGAAGCGAGCAAGCGTGGGGGCACGATTTTGCAGATCCTCCACCCACAGCGTGATCGCCTGCTGGTCGGTTTGCACGCGCACTTCCTGGTAGGCGATTTCGGCTTCGGGAAAGCGCCGGCGCAGCAGGTTGAGCCATTGCTTGAGGCGGCCCGCGCGCTGGCGCGGCTCCAGGTCTTCGCAGACCATTTGCCAGAAGCGCGCGATCTGCGGCAGCAGGGCTTGCCAGGTCAGGGGCGGGGCCACCGCGTCGCCGTCCACGGCCGCGCGTATGGCCAGCGCCAGCCCCGGATCGGCCACGATGCCGCGGCCCAGCATCAAGTCGTCGCAGCCCGATTGCTCGCGGCAGCGCAAGGCCTCTTCCACGGTCCAGATTTCACCGTTGGCGATCACCGGCACGTTCACGGCTTCGCGGATGCGCGGGATCAGCTCCCAATAGGCCGGCGGCCGGTAGCCGTCGAGCTTGGTACGCGCATGGACCACGATTTCACAGGCCCCGCCCTGGGCCATGGCCTGGGCGCATTCGCGCATCAGGCCGGTGTCGTTGAAGCCCAGGCGCATCTTGGCGGACACCGGCAGATGCGCCGGCACGGCGCGGCGCACGGCCTCGACCACGCGCGCGATATGCGCGGGATCCTGCAGCAAGGCCGCGCCGCCGCCATGGCGATTGACCACCTTGGCCGGGCAGCCGAAGTTCAGATCTATGCCTTCAGGGCCGAGCCGGGACAGGCTGGCGGCATTCTCTGCCAGGCTGACTGGATCCGAGCCCAGGAACTGCGCGCGCACCGGCACGCCGGCCAGCGTGCGGCTGCCATTGCGCAGCTCGGGCATGGTGCGAAAGTACACCTTGTCGGGCAGCAACGTGCCCGACACGCGGATGAACTCGCTCACGCAGCGGTCGGCCCCGCCGACGCGGGTCAGCACATCGCGCAACACAAAATCCAGCAAGCCTTCCATGGGCGCCAGCATCAATCTCATCGCCCCGCCCTCACCCGATTCGTCATAAACATTCCGCAAAAAAATGGATCCCGCCCGCATTGTCGCGCCTGGTCTATTTCCTGACACAGCGCTGTAATCCGCCCGGGTTTCAATCGGTGCTTCACGGATCGATGGACCCCATGCTGCTGTACAAGACGTCCAAAGCCCATCAAGAGCTTGCCCCGGGCTCGCGCAGCCTGAACCTGCGCCAGCGCTCGCTGCTGTTGCTGGCCGAAGGCACGCCGCTGGCCCAGCTGCAGCAGATGTACCACGGCGAAGGCGCGGCGCTGGTCGCGCAGCTGCTGGAATCGGGCTACCTGGAAGCCACGCAGCCTGCGCTCGCCCCCACTACGACAGCACCGCCGCCCGCTGTGGCACCGACCCTGGCCGGCACTCGCATGTACTTGTTCGACCTGGTCGAGCGCCTGTTCGCCAACCGCCAGCAGGACACGGCCCAGCATTTCCGCCAGGCCTTGCGCGAGGCCCGCAATGAGCATGCGCTGCGCTGCGTGTGCGACGCCCTGCTGCACGCCATCGCCCAGCACGCGGGCACGGACCGCGCCCTGCAGCTGAGCCAGCAGCTCGCCCATCTGGTGCCCGACTGGAGCCTCGAATCCTACGAGCCATGAAAAAAGCCGAAGCTTTCAAGGAAAGCTCCGGCTTGATGCGGTCCAGGCCAGCCCTTGCGGGCCTTGTCTTAGCGTGCGGCCAGGCGCCACAGCGAAGTGACTTCGGCAGCGCGCGCGGCATGCAATGCATCCGTCGTGTCGGCGACCTTGCCATGGTTGGCCTTGGTATCCATACGGTGCAGCACCTTGAGGCCGGCAGCGTCAATCCAGCCCATCAGGTCTTCGCGGCTGCGCAAGGACAGGTGCTCGGCCAGATCCGACAGGATCAGCCAGGCTTCGCCGCCAGGCGTCAAATGCGCCGCAGCGCCGGCCAGGAAGCCGCGCAACATGCTGCTGCCTTCGTCGTAGATCGCGTGTTCCAGCGCCGAGCTGGGCTTGGCCGGAACCCAAGGCGGGTTGCACACCACCAGGGGGGCGCGGCCTTCGGGGAACAGATCGGTCTCGACCAGATCCACCTTGTTCAGGCAGCCCAGGCGTTCGAGGTTTTCACGGGCACAGGCCAGAGCGCGCGGCGACAGGTCGGTGGCCACGATGCGCTTGACACCGCGGCGCGACAGGACGGCCGACAGCACGCCGGTGCCGACGCCGATGTCAAACGCCAGCGTCTGTGCATTGACGGGCAAAGGCGCTTGCGCGACCAGAGCCACATACTCGCTGCGCACGGGAGAAAACACCGCGTAGTGCGGGTGGATGCGGTTGTTGGGCGCAATGCCCAGCGCTTCCACTTCCACGCCCTTCTTGCGCCACTCGTGTGCACCGACCAGGCCCAGCAGCTCGCGCAGCGGGGTCACCAGCGTCGGGCCGACCTTGTCAGCCGGACCCCAGCCTTCTTCGCAAGCCACACGCAGATCGGGCGCACGACGCAGGCCAATGCCGTAGTCGGAATCGAGCTCGATCAGAATGCTAGAGAGCACCCGTGCGCGCTGCGCCTGCGCCTGGCGGTGCAAGTGGAACGCATGCGGGAAAGTCTCTTCAGGCAGGATTTCCTGCTTCTGCGCGGCCTGGCGCTTCTGGTGCCGGGCCTTGGCCGAGGACTTGCGCGGATCACGCTCCTGCCGGCGCATCAGCGCCTGCAGCAGCAGTCGTGCATTCTGGAAATCGCCCCGCCACAGCAGCGAAGTTCCTTCGCAGGCCAGACGGTGGGCCGCATCGGCGGACAGGGTGTCGTCGGCGATCACCACCTTGCGGGGTGCGGCCAGACCACTTTCAGAGCGCCAGACAGCGCTGCGCTCTTTGTTTTTTTCACGCCAATGCAACATCGGGGCTTTCAGTTCAGTGGGCGCTTGAGGCGCACTTCTTCAATTTTGATACCGCCGATGAGGGCGGTTTTGGCTGTCGACATTTCGCGCTTGAAACCGGCCATCTCATGAAAGCGCAGTGCGCGTTCATTGCGCAAAGGCACCCAGGCGGTGACATTGGTGCAGCCTTCTTCGGCCAGGCCATCGCGGGCAGCGTCCCAGAGGGTCACTCCCACGCCTTGGCCCCAATGCGAGGGGGCCGCGTAAATGGCCCAGATCTCACCGGTGGTAGGACGGGACTTTTCATCGCGCGAGCGATCGAAGCCGACAAAGCCCACGATCTTGTCGCCATCGATGGCGACCTGGACCTGGGGCTCACAATATTCAATGGCTTCGCGCCAGTACGCCTGGCGCTTTTCTACCGACGACATGGATTTCAGTTGATCGTCGGGAACCAGCCCTCGGTATGCCTCCGTGGCTGAAGCGGTATGGATCTGTGCAATGGCCTTGGCATCGCGAAGCGTGGCGGGACGAACCTGGAAACTGGACATGGAAATACCGAAACGAAAACAGGTGAAAATGGGAAAAGCGGAATTGTCGCCGCAAACGTTTTTTTACCAACCTGCATGAATCTGTAGCCATTCATGCAAGTACGGCTGTATGGGTCGCCTTGCCCTGCCAAAGCCAATGTGATAACGCCTATGAAAAATAGGCAGGAACACAAAGGCGCCAGCCGTGGCCCAACGCGCTCAACGTTTGATGGATGGTGACAAAAATGCCATGAATCTGGCCTGAACTCCTGCGGGTGAAGCAGGCTGTGCAGGCGCTTATAACCAGCGCCGGAGCAGCCCCATCACCCGGTCAAGCCGAGGTCCATAAGGCGGATAGAACAACGCCCCCATGGACCAGCGCGACTGCAGCAACACCGACTTCTGGTGGCTGAACCGCAAAAAGCCTTGCTCTCCGTGGTACGCCCCCCAGCCGCTGTCGCCGACCCCGCCAAACGGCAGGTTGTCGTGCGCAATATGCATCAGGGTGTCGTTCACCGACACCCCACCGCTGACAGTTCGCCGCAGTATACCGTCCCGGACATTTTCATCGCTGCCGAACCAGTACAAGGCCAAGGGCCGGGGACCGGCATTGAGGGCCGCGACCACGTCGTCCAGGCGTTCGTAAGTGATCACTGGCAGGATGGGACCGAAGATTTCCTCCTGCATCAACTGCATTTCCGAAGTCGCGCCAAACACCAGCGCGGGCGGCATCTGCCGCTCGGCCGCATCGCTCCACAGGCTGGCCGCGGCTTCGCCGGGCTGCGACGAAGCCGGCCCCATGACTTCGACATGCGCGCCCAATGACTGGGCCTGGCGCAGCATTTGCCGCAGCCGCGCCAGATGGCGCTTGGTCAGGATGGACGCGTAATCGGGATTGCCGACGATGGTCGGATACAGCCGGGCCACGGCCGCGCGGTAGGCCTGGGCAAACGCCTGCTCGCGCCCACGCGGCAGCAGCACATAGTCGGGCGCGATGCAGGTCTGCCCCGCATTGAGCAGCTTGCCGTGGGCAATCTTGAGCGCGGCATCGGCCATGTCGCAGTCCTGGGCGATGAGGCAAGGGGACTTGCCGCCCAGCTCCAGCGTCGTCGGCGTGAGGTGCGCCGCGGCGGCCTGGGCCACGCGCCGGCCCACGGCCGTGGAGCCGGTGAACACCAGGTGATCGAACGGCAGGCCCGAGAACTGGGTCGCCACATTGACATCGCCCTGCACCACGCAGAACTCGTCGGGCGCGAAAAACTGCGCCACCAGCGCCGCCAGCTGGGCCGAGGTATGGGGCGTGAGTTCGCTGGGCTTGAGCATCACGCGGTTGCCCGCGGCCAGCGCCGTGATGGCCGGCGCCAGGGCCAGCTGCACTGGATAGTTCCAGGGGGAAATCACGCCCACCACGCCCAGCGGCTGGCGCTCGATGCGCGCCCGCGCGGGCAGCAGGTACAAAGGCGTGCGCACTCTCTGCGGCTTCATCCAGCGCGCCAGCTTGCGCAGGCACTGGTTGAGCAGATTGCGCAGCACGAAGAAGTCGGCCACCTCGGTCAGACGCGGCGAGCGCATGCCGAAATCAGCCTGCACCGCCGCCGCCAGCACCGTCCCATGTTCGTCGAGCATCTTGCGCATGCGCAACAAGCGCTCGCGGCGCACCAGCAGCGGCACTTCCACATGGATGCGGCTGGCCTGGTGTTGGGCTTCAAACAGGCGATGGAGGTCGGCAGGAATCATGCGTACTCATAAAAACAGGAACCAAAGACAATCGGGCACATGCACGACTCACAGCCGATGCAACTGGCGCGTCCCAACAAAGGGGCAGGCCCCGCAGCGAGGCTGCCGTCCCCTTGGGGGAAGACGGGGCCGGCCATCCGGCGTAAGCGTCTCAGGGGGTGTCCCTAACCTCGCGTGGCTGAACATCGACTACGTCGTCGCTGCCACGCAAAATGCCGCCGCGGCGGCTGAAGCCAGCAGCGCCGGCCTCAGTCTCCGTTGCGGCAGCGGACCCGCCAGGGGCTGGCCCGCCGGGCGCCGTCCAGACGGTGCGAGAACGGTAGACCGAGCTCCAGGCCGCCGCGGGGCTCACGCCCATGGTCCAGGGCGTCACCGGGCGACCGGTGAGCCTGGCCCACAGGGAGCGCACGCCCCAAGCCAAGGCCAGCACGCTGGCGGCGGCCAGCAGACTCAGAAAGAACACGGTCGCGGCGATCAGCAGAAAAATGCGTACCGACCAGCGAACCACCAGAGTCACAAAATCATTCAAAGCTTGGCCTTTCTCGCTGGCCAGGGGCTTTACCCCTGGTCAACCAACGT
Organism: Acidovorax bellezanensis; assembly: GCF_025421555.1. NCBI lineage: Bacteria > Pseudomonadati > Pseudomonadota > Betaproteobacteria > Burkholderiales > Comamonadaceae > Acidovorax > Acidovorax bellezanensis. The sequence goes on from NZ_JAODYH010000001.1 coordinate 416,739, forward strand.
AAATTGAAACACGCCCGGCTCCAGCACCGGATCCACCGTCACCGCAATCGTGCTCTTGGGCGGGAAGCGCCCTTCCAGCAGCAAGCGCGACAAGGGGTTCTCGATGCGTTGCTGGATCGCCCTCTTGAGCGGACGTGCACCGAACACCGGATCGAAGCCGACCTTGGCCAGCTCGTCCACAGCCTGGCTGGAAATCTCCAGCGCAAGGTCCATCTTCGCCAGCCGCTGCTCGAGCAGCTTGAGCTGGATCCGTGCAATCGATGCGATGTTTTTCGCATCCAGCGCATGGAACACCACGGTTTCGTCGATGCGGTTCAGGAATTCGGGTCGGAAATGGGTTTTAAGTTCCCCCCACACCGCTTCCTTGATGTCCGCCGAGTCTTCACCCACCATGGCCTGGATCAGGTGCGAGCCGATGTTGCTGGTCATGACGATGACGGTGTTCTTGAAGTCCACCGTGCGACCCTGGCCGTCCGTGAGGCGACCATCGTCGAGCACTTGCAGCAGCACATTGAACACGTCGGGATGGGCTTTTTCCACCTCGTCGAGCAGCAGCACGCTGTAGGGCTTGCGGCGCACGGCTTCCGTCAGGTAGCCGCCCTCCTCATAGCCCACATAGCCTGGGGGTGCACCGATCAGCCGCGCCACCGAGTGCTTCTCCATGAACTCGCTCATGTCGATGCGCACCATATGGTCTTCGCTGTCGAACAGGAAGCCCGCCAGTGCCTTGCACAGCTCGGTCTTGCCCACGCCCGTAGGGCCCAGGAACAGGAAGGAGCCAGTAGGACGATTGGGATCGGACAGGCCCGAACGCGAGCGCCGGATGGCATTGGCCACCGCCGCGATCGCCTCTTCCTGGCCGACCACGCGCTCGTGCAGCTTGTCTTCCATCTTCAGCAGCTTGTCTTTCTCGCCCTGCATCATCTTGGCCACGGGAATACCCGTGGCACGGCTGACCACTTCGGCGATTTCCTCGGCACCCACCTGGGTGCGCAGCAGCCGGTGCACAGGCACGCCGCCGGCACCGCCAGCTTCATTGGCCTGCACTTCCTTGAGTTGCTTTTCCAGCGCGGGCAGCTTGCCGTATTGCAGCTCGGCCACCTTGTTGAAATCGCCCTGGCGCTTGAACTCCTCGATCTGCATGCGGATCTGGTCGACATCCTTGCGGATCTGCTCCGAACCCTGGGCGCTGGCTTTTTCGCTTTTCCAGATGTCCTCCAGATCAGCGTACTCGCGCTCCTGCTTCTCGAGCTCTTCCTCGATCAGGGACAGGCGCTTTTGCGAAGCCTCGTCCTTTTCCTTCTTCATGGCTTCGCGCTCGATCTTGAGCTGAATCATGCGGCGGTCGAGCTTGTCCAGCACTTCGGGTTTGGAGTCGATTTCGATCTTGATCTTGGCCGCGGCCTCGTCGATCAGGTCGATCGCCTTGTCGGGCAGGAAGCGGTCCGTGATGTAGCGATGGCTCAGCTCGGCCGCGGCGACGATGGCCGGGTCGGTGATGTCCACGCCATGGTGGGCTTCGTACTTGACCTGCAAACCGCGCAGAATGGCGATGGTGTCTTCCACGCTGGGCTCGTTGACCAGCACTTTCTGGAAGCGCCGCTCCAGGGCCGCGTCTTTTTCAATGTACTTGCGGTATTCATCGAGCGTGGTCGCGCCTATGCAATGCAGCTCGCCGCGCGCCAGCGCTGGCTTGAGCATATTGCCCGCGTCCATGGCGCCGTCGGCCTTGCCGGCCCCGACCATGGTGTGGATCTCGTCGATGAACAAGATGATGCGGCCTTCCTCCTGGCTGACTTCCTTGAGCACGGCCTTGAGGCGTTCCTCGAAATCGCCACGGTACTTCGCGCCCGCGAGCAGGCCGGCCATGTCCAGCGACAGCACGCGCTTGTTCTTCAGGCTTTCAGGCACTTCGCCGGCCAGAATGCGCTGCGCCAGGCCTTCGACAATGGCCGTCTTGCCCACGCCGGGCTCGCCGATGAGCACAGGGTTGTTCTTGGTGCGCCGCTGCAGCACCTGGATGGCGCGGCGGATTTCGTCGTCGCGGCCGATCACCGGATCGAGCTTGCCGCTGCGCGCGCGCTCCGTGAGGTCCAGGGTGTATTTCTTCAGCGCTTCACGCTGGCCTTCGGCCTCGGCGCTGTCCACGCTGTTGCCGCCGCGCACGGCTTCAATGGCCGATTCCAGGCTCTTGCGCGAGACGCCGTTGTCTTTGAGCAGCTGTCCGGCACGGGTCGTGCTGTCGGTGAGCGCCAGCAGGAAGAGTTCGCTGGCAATGAACTGGTCGCCCCGCTTGAGGGCTTCCTTTTCCGTGGCCTGCAGCAGGCGAGCCAGGTCGGACCCGACCTGGATCTGGTCTTGCACCTGGACCTTGGGCAGGTCTTGCACGGCTTTTTCGGTCGCCGTCTGCAAAGCCGTGACGTTCGCGCCGGCGCGTTGCAGCAGCGAGCGCGGTCCGTCGTCCTGGCGCAAAAGGGCCAGCAGCAAGTGCAGGGGGTCGATATTGGAATGGTCGCTGCCCAGAGCCAGCGTCTGGGCTTCGGACAAGGCTTCCTGGAATTTCGTCGTCAGTTTGTCAATACGCATGGGTTGGGTTCCTCCGAATTGCTTTACAGGTGGGGAGCATCCATCCTATTTCAAGTCAGTTCACCCCCCTCGCGCTGCCAGACAAAGGCCCGACGCAGGCTTATTCCCCTGGCGTCAGACTTTCCAGCGCTCCAGCGCCGCGTCGTCGCTGCTGCGCGCATCCACCCAGCGCGCGCCTTGCGGCGTTTGCTCTTTCTTCCAGAAAGGCGCCTGGGTTTTCAGATAATCCATGATGAACTCGCAGGCCTGGAAGGACGCGCCGCGGTGGGCCGCGCTCACGGCCACCAGCACGATCTGGTCCAGAGGCTGCAGCAGCCCCACACGGTGGATGACCCTGGCGCCATAGATGCCAAAGCGCGCAATGGCCTGCTCGACAATGGCCGCGATCGATGGCTCGGTCATGCCGGGGTAATGCTCCAGCTCCATGGAAGCCACGGCGTCGCCCTCGTTGCGGTCGCGCACGCAGCCGACAAAGCAGCACACCGCGCCCACGCGTGGGTCGGCAGCGCGCAGAGCGGCGAGTTCAGCGCTGGCGTCAAAATCCTGCGGCTGAACCGCAATATGCACGGTGGTCATACCCTTCATGGCGCACGGTGCAGCCGCGGGGCCGACAATAGCGCCAGTTCCTCGTCCACCACCGTGGCCAGCTGGCGGTTCTCCTTGGTGTTCGGCAAACCGACCACCAGAGCCTGCAGACGCTGGAGATCTCCCACGGTGGGAGCCACCTTGATCTGCGCTGTTGCTGCGCTGGCATTGCCAGCGCGGATCAGGCCAAACACTTTGTTGGCCCATTCATTCTTGTTGTGCGCCATGGCGCCCTCTCATAGTCAAATCGGCAATGCCATTTTCGTTAGCATTGACTCGCACTGTAACCTTCAGACCATGGCCTCTCTCGCAATCACCACCAGCCACTACAAGCTTTTCCCGTCGCCGCGCAACGAACACCGCGTGGTGTTCGAGTACGAAGTCTTCGTGCCCCACCCTTACGCGCTGATCGATCTGCCCAGTTTCGGCTTCAAAGGCAAGTACAGCCTGTTCGCGGCCTGCCGCATCAAGGACATGAAAATGGGGCAGCTCGCGACCTTCGAACAGGTCGACGACGCCATCCACTTCGAAAAGAACTTCACGCCGGATTGAACCCATGTCCGAAGGCAACCAATTGACCGTGGCACCCAGCTTCGCCGCGCTCTACGCCGACCGCAGCGGCCGCGTACGCACGCCCCTGGCCGAAGTACTGGCGCGCTACGAATTCTGCGAAGACCTGGCCAGCCATCTGGTCGAGCAGGCACAAATTCTGTACCACCGCGAAGCCCCTTCCGAAGCCGGCGTGCTGCTGGGCATGCACGCTGCCCTGCGCGCCGACGAAGCGCTGCTGAGCGCCGCCGAAGCCGGCTGGGTGGTGCAACGCCTGGCCGAGCTGCTGGACTGGCGCTGCCCGCAGCTGCCGGAGCCCGGGGACGCTGCCCCCCCGCAGGTCTGAGTTCAGCCCTGGTCTGCGGCCAGACGATTCAGCATTCGCTGGACTTGGCCATGGGTCCATTCGCCGCCGCGCGCGGCCGCAATGCCGCGGCGATTCAATTCGGCGGCCATCTCGCGGTGGGTCAGGCCCTGGGCCTGAAATTCGGCGAACACCGGCTGCTGCAGCCGCGCAAAAGCATCGGCCGTCTGCGTGCGCTTTTCCAGCGTGGCCTGAAGATTGCGCGTGCCGGCGCTGCCCAGCACCACGCCGCGGGCCTTGGCCTGGGCCAACGCGGCGCGCGTGCGCTCGCTGACGGTCTGCGGAGCAGCGGATTCCTCGACCATGTTCAGCCTCCAGTCACGGGGGGAAAGAACGCGACTTCGTCGCCCGCCGCCAGCGGCGCGCTCTCATCGCTGAGCACCTGGTTGTGGGCCATGCGCACGGCCTTGCCGCGGGCCAGCGCCTGGGCATGCGCGCCGCCGCGCGCGATCAACTCATCGCGCAGCGCGCCCAGCGTGGGCGCCGTCGTCGCACAATTTTCGTATCCCGTGTCCAGCGCTTCGCGGATCGAGGCGAAATAGCGCACGGTAACAGTGATGGGGCTCATGACAGCAACTCCGCAAACGACAGAAAGCGCACCGTATCGCCGCGCGCAATGGTCTGCTCGGGCGGGTTGTCGACCAGGCCGTCGCCCCAGGCCGCCGAAGTCAGCAGGTTCGAAGTCTGGTTGCGAAACAGCTCCAACTGGCCGTCTTCGTTGTAGCGCACGCGCAGGAACTCACGTCGGCGGTCGCCGCGCGGCCAGTCGAAGGCCGCCGTGGCAGCGACCACGCGTGGCGCGACATCGGCCACGCCCTGCAGGCGCAGCAGGAAAGGCCGCACCAGCAGCATGAAAGTCACGAAGCTCGACACCGGATTGCCCGGCAGGCCCATGAAATGGGTCTCGCCCAGGCGGCCATAGGCAAACGGCTTGCCCGGCTTCATGGCAATTTTCCACAAATCCAGCTGTCCCAACTGTTCCACCGCGGGCTTGATGTGGTCTTCCTCGCCCACCGACACGCCGCCGCTGGTGAGAATCAAATCGTGGGCGCTGGCCGCATCGCGCAGCGCGTTGACCGTCGCCTCGCGCTGGTCGGGCACGATGCCCAGATCGGTGACTTCGCAGCCCAGGCGCTGCAGCATGGCGCGCAGAAAGAACCGGTTGCTGTTGTAGATGGCGCCCGGCGGCATGTCCTCGGGGCGCACGCTGCCCGGCATGACCAGCTCGTCGCCGGTGGAAAACAAGGCCACGCGCGGGCGGCGCGCGACTTCGAGCTGGGCCAGGCCAATGCTGGCCGCCAGGCCCAGCTCGGCCGGCGTGAGCCGCGTGCCGGCTTCGAGCACCACGGCGTTCAAGGCAATGTCAGCGCCCGCGCGGCGCACCCATTGGCCGGCTGCGGGCAGCGCGTTGATGCGCACGCTGCCATCGGCCTGCGCTTCACAGTCTTCCTGCATGACCACGGCATCGGCACCCGCGGGCAGGGGCGCGCCGGTGAAGATGCGCGCCACCGTCGCCGGTGCCAGCGCCTCGCCCATCTGGCCCGCGGCAATGCGCTGCGATACCGGCAGCACTGTGCCCGGCGCGGCCACATCGCTGCTGCGCACGGCATAGCCGTCCATGGCGCTGTTGTCGTGCGGCGGCACCTGCAGGGGCGACACCGCCTGCGCCAGCAGCACGCGGCCGTCGGCGTCGAAGGTACTCACGCGCTCGCTGCCGGATAAGGTACGGGCCTGGGCCAGCACCGCCGCCAGGGCCGAGTCGAGTGAAGTCAGTGAATCGCGCATCTCATTCTTTCGTAAAACGGTATTCCAGACGCTCGCCCTGGGCCAGCAGCCAGTCGACCACCGTCTGTGGCTGGTTCAGGTCCAGCAGCGCCAGCGGCTGCGCCAAGGGCGGCAGTTGGCGCGCATCGTCGGTGATCAGGGCCAGCACCCCACTGTCCTGCATGCACAGCAAAGGCCTGTCGCGCTCGCCGGGCGCGGGCGCGCGCCAGACTTCCATTTTGGGCAGATCGCCATGCTTGAAGCCTTCGACCAGCACCCAGTCCACACCGGCGTCAAGCTCGGCCAGCATGGCGTGGATGTCGATCTCGCCAGGCTGCTCGAACTCGCGCATCAGCGCCAGGCGCTGGTCCGAGACCACCAGCACTTCGAAAGCACCGGCCTGGCGGTGGCGCCAGCTGTCCTTGCCCGGCTGGTCGATGTCGAAATGGTGGTGGGCATGCTTGACCACCGACACGCGCAGACCGCGCTGGCGCAGCAGGGCAATGACCTGCTCGACCAGCGTGGTCTTGCCCGCGCCGGAGTAACCGGCAAAGCCGACCACTTTCATGGCCGGCCTCGCCTGGGCTCGCACATCACAGGCCGCACTCAGTCGCAGTTCTCGGCGATGTAGGCCTTGATCTGGTCCACATCGGCAGGCATGCGGTGCACGCGCTTGGGCAGGTCTTCGATGCCGACGAACTTCGCCGGACGATCGGGCAGGCGCCCCAGGGCTTCTTCAATGGTTTCGGCGAACTTGATCGGCAAGGCGGTTTCCAGCACGACCATGGGCTCGGGCCCCTTGTGCTCGCGCGCCACCTTGACGCCATCGGCCGTGTGCGTGTCGATCACCATGCCGAAGCGCTGGAACACGTCACGGATCGTGGCCAGACGGTCGGCATGTGTGCTCTTGCCGCTGACGAAGCCGTAGCGGGCGGCCGCATCGGCGAACAGCGGGTCGCCGCTGAGGTCGAAGAAGCCGTCGCGGGCCACGCCATCGACAAACAGCTGGCGCGTGCGCTCGGCGTCACGGCCCAGCAGATCGAACACAAAGCGCTCGAAATTGCTGGCCTTGCTGATGTCCATCGACGGGCTCGAGGTCTCGTAGGTATGGGCGCTTTCGCGCACGCGGTAGATGCCGGTGCGGAAGAACTCGTCGAGCACGTCGTTCTCGTTGGTCGCGACCACGAGCTTTTCAATCGGCAGGCCCATCTGGCGCGCCACATGGCCCGCGCAGACGTTGCCGAAGTTGCCGCTGGGCACGGCAAAGCTGACCTTCTGGTCGTTGCTCTGCGTGGCCTGCAGGTAGCCCGCGAAGTAGTACACCACCTGGGCCAGCAGACGCGCCCAGTTGATGGAGTTCACGGTGCCGATCTTGTAGCGGGCCTTGAAGGCGTGGTCGTTGGAGACCGCCTTGACCATGTCCTGGCAGTCGTCGAACACGCCGTCGACGGCGATGTTGTGGATGTTCTCGTCCTGCAGGCTGAACATCTGCGCCTGCTGGAACGGGCTCATGCGGCCGTGCGGGCTGGTCATGAAGACGCGCACGCCCTTCTTGCCGCGCATGGCGTATTCGGCCGCGCTGCCGGTGTCGCCGCTGGTCGCGCCCAGGATGTTGAGCGTTTCGCCGCGCCGGCCCAGTTCGTACTCGAACAGGTTGCCCAGCAGCTGCATGGCCATGTCCTTGAAGGCCAGCGTCGGGCCATTGGACAGGGCTTCGAGCCACAGGCCGTCTTCGATGTGGCGCAGGGGAACGATTTCGCCCGTGCCGAAGACTTCGGCCGTATAGGTCTTGGCGCACAGCGCGCGCAAGTCATCGGCCGGGATGTCGTCGATGTACAGCGACAGGATGCGGAACGCGAGTTCGGCATAGCCCTGCTCATGGTAGACACGGCGCAGTTCGCTCAGTTGCGCAGCATCAATCTGCGGGTAGCTTTGCGGCAGATACAGGCCGCCATCGGGGGCCAGGCCGGCGAGCAGGATGTCGCAAAAGCGCTTGCGCTCGGGGTGGCCGCGGGTAGAGAGGTACAGCATGGACGTAGGCCTTTAGTTCAGCTCTTCCTTGCGGATGCGGTTGATGGGAGCGAGCACCGTGGGCAGGGCCTGGATCTGCACCAGGGCTGCGTCCATGTCGCCTTCGCGCGTGTCGTGCGTGAGGATGATCAGATCGGTCTGGGTCGAGCCTTCGCCGCCGACTTCATCGGCTTCGCGCTGGATCACGGCGTCGATGCTGATGCCTGCATTCGCGAGAATGCCCGTGACCTTGGCCAGTACGCCGGCTTCGTCGGCCACATGCATGCGCAGGTAGTAGCTGGTCACGACTTCGCTCATCGGCAGCACGGGCAAGCTGCTCATCGCGCCTTCGAGCGTGTGCGACTGGAAAGCCAGCGGCGGCACGCGGTGGGCCGCATCGGCATCGGCCAGACGGGCGATATCGACCAGATCGGCGATCACGGCGCTGGCCGTGGGCTCGGAGCCCGCGCCCTTGCCGTAGTACAGCGTCGTGCCCACGGCGTCACCATGCACCACCACGGCGTTCATCGCGCCTTCCACATTGGCGATCAGGCGCTTGGACGGCACCAGCGAAGGGTGAACGCGCAGTTCCACGCCCTTGTCGGTGCGCTTGGTGATGCCCAGCAGCTTGATGCGGTAGCCCAACTGCTCGGCGTAGCGGATGTCGGCCGCGGCCAGACCGGTGATGCCTTCGATGTAGGCCTTCTCGAACTGCACGGGAATGCCGAAAGCGATCGCGCTCATCAGCGTGACCTTGTGGGCTGCGTCCACGCCTTCGATGTCGAACGTCGGGTCGGCTTCGGCATAGCCCAGGCGCTGGGCTTCCTTGAGCACCACGTCGAAGTCCAGGCCCTTGTCGCGCATTTCGGACAGGATGAAGTTGGTCGTGCCGTTGATGATGCCCGCCAGCCACTGGATGGAGTTGGCCGTCAGGCCTTCGCGCAGCGCCTTGATGATGGGAATGCCACCGGCCACGGCGGCCTCGTAGGAGACGATCACGCCCTTGTCGGCCGCGGCCTGGAAGATTTCCGTGCCGTGCACGGCCAGCAAGGCCTTGTTGGCCGTCACCACATGCTTGCCCGCGGCGATGGCTTCGAGCACCAGCGCCTTGGCGATGCCGTAGCCGCCGATGAGCTCGACCACCACGTCGATGTCGGGGTTGGCGATGACTTCGCGCGCATCGGCCACCACTCGCACGCTGTCGCCCACCACGCTCCTGGCACGCTCCGTGTCCAAGTCGGCGACCATGGTAATTTCAATCCCGCGACCTGCGCGGCGGCGAATTTCGCCTTGATTGCGCTGCAGCACGTTGAACGTGCCGCTGCCCACGGTGCCAATGCCCAGAAGGCCTACTTGGATCGGTTTCATATGCAAATTGCCAGTCAAAAAGCGCTGCAACACACAGGAACCCTGCGCTTGCAGCAATTGGGAAACGGGTAAGAAAATCAGTTCGTTCCGAAGCGCACACGCGCTTTTTCGAGGAACACGGCCAGGCGGCGAATGGCTTCGCGCAAGTCGGCCTCGTGCGGCAGAAAGACAATGCGGAAATGGTCGGGTTCGGGCCAGTTGAAGCCCGTGCCCTGCACCAGCATGACCTTGGTTTCCTGCAGCACTTCGAGGAAGAACTGCTGGTCGTCCTTGATCGGGTAGATCTTGGGGTCCAGGCGCGGGAACATGTACAGCGCCGCCTGCGGCTTGACGCAGCTCACGCCCGGAATGGCGGTGATCAGCTCGTGCGCCAGGTCGCGCTGCACGCGCAGCCGTCCGCCCGCCTGCACCAGCTCGTCGATGCTCTGGTGGCCGCCCAGCGCCGTCTGCACCGCCCACTGGCCGGGCACGTTGGCGCACAGACGCATGTTGGACAACATGTTCAGGCCCTCGATGTAGTCACGCGCGGGCTTCTTGTCGCCCGACACCACCAGCCAGCCGGCGCGGTAGCCGCAGGAGCGGTAGGCCTTGGACAGGGAGTTGAAGGTCAGCGTCAGCACATCGGTCGACAGGCTGGCCATGGGCACATGCACCACGTCGTCGTAGAGCACCTTGTCATAGACCTCGTCGGCAAAGATCACCAGACCGTGCTCGCGCGCAATCTCGACGATGCTTTGCAGCAATTCCTTGGAATACAGCGCGCCCGTGGGGTTGTTCGGGTTGATGACCACGATGCCCTTGGTGCGCGGCGTGATCTTGGCGCGGATGTCTTCCAGATCGGGCATCCAGCCGTTGGCTTCGTCGCAGGTGTAGTGCACGGGCGTGCCGCCCGACAGGCTGGCCGCCGCCGTCCACAACGGGTAATCGGGCGCGGGCAGCAGCACTTCGTCGCCGTTGTCCAGCAGCGCATTGGTGGCCATCACGATCAATTCGGAGGCGCCGTTGCCCAGGTAGATGTCGTCCAGCGTCACGCCCTTGATGCCCTGGCGCTGGGTTTCATGCATCACCGCCTTGCGGGCCGCGAAAATCCCCTTGCTGTCCGAGTAACCCGCCGACGTCGGCAGATTGCGGATCATGTCCTGCTGGATTTCTTCGGGCGCATCGAAGCCGAACACCGCCAGATTGCCGATGTTGAGCTTGATGATCTTGTGCCCGTCTTCCTCCATCTGTTTGGCCGCGTCCATGATGGGACCGCGGATGTCGTAACAGACGTTGGCTAGCTTGGCGGATTTGTGGACGGTCTTCATGCGGGTAGGGTAGTTACTGCAGAACACGCCAAAGGGCATAGCCCCCTGGTGAAACCTATAATTTGACCACAGTTCCGCACTGCACCATGGCGCCCATGGGCATGGCGGCAGGCCACTTTTTTCACACCGGCGGCCCTGACGGGCAGTCGCTACCGAGCGCACCATGAAATTCCAACCCGAACGCTCCGACGCTCAAACCATCCGCGGCTACGGCCCTGGCTGGATTGCCATCGACCAGGACAAGATCAGCCACAGCCTGATCATCAGCGCCAGCGGCCTGCGCCAGGCCTGGGACTGCCAGCGCTTCGAAGACCTGACGCCCGAGCATTTCGCCCAGATCGCCGCCATCCCGGCCGAGTTGGTGCTGTTTGGCAGCGGCACGCGCAGCCGTTTCGTGCCGCCAGCCTGGCTGCAGCCGCTGATCGATCGGCAAATCGGCGTGGAAACCATGGACACGGCCGCGGCTTGCCGCACCTACAACATTTTGGCCAGTGAGGGAAGAAACGTGGTCGCAGCACTGCTACTGGAGTAATCCAGGTGTGCAAAATCAATTCAGGGTAAAATACCAGACTGCGGTTGGGGGCTGCATCAAAGCAATAACAGACCTTTGCCCTCAACTATTCAACGACTACACCCGAGAGATAGAAGCGCATGGCGATCGTTGTCAACAAACCACTCCCTGAATTCGAAGCCAATGCAACCGGCGGGATCAAGGTGTCCAACACCTCCCACAACGGCCAGATTGTGATTCTGTACTTCTATCCGAAAGACAATACGCCCGGTTGTACCACCGAAGCGATGCAATTTCGGGATAAGTACAAGGATTTTGTCAAAGCCGGAGCTGCCGTGTTCGGCGTTTCGCGTGACAACATGAAGTCGCACGACGATTTCAAGGAAAAGCTCGAGCTGCCCTTTGAACTCATCGCCGACACCGAAGAGAAAATGTGCCACATGTTCGGCGTGGTCAAGAACAAGATCATGTACGGCAAGAAGGTCAAGGGCATCGAGCGCAGCACCTTCCTGATCGACACCGACGGCATATTGCACCAGGAATGGCGCGGCCTCAAGGTGCCCGGTCACGTGGAAGAAGTGCTCAAGGCCGTCAAGTCCTTGAAGACACTGAAGAAAGAAGCCGCCTGATTTCAGGCCGCTACCTCTGTGGGGGCTGCAATTGCATGCAGCTGTCACAGAGCTATGCATAATGGAACGATGCCACCGAGCACCGCCGCACCATTGACTCCCAATCCCAAGCCGCCCCGGTCTCCGTGGCGGCTTTGTGCTTTTTGTTCTGTTGTTTTTTGATGGGTCCGCCGAATATGCCACTGCCTCCCGCCCCCAGCCGCCGCGCGGCCAAGCTCCCTCCTGAAGCCTTCAACCAGGTCGCGCAGCGCAAGAATGCGCTCTCGGACGTGGCCTTGGCCGAGCCCGACGAGCCATTGCACGTCGCCCCCGCCCCCGCCCTCAAAATCGCGGCGCCCGCCGCCCCACGCCGTCGCGCCGCGCCGGCACCTGTCGCCGCACCCGCCAGCCAGGCGGCCGCCCCCGCGCCCAGCGCCAAGCCCGTCGCCGCTCCCGCAGCCGCGCCGGCCGGCAACTTCGCCCGCGGCAACCGCCCAGCGGCCCCGGCGCCAGTGTCCGCCAAGGCCAGCAGCCCGACCCCGGCAGCCGCCGCGCCGGCCGGCCCCATGCCCGTGCGCCCGCGCAAGTCGCGTTCCGGCGTCACCACGCTGTTCGTGCTCGACACCAATGTGCTGCTGCACGACCCGTCCAGCCTGTTCCGCTTTGAAGAACACGACATCTTCCTGCCCATGGTGGTGCTCGAAGAGCTGGATGCCCACAAGAAGGGCATGACCGAAGTCGCGCGCAATGGCCGCCAGGTCAGCCGCAGCCTCGACGCCCTGGTCGCCGCCCAGGGCGACATCAGCCTGGACCAGGGCCTGCGCCTGAACGCTTCTGGCCAGCGCAGCGCCACCGGCCAGCTGTTCTTCCAGACCGGCGCGCTGGAGTCCCCCCTGCTGTCCAGCCTGCCGCAAAGCAAGGCCGACAACCAGATCCTGGGCGTCGTGGCAGCGCTGCGCAAGCAGCACAGCGGCCGCGAAGTGGTGCTGGTGTCCAAGGACATCAACATGCGCGTCAAGGCGCGTGCGCTGGGCCTGGCCGCCGAGGATTACCAGAACGACAAGGTCCTGGACGACGGTGATCTGCTGTATTCCGGCCTGATGGCCCTGCCCCTGGACTTCTGGACCAAGGCCGGCAAGGGCATGGAAAGCTGGAACGAAGGCCCTTACACCTGCTACCGGGTCACTGGCGCCATCGTGGGCCAGTTCATGATCAACCAGTTCGTCTACTACGAAGCACCGGGCGAGCCCAGCCTGTTCCTGCGCGTGGTCGAAATCCGCGACCGCACGGCCGTGCTCAAGACCCTGCGCGACTATGGCCATGCCAAGAACGCGGTCTGGGGCGTGACCACGCGCAACCGTGAGCAGAATTTCGCCATGAACCTGCTGATGGACCCGGAAATCGATCTGGTGACGCTGACCGGCACCGCCGGCACCGGCAAGACGCTGATGGCCTTGGCCGCGGGCCTGACCCAGGTCCTCGACGAGCGCCGCTACACCGAAATCATCATGACCCGCGCCACCGTCAGCGTGGGCGAGGACATCGGCTTCCTGCCCGGCACGGAAGAGGAAAAAATGGGTCCATGGATGGGCGCGCTGGACGACAACCTGGAATTCCTGGCCAAGGGCGACGGCGGCAATGCCGGCGAATGGGGCCGCGCCGCGACCAATGAGCTGATCCGCAGCCGCATCAAGATCAAGAGCATGAACTTCATGCGCGGCCGTACTTTCCTCAATAAGTACCTGATCCTGGACGAGGCACAAAACCTCACGCCCAAGCAGATGAAGACCTTGATCACGCGTGCCGGCCCCGGCACCAAGATCATCTGCATGGGCAATCTGGCACAGATCGACACGCCTTACCTGACCGAAGGCTCGTCGGGCCTGACCTACTCCGTCGACCGCTTCAAGGGCTGGCCGCACAGCGGCCACATCACCCTGGCGCGCGGCGAGCGTTCACGCCTGGCGGACTTCGCCAGCGAGGTGCTCTAAGCCATGGCCATCAGCTGGATCACCGCCTTGAAGCTGGTTCCCTGGGGCGACGTGATCGAAGCCACGCCCCAGGTGGTCAAGGCCGCCAAGGGCCTGCTGGGCAAGAAACCGCCAGCGACCGCCAGTGCGCCCGCCGCCACGCCTCAGGCGGCCAGCCACCTGAACGCTCCGCACAACGCGGGCGAGCAGGCCTTGCAGCTGATCCAGGCCCTGGAAGCGCGCACCCGCCAGCTCGAGCAGGCACAGCAGTTGTCGGCCGAGCTGATCGAACAGCTGGCCGAGCAGAATGCGCAGGTGGTGCGCACCGTCGACCTGCTGCGCACCGGCGCCCAGCGCCTGGCCTGGGCCTGCGTCGTGCTGGGCGTGGCCGTCATCGGCCTGGGCATTGCACTCTGGCGTGTAAGCTGAAGCTCCACGCCCCCAACAAAAAACGGCCCTCGGGCCGTTTTTTATTGGACGTCTTATCTGCTTTCATAACGCTTTCAGCACCCACAGCTTGTGAAACTGGCGTGCCCCAGCTCAGGGGCAGCGAGCAAGCGCCGCCGCGCAGCGAGGCTGCCGTCCCCCTCCACCGAAGGATGAGAGGGGGAAGCCGGGGCGGCCCATGCCGCGAAGCGGCTCAGGGGGTGCCTTAGAAATCATCGCCGCCCATGGCCAGATTCTCGAAGCGCGTCTGGTTCTTCTGGAAGAACAGCTTGACGGTGCCCGTGGGGCCGTTACGCTGCTTGCCGATAATGACTTCGGCGATATTGGGCTCTTTCGAGTCCTTGTTGTAGTAGTCGTCGCGGTAGATGAACATGATGATGTCGGCATCCTGCTCGATGGCGCCGGATTCGCGCAGGTCGGACATCATCGGGCGCTTGTCGGTGCGCTGCTCGACCGAGCGGTTGAGCTGCGACAGCGCAATCACCGGGCATTGCAATTCCTTGGCCAGCATCTTCAAGCCCCGCGAAATTTCGCCCAGCTCGGTCGCCCGGTTGTCCGAGCTCGCCGCCGAACCCGAGCCGCTCATCAGCTGCAAGTAATCGACCACGATCAGGCCCAGCTTGCCGCACTGGCGCGCCAGACGACGCGAGTTGGCACGCAGCTCGCCAGGCGTGAGGCCCGGGCTTTCGTCGATGTGCAGCGACACCGTGCGCAGCCGCTCGATGGCCTCGGTCAGGCGCGGCCACTCGTCGTCATTGAGCTTGCCGGTGCGCAGATTGCCCTGGTTCACGCGGCCGATCGAGCCCACGATACGCACGGCAAGCTGGGCGGCGCCCATTTCCATGGAGAAGATTGCGACCGGCAGGCCTTCGTTGAGCGCCACATGCTCGGCGATGTTCACCGCCAGCGCGGTCTTGCCCATGGAAGGACGCGCGGCCAGCACCACCAGGTCACCGGCCTGCATGCCCGACGTCATGCGATCCAGATCGGCAAAGCCCGTGGGCACGCCGGTCACGTCCATGGGGTTGTCGGCCATTTCCTGGACCCGGTCCAACAGGTCGACCACCAGGGTGTCCAGCGACTGGAAGCCCTGCTTGTTGCGCGCGCCTTCTTCGCCGATGGCGAAGATCTTGGACTCGGCCTCGTCCAGCACGCGCTCCACGGTCTTGCCCTGGGGGTTGAAGGCGTTGGTGGCGATGTCATCGCTGGCCGTGATCAGCTTGCGCAGGATGGAGCGGTCGCGCACGATTTCCGCATAGCGGCGGATATTGGTCGCGCTGGGCACGTACTGGGCCAGCTGGTTCAGATACAGCAAGCCGCCGATTTCCTCGGCCTTGCCCATGGTCTGCAGGTTCTCGTAGACCGTGATCACGTCAGCCGGCTTGCTGGCATTGATCAGCTTGCCTATGGCTTCATAGATCAGCTTGTGCTCGTGGCGGTAGAAGTCGCTGTCCGACAGCAGGTCACCCACCCGGTCCCAGGCGTTGTTGTCCAGCAGCAGACCGCCGAGCACGCTCGACTCGGACTCCATCGAATGCGGCGGCACGCGCAGCTGCGCGACCTGGCGGTCCGGCGGAGAAAAAGCATCATCGAGCTCAAGCGGCGGCATAACAGAGGACATGAATTTCCTTGGGGGCAAGCCCTCCATCCTAGCCGCTGTCGCGATGGCCGTCATCCTCGGCAAGCGTTGCACGCACGAGGGGAACGGCTATGGCTTGCACAGCCGGCGCGGATGGAAGCAAAAAACACAAAAGCCGCCCGAAGGCGGCTTTCGATCAGGGGACAAGCCCTTGATTAGGCAGTTTCGCCGTAGACCGAAACGGTCACGTCAACCACCACGTCGGTGTGCAGGGACACGCTCACGGTGGTGTCGCCAATGGTCTTGATGGGACCGTTGGGCAGGCGCACTTGCGACTTCACAACCTTGTAGCCTTGCTTGTTCAGCTCAGCCGAGATGTCGCTGTTGGTGACGGAGCCGAACAAACGGCCGTCAACGCCAGCCTTTTGCGACAGCTTGACGTTGCCGCCAGCCAGCTTTTCGCCTTCAGCCTGAGCAGCAGCCAGCTTTTCAGCGGCAGCCTTTTCCAGTTCAACGCGCTTGGCTTCGAACTGGGCCTTGTTGGCTTCAGTCGCGCGGCGTGCGGAGCCGGAAGGGATCAGGAAGTTACGGGCGTAGCCGTCTTTGACCTTGACGATATCGCCGAGGTTACCCAGGTTCACAACCTTTTCGAGCAGAATGATTTGCATGGTTCGGCTCCTTAGATCTTGTGCTGGTCGCTGTAAGGCACCAGGGCCAGGAAGCGGGCGCGCTTGATGGCGGTGTTCAGCTGACGCTGGTAAATGGCGCGGGTGCCGGTCAGACGTGCGGGCACGATCTTGCCGTTTTCGCCGATGAAATCGCGCAGCGTGTCGACGTCTTTGTAGTCGATTTCTTCAACACCAGCCACGGTGAAGCGGCAGAAGCGCTTGCGCTTGAACAGCAGCGACTGGGTGTTGCGCTTGGGGCGCTTGTCTTTGTTGAATTTCTTGAACGTGGCCATTGCTGGACCTCTTGAAAATTAATTTTGTTGAATATCCTGGATGTGCATCACCACTGTCTTGCTGTTGCGCGGGGTAGCGAGGAAGCCTTGAAACTTCCAGCTGCTGCCCGGTGCCTGACGAGCCAGACGCTCTGCCAGTGCACCAAAGGCCACCGCTTTGACAGCTGCCGTGACATTCCGCTGGGTACCTGCCTCTTGCTGCTGGGACTCGTGTTCGAGTCTCAGGTCCAGCGCAGGCAGTCCGGCGGGCGTGTAGCGCAGGGGTTGAACCTCAGCGATACAAGCGGTCAGGGCAACGTGGTTTTCCACTCCGTGGGTGCGATGTGACGCTGAGCTCAGGCCTGTTCGGCCTGGTTAGCCTTACGGGCTTCTTCGCGCTCGACAGTCTTCATCATCGAAGAAGGTGCAATATCAGCCTTCTTCTTTTGCACGGTCAGGTGACGCAGCACGGCGTCGTTGAACTTGAACGCGTGTTCCAGTTCAGCCATCACGGCTTGATCAGCTTCGATGTTCAGGCACAGGTAGTGGGCCTTGGCAAGCTTGTTGATCATGTAGGCCAGTTGACGACGGCCCCAGTCTTCTTCACGGTGCACCTTACCGCCGCCGGCGGTAATCATGCCCTTGTAGCGCTCCAGCATGGCTGGAACTTGTTCGCTTTGATCCGGGTGGATCAACAAAATGATTTCGTAATGACGCATGTAAACTCCCTTTTGGGTTGGGCCCCCCGCTGCGTCTGTAGCGGTGTGGCAAGGCAAAGTAGGCAATTATAGCCCCCCTTCCGCCAGCTTGTACACTCCCGGTCTGGAGATGCCCTTTCAAAAGCCAGGCCAGCCCATGGCCAGGCCTGAAAAGGGCCCACGCTACGCAAGCTGCGGATGCTGCTCTTGAATTACCACGGCAGACCCACATCTGCCATGCAATCGTTTTTACTTCTTATTCTTGAAGCCTATATCCATGCCTGAACAGAATCCTACAGCCCACCTTTCCCCGGCAAACGCTTCGCCCGAAGAAGTGGAGGCAGCAATGGCCGCCCACAGCGCCGACGAAATGGCCCGCCTGCAGGCCGAGCTCGCAGAGATCAAGGCCAAAAGTGCCGAGTTGGCGGACCAGTTCCTGCGCGCCAAGGCCGAAGCGGAAAACGCCCGCCGCCGCGCCGAGGACGAAGTCTCCAAGGCCCGCAAGTTCAGTATTGAAAGCTTCGCCGAGAGCCTGTTGCCCGTTTGCGACAGCCTCGACGCCGCCCTGGCCATCCAGTCGGCCACGCCCGAGCAACTGCGCGAAGGCGCGGACGCGACGCGCCGCCAGCTGGCTTCGGCCCTGGAACGCAACAAGGTTCAGCCGATTGATCCCGCGGCCGGCGACAAATTCGACCCCCACCTGCACCAGGCCATCAGTGTGGTGCCCGCCGAGCAGGCGCCCAACACCGTGGTGAACGTGCTGCAAAAGGGCTACCTGATTGCCGACCGCATCCTGCGCCCGGCCCTGGTGACCGTGACAGCGCCTAACTAGCTCGACTTGAACGGCGGTCTGCCGCCATGAAAAATTTCGGCGGCCTGGCTTGAAGCATCGCCAGCCCGCCACAAGTTATCAGCCATTCATATATTCAATATTACGGAGAAGAACATGGGAAAAATCATCGGTATCGATCTGGGAACCACCAACAGCTGCGTGGCTGTGATGGACGGAAACACGGTTCGCGTGATTGAAAACAGCGAAGGTGCACGCACCACGCCGTCGATCATTGCCTACCAGGAAGACGGCGAAATCCTCGTCGGTGCATCGGCCAAGCGCCAGGCCGTGACCAACCCACGCAACACCATCTACGCTTCCAAGCGCCTGATCGGTCGCAAGTTCGACGAGAAGGAAGTGCAGAAGGACATCGACCTGATGCCCTACACCATCACCAAGGCCGACAACGGCGACGCCTGGATTGAAGTGCGCGGCCAGAAGATGGCCCCTCCTCAAATCAGCGCCGAAGTGCTGCGCAAGATGAAGAAGACCGCCGAGGACTTCCTGGGCGAGCCCGTGACCGAAGCCGTCATCACCGTGCCGGCCTACTTCAACGACGCCCAGCGCCAGGCCACCAAGGATGCAGGCCGCATCGCCGGTCTGGATGTCAAGCGCATCATCAACGAGCCTACCGCTGCAGCCCTGGCCTTCGGCCTGGACAAGACCGACAAGGCCGATCGCAAGATCGCCGTGTATGACCTGGGTGGCGGTACGTTCGACGTGTCCATCATCGAAATCGCCGACGTGGACGGTGAAAAGCAGTTCGAAGTGCTGTCGACCAACGGCGACACCTTCCTGGGCGGCGAAGACTTCGACCAGCGCATCATCGACTTCATCATCAGCGAGTTCAAGAAGGAACAAGGCGTTGATCTGTCCAAGGACGTGCTGGCCCTGCAGCGCCTGAAGGAAGCTGCCGAAAAAGCCAAGATCGAACTGTCGAACTCGGCCCAGACCGACATCAACCTGCCTTACGTGACGGCTGACGCTTCGGGTCCCAAGCACCTGAACATCAAGCTGACGCGCGCCAAGCTCGAAAGCCTGGTCGACGACCTGATCGAGCGCACGATTGCGCCTTGCCGCATGGCCATCAAGGACGCCGGCATCTCGGTCTCCGACATCAACGACGTGATCCTGGTCGGCGGTATGAGCCGCATGCCCAAGGTGCAGGAAAAGGTCAAGGAATTCTTCGGCAAGGAACCCCGCAAGGACGTGAACCCCGATGAAGCCGTGGCCGTGGGCGCTGCCGTGCAAGGCCAGGTGCTGTCGGGCGACCGCAAGGACGTGCTGCTGCTGGACGTGACTCCCCTGTCGCTGGGTATCGAAACCCTGGGTGGCGTCATGACCAAGATGATCACCAAGAACACGACCATCCCGACGAAGTTCGCACAGACCTTCTCGACGGCCGACGACAACCAGCCTGCCGTGACCATCAAGGTCTTCCAGGGCGAGCGTGAAATCGCATCGGGCAACAAGATGCTGGGCGAGTTCAACCTTGAAGGCATTCCACCAGCAGGCCGCGGCGTGCCGCAGATCGAAGTGACCTTCGACATCGACGCCAACGGTATCTTGAACGTCTCGGCCAAGGACAAGGCGTCCGGCAAGGAAAACAAGATCACCATCAAGGCGAACTCGGGCCTGTCGGAAGAAGAGATCCAGCAAATGGTCAAGGACGCGGAACTCAACGCGGCCGACGACAAGAAGAAGCTGGCTCTGGTGCAGTCCAAGAACCAGGGCGAAGCCGCTGTGCACAGCGTGACCAAGAGCCTGACCGAGCACGGCGACAAGCTTGATGCCGCCGAGAAGTCGGCCATCGAAGCTGCCGTCAAGGAAGTGGAAGAAGCGCTCAAGGGCGACGACAAGGACGCCATCGACGCCAAGACCACGGCCCTGATGACCGTCAGCCAGAAGCTCGGCGAGAAGATGTACGCTGACGCGCAAGCCGCTGGCGGCGCAGAAGCCGCAGCAGCTGGCGCCGGTGCTGCTGCTTCGGGCCCCGCAGCGGCCGACGACGACAACGTGGTCGACGCGGAAGTCAAGGAAGTCAAAAAGGACTGATGCGGCAGGTCTTTAAAGACTGACCCGCCGCCGCGTCGCCCCGTGTTTACGGGGTGACGCGGCGTTCCTGTTCCAACCGGCTCAAAAAACAACATGTCCAAACGTGACTATTACGAAGTCCTCGGCGTTGCCAAGAACGCTTCGGACGATGAAATCAAGAAGGCTTATCGCAAGCTGGCGATGAAGCACCACCCTGATCGCAACCAGGGCGATGCGGCCGGCAAGTCGGAAGAAAGCTTCAAGGAGGCCAAGGAGGCCTACGAGATGCTTTCGGACAGCCAGAAGCGTGCGGCCTACGACCAGTACGGCCATGCAGGCGTGGACCCGAACCGCGGCATGGGTGGCGGCGAAGGCTATGGCGGTTTTGCCGAAGCTTTTGGCGACATCTTTGGCGATATGTTCAGCCAGGGTCAGGGGCGCGGCGGGCGCGCGGGCGGCGGACGCCAGGTCTACCGCGGCAACGACCTGAGCTACTCGATGGAAATCACCCTCGAGGAAGCGGCCAAGGGCAAGGACGCGCAGATCCGCATCCCTTCGTGGGACAGCTGCGACACCTGCCACGGCTCGGGCGCCAAGCCCGGCACCAGCGCCAAGACCTGCACCACCTGTGCAGGCCAGGGCTCGGTGCAGATGCGCCAGGGCTTTTTCAGCGTGCAGCAAACCTGCCCCCACTGCCGCGGCACGGGCAAGATCATTCCCGAGCCTTGCACCAGCTGCCAGGGCCAGGGCAAGGTCAAGCGCCAGAAGACGCTGGAAGTGAAGATTCCCGCGGGCATCGACGACGGCATGCGGATCCGCTCCACCGGCAACGGCGAGCCAGGCACGAATGGCGGCCCTCCGGGCGACCTGTACATCGAGATCCGCACCAAGAAGCACGACATCTTCGAGCGTGACGGCGACGACCTGCACTGCCAGGTGCCGGTGAGCTTCATCACGGCCGCCCTGGGCGGCGAGATCGAAGTGCCGACACTGGCCGGCAAGGCCGCGATCGACATTCCCGAAGGCACCCAGGCCGGCAAGCAGTTCCGTCTGCGCGGCAAGGGCATCAAGGGCATTCGCGCCAGCTACCCCGGCGATCTGTACTGCCACATCGTGGTGGAAACGCCGGTCAAGCTCACCGAGTACCAGCGCAAGCTGCTGCGCGAGCTGGAAGAGTCGCTGCAAAAGGGCGGCGGCCGCCACTCGCCCGGCGGCGAGAGCTGGACCGACAAGCTGAAGAAGTTCTTTAGTTGAAAGTATGAGGCACCCCCTGAGCCGCTAACGCGGCTTCCCCCTCTCATCCTTCGGTGGAGGGGGACGGCAGCCTCGCTGCGGGGCGGCCCTTGCTCGCTGCCCCCATGCTGGGCCGCGCCAGTTGCATGGGCTGCGCCGCCTCACCGATTCCTGCAAAGACCAGCCCCGCCTTCGAGCGGGGCTTTTTTTCATCCGGAGCGACCCGGGCAACAATCGCTGAAAAACATGTTTGTCATCGCGATTCACGATGACAAAGCGGCAATAATCGTTGAAAATACGTCTCTCTTCTCCTTTCGAGAAGCATTCAAGCCCCATGAAGAATTCAGAACGCAGTTTTGCCCGCCGCATCGATCTCACATCGCTGCAGTTGTTTGTGGCCGTCTGCGAATTGGGCAGCATCGGCCGCGCGGCCGAACGCGAATTCATCGCCGCCTCGGCCGTGAGCAAGCGCCTGTCCGACCTGGAAGCCGCCGTGGATACGGCCCTGCTCTATCGCCACAGCCGCGGCGTGACGCTCACGCCGGCCGGTGAAAGCCTGCTGCACCATGCGCGCACCGTGCTGTTCGGGCTCGAGCGCATGCAGGGCGAGTTGAGCGAGTACGCCGAAGGCGTGCGCGGCCATGTGCGCATGCACGCCAACATGTCGGCCATCCTGCAATTCCTGCCCGAAGACCTGGGCGCGTTCGCGCGCACCCACAGCCAGATCAAGATCGACCTGCAGGAGCGGCTGAGCCCCGAAGTGCTGCACGCCGTCCAGGAAGGCACGGCCGACATCGGCATCTGCACCCTGGGCACGGCCGGCGCGGGCGACTTGCAGACCCGCCCCTATCGCAGCGACCGGCTGATGGTGGTGGTGCCCGAAACCCATCCGCTGGCCGCCTACCCGTCCGTGGCCTTTGCGCAGGTACTGGACTGGGACATCGTCGGTCTGCAGGGCGGCTCCAGCATCAGCCTGGCCATGCGCGCCGCCGCCGCCCTGGCGGGCCAGCCGCTGCGCCAGCGCATCCAGGTCACCAGCCTCGACGCCATGTGCCGCATGATCGACAACGGCCTGGGCCTGGGCCTGCTGCCCGACCGGGCTTTTGCCTTGATGCACGGCGGCGGTCGCCTGCGCGCCGTGCGCCTGACCGACGCCTGGGCCGCGCGCGAAGTGCAGCTCGTGGCCCGCGATTTCGACGCCCTGCCCGTGACGTCACGGCTGCTGGTCGAACACCTGAGCCCCGCGCCGACGGCACTGGCCGAGCGCCTGGCCGCAGCCTAAAATTATCCTACCCACCGAAACCACAAATCCGAGAGAACGCCATGGGACGCACCCTGTACGACAAGATCTGGGACGAGCACGTCGTCCATACCGAAGAAGACGGCACGTCCATCCTCTACATCGACCGCCATCTGGTGCACGAAGTGACCAGCCCCCAGGCGTTCGAAGGCCTGCGCGTCGCGGGTCGCAAGCTCTGGCGCATCAGCTCGGTAGTGGCCACGGCCGACCACAACACGCCCACCACGGGCTGGGAGCTGGGCTACGAAGGCATTGCCGACCCGATCAGCAAGGAGCAGATCACCACGCTCAACGACAACATCGGCGAGTTCGGCTCGGCGGCCTTCTTCCCCTTCATGAGCAAGGGCCAGGGCATCGTCCACGTGATGGGTCCTGAGCAAGGCGCGACGCTGCCCGGCATGACCGTGGTCTGCGGCGACAGCCACACCTCGACCCACGGCGCTTTCGGCGCGCTGGCCCACGGCATCGGCACCTCGGAAGTCGAGCATGTGATGGCCACGCAGACCCTGCTGGCCAAGAAGGCCAAGAACCTGCTGGTGCGCGTGGACGGCAAGGCCTCTCCCGGCGTCCAGGCCAAGGACATCGTGCTGGCCATCATCGGCAAGATCGGCACGGCTGGCGGCACGGGCTACACCATCGAATTCGCGGGCCAGGCCATCCGCGACCTGTCCATGGAAGGCCGCATGACGGTCTGCAATATGGCCATCGAAGCCGGCGCGCGCGCCGGCCTGGTGGGTGTGGACGAGAAAACCATTCGCTACATCAAGGGCCGCCCGCTCGCGCCCACGGGACTGGAATGGGACCAGGCCGTGGCCTACTGGCAGACGCTGCAGTCGGATGCCGATGCGCAATTCGACGCCGTGGTCACGCTCGACGCCACGCAGATCGTGCCGCAGGTCACCTGGGGCACTTCGCCTGAAATGGTGCTGGGCATCGACGCCCGCGTGCCCGATCCGGACAAGGAAAAGGACAGCAACAAGCGCGGCGCCATCGAGCGCGCGCTGGCCTACATGGGCCTGGAGCCGGGCAAGGCCATCAACGACATCACCATCGACAAGGTCTTCATCGGCTCGTGCACCAACAGCCGCATCGAAGACATGCGCGAAGCCGCGGCCATGGTGCAAAAGCTCGGCCGCAAAGTGGCCAAGAACGTGAAGCTGGCCATGGTCGTTCCCGGCTCGGGACTGGTCAAGGAACAGGCCGAGCGCGAAGGCCTGGACCTGATCTTCAAGGCCGCGGGCTTTGAATGGCGCGAACCCGGCTGCTCGATGTGCCTGGCCATGAACGCCGACCGCCTCGAGCCCGGCGAGCGCTGCGCTTCGACGTCGAACCGCAACTTCGAAGGCCGTCAGGGCGCGGGTGGCCGCACCCACCTGGTCAGCCCGGCCATGGCTGCCGCGGCCGCCGTGCACGGCCATTTTGTCGACGTGCGCCGATTCACCTGATTGGGGAGAAAAGCGATGAGAAAAGCTGCTGCACTGTGCCTGGTCGCGCTGGCCTTCACGCTCACCGGCTGCAACACCGTCCAGGGCATGGGCCAGGACGTACAGCGCGCCGGCAATGCCATCGAGCGCGCCGCCCGCTGAGGCCGCCCCACCCGAACCGAAAAGAATTCCTTCCATGCAAAAATTCACTGTGCACCAAGGCCTTGTGGCCCCCATGGACCGCGAGAACGTCGATACCGACGCCATCATTCCCAAGCAGTTCCTCAAGTCGATCAAGAAGACCGGCTTTGGCGTGAACCTGTTCGACGAATGGCGTTATCTGGACCACGGCGAGCCCGGCCAGGACCCGGCCAGCCGCAAGCCCAACCCCGACTTCGTGCTGAACCAGCCGCGCTTCCAGGGTGCTTCCATCCTGATCGCGCGCAAGAACTTCGGCTGCGGCTCCAGCCGCGAGCACGCCCCATGGGCGCTGGACCAGTTCGGCTTTCGCGCCATCATCGCGCCCAGCTTTGCCGACATCTTCTTCAACAACTGCTTCAAGAACGGCCTGCTGCCCATCGTGCTGCCCGAAGCCACGGTGGCCGAGCTGTTCGACGCCGTCAAGGCCTTCCCCGGCTACCAGCTGACCATCGACCTCGAGCGCCAGGTGGTGGTCCATCCCCAGGGCCAGGAAACGCCGTTCGAAGTGAACGCTTTCCGCAAGTACTGCCTGCTCAACGGTTTTGACGACATCGGACTGACCCTGCGCCAATCCGACAAGATCAAGGCCTTCGAAGCCCAGCGCCTGGCAACCAAGCCCTGGCTGGCCCATACCCTGGTGCAAGGCTGATCGCACCCAATGAACGGCTGGGCACGCGGGTGAGACCGGCGTGCCCAGCCCTGTTTTACATCTCCACAGAGAACTCTCATGAAAATTGCAGTCTTGGCCGGTGACGGCATTGGCCCGGAAATCGTCGCGGAAGCCGTCAAGGTGCTCAACGCCCTCGACCTGGACTTCGACATGGAATCGGCCCTGGTCGGCGGTGCCGCCTACGCCGCCACGGGCCACCCCCTGCCCGAAGCCACGCTGAAGCTGGCCATGGAATCCGACGCCGTGCTGTTTGGCGCCGTCGGCGACTGGAAGTACGACACGCTGGACCGCCCCCTGCGCCCCGAGCAGGCCATCCTGGGCCTGCGCAAGCACATGGGCCTGTTCGCCAACTTCCGCCCGGCCATTTGCTACAAGGAACTGACCCACGCTTCCAGCCTCAAGCCCGAGCTGGTCGCCGGCCTGGACATCCTGATCATCCGTGAACTCACGGGCGACATCTACTTCGGCCAGCCCCGCGGCCGCCGTATTGCCACCGACGGCCATTTCCCCGGCGCCGAGGAAGCTTTCGACACCATGCGCTACTCGCGCCCCGAAATCGAGCGCATCGCCCATGTGGCTTTCCAGGCCGCGCAAAAGCGCAGCAAGCGCGTGACCAGCGTGGACAAGGCCAATGTGCTCGAGACTTTCCAGTTCTGGAAGGACGTGGTCACCGAAGTCGGCAAGGAATACCCCGACGTGCAGCTGGACCACATGTATGTGGACAACGCTGCCATGCAGCTGGTCAAGGAACCCAAGCGTTTTGACGTGGTGGTCACGGGCAATATGTTCGGCGACATCCTGTCGGACGAAGCCTCCATGCTCACCGGCTCCATCGGCATGCTGCCTTCGGCCAGCCTCAACTCCAAGGGCCAGGGCCTGTACGAACCCAGCCACGGCAGCGCGCCCGACATCGCCGGCAAGAACATCGCCAACCCGCTGGCGACCATCCTGTCGGCGGCAATGATGCTGCGCTTCAGCCTGAACCAGGAAGCCGCGGCCCAGCGCATCGAAGCCGCCGTGCAGGCCGTGCTGGCCCAGGGCCTGCGCACGCCCGACATCTGGAGCGAAGGCACGACCCGCGTCGGCACCGTGGAAATGGGCGATGCGGTGGTGAACGCACTGCGCTGAACGCGCCAGGCGCCGCAAGGCGCCACCAGCCCACAAGGCAGCCAGCAGTGGCTGCCTTTTTTTTGCCCTGAGATTGCAGGAAAAGCGCAGTGACCGAGGGCTTGTAGGCGGCCGTCTATAAATAGTTCAAAGCTATTGACCCGTTGATTTCAAAAAAATAACCTCATCACTCACTCACAGGCCGCGCGCCGCATCCGCGGTGCATGCCGACCCGCAACTTCCAGGAATTGCCATGACCACCACCCTCGCCCATCCCGACACACGCCAGGACGGCAGCGCCAGCCGCTGCGTCGATACGCCGGACCACGCCGCCAGCGCACAGGCCACGCCCGCCACGAACGCACTGAATGCGACGGCGACCGGGCCGGGCGCGCTCCTGGCCTGGCTGCAGGACTCGGCGCAGACAGTGCGCTCAGCCGTCACCACCCTGCGGGAAGAAGCCAGCCAACATCTCGCCGCCCACAATGGGACGACCGCCAAGGCCATCGCGCTCGGCAAGATCACGCTGCAGCACCTGTCCACCGCCGCCGAGGAAGTGCACTCCTTCCTCCTCGCGGAAACGACCCAGACCCTGTTGAGCAACACCGTGGACAGCTGTATTGCCCTGTCGAACAAGGCGTTCCAGACCATTGCGCAGCCGCTGGCCAAACTGCCAGCCCAGACCTCCGACGCCAGCGACTTCGTGCTGAAATGGGCCGCCACCGCCATCCCTGGCAGCCGGGTACTGTGTTCCGTGGCGCTGACCAAACTGCAAGACCTGGGCAGCACCCTGTGGCAGGTGTATCAGAAGACCGGCACCGATGGCACGGAAAAATCGCCCACCATTTCGGATTTCAGCGCATTTGTCGACCGCCCCGCCGCAAAGCACAGCAGCGCTACAACCCCTGGCTCGACCACGGCAAAGACACCCGATGACCCCGGCCTCGATCCGGGCCATGCGCTGCCACCCCTGACGCAGCGGGACTCCATGGGCGCGACTGGCGACACCTACATGTACAACGATGAGAACCTGCAGCCCTCGCTGACCCGATGGATGTCGCAAGACCTGCCCCTGCCCCCCACGGAAACCGCGCGCTGCATGGGAATCTGCGAAAGTTTCGAAGGCGCCACCGCGCCCCTCCTCTGATCCACCCTGGTCGGCAGCAGGGGAACCCTCGCCGAATGGCGGGGGAATCCATTACAATGCGCGGCTATGTTTGCCGCCCACACCCGCTTGGTCCCGATGACAGCTGCCCCCCTGGCAGCCGTGGCTGCGCGCGCAACCATCATTACGACGATTAAAGGCTGACCCAGCCCGGTTCGTCGCGCGCCCTCTCCCGGCCAGACGAGCCGGGACCCCAGTCTGGTCGAACACTGTTTCTTAAACCAAAAGGGCGTTGAAAATGAGCAAGTTGGTAGGTTTGGTGGGCTGGCGCGGCATGGTCGGCTCGGTGTTGATGGACCGTATGCAGGCCGAAGGTGACTTCGATCTGATCGAACCCATTTTTTTCTCCACCTCGAATGCCGGCGGCAAGGCTCCGGCCATGGCCCGCACGCACACCACGCTGCAGGATGCCAACGACATCGCAGCGCTGGCCCGTTGCGACATCATCATCACCGCCCAGGGCGGCGACTACACCAAGGCCGTGTTCGGCCCGCTGCGCGCATCCGGCTGGCAAGGCCACTGGATTGACGCGGCTTCGTCGCTGCGCATGGAAGATGACGCCGTCATCGTGCTCGACCCCGTCAATGACGACCTGATCCAGTCCAAGCTGGCCGCGGGCGGCAAGAACTGGATCGGCGGCAACTGCACCAACTCCATCCTGCTGATGGGCCTGGGCGGCCTGTTCAAGGCCGGTCTGGTCGAATGGGTCAGCTCCATGACCTACCAGGCGGCATCGGGCGGCGGCGCCAACCACATGCGTGAACTGCTCAAGGGCATGGGCGTGGTGCATGCGGCCGCGGCCGACGCGCTGGCCACGCCGGCTTCGGCGATTCTGGACATCGACCGCCAGGTGGCCCACACCATCCGCAACGACGTGCCCACCGAATACTTCGGCGCGCCCCTGGCCGGCGGCCTGATCCCCTGGATCGACGTGCAGCTGCCCAACGGCCAGTCCAAGGAAGAATGGAAAGGCCAGGCCGAAGTCAACAAGATTCTCGGCACGGCGTCCGTCATTCCGGTCGACGGCCTGTGCGTGCGCATCGGCGCCATGCGCTGCCACTCGCTGGCGCTGACGATCAAGCTCAAGCAGGACCTGCCCCTGGCCGAGATCGAAGCCCTGATCCAGTCGGGCAACCCCTGGGTGAAATTTGTCGCCAACGACCGCGCGGTCACCGTGAAGGAACTCACTCCCGCCGCCGTGACCGGTGGCCTGGAAGTGGCCGTGGGCCGCGTGCGCAAGCTCAACATGGGCCCTGAATACCTGTCGGCCTTCGTCATCGGCGACCAGCTGCTGTGGGGTGCTGCCGAGCCGCTGCGCCGCATGCTGCGCATTCTGCTCAAGTAAGCCACGCCCTTCTTGCGGGCCGCAAACGCCCCCTGGACTGCAATCCGCGGCCCAGGGGGCGTTTTCTCGTTGTCTCAAGACAACATCTGGCCCGCCCGCCAGGCGCCGGCCGCTGCCTGCCCTGTCAGGTGTTGGACAATGCCCTCTGTCACCTTGGCTTGTCACTGCTATGCATTGCTGCTAAGGTCATTTTCTACATTGACGCGCAAAGCACCGGGCAGGGATTCTTCATGAGAACAACTATGCCGCTCGCCCGGGCTGCACAACCATAAAAGCTGACGCAACCATGCATCGTTGGAAACTCTCTGCACTGGCCGCTGCGGCCCTTGTCTCTGTCAGCCTGACGGCCACCGACGCCTGGGCCCTGGCACTGGGGCGCATCAACATGCAGTCGGCTTTGGGCGAGCCTTTGCGCGCTGAAGTCGAACTGCCCCAGATCACGGCCGCCGAAGCCGACAGCCTCCAGGCCAATATCGCCACGCCGGCCGTCTTCCGTGCCCAGGGCATGGAGTACTCGACCACGGCCAGCCAGCTCAAGGTCCAGCTGCACCGCCGCCCCGATGGCTCGGCCGTGCTGCGGCTGAGCAGCGCGCAACCCATCAACGAACCGTTTGTCGACCTGGTACTCAACGCCACCTGGGGCGCCGGCCAGGTCGTGCGCAGCTACACCCTGCTGCTCGACCCTCCCGCCTTGCGCCGCCCGGCGCCAGGCGTGACGGCAGCCCCCCAGGCCGCCATGCCGGCAGCGCCCGCCGCCGCAGCGCCTTCGCCCGCCCCTGCGGCCGCTGCAACGCCTGCGCCCGCCGCTGCCCGCAGCCCCGCCTCCGCGCCAGCCCCCGTGGCGCAGCAAGCCCCCAGCGCCCGCACGGCGGCCGCGCAGACGGTGCGCGCCGGCGACACGGCAGGCCGCCTGGCCAGCGCCCATCGCCCGGCTGGCGTCTCGCTGGACCAGATGCTGGTGGCCATGCTGCGCGCCAACCCCCATGCTTTCATCAGCGGCAATGTGAACCGCATCAAGGCCGGTGCCGTGCTGCAAATCCCCGACCAGGCGACGGCGCAAGCCACCCCGGTCAGCGAAGCCAGGCAAATCGTCGCCGCGCAAAGCCACGACTTCAACCAATACCGCCGCCAGCTCGCTGGCGCAGCGCCCATGGCCACGGTGGAGACGGCCAAGCGCAGCGCCAGCGGCAACGTCGAAGCCCAGGTCGAGGACAAGAAGCCATCCACCGCAGCGCCCGACAAGCTCACCCTGTCCAAGGGCGCGCTCGAAGCCAGCAAGAACGCCGATGAACGCCTGGCCCAGGACAAGCAGGCCCAGAGCCAGTCCGAGCGACTGGCCGAGCTCTCGCGCAACCTGACGGAACTCCAGCAAGTCTCGGGCGCCGCCGCGACCACGGCGGCGGGAACGCCTGCCGCCGGTACGCCCGCAGCCGGTACGCCCGCGACGCCAGCGGCCGCAGGCGCCGCGCCCGCCGCCGGCATGGAAGTGAGCACCAGCGCGGCAGCCGCTCCCGCGGCCGCCGAAGCCGCGCCCGCGACCCCGGCCCCCGCACCTGCCCCCGCCGTGGCCTCCGTCACCCAGGCCCCACCGGCAGCCGCCCCGGCCCCTGCGCCAGTGGAAGAGTCCGGCTTCATGGACTTCCTGGGCGAAGACCCGATCCGCCCGCTCGCCGGCGCCGGCCTGCTGGCCCTGCTGCTGGGCTATGCCGGCTACCGCGTGGCGCAGCGCCGCCGCCAGCAACGCGACCTGCAGGGCGACAGCCAGTTGCCGACCGACTCCTTCTTTGGCGCCGGCGGCGGCCAGCGCGTCGATACTGCGCACAGCCAGTTCGGCAGCGGCACGTCGATGGCCTATTCGCCCAGCCAGCTCGATACGGGCGGCGAAGTCGATGCCGTGGCCGAAGCCGATGTCTACCTGGCCTATGGCCGTGACCTGCAGGCCGAAGAGATCCTGAAGGAAGCCCTGCGCAGCCAGCCGGACCGCATTGCGGTGCACCAAAAGCTCGCCGACATCTATGCCAAGCGCCAGGATCGCAAAGCCTTCGAAGCCGCGGCCCAGGCCGTGCTGGCCCTGACCCAGGGCCAGGGCGCGGATTGGCGGCATCTGGCCGAACAAGGCCGCCAGCTCGATCCAGGCAACCCCCTGTACCAGAATGATGCCCACGCCGCGCCTGGCGCGGACAGCATTTTCCCCAGCACCCAGCCCGCCGCCGACGAAGCTGCGCTGGCACCTGTCGCCATGGCCGCGGCAGCCGGTGCCGCGGCAGTCGGCGTAGCCGGGGCCTTGGCGGCCTCGGCACTGCAGGACCAGCGCACCGAGCCCTCCTTGCCACCCGGCCTGGACCTCGATCTGGATCTGGACCTGCCCGGCGGCCTGGCCGACCAGGCGAGCGCAGTGACTGCGCCGCAAAGCCTGCCTCAGCACTCGCCCAACGACATCGATTTCGAAGCCATAGAGCCCACCTGGAAGCTGCCGGCCTCCACGGACGCCGAGGCAGAGGCAGAGGCCGCGCCCGAAGCGCTGGCCGCGGATTTTCCGGCGATCTCCCCCGAGTTGCCGGAACTGGCGGCGCCGTCAGACGACACCAGCGCGACACAAGCCCGCCAGGATCCGCCCACGGCACCCGCAGACGCTCCCGCCCAGCCTCCTGCGGCCGATGCGCCATGGTCTGGCCAGGCCATGGAGTTCAGCCTGGACAGCGATGCCGCGCCGGCGCCAGTCGCGCCCGCCGAGCCTGCCATCCCGGCCCCCGCGGCGGCACCCGAAGTGGCACCCGCAGCTGCGCCCGCTTTTGACTCCCTGGAATTCGATCTGAGCAACCTGTCGCTGGACCTGGGCGATACCCCGCCCGCGTCACTGTCGCAAAGCAGCCAGGCTGCCGCCGAAGACCCACTGGCCACCAAGCTGGCGCTGGCCCAGGAATTTGCTGCCATCGGCGACAGCGAAGGTGCTCGCACCCTGATCGAGGAAGTGGTCGAAGAAGCCCACGGTGAACTCAAAGCCCGCGCCCAGCGCCTGCTCTCTGAAATAGATTGATGTTTTTTTTGATGACAAGCCCGGCGCCGCGCGCGTCCGGCAAGGAGCTGCCATGCGCGTAGCCCTGGGAGTGAGTTACAACGGCCAGCGCTACAACGGCTGGCAAAGCCAGACGTCCGGCAACACGGTGCAAGACCATCTCGAAGCGGCCCTGGGCCGCTTTGCCACGCAGCCCGTGCCCACCGTGTGCGCGGGCCGCACCGACGCCGGCGTGCACGGCATCATGCAGGTGGCGCATTTCGACACGGAGTTGTCGCGCACGCCGTTTTCCTGGGTGCGCGGCACCAACACCTACCTGCCGGCCGACATCGCCGTGCAATGGGCCCAGATCGTTCCCACGGATTTCCACGCACGCTTTTGCGCCACGGCGCGCCGCTATGCCTATGTGCTGCTGCAGTCTCCGGTGCGCCCCAGCGTCGAGGCCGGTCGCGTGGGCTGGGTGTTCCATGAGCTCGACGGCGAGGCCATGCAGGCCGCCGCGCGGCAACTGCTGGGCGAGCATGACTTCTCGTCCTTTCGGGCCTCGTCCTGCCAGGCCAAGAGCCCGGTCAAGACCATGCACCGCATTGACATCTCGCGCCGCGCGTCGCCCGCCTCCGGCCCACTGGACGGCCTGCACGGCCTGGGCCGCCCGGGCGAGCCGCCGATGCAGACCTGCTACTGGCATTTCGAATTCGAGGGCAGCGCTTTCCTGCACCACATGGTGCGCAACATCATGGGCTGCCTGATCGCCATCGGCCAGGGCAAGCAGCCCGTGGACTGGATGCAGACCGTGCTGGATGCGCGCTCGCGCGATGCCGCCGCGCCGACTTTTTCCCCTGACGGCTTGTATTTCCTGGGTCCGGTCTACGATGCGGTGTGGGGTCTTCCCACGCGTGCCGCTGCGTATGATTGGCTGCCATGAACCCGACTTTTGCAAAACCGCTGCGTACCCGCATCAAGATCTGCGGCCTGACCCGTGAAGAAGACGTGGACCAGGCCGTGGCCGCCGGGGCCGATGCCATAGGCTTTGTGCTGTATGCGCCCAGCCCCCGCGCGGTGAGCCTGGCGCGCGCCGCGCAGCTGGCGCGCCGCCTGCCGCCATTCGTCACGCCCGTTCTGCTGTTCGTCAACGAGACCGCAAAGCGCATCCAGGAGGCCTGCGCGACCATCCCCGGCGCCTGCCTGCAATTCCACGGCGATGAGTCGCCCGAGCAATGCCTGCAAGCCAGTGGCGGCACGCGCGCCTTCCTGCGCGCCGCACGGATTCCCCTTGGCGACGCCGCAGCCAGCTTCGACCTCGTAGAATATGCACAGCGTTACTCTCACGCCCAAGCCATCTTGCTCGATGCCCATGTGGACGGCTATGGCGGCGGCGGCAAGGCATTCAATTGGTCACTCCTACCACCAAGCGTCGACTCTCACCTCGTTTTGTCTGGTGGACTCACGCCTGCAAACGTAGCCGATGGCATCGAACAGCTACGCCCGCGTTGCAAGACGCTGGCCGTTGATGTCAGCTCTGGCGTAGAGGCCACGGGCCCCGACGGCCGACCCATCAAAGGCGTCAAGGACGCCGACAAGATTCACCGCTTCGTTGCCGCTGTGCGTGCGGCCGATGCCCAAACCCTTGAGAATTTGTAATGTTTGACTATCAGCACCCGGACGCCTCCGGGCATTTCGGCCGCTATGGCGGCAGCTTTGCCAGCGAAACCCTGACCCACGCACTGACCGAGCTGCGCGAAGCCTATGCGCGCTACCAGCACGATCCCGAGTTCGTCGCCGAGTTCGAGTCCGAGCTCAACCACTACGTGGGTCGTCCTTCGCCCGTCTACCATGCGGCCCGCATGAGCCGTGAAATGGGCGGCGCGCAGATCTACCTCAAGCGCGAAGACCTGAACCACACCGGCGCGCACAAGATCAACAACGTCATCGGCCAGGCCATGCTCGCCAAGCGCATGGGCAAGAAGCGCATCATCGCCGAGACCGGCGCGGGCCAGCACGGCGTGGCCACGGCCACCATCTGCGCGCGCTATGGCATGGAGTGCATCATCTACATGGGCGCCGAAGACATCCGTCGCCAAAGCCCCAACGTCTACCGCATGAAGCTGCTGGGCGCCACCGTCGTGCCCGTGGAATCGGGCAGCAAGACGCTCAAGGACGCCTTGAACGAAGCCATGCGCGACTGGGTTGCCA
Organism: Acidovorax bellezanensis; assembly: GCF_025421555.1. NCBI lineage: Bacteria > Pseudomonadati > Pseudomonadota > Betaproteobacteria > Burkholderiales > Comamonadaceae > Acidovorax > Acidovorax bellezanensis. The sequence continues at coordinate 450,545 of NZ_JAODYH010000001.1, forward strand.
ACGTCGACAGCACCTTCTACATCATTGGCACGGCCGCGGGCCCGCACCCCTACCCCATGATGGTGCGCGACTTCCAGAGCGTGATCGGCACCGAATGCCTGACGCAGATGCCGGAATTCCTCGCGGGCGGCCAGCCCGACGCGGTCGTCGCCTGCGTGGGCGGCGGCAGCAATGCCATCGGCATCTTTCACCCCTATATCCCCTACGAAGCCACGCGCCTGATCGGCGTGGAAGCCGCGGGCATGGGCCTGGACACGGGCAAGCACTCGGCTTCGCTGCAGCGCGGCAGCTCGGGCGTTCTGCACGGCAACCGCACCTTCATCCTCCAGGATGACGACGGCCAGATCCTCGAAACGCACAGCATCAGCGCCGGCCTGGACTACCCTGGCGTGGGTCCAGAGCACGCCTGGCTGCAGGAAATCGGCCGCGCCGAATATGTCGGCATCACCGACACCGAAGCGCTCGAGGCGTTCCACTACCTGTGCCGCACGGAAGGCATCATTCCGGCGCTCGAGTCCAGCCACGCCGTGGCCTATGCCATGAAGCTGGCCAAGGACATGCGCGCCGACCAGTCCATCCTGGTCAATCTTTCGGGCCGCGGCGACAAGGACATCGGCACGGTTGCCGACCTGTCGGGCGCTGATTTCTATGACCGCCCGTCCATGCGCGGTCTGACTGTGAAGGGAGGGCCTGCCGCATGAGCCGCATTGCCGCCACATTCGAAAAACTCCAATCCGAAGGCCGCAAGGCCTTGATTCCCTACGTCACGGCCGGCTTCCCGTTCGCGGCCATCACGCCGGCGCTGATGCACGGCATGGTGGAAGCCGGCGCCGACGTGATCGAGCTGGGCGTGCCGTTCTCCGACCCCATGGCCGACGGCCCGACCATCCAGAAAGCCGGCGACAAGGCCTTGGCCCTGGGCGTGGGCGTGGTCCAGGTACTGGCCTATGTGCGCGAATTCCGGCAGAAGAACGACAGCACCCCCGTGGTGCTGATGGGCTACGCCAACCCTATCGAGCGCTATGACCAGATCCATGGCGAAGGCGCTTTCGTCAACGACGCGGCCAACGCCGGCGTCGACGGCATGCTGATCGTCGACTACCCGCCCGAGGAATGCGCGGAATTCGCGGCCGCGCTGCGCGCGCGCGACATGGACCTGATCTTCCTGCTCGCGCCCACCAGCACCGACGCGCGCATCCAGCAGGTCGCTCGCGTGGCCAGCGGCTACGTCTACTACGTCTCGCTCAAGGGCGTGACCGGATCCGGCGCCCTGGACCCTTCGGCCGTGCAAGCCATGCTGCCGCGGATTCGCGCGCATGTGAACATTCCCGTGGGCGTGGGTTTTGGCATCCGCGATGCCCAGACCGCCCAGGTGATCGGCCAGATGGCCGATGCCGTGGTCATCGGCAGCCGCATCATCGAGATGCTCGACGGCCAGCCCCACGAAAAAGTCGTACCGCTCACCATTGACTTTCTGCGCGGTGTGCGTAAGGCACTCGACGCATAATGCACCAAAACGTTAAGCACCCCCTGAGCCGCTGACGCGGCTTGGGCCGCCCCGGCTTCCCCTCTCAACCTTCGGTGGAGGGGGACGGCGCCCTCGCTGCGGGGCAGCCCTTGCTCGCTGCCTCCACGCTGGGGCACGCCAGTTTCAGGGGCTGCGAGCATCGCTGGTGCCACGGATAAATCAAGAGGAAATACTATGTCTTGGCTTGAAAAACTGTTGCCTGCCAAAATTCAGCACACCGACCCGACAGAGCGTCACCAGATCCCTGAAGGCCTGTGGATCAAGTGCCCCTGCTGCGAAACCGTGCTGTACCAGGCCGACCTGGAGAAAAACCAGAACGTCTGCCCGACCTGCGGCCAGCACCACCGCATTGGCGCGCGCGCCCGCCTGAACCATTTCCTCGACGCCGAAGGGCGTTACGAAATCGGCCAGGAAGTCGTGCCCGTCGATCCGCTGAAGTTCAAGGACAGCCGCAAGTACCCCGAGCGCCTCAAGGAAGCCCTGGAGAACACCGGCGAGACCGATGCACTGATTGTGATGGGCGGCTCCGTCAAGAGCGTCAATCTGGTCGTGGCCTGCTTTGAATTCGATTTCATGGGCGGCTCCATGGGCTCGGTCGTCGGCGAGCGCTTCGTGCGCGGCGTCGAAACCGCCATCGAGCAGAAAGTGCCTTTCCTGTGCTTTACCGCCACCGGCGGCGCACGCATGCAGGAAGGCCTGCTGAGCCTGATGCAAATGGCCAAGACCAACGCCGCGCTGACCCGCCTGGCGAAGAAGGGCCTGCCCTACATCAGCGTGCTGACCGACCCGACCATGGGCGGCGTGTCGGCCGGCTTTGCCTTTGTCGGCGACATCGTGATCGCCGAACCCAAGGCGCTGATCGGCTTCGCCGGCCCGCGCGTGATCGAAACCACGGTGCGCGTGAAGCTGCCGCCAGGTTTCCAGCGCGCTGAATTCCTGCAGGAAAAGGGCGCCGTCGACATGATCGTCGACCGCCGCAACCTGCGCGACACCGTGGCCAGCAGCTTGGCCATGCTGCAGCGCCTGCCTGCCGACGCGGTAGCCTGAAAATAAGCACCCCCTGAGCCGCTTCCGCGGCTTGGGCCGCCCCGGCTCCCCCCTCTCAACCTACGGTGGAGGGGGACGACACCATCGTTGCGGGGCGGCCCTTGCTCGGTGTCCCCTTGCTGGGACGCGCCAGTTTCAAGGGCTGTGCCACCTTCAAAAAAAAAGCGGTAAGTGCAGCCATGCACTTACCGCTTTTTTGTTTACAGGCTCACATCAGCACACCTGCCTGCACATAGGCCAGCACCATCATCGCGATCTGCAGCAGCACCAGCAGCACCAACGGCGACAGGTCGATGCCGCCGATCAGCGGCATCACCTTGCGCACCGGGCGCAGCAGGGGCTCGGCCAGGCGTTCCAGCACCTGGGAGATGGGCGAACGCGTCTGCACCCAGGACAGGATGGTGTAGACCAGCACAATGCCTATGCAGCCCGACAGCAGCACGCGCAGCAGGCCGCACAGCGCCAGCCAGGGCAGCCACAGTCCCTGCGCACCCGCGCCCATCATCAGCCACAGCAGCAGGTACTGCAGCAGCTGCAGCACAAAAGCCGCGATCAGACTTGACGCATCCCAGCGTCCTGTGGGCGGCACGACCTTGCGCAGCGGCAGCACGATCCAGTCGGACAGTGCAAACACCAGACGCCCCACGGGGTTGGAAAACGGAACGCGTTGGGCCTGCATGTACAGGCGCAGCAGGCAGATGCCGGTGAGCAAGCCCACCACGACGTCCAGCAAGAAAGTGATGATCTGAAAAAACATGTAGGAATGATGGCTAAGAAGCTTGCGGCAAAAACGCCACAGACAGGCGGCTTGTGCCTGCACGACAGGGACTGGGGCTCCATGGGATGATAGCGGGCAAGGCCTCAGCACCATGACATTACCCCTGACCCTCACTTCCCTGCCGTTGTTCCCCCTGGGCAGCGTACTGTTCCCTGGCGGCCGCCTGCCACTGCGTGTCTTTGAAGTGCGCTACCTGGACATGGTGCGCAAATGCGCGCACACCGGCGCGCCGTTTGGCGTGGTGGCGCTGACCGACGGGCATGAAGTCCGCCAGGCCGGCGCACCGCCCGAGCAGTTCCACAGTGTGGGCACCCTGGCCACCATTGCCCAGCTGCAATTCCCCCAGCCCGGTCTGATGCATTTGCTGTGCCAGGGCACGCAGCGCTTTCACGTGCGCGAGCGCCGCTGCCTGCCCCAGGGCCTGTGGGTGGCCGACGTGGAGCTCATAGAGCCCGACCTCACGGTGGCCGTACCCAACGACCTGCAGGCCGCGGCCCAGGCGCTGGCCCAGTTGCTGCAGACGCTGCGCACCCAGCACGCCGATGATCCCGGCCTGGCCTTGCCCGACAGCCTGCACCTGCAGGACTGCGGCTGGGTGGCCAACCGCTGGTGCGAGCTGCTGCCGCTGACAACCACCTTGCGCCAGCAACTGATGGAGCTGGAAAATCCACTGGTGCGGCTGGAACTGGTGGCCGACGTTCTCGAGCGCAGCGGCATCGGTTTTTGATGCGTGAGCAGGTGCGCCACACGGCCATTGCATGGGTGCATGCCCAACTCGACTAAAGAACTTAAAATCACCGGTTTTGGCCCCGTTCCACCAGCGCTCGCACGCTGGCGCTTTGTTCATGTCTGACCACAACACCTCCTCCGCTGCCGAGACCGCCGCCCCTCAGGACGAAAACCAACTGATCGCCGAGCGCCGCGAAAAACTCAAAGCGCTGCGCGCAGCCCAAGCCCAAGGCGGTGGTGTGGCCTTCCCCAACGACTTCCAGCCCACGCACCACGCGGCCGACATCCAGGCCAGCTACGCCGAGCAAACGCCCGAAGCGCTGGAAGCCGCCGCTGTCAGCGTCAGCGTAGGCGGCCGCATGATGCTCAAGCGCGTCATGGGCAAGGCCAGCTTCGCCACCGTGCAGGACGGCTCGCTGGGCGCGACCGGCGGACGCATCCAGCTCTACATCACGCGCGACGCCATTGGCGAAGAGCTGTATGCACAGTTCAAGCGTTGGGACCTGGGCGATATCATCGGCGCCACGGGCACCCTGATGAAGACCAAGACCGGCGAGCTGTCAATCAAGGTCACGGCGCTGCGCCTGCTCACCAAGAGCCTGCGCCCCATGCCCGACAAGTTCCACGGCATGGCCGACCAGGAACAGAAGTACCGCCAGCGCTACGTCGACCTGATGATGGACGAAGCCGCACGCCGCCGCTTCACCGCCCGCTCCAAGGCCATCAGCGGCGTGCGCGAGTTCATGGTGCAACACGACTTCCTCGAAGTCGAAACGCCCATGCTGCACCCCATTCCCGGCGGCGCCAATGCCAAGCCTTTCGTCACGCACCACAATGCGCTCGACCAGGAAATGTATCTGCGCATTGCGCCCGAGCTCTACCTCAAGCGCCTGATCGTGGGCGGCTTCGAGCGCGTGTTCGAAATCAACCGCAGCTTCCGCAACGAAGGCATTTCGGTCCGGCACAACCCTGAATTCACCATGATGGAGTTCTATGCCGCGTACTGGAACTACCGCGACCTGATGGACTTCACCGAAAAGCTGATCCGCGACACCGCCCAGAAGGCTGTCGGCAGCCTGCAGTTGAGCTATGGCGGCAAGCCCGTGGACCTGGCCCAGCCTTTCGAGCGCCTGACCATCCGCGAAGCCATCCTCAAGTACACCGAAGCCGGCGACAACGTCGACCAGCGCGACTGGCTGATTCCCGCGCTGCGCAAGCTGGGCTTGACCGAAGACAAGAACAAGCTCTCGGGCCGCACCCTGGCCAGCCTGCAAGTGCTGTACTTTGAAGAACTGGTCGAAGAAAAGCTCTGGAACCCGACTTTCATCATGGAACACCCGACGGAAATTTCGCCGCTGGCCCGCGCCAACGACGACCGCCCCGAAGTGACCGAGCGCTTTGAGCTGTACATCACGGGCCGCGAGTTCGGCAATGGCTTCAGCGAATTGAACGACGCCGAAGACCAGGCTGCGCGCTTCAACGCCCAGGTCGACGCCAAGGACAGCGGCGACGACGAAGCCATGTTCTTCGACCACGACTTCGTGCGCGCGCTCGAATACGGCATGCCTCCCACCGGTGGCTGCGGCGTGGGCCTGGACCGCTTGATGATGTTGCTCACCGACAGTGCCAGCATCCGCGACGTGATCCTGTTCCCCGCACTGCGCCACGAACGCTAAGGCACAGGCTGGATAAAGGTGTAAGCTGCGCACCGGCTGACGTTTACACTTGTATCTTCTGTCGCCGCTTGGCCGGCAGACATATTTGGCCGGAGGCGCGATTGCACTCCGGGCTTCAGGCCCCAAGGAACCCGATGTGATCCCGACGCAGCCCCCTCCAGCCATCGAACCCACCGGGGCTCGCTTCACGCCCCATACGGATCCTGCCCCCTTCTCGGTCTTGGTGGTCGAAGACCAGGCATCACTGCGCGCCTCGCTGGTGCAGGAGCTGCAATACGCGGGCGTGACCGAAGTCATGGAAGCGGCCGACGGTCAGGTGGCGCTGCAACTGTTCAAGCTGCGCCGCCCCGACCTGGTGCTGCTCGACATCCGCCTGCCCGGCATCGACGGCTATGCCGTCGCCCACCAGATGCGCGAAGCCGAGCCCGGCGACTGGACGCCCATCATTTTCCTGTCCGGCCTCGACAACGACCTCGATGTCTGGCGCGGCATCGAATCGGGCGGCGACGACTACCTGGTCAAACCCGTCAAACCCATCGTGCTGGTGGCCAAGCTGCGCGCCATGCGCCGCCTGCTGGACATGCGCCGCCGGTTGATTTCCATGTCGGCCGAGCTGCATCTGGCCAACCAGCGCCTGAACGAGATGGTGGAGATGGATGCGCTCACGGGCCTGGTCAACCGCCGGGGCTTCGACCGCATCCTGCACGCGGAAATCATGGCCGCACGGCGCGACGGCACGCCGCTGACGCTGATGCTGTGCGACCTGGACCATTTCAAGCGCTACAACGACAGCTGCGGCCACGTCAAAGGGGATGAATGCCTGCGCGCGGTGGGCAAGCTGCTGCGCGAAGTCTGCGTGCGCCCGCGCGACGTGGCCTCGCGCTACGGCGGCGAAGAATTCGCGCTGATCCTGCCGAACACGCCGCGCTCGGGCGCCATGACCTTCGCCCGTGCCCTGGGCAAGATGCTGAGCCTGCGCGCCCTTCCGCACCCCGACTCTCCGCTGTGCGCCGTGCTCACGCTGTCGGGCGGCATCACGACCTGCATCCCCGATGACCACACCAGCGCCGAAAGCATGCTGATGCGCGCCGACCAGGCCTTGTATGCCGCCAAGGCCCAGGGCCGCGACCGTTTTTTCAGCTTCGAGATGCAGATGGATACCATCGAGCAACGCGGCGGCGTCGCTGCCCCCTTCTGAGCGGCAGAAGGCTCCGGGGTGGGGATGCGCCCATTTCAGGGGCTGCGGCATGGATAGCTGATAGGCTTGTGGCCCGGGCTCTACCGCCTGTACCCTTCCTTTTTCGACCCCATTGGAGCTATGCGTCGCCTCTTCACTCACCTGCCCAGCTGGTTGCAGGACTGGCTGGAAGTCCTGATTCCCGCCACGCAAATCCTGTTGATCCTGCTGTCCGCCTGGCTGATCAACCTGTTTTTCAAGCGCCTGATCGCGCGCGCCGGTGCCCACTATGCGCTGCCGCGCGAGCTGCTGGTGCCGCTGCGCGGCGTCATCCGCTGGCTGATCATTGCAGCCACCGTGCTGTTGCTGCTGGAGCGCCTGGGCGTCTCGGCCACCGTGCTGTGGACGGCCTTCACGGGGTTTGCCACCGTCGGCGCCGTGGCCTTCTTCGCCGCCTGGAGCGTGCTGTCCAACCTGTTCTGCGCCCTGCTCATCGTCACCGTGGGCCCTTACCGTCTGGGCGACTACATCGAGCTGCTCGACACCGCGGAAAAGCCCGGCGCCAAAGGCCGCGTGATCGACATCAACATGCTCTACACCACGCTGGAAGATACTTCGGGCCGCCATGGCGAAGGCACCTTGCTGCAGATTCCGAATTCACTGATCTTCCAGCGCGTGGTGCGCCGCTGGAAAGGCGGAATCCATGCCCATGTGCCGGACGATGCGCCGCCGTCGGACGTGGAAGAGGCTGCAGCGCTGGAACTGACCTCTCGCACACCCCCTGCGTAACAGGGTGTACCACGGGGTCCATCGTGGAACCACTTCATCCCTGCGGTTACAGAGCAAGCATCTTCAGTTTTCTAGAAACGGTTTGCTATGCGCCAACGCTACGATGACCTGCTGACGGCACTGGCCGAAGAAATTGGACTGGATGGACCATCCTTGCTCGCCACGGAGGAAATCCTGATCGACAACCTGTCGATCAGCCTGCAGCTGGAAGGCAACGACGACAAAGCGCAAGTGCTGCTGTGCAGCCTGCTGGGCGCCGTGCGCTCAGACCGCTGGCCCCAGGTCGCCCGCACCCTGTTGCTGGCCAACCACGGCTGGACCGCCACCCGCGGCGGCACGCTGGGCGTGATCCCCGATGACGATACGGTCAGCCTGAGCATTCGCCGGCCGCTGCACAGCCTCGATGCCGACAAGCTCGCTGCCCTGCTCGGCTGGGTGAGCGACATCGGGCTGGCCTGGAAAGAATATGTCGCCGGAGACTCCAGCACCGAGCCACCGGCCTTATTCCAGAACAGTCTCAACGTCTACGCTTGATACACCGCGAAGAGCTGCCATGAACGTCATTGCCTCCCGGATTTCCCCCAGCATTCCACCAACAGGGCTGCAAGGCACAGATACCGCGGCGACCAATGCCCCGGACCACTCCCGCGATACCGAAGCCCGCAATGGCTTGGGCCCCCTCGGTGGACGCCAGATTGCAGTCGGTGATGGCCGAGCCACCCAGGCTTTGCACCGCGCCGATTCGACGCTGCAAGCCACGCTGGCCGGCGTTTCTCCAGATCTCCAGGCGAAAGTGGACAGCGCGGCGCCCCCCTCCAGCGACAAGGGCATCGCTCGCCTGAAAGAGCGCCAGCTAGGCAATGGCGATGGCCAGGCAGCAGCCCGGTCACGCGGTGCCAGCGCCAGCATCCTGCGCGTGCTGTCCGGCGTATCGAACCTGCTCAAGACGCTGCTGCAATCCATCAAGACAACCAGCATGAACAGGCAGGAGCGTTCCGCGGTAATGCAATGGGAAAAGGCCCACGCGGCTGTCAAAAACCTGGGCGCATTGCCCCACGACGCCCCTGTAATGCAGCAGGCACAGGAACGACTGACGCGGGCCATGGAAGCCAGGACCAGCAGCCACCAGCAAATTTTTCATGCCGAGGTCAGCCAACTGAAAGGCGTGCTGCTCACGGACCCCATGCCCTCGGCCGACACCTCGGCAGCGGAATCGATCCACCAGCAGGCCGTCAAGGACTGGAAACGCGATGGCGTGACCATCGATGGCAAGACTTTTCCGCCCAGCCAGGAAAGTCACAACGTTCGGGAGGCCTCCACGGCCCTCGCCGAAGCCTGCGGCAAGCCCATGGCCCAATGGGTCAGCCGCTTTACCAACCAGCAGGCCTTCAGTCCCGTGAGTACCTTGATCAGCAAGCTGCCTCTGGGTGTCAACGGCGAAGCCGGGTTTCTGCCTGTGGGCACGGCGCAGCAGAGCTACACCATCACCGTGCTGCCCGACAAAAGCGTGCAGATCGACCTGTGCTGCAGCTGGGACTCACCGCCGGGCCTGACATCCGCACGCAATGGCGAAATCGATATGCTGGAACTGGACAAGGGCAGCAACATCACGGCCAAATTCTCTCTCCAACTGGAGATGTCATCTTTAGGCGCCACGGATGCTCCGCCCACCGTCTCCGTCCTGAAACCACTGGAACTCACCACCGACATCCGCCACAGCACGGACCAGTGACCGCGCCCGCCTCAGGGCAGACGGTCCAACGCGTTGCGGTAGGCCGGCTGGAGCATGAGCTCCTCCCAGCTCTGGGGCAGGGTTTCGGGCAGCAGCGCCAGGCGGCGCGATTCGCTGTCCAGGCTGGGCGTCCAGCGGCCCTGCTCCAGCGCGGTCTGCAGGCCGTCCAGCAGCCCGTCCAGCGCCAGGCCGTCGCCCAGGCTCTGGTTGCACAGCAGCGCCATGTCGCAGCCCGCGTTCAGGGCTTCGATGGCGGCGTCCGTGAAACTCAGGGTCTTTCCATTCAGCCGGCGCGCGGCTTCCATGCTCAGGTCGTCGCTGAAGATCGCGCCGTCAAAACGCAGCCGGCCGCGCAAGATGTCCTGCAGCCATTTGGCCGAGAAGCCCGCGGGGCGCTTGTCGACCTTGGGGTAGATCACGTGGGCCGGCATGACGCTGGTCAGCACCGAGGCCAGCCAGGGATAAGGCGCGGCATCGCCGGCCAGGATGGCCTGCAGACCGCGCGAATCCACGGGCATGTCGGTATGCGAATCGGCCTTGACGAAGCCGTGGCCGGGGAAGTGCTTGCCGCAGTTGGCCATGCCTGCCTGCAGCAGGCCGTGCATCAGGCTCTTGGCCAGGGCCGCGACAACGCGCGGGTCCGCATGGAAGGCCCGGTCGCCGATCACGCCGCTTTCGCCCCAGTCGAGGTCCAGCACGGGCGTGAAGGAGAAATCCACGCCGCAGGCGCGCAGCTCGCAGCCCAGCACATAGCCCGCGGCCGTGGCGGCGTCCATGGCGCGCATCGCACCACTGCCTTCGCGCCGCTTCGCGCCCTGGCCGTCGTCCATCCACATCTGGCCAAAAGCGCGCATGGGCGGCAAATGGGTGAAGCCGTCGGTGCGAAAACGCTGCACGCGACCGCCTTCGTGGTCCACGCAGATCAGCAGGTCATCGCGCACCGCCTTGATCTCGGCCGTGAGCGCCAGCAACTGGGCCCGGTCCTGCCAGTTGCGCGCGAACAGTATCATGCCGCCGACCAGCGGGTGCGCCAGGCGGACGCGGTCAGCCGGCGTGAGCTCGGTGCCGGCGATGTCGATGATGAGGGGAGCGTGCTCGGTCATGTTCGGTCCTTGGGGGAAAATCCTTCAATCCGCGCATGATGCCAGCGCCCTGCGCGGCTGGCAGCCGCTAGGCGGCTTTTTTCTCGACCACGCAGTAACTCGTGGCGTAGTCGCTTTCGTCGCTCACGCTCAAATGCACTTGCAGGTCCCGCGCCTCGAACCATTCCTTGAGCGCGCCGTGCAGCACGATACTGGGCTGACCGCTGGGCAGCTTCACGACTTCGCAGTGCCGCCAGGTCATGGGCATGCGCATGCCCATGCCTATGGCCTTGCTGAAGGCCTCCTTGGCCGAAAAGCGCGTGGCGACATAGCGCACACCGCGATCCGGCCAGCGCGCGCTGCGTGCGCGCCAGGTGGCGAGCTCGCCTTCGGCCAGCACCTTCTCGGCGAAGCGGTCGCCATGGCGCTCCAGGCTGGCGCGTATGCGCCGCACATCGCAGATATCCGTGCCTATGCCGTAGATCATGGCGTCAGGCCGTCTGGGCTGTCTTGGAACGCATGCCCGCGGCTATGGTCTCCTGGTACGCCTGCACCGCGCCCGCGTAGCCGCGCTCGAGTGCGTCGGCGATCAGCGCATGGCCGATGGAGACTTCCTGCAGTCCCGGCACCTGGGCCACGAAGGCCGCGAGGTTGTCGAGGTTGAGGTCGTGGCCGGCGTTGATGCCCAGGCCCACGTCCAGCGCCGCCTGGGCAGCCGCGCGGTAGCTTTCAAGCTGCTGCGCCTGTGCAGGCGTTCCCCAGGCCGCGGCATAGGGCTCGGTGTAGAGCTCGACCCGGTCCGCGCCCACGGCCTTGGCGGCCGCCATTTGCGCGGGGATGGGGTCCATGAACAGGCTCACGCGCACGCCCAGGGCCTTGCATTCGGCGATCAGCGGCGCGAGGCGCTCGGCGTCCTGGGGGAAGTTCCAGCCATGGTCGCTGGTGAACTGGTCTTCACCATCGGGCACGAAGGTCGCCTGATGGGGTCGCTGCGCGCGGATGAAGTCCATCAGGTTGTGAAAGGGGTTGCCTTCGATGTTGTATTCGGCCTGGGGCCACTGCTTGAGCAGCTCCTGCAGCTCGCTGACATCGCTGGCGCGGATATGGCGCTCGTCGGGCCGCGGGTGCACGGTGATGCCTTGCGCGCCGGCCTCGAGGCACAGTTGGGCCGCGCGCGTCACGCTGGGAATGCCCAGGTGGCGCGTGTTGCGCACCAGCGCAACCTTGTTGACGTTGACCGACAGCGCGGTGCGGGTGGTGGCAGTAGCAGAGGAAGTCATAGGTTTTGCAAATCCATCATCAGCTGGCGGGTGCGCAGCAAGGGACTGCCGCAATGGTATTGCAACAAGGTCCGCAATTGCGATTTGAGGGCCAGGGCCACGGGCGCGGCCGCACGCAAAGTCGCGGTGTAGACCGAGGCCGTCGGGGTGTTGGCGCTGCCCAGGGCCTGTTCCAGCGCCTGCCATTGTGCGCCCGTGAGGGCAGCGCGCTCGCCGGCCGCGGCCTGACGCAGCCCGCCTTCTGGCACCAGCATGTAGCGGCTGCGCGCCTCAAGCGCCGACAAGGTCATGGTTTCCTCGCCGAGGCTGGGCAACAGGCCCAGTTCGCGCAGCAGCACCAGCTCGAAAGCGCGCAGCACGGGCTCCAGGGCTTCGCCCTGGGTGCCGGCCAGCACCCGCACCACGCCGCCATAGACGTCGAACAGCGCCGCGTAGGGATCGTCGCGCGCCATCAGGCGCAGCAGCAATTCGTTGAGGTACAGGCCGGACAGCAAGGCCTCGCCCGTGGGCATGACATGGCCGCCGACCCACTCCGCGCCCTTGAGGCTGTGGATTTCGGCATTGCCTTCCGCGCCCAGGGTGTAAGTCAGGCGCAGTGGCTGCAGCGGCAGCAGCACCGGCCTGAAGTTGGACGTCGGCTTCTTGGCGCCGTTGGCCGCCAGCGCCACCCTGCCGCGGTGGCGCGTGAAGACCTCCAGAATCAGACTGGATTCGCTCCAGTCATAGCTGTGGAGCACATAGGCGGGCTCGTCGATGACGCGCTTGGCAGCCAAGCTAGCGCTTATTCGTAGCCAAAGGAGCGCACGCGCGCTTCATCGTCGGCCCAGCCCGAGCGCACCTTGACCCAGACTTCCAGGAACACCTTGGCGTCCATCAGGCGCTCGAGCTCCTGGCGGGCTTCGGTGCTGATGCGCTTGAGGCGCTCGCCCTTGTCGCCGATCACCATAGCCTTGTGGCCGTCGCGTTCGACCACGATGGTCACGGCAATGCGCATGAAGCGCTTGTGTTCCTTGCTCTTCTCCTCGGAGAACTTGTCCAGCACCACCGTGGAGGTGTAGGGCAGCTCGTCGCCGGTGAAGCGGAACAGCTTTTCGCGCACGGTTTCCGTGACCAGGAATTTCTCGCTGCGGTCGGTCAACTCGTCGGGGCCGTAGAACCAGCCCTGCTCAGGCAGGTATTTCTCGCAGATGCCGAACAGGCGCTGGATGTCGTCGCGCTTCTTGGCCGACATGGGCACGAATTCGGTGAACGGGTGGCGTTCCTGCATGCTCTTGAGCCAGGGCGCGAGGTCGGCGCGTCTATGGATCTGGTCGAGCTTGTTGGCCAGCAGCAGCGTGGGAATGCCGGGCTTGAACAGGCTCAGCACCTTGGCATCGGCCAGCGTGAAGTTGCCGGCTTCGACCACGAACAAAATCAGGTCCACATCGCTGATCGCGCCCATCACGGTCTTGTTCAGCGACTTGTTCAGGGCCGTCGAATGCTGGGTCTGAAAACCCGGCGTGTCGACGAACACGAACTGCGTGGCTTCGCGCGTGGCGATGCCGGTGATGCGGTGGCGCGTGGTCTGTGCCTTGCGCGAAGTGATGCTGATCTTCTGGCCGACCAGTGCATTCATCAGCGTGGACTTGCCCACGTTGGGCTTGCCGACAATGGCGATCAGGCCGCAGCGCTGGCCTTGCTCGTAAGCGGGCACGCTGGCCGCGGCCAGCATGGCTTCGATATTGGCATCTACAGGAGTCTGCGCGGCAGTTTGCGCGGCAGGCTTTTCTTCGCCTGCATCGCCAGCTACGTCGTGGGTAGCATCATTCATGATTTTTCGCTTTCAATGTGGTCAACATGGCCTCGGCCGCAGCCTGTTCGCCGGCGCGGCGGGATCCACCCGTGCCGCACTCGGTCAGGCCCAATTCGGCAATGGCACATTCGATTTCGAATTGCTGACGGTGTGCCGCCCCGGTGGTAGCCACCACACGGTACTGCGGCAGTTTCATTTTTCGGCCTTGCAGCCATTCCTGGAGTGCGGTCTTGGCATCCTTGGCCGCCGCTTCCATCTGCGGGTTGATTTCCACCTTCTCGAACAGGTGGTGCACCAGCACTTCGGCCGGCGTGTAGCCGGCATCCAGATAGACCGCGCCAATCACGGCTTCCACCGCGTCGGCCAGGATGGACGGGCGCTGTTTGCCGCCCGACTTGAATTCCCCTTCGCCCAGGCGCAGCACTTCGGGCAGCTGCAGGCGCACGGCGATGCGGTGCAGCGTGTCCTGCTTGACGAGGTTGGCGCGCACGCGCGAAAGATCGCCTTCGGGCAGGGAGCGCAAGCGCTCGAACAGCAGGCTGGAAATCGCCAGGCTGAGAACCGAATCGCCCAGAAATTCCAGGCGTTCGTTATGGTCTGCCGAAAAGCTGCGGTGCGTGATCGCACGCTGCAGCAAGGCAGGGTCCTTGAATGTGTACTGCAGACGCTGCTGCAGTGCGATGAGTCCGGGTTGCACCTAGGGAGTCTGCTTCTTAAAACGGTAGACGAGATAGGCCGGACCAGCCAGCGCAATCTCGCGGGAGTAACTGAAGGCGACCTGCACCTGTTCATTCTGCTTGGTCACCTCCAGGTCCTTGCCCTGGATGGAAGAGATGTTGTCTATCACTGCGGCCCGGTCGAAAATGGCCCGCACTTCAGGCACCGTCGTGCCTTCACTGGCTGCCTTCTTGGCCGCCTTGATGACGGCCTGGTATTCGAGAAAGATGGGAAGGGATTGTCCGCCAATCGCGACAACGGAAACTGCCACCACCGCAATAAACACCAAACCAATAAAGGACAGCCCACGCTGGCGCGTGCGGCGGGCGGTGTTGTGCATCGTCATATTCCCGTCTCCTCAGGCCCCAGGGCCAGTCCCATATTCGCGGCAGCGTTCAGTGGAAGCTGCCGATACGCTTGATATCGCCGAAATTCATCCAGACGAAAAACGCCTTGCCGACAATGTTTTCGTCGGGCACAAAGCCCCAGTAGCGCGAATCCAGCGAGTTGTCGCGGTTATCGCCCATCATGAAGTAATGGCCTTCGGGTACCTTGCAGGTCACGCCTTCCACACTGTAGCGGCAGTTTTCACGGTATGCAAAATCGCTCGCACCCTGGATAAACGCTGGAACATCGGGATTGTTGAGCAGACGGTGGGGCTGGTCGCCCAGCTTTTCCTCGAACTGCTTGAAGTAACGCATCACGTCTTTTTCAAAGAAGTCCGGCAGGGCGCTGGTTTCCACGGGCTTGCCGTTGATCGTCAGACGCTTGTTCAGGTAGGCCACCTCGTCGCCGGGCACGCCGACCACACGCTTGATGTAGTCCAGCGTGGGCTGGGGTGGGTAGCGAAACACCATCACGTCGCCGCGCTGGGGCGTCCCGCCCTCGATGATCTTCTTGTTGATCACCGGCAGGCGCACACCATAGGTGAACTTGTTGACCAGGATCAGGTCGCCGACCATCAGCGTCGGAATCATCGAGCCCGAAGGAATCTTGAACGGCTCGAACAGAAAGGAACGCAGCACGAAGACGATGGCAATCACCGGAAACAGGCCGGCGGTCCAGTCCAGCCACCAGGGCTGCATCAGGATGCGGCCACGGGCTTCCGGGCTGATGTCGATGTCGAGCTTGGTGATGCCCTTGCTGTCGAGCTCGGCGCGGCGCTGCACCACGGCCTGCTCCAGCGCCTGCGCAGCCTTGCGGCGGCGCGGCCAGAAATACAGGCGCTCGGCCACCCAGTACACGCCGGTCACCACGGTGGCCAGGAACAGCAGCAACGCGAAGTTGCCCTCGAGGGCACCGAAATACCAGGCACCGATGTATCCCACGAAGGCCGCCAGAACGGCGGACGTGATCCATTGCATTGCTTGCATCAATCCTCCACTTGCAAAATCGCCAGGAAGGCTTCCTGCGGAACTTCGACCGCGCCAATTTGCTTCATGCGCTTCTTGCCGGCCTTTTGCTTTTCCAGCAGCTTGCGCTTGCGGCTGATGTCGCCGCCGTAGCACTTGGCCAGCACGTTCTTGCGCAAGGCCTTGACGGTTTCGCGCGCAATGATGTTCGCGCCGATGGCCGCCTGGATGGCCACGTCGAACATCTGGCGGCTGATGATTTCGCGCATCTTCGCGACCACGGCCCGGCCGCGGTACAGCGACTGGGAACGGTGCACGATGATGGACAGGGCATCGACTTTTTCGCCGTTGAGCAGAATGTCGACCTTGACCACGTCGGAGGCACGGTACTCCTTGAACTCATAGTCCATCGAGGCGTAGCCGCGCGAGACGCTCTTGAGCTTGTCGAAGAAGTCGAGCACGATTTCGCCCAGCGGCATTTCGTAGGTCAGCATGACCTGGCGGCCGTGGTAGGCCATGTTCATCTGCACGCCGCGCTTCTGGTTGGCCAGCGTCATCACCGGGCCCACATATTCCTGCGGCATGTACAGGTGGACGGTGACGATGGGTTCGCGAATTTCTTCCATCCGGCCCTGGTCGGGCATCTTGGACGGGTTCTCGACCATCATCACTTCGCCATCGGCCTTGACCACCTGGTAGACCACGCTGGGCGCGGTGGTGATCAAATCCTGGTCGAATTCGCGCTCCAGACGCTCCTGCACGATTTCCATGTGCAGCAGGCCCAGGAAGCCGCAGCGGAAGCCGAAGCCCAGCGCCTGCGAGACTTCGGGCTCGTAATGCAGCGAAGCATCGTTGAGCTGCAGCTTTTCGAGCGCGTCGCGCAGCGAGTCGTACTCGCTGGCTTCGGTCGGGTACAGACCGGCAAACACCTGGGGCTGGATTTCCTTGAAACCTGGCAGCGCCTGCGCGGCCGGACCCATATTGTTGGGCAGCTTCTTTTCAAGCGTGATGGTGTCGCCGACCTTGGCGGCCTTCAATTCCTTGATGCCGCAGATCACGTAGCCCACCTGGCCCGCGCGCAGGATGTCGCGCGGATCGTTGCCTGGCGTGAACACGCCCAGGGAGCCGGCTTCGTAGACGGCGCCCGTGGCCATGAGCTTGATGCGCTCGTTCTTCTTGAGTTGGCCGTCGACCACGCGCACCAGCATCACCACGCCGACATAGGAGTCGAACCAGCTGTCGATGATCATCGCGCGCAGCGGAGCATCGGGGTCGCCCTTGGGATGGGGAATGCGGGCCACGATGGCTTCGAGGATGTCGTCGATGCCCATGCCGCTCTTGGCCGAGCAGGGAATCGCGTCCGTGGCATCGATGCCGATCACGTCCTCGATCTCGGCCTTGGCGTTGTCGGGATCTGCATTGGGCAAATCCATCTTGTTGAGCACGGACACCACTTCCACGCCCAGGTCGAGCGCGGTGTAGCAATTGGCCACGGTCTGGGCTTCGACGCCTTGCGAGGCATCGACTACCAGCAGCGCGCCTTCGCAGGCCGACAGCGAGCGGCTGACTTCATAAGAGAAGTCGACGTGGCCGGGCGTGTCGATCAGGTTGAGGTTATAGACCTGGCCGTCCTTGGCCTTGTAGAGCAGCGCCGCCGTCTGCGCCTTGATGGTGATGCCGCGCTCTTTCTCGATGTCCATCGAGTCCAGCACCTGCGATTCCATTTGGCGCTCGGAGAGACCGCCGCAGCGTTGTATCAGTCGGTCTGCAAGAGTCGACTTGCCGTGGTCGATATGCGCAATGATGGAAAAATTTCTGATGTGCTTCATCAACGAAGAGCGTCTGGTAAGAATAAAACGAAGGGTGGCGCGTGCAACCGGCGCGTGCAAGAAAAAAGGGCGCGTCGGCAAATGACGCGCCCTGAACCAACAATCTAGGGCAACTGCGATGGTTGGGGCTCGATTGTAGGCAAAAAGCCCCGATTTCAAGCCGACCACCACCATCCCTTCCGGGGGATTGCGCCACTGCGACTGCATGGTGCACACGGGTCAATTCACTCAAGCACGCCCCTTTTCAGGGTGCGCACGGCTATTTCTCAGCGTGGCCTCTGGAAGGCCTGCGCCGCGGGCCGTCAAAGCCATAACAGGGCATTCTACCCAATGCGTCTGCCACAGCGGATAGGGGGCAAATACGCCGCGCCAGGGGATTAGCCCGGCGCAGCGGTCACAGGCCCATGGGGGCTCAGCGGACCGGGCGAATCAGCACATACTGCGCCCACTCGCCACGGCGCACCAGCAGATTGATGGGCTTGGTTTTATCGGCCTTGGCCAGCGCGGCTTCAAAGCTCTTGAGGCCGGTGACTTCGCTATTGGCCACGGCCAGCAGCACATCGCCTTCACGCAGGCCGGCACGCGCCGCCGCGCCCTCGGCCGACACCACGCGCACGCCGCCCTTGATCTTGAGCTCCTTCTTTTGCGCTTCGGTCAGCTCGGCCACGACCAGGCCCAGCTTCTGGGCTGCTGGCGATGCCTTGCCGGGCTTGTCTTCGGCGACGGCGGCAGCGGCCTGGGCCTTTTCATCGGGCTCGACTTCCGCGATGGCAATGCTCAGGTCGCGGTAGGCACCGCGGCGGAACACCGTGAGCTGGCTCTTGGTGCCGGGCTTGGTATTGCCCACCATGCGCGGCAGATCGCCAAACTTCTCAATCGTCTTGCCGTCGTAGCGCGTGATCACGTCACCCGGCTCGACCCCGGCCTTTTCGGCCGGCGAGCCCGCTTCCACGGCACTCACCAGCGCGCCCTGGGGCTTGCCCAGGCCGATGGACTCGGCCACGTCCTTGGTCACCTGGCCGATTTGCACGCCGATGCGCCCGCGCACGACCTTGCCCGTGGTGCGCAGCTGCTCGCTGACGCGGGTCGCTTCGTCGATGGGAATCGCAAAGGAGATGCCCATGAAGCCGCCCGAACGCGAATAGATCTGGCTGTTGATGCCGACCACTTCACCGCGCATGTTGATCAGCGGCCCGCCCGAGTTGCCGGGGTTGATCGCCACGTCGGTCTGGATGAATGGAATGTACTCGCCGGTGTCGCGCTGCTTGGCGCTGACGATGCCCGCCGTGACGGTGTTTTCCAGGCCGAAGGGCGAGCCGATGGCCATCACCCACTCGCCCACCTTGAGGCGGCTGACGTCGCCGACCTTCACCGCCGGCAGACCGGTGGCGTCGATCTTCACCACGGCCACGTCGGTGCGCTTGTCCGAGCCGACGATCTTGGCCTTGAATTCACGTTTATCGGTCAGCGTCACGATGACTTCGGACGCGCCTTCGACCACGTGCGCATTGGTCATCACGTAGCCGTCCGACGTCAGGATGAAGCCCGAGCCCACGCCGCGTGGCTGCTCTTCCTCGGGCTGCTGCTGCGGGCGCTGCTGGCGCGGTTGATTGGGAATGGGCAGGCCGAAACGCCGAAAGAACTCCAGCATGTCGTCGTCCATGCCGCTGGCAGTACCGCGGCTGGCGACTTTTTCCAAGGTCCGGATATTGACCACTGACGGCCCTACCTGCTCCACCAGCTCGGTGAAGTCGGGCAGGCCACGCACCGCCGAGGTTTGCGCATGCGCGGGAGTCACGGGGAGCAAGGCACCGACAGACATGGCCGTCATGACCGATGCCAGCACATAGGAACGGGTCGATTTCCAGGAGGGATGGGACATTCTCAGCCTTTCACAAATTCTTGATTCAACAACATCGTTTGGAAAACCAGAAACAGATTTGGTTCCCTGGATCATCGCGCGCAGACGCAAGCGCCAAAGCACCGGGCCCTGACAGGCACCGATGAACGCCATCATGCACGCATTGCGGCGCCGGTGCAGCCCCCCTGGGAGCGCCGCACCCAGGCCCCGCGTCAGGGCTGTGGCGCGGGCGCGGAAAAATTGGCGTTGCGCAGGAAGTTCGCGGGCATTTGCAAGGCCGCGGCGCTGCTGTACTGGCGCTGGGCGGCGAGCAGTTCGTCCAGGCGCGGATCACGCAGCATCACCGGTCCGCCGGCCTCGCCCTGCAGGGCCACCATGGTGGTCGCGGGAACGGATTGCACGGGCGCCCCGCCTTCAGCCAGTTGCATGCCGGCATCCACGCCGCTGCCGCCCATAGGCAGGGCCGTCCAGGCCAGCGCCGCCACAGCCACCACCGAAGCCAGTCCTGCGACCAGTTTCCAGCGGAACACGGCGCTGTTGGCGGCCCGGTCCGGCGCGGTCGGCCCGGCCGCAGCTACCTGGCTCAGCGGCGCCGGCGCAGGCCGCGGCTCCCTGGCCAACTGGGCGCGCACCCCCGACAGCACGTCGTGGCGCGCATGGTGGGCCAACTCGGGAGAGCGCAGCACGTCACCCACCAACTGGTACAGCTGCCAGGTCTGTCGGCCTTCACCGCTGTCGGCAAATGCCAGCGCCTGCGCCATGTCTTCGGGCGCAAGCTGTCCGTCGGCCAGTGCCGACAACTGTTCTCTTTGACTTTGGTTCAGATCTTCATTCATTGCCGTATCCCCACCGGATGCGCCTGCCGGGCGCTACCACTACCACCGCTTGCCCGTCTGGTTTTCCAGCATGGGCTTGACCCGCGCCGAAATCGCTTCACGTGCCCGAAAGATACGCGAACGCACCGTGCCTATGGGGCAAGCCATGGCCGAGGCGATTTCCTCGTAACTCAAGCCCTCGATTTCCCGCAAGGTCACCGCCTGCCGCAATTCCTCGGGCAAAGCCTCCATCGCGGCGTTCACCGCTTGCGCGATTTCCCGCGCCGCCAACACCGTTTCCGGTGTTTCGTCCGTGGTTAGTTCGTGTCCGAGGCGATAAGTTTCATCTTCCTCGTCCTGACTGTGCATCGCGGATTCGCTCACCACCGGGTTGCGCTTCATGTCCAGCAGCGCTTTCTTGGCCGTATTGACCGCGATCCGGTACAGCCAGGTGTAGAACTGGGCCTCGCCGCGGAACTGGTGCAGCGCCCGGTAGGCGCGGATGAAAGTTTCCTGGGCGATGTCCTGCACCTGGTCGGTGTCGCGCACCATGCGCGCGATCAAGCGCTCGATGCGGCGTTGGTACTTGATCACCAGCAGCTCAAAGGCCCGCTGGTCTCCGGCATTGGTGCGCTCCACCAACTGGAGATCGCTGTCGCTGGTGGAAGAAGGAGTCAAAGGGGGCTTCATGGAATCGTTCAAGGCCGCCCTAGTATCGCGCATGCCACATGCGCATTCGTGCGCTCACGCACTATCGGCCGCTCGGGCGCGCCAATATACCGCACGCCGCAGATCACCCCACAGCGCGGGCGCGCTGCTGCGCTGCAGCCACAGCCAGCGCTGTCCGCCCGCCGCCAGCGCCACGCCCAGCAGCATGAAGCCCTGCCCATCCCAGTGCAGGCGCGGCGCACCGGCCAGGGGCTGGGGCCGCAGCGCACTGTCCGTCTTGAGCCACCACTGGCTGCCATCCCATTCGAGCAGGCCGCCGGGCCAGCGCCGCCAGCAACGCAGCGCCCAGGCCGCCACCAGCACCCACAGCAGCAGGCCCAGAGCGCCAGACCGCAGCCCCGCGCCCGAGAACGCCCACAGCAGCAGCCCGCAGGCGCCCGCCAAGGCCACGGCCAGCAGACCCCAGCCCACGGCACGGGGCGGCCGCGCAAAGCCATAGACCAGGCGCGGCGGTGCCAGGCGGGTCATTGCGCAACGCTCCCCCGCTGTGCGTGGTCCGCTGCCGCCCGAGGGAGCGTTTTCACCGGCGATGAAAAAAAGCGCCGGCCCGCCGACACAGGGTCGGAGGAACGGCGCTTTGGCATCGTGCGACGGGTGAGAAGTCTCAGATTCGCTTGAAAATCAGCGAACCGTTGGTTCCACCGAAACCGAAGTTGTTCTTCAAGGCGATATCCATCTTCATGTCCCGTGCCGTGTTGGCACAGTAGTCAAGATCACACTCGGGATCCTGCGAGAAGATGTTGATCGTCGGCGGTACCTTTTGGTGGTACAGCGCGAGCACCGTGAATACGCTTTCAATACCGCCAGCACCGCCGAGCAGGTGACCGGTCATCGACTTGGTCGAACTCACAACCATGTTCTTGGCATGGTCTCCGAGGGCCGCCTTGATGGCATTGGTCTCGTTGAGGTCGCCCAGGGGCGTCGAGGTGCCGTGGGCATTGAGGTAATCCACCTGATCGGCGTTGATACCTGCATTGCGCATGGCGTTTTGCATGGCGCGGCGTGGGCCGTCCATGTTGGGCGCTGTCATATGACCGGCGTCGGCACTCATGCCGAAACCCGCCAATTCAGCGTAAATCTTGGCACCGCGGGCCTTGGCGTGTTCGTACTCTTCGAGCACCAACATGCCAGCACCCTCGCCCAGCACAAAACCGTCACGGTCCTTGTCCCAGGGGCGCGAAGCTGTCTTGGGATCGTCATTGCGCGTGGAAAGCGCGCGCATGGCGGCAAAGCCACCGACGCCCAGGGGCGACACTGTCGCTTCCGTGCCGCCGGCGATCGCCACATCGGCGTCGCCGTACTCGATCATGCGACCCGCTTCACCGATGCAATGCAGACCGGTGGTACATGCCGTGACCACTGCCAGATTCGGCCCCTTGAAGCCGAAACGCATGGACACATGACCGGCCACCATGTTGATGATGGACGCGGGCACGAAAAACGGCGTGATGCGGCGCGGGCCGCGACTTGCCAGTTCAATCTGGGTGTTTTCAATCAGGGGCAGGCCACCAATGCCCGAGCCCACCACGCACGCAATGCGCGTAGCGAGTTCTTCGGACAAGGCGTCGCCCGTAGGCAAGCCTGCATCCTGAACGGCTTGCGCCGCAGCCGCAATGCCATAGTGGATGAATGTGTCCATTCCCCGCGCATCCTTGGCGCTGAGATAGGACTCCAAATCAAACCCCTTGACCTCGCCTGCAATCTTGCAGGAAAAGTTCGACGTGTCGAACTTGGTGATGAGGTCAATTCCGGACTGGCCGGCCAAAATATTGGCCCAGGCATCCGCCACCGTGTTACCCACGGGGCTGATGCAACCCAGGCCGGTCACGACAACGCGACGACGGCTCATGCGTAAACTTTCTACTGAACGCTCGGTGCGCAGGCCTTAGGCCTTTTGGTGGGTATTGGCGTAATCGATGGCGTTTTGCACCGTCGTGATCTTCTCGGCGTCTTCGTCGGGAATCTCGATGCCAAACTCGTCTTCCAAAGCCATCACCAGTTCCACGGTGTCCAGCGAGTCTGCGCCCAGGTCAGCCACGAAGGCCTTTTCGCTGGTGACTTGAGACTCTTCCACGCCAAGTTGTTCGGCAATGATTTTTTTGACACGTGCTTCGATATCGCTCATGGTTTCCCTCTGGGGGTTGTGAATGAATCCGCGATTCTAGCTGCTTAGGGCAAAACCCCTGAGCAGCCTGCCGCTCGGACATACGGCGTTGACACTTGACAATTACATATACATGCCGCCATTGACATGCAGCTCTTGACCTGTTACATAGCCGGCGCCGGCGGATGCAAGATAGGCCACTGCATGGGCAATGTCGGACGGCTGACCCAGCTGACCCAGGGCGATCTGGGTTTGCAGGGCCTTGCGTTGCTCTTCTGGCAGCTGCGCGGTCATGTCGGTCTCAATGAAACCAGGGGCCACACAGTTGACGGTGATGTTGCGGCTGCCCAGCTCGCGCGCCAGGGCGCGCGACATGCCGGCCACACCGGCCTTGGCGGCCGCGTAGTTGGCCTGGCCCGGGTTGCCCGAGGCTCCGACCACGCTGGTGATCGAGATAATGCGGCCAAAGCGCTGCTTCATCATCGGACGAATGGCCGCGCGGCTGACGCGGAAGACCGCTTTCAGATTGGTGTCAATCACCGCATCCCAGTCGTCATCCTTCATGCGCATGGCGAGCTGGTCGCGGGTAATACCCGCGTTGTTGACCAGCACATGCAGGCCGCCCTGGGCCTTGACGATAGCGTCGACCAGGGCATCCACGGCCGCGCCGTCGGTGACGTTGAGGTTGACACCCCGGCAGCCAGGGAAGGCCGCCAGGGCCTCGCTGATGCGCTCGGCGCCGCTGTCGGAGGTGGCAGTACCGACGACCTGGTAGCCGCGACCGGCCAGTTCCAGGGCGATGGCGGCGCCAATGCCACGCGTGGCACCGGTCACGAGAGCAACTTGGGGTTTGGTTTCTGTCATGCGAGCAATTCTTTCACTTCGGCCAAGGTGGCCGGATCGTACAGGGCTGCGCCTGTGAGTTCAGCGTCGATGCGGCGGGTCAGGCCCGCCAGCACCTTGCCAGGGCCGCATTCGACCAGATGGGTCACGCCGCGGGCCTTGATGGCCTGCACGCACTCCACCCAGCGCACCGGACCGAAGGCCTGGCGGTACAAGGCTTCGCGGATCGCATCCGCTTCGGTCTGCACCACGACGTCGATGTTGTTGATGACGGGAATCCGTGGCGCCGCCAAGACGGTTTGCGCCAGGGCCTCGCGCAGCTTTTCGGCCGCGGGCTTCATCAGGCTGGAATGGAAGGGTGCCGACACCGGCAGCGGCAGAGCGCGCTTGGCGCCCGCGGCCTTCAAGGCTTCGCAGGCTTTTTCCACGGCCAGCTTGCTGCCGGCAATCACGGTTTGCGAAGGATCGTTGAAGTTCACGGCCTCGACGACTTCAGCGCCGCCCAGGCTGGCGGTCACTTCGGCGCAGCCGGCCGTCACCGTGGCAGCAGGAAGCCCCAGGATGGCCGCCATGGCGCCCGTACCCACGGGCACGGCCTCCTGCATGGCCTGGGCCCGCAGGCGCACCAGCGGCGCGGCCTGGGCCAGCGTCAGCACGCCCGAAGCCACCAGCGCCGAATACTCGCCCAGCGAGTGTCCGGCCAGGGCCGCGGGTTGGGCGCCGCCTTCGGCGCACCACACGCGCCATGCGGCCACCGCCGCCACCAGCATCACCGGCTGGGTGTTGGTGGTCATGGCCAGCGCTTCCTTGGGGCCTTCGTGGATCAGGCGCGCGAGGTCTTCACCCAGCGCGTCGGAAGCTTCGGCCAGCGTCTGGACGACCACGGGATGGTCTTGCCAGGCGTCCAGCATGCCCACGGATTGCGATCCCTGACCAGGAAAGACAAATGCAAATTTCTTCATGCTCACCGTCTTGCGTTGATTTTTTGATAAAGCGGCGCCCAGCGCCGCTGATGACTACAGCTTCAGCAGCACCGCGCCCCAGGTGAAGCCGCCGCCCACGCCTTCGAGCAGCAGGGTCTGGCCGGGCTTGATCTGGCCGCTGCGCACGCCGTGGTCCAGCGCCAGCGGAATCGATGCCGCCGACGTGTTGCCGTGCTGATCCACCGTGATGATGACCTTGTCCATGGAGAGCTTGAGCTTCTTGGCCGTGCTCTGCATGATGCGGATGTTCGCCTGGTGGGGAATCAACCAGTCGATGTCGGCTTCGCTCATGCCGGCCTTGTCCAGCGTCGCCCGCGCGGCCTTGTCCAGCACGCCCACGGCCAGCTTGAACACGGCCTGACCGTCCATCTTGAGCACGGGGTCGCCGATCACCTGGCCGCCCGAGACATTGCCCGGCACGCACAGGATGCCGCTGTGCTTGCCGTCGGCATGCAGGTCGCTGGCCAGGATGCCCGGCTGCTCCGATGCTTCGAGCACCACCGCGCCCGCGCCGTCGCCGAACAGCACGCAAGTCGTGCGGTCGTTGAAATCGAGGATGCGGCTGAAGACTTCGGCACCGATCACCAACGCGCACTTGGCCGTGCCGGTCTGGATCAGGGCGTCGGCCACGGTCAGCGCGTAGACAAAGCCGCTGCACACGGCCTGCACGTCAAAGGCCGGACAGCCGTTGGCGCCCAGCTTGTTCTGCAGGATGGCAGCCGACGAAGGGAACACCATGTCGGGCGTGGACGTGGCGACGATGATCAGGTCGACCTCGTCGGGGCGCCGGCCCGCGGCCTCAAGGGCCTTGCGCGCGGCTTCCAGACCCAGGTCGCTGCTGCAGACATCGGGTGCGGCGAAATGCCGGGCACGGATACCGGTGCGCTCCACGATCCACTCATCCGAGGTTTCAATACCGCGGGTGGCCAGCTCGGCTTGCAGGTCCTGGTTGGTGACTCGCCGAGGCGGCAGATAACTTCCGGTGCCGGTGATGCGGGAATAAATTCTCATCTGTTTCAAAGCTCAAGACGCCGACGCAGCAGGCGCCGGACTGGCAGGCGCTGCGGCCAACAATGGCGCTGCATGGGCAATCCGGGACTGAACACGTTCAAGCAAGTTATTGCAGGCCGCATCATACGCCCGGCTCAGCGCGTACTCGAAAGCAATCGCATCCGCCGATCCGTGGCTCTTGAAGACCAGGCCACGCAGGCCCAGCAGGGCCGCGCCGTTGTAGCGGCGGTGGTCCATGCGCTTCATCAGCGCCGACAGCACCGGATAGGCCACGACAGCAGCCATCTTGGTCCACAGGTTGCGCTTGAATTCCTGCTTGAGTCCGCCGGTGATCATCGAGGCCACGCCTTCGCTGGTCTTGAGCGCGACATTGCCGACGAAACCATCGCAGACCACGATATCGACCGTGCCCTTGAAGATGTCATTGCCTTCGACATTGCCGTAGAAGTTCAATTCACCGGCCTGACCGGCCTTGCGCAGCAATTCGCCCGTGCGCTTGATGATGTCGCTGCCCTTGATGGCTTCTTCGCCGATGTTGAGCAGGCCGACCGAGACGGCCGAGCCTTCCTGCAGCGCCGACACCAGGGCCGTGCCCATGAAGGCGAACTGCAGCATGTGCTCGGCCGTGCAATCCACATTGGCACCCAGATCGAGCACCGTGGTGGCCTGGCCTTTGCTGTTGGGGAGTTGGGCGGCGATGGCGGGGCGGTCTATGCCGTCCAGCGTCTTGAGCACGTAGCGGGCAATGGCCATCAGGGCGCCCGTGTTGCCGGCCGAAACGGCAGCGGCGGCAGCTCCAGCTTTGACCTGCTCAATGGCCACACGCATGGAAGAGTCTTTTTTGCGCCTCAGCGCGACTTCGACGGGGTCGTCCATACCGACCACTTCCGAAGCAGGGACCAGCGTGACGCGCGCATGCTGGAAGGACTCCAGGCTGTCGGGCTTGCCAACGAGCAGCAGGTGCGCGTCGGGATGTTTGTCGAGGAACTGACGGCACGCCGCGAGCGTGACGCGGGGGCCGTGATCGCCCCCCATGCAGTCAACAGCCAGTGTGATCATGGGCGACTTGCGGACCTGTTGCGAGGTCCCAAATGAAAAGTAATGCGTTCAAAAACACAAAAGCCCGCGCTACTTTTTTTGTAGCCGCGGGCCTTGTGGGAGCGGTCGAAGATCAGGCTTCGGACTTGTTCTTCAGCACCTGACGGCCACGGTAGACACCGGTGGGGCTGATGTGGTGGCGCAGATGGATTTCGCCGGTGGTGGGCTCAACTGCGATACCGGGCACATTCAGTGCATTGTGCGAACGGTGCATACCGCGCTTGGAGGGGGATTTTTTGTTTTGCTGAACAGCCATGATGGCTCCTGAGTCTTGAAGGGGTTGGTAAAAAACGCGATCAGCCCATTGAAGACACGAGGGGATTCGCGAGAAGCCTAAGAGTATAACGCAAACGTCTTCAAAGGGGAATTATTGGCCGGGTTACTTGCCCGGCTTGGTGATGCGCAGACTGGAAAGAGCGGCAAAAGGATTGGGCTTTTCGCTGTTGGCTTGCTCGAAATCCTCGTCGCTGGAGGCCAGCGGCACGACTTCAGGGCAGACGTCGTGCATGGGCACAACGGGTAACTCCATCAGCAGCTCATCCTCGAGCAGCTCACGCAAATTGAATTCGCGGCTCATCGCCAGCAAATCTTCTTCACTTTCATCGTCCAGTGCTTCCGCCGTGGCTTCATCGGCCACAAAGCGGAAAGACCGGTCGACATCCAAGGGAATGGCTGCCAGCGTCAGGCAACGCTGGCAGACCATGGGCAGGTCCACCTCGCCTTGCAGGTGCAGCCACACCTGGTCGGGCGCGCCGGCTTCGGCGCGTGTCTCACCCTGGGCCGCCCAGCGTACGTAGACACCATCGTGCGGACCCTGGGCTTCGAGCACCAGGCGATTGAATTGCGAGAGCGGGTCCTGGCTTTCGATGTGCGCCTGCGTTTGGGCAAACGCATTGACATCGAGCCGATCCGGGGAAAATTCCTTGGTCATGGCGGGCAGTGTAAGAGAATCAGCCCATGCTTGAATCCCCTTCTTCCTCGAAACCTTTGAACCAGCGTCCTTTGATCCTGGGCTCGACCTCGCGCTACCGCCGTGAGTTGCTGGAGCGCCTGGGCCTCACGTTTGCCACGGTACCCCCCGAAGTCGACGAGACCCCGGCCCCGGGCGAAGCCCCGCGCGCACTGGCGCTGCGCCTGGCCGAAGCCAAGGCCCGCGCCGTGGCCGCGCTGCACCCCGAAGCCGTGGTCATTGGCTCCGACCAGGTCGCCGACCTGGCCGGCCAGCCCCTGGGCAAGCCCCTGACCCATGAGCGGGCCGTGCTGCAGCTGCGCGCCATGCGCGGCCAGACCGTGCTGTTCGAAACCGCGGTCTGCGTGACCTGCCAGGCCAGCGGCTTCGTGCAGACCGAGCTGGCCACTGTGGAAGTGCAGTTCCGCGACCTGGACGACGACGAAATCGAGCGCTACCTGCGCGCCGAACAGCCCTACGACTGCGCGGGCAGCGCCAAGAGCGAAGGCTTAGGCATCAGCCTGCTGACCCACATCCTCAACGACGACCCCACGGCATTGATCGGCCTGCCGCTGATCCGCACGGCCAAACTGCTGCGCGCTGCCGGACTGCGACTGCCATGAGCCAAGCATCCTCCCCCCAACGCGGCACCCTGTACCTGGTGCCCGCACCGCTGGACTTCGGCTGCGACAGCCAGGCCGCGCTGACCGATGTACTGCCCGAAGCCACGCTGCTGCGGGCCGCGGGCCTGACGCACTGGATCTGCGAGAGCGCCAAGAGCACGCGCGCCTACCTCAAGCGCGTCGGCGAACTGCACCCGCTGGCCGCCACGCTGCAGGAGCAATCCATCGTCGAGCTGCCGCGCGAAGCCCACAAGAAGGGCGACCATGGCGACAAGGGCAGCGCGGTGTTCGACGCCAAGCCCCTGCTGGCGCCGGCGCTTGCCGGCCATGACATGGGCCTGGTCAGCGAAGCCGGCATGCCGGCCGTCGCCGACCCGGGCAGCTCCATCGTGCGCGCCGCGCATGACCTGGGCCTGGCCGTGGTGCCGCTGGTCGGCCCGGTGTCCCTGCTGCTGACGCTGGCCGCCAGCGGCCTCAACGGCCAGAACTTCGCTTTCGTCGGCTACCTGCCCCAGGACAGCGCCGCGCGCACCCAGCGCATACGCGAGCTCGAAGCCCTGGCGCTGCGCCAAGGCCAGACCCAGCTGTTCATCGAGACGCCTTACCGCAATCCCGCGCTGTGGCAGGCCTTGCTGCAGACCTTGCAGCCCAACAGCCGCCTGGCCCTGGCCGCCGGACTGACCCTGGCCACGGCCCGCATCGAAAGCCGGCTGGTGCGCGACTGGAAACGCCTGCCCGTGCCGGCCGACAACCGCACGCCGGTAGTGTTCGCACTCGGACGCTGAGGCGCGCGGAAAAACCCTATCGCTATCATTGCGCGCAGTCGCAAGGCGCTGACGCCAGGCGACCGGGCTCGTGCCCTGTCCAAGCCACCCCCTGTTTACGGAGTCTTCATGGACGCTGGTACCTGGTTCATACAACGCAATGCCTGGCAGGTCATGGCCCTGGGGTTGGTCTTTTTCGGCGCCCTGTATTGCCTGGGCGGCTGGGGCATGTCGGCGCTGACGCGCACGCTGGCCCGCCTGGGCATGGGCCGGCCGCTGGACACCCGCCCGCTCAAACCCGACCAGCTGCGGCGCGAATGGCGCCAGTCCTTTCACTCGGTGCTGGTATTCGGCCTGGGGACCATCGTGCCCTGGGGTTTCCTGCAACTGGGCTGGGCGCATCTGACGCCCACGGCCAGCGCCGGCCGCATTGCGCTGGAAATCTTCGTGCTGCTGATCTGGAACGATGTGCACTTCTGGATCAACCACCGCCTGCTGCACACCCGCCGGCTGGTGCGCTTTCACGGCGACCACCACCGCTCCGTGGTCACCACGCCCTGGTCCACCTACAGCTTTCACCCGATCGAAGCCATGATGCTGGGCAACATCATCCTGCTGCCCATGCTGGTGCATGACTTCTATTTCTGGTCGCTGGCCAGCGTGCCGGTGCTGAGCCTGCTGCTCAACGTGATCGGCCACGCCAACTACGACTTCTTTCCCCGCGTCTCCAACGAGCACCCGCTGGCCGCCAGCCGGCGCCACCACCTGCACCACGCCCGCCCGGCCGGCAACTACGGTTTTGCGCTGGCCTTCATGGACAAGATCATGCGCACCCAGGTCAAGACCGCGCCGGTCCAGGCGCCTCAGGCACCGCACAGCGCGCACTGAATGCCGTCCTGCCCTCGCCTGCGCCGCTGGCGTGACTGGCAATCCCTGGCCTATATGCTGGGGCTGCCGCTCGTCGTGGGGTGGCAATGGACCCACGGTTTCCATTGGCTGCTCTATGGGATCACCCTGTTCTTGACGCTGGGCGTAGGCGTCATTCACCACAACCACACCCATGTGCGCATGTGGCGGGGACGCTGGGCCAACCGCTTCACGGATTACTGGCTCACCCTGCTGCAAGGCCACCCCACGTT
Organism: Acidovorax bellezanensis; assembly: GCF_025421555.1. Taxonomy (NCBI): domain Bacteria; kingdom Pseudomonadati; phylum Pseudomonadota; class Betaproteobacteria; order Burkholderiales; family Comamonadaceae; genus Acidovorax; species Acidovorax bellezanensis. The sequence goes on from NZ_JAODYH010000001.1 coordinate 480,972, forward strand.
TGTGTTCTGGCCCGCCCATGTCGCCAACCACCATCGCTTCCAGCATGGGCCGCGCGACATCGCCCGCACCTACCGGCCCGAGTTCGGCGGCGACACCAACCACCTCTGGGGCTATCTGATCCATCCGCTGCAGGCGGCCCTGGTGCTGTACCCCTTGTTCCTGCGCTGGCTGAACCGGCTGCGCCAGCATTCGCCGGGCGCGTTTCGCTACTGCATGGGTCAGTACCTGCTGTGGCTGGGCAGCTGGGTCTTCTTTCTGGCGCTGGATTGGCAAAAGGCGCTGATCTTCATCATCGTTCCCCAGTTGCACGGCTTGCACTGGCTGCTGGCCACCAACTATCTGCAGCACGCGCATGCCGACGGCCGGCCCTTGAGCCGGGCGCAGCGCAATACGCCCGATACTCCGCTGAACTACGCGCGCAATTTCGAAGGCTGGGTCAATCCCCTGCTCTTCAACATCGGCCTGCACACCGCCCACCACGAACACCCCCACGCCCACTGGTCGCAGCTGGCCCGACTGCATGCCGAGCACTACCGCCAGCGGGTGGATCCGGCCCTGAACGAGGGCGGCCTGCTGCCCTATATGGGACGCGTGTTCGTGCTCGGCCTGGTCTGGCCTGCAGCAAGAACCCGCCCGCAAATGCCCTCGGACGCCATCCAATAACCAGAGAACCTATGCCTGTTGCCTATTCCAACGTCTACCTTCAATCTGCCGGCATGTTCCTGCCCGGCGCTCCGGTGGACAACGCCGGCATGGATGCGTTTGTCGCGCCGCTCAACCGCATCTCCGAGCGCCTCAAACGCCGCATCCTGGCCGAAAACGGCATCCTGAGCCGCCACTACGCCATCGATGGCGCGGGCGACACCGTTTTCAGCAACGCGCAAATGGCGGCGGGCGCCATCCAGGCGACGCTGGCGGATGCGGGCCGCACGCTGGCCGACATCGGCTTTCTGTCCAGCGGCTCCTCGGGCGGCGATGCCTTGATGCCGGGCTTTGCCAGCATGATCCAGGGCGAGATGGCCGCGCCCCCCATGGAGACCCTGTCGGTGCACGGTGTGTGCGCCGCCAGCGTAGGCGCCATGCAGGCCGCCGCCATGGCGGTGGAAAGCGGCGCGCACCGCCTGGCCTTGTCGGTGGCCAGCGAAATGCCGTCCCGCCTGTTCAAGCGCTCGCGTTTTGCCGCCCAGGGCTACAACACGGACTTCGACGCCCACTTTCTGCGCTGGATGCTGTCCGACGGCGCGGGCGCCGTGCTGCTGGGCGGCCCCAAGGCCTTGCCCCAAGCCAACGGCCTGCAACTGCGACTCAAGTGGACCCATTTGCGCAGCTTCGCGGGCGACTACCCGGTGTGCATGCAGCTGGGCATGACGGCCGACCGCGGCAAGAGCCACCTGGACTTTCCGGCCTGGGCCGATGCCGAAGCCGCTGGAGCGCTGTCCTTGCGCCAGGACATCCGCCTGCTGCCGCATTTGTTCGACGTCTGCATCCACGAATACGCCGACCTGGCCCACAAGGGCTGGGTGCCCGAGCGCGGCATCGACCATTTCCTGTGCCACTACTCTTCCGAGCGCTTCATTCCCGTGGTCGACGACCTGCTGAGCAAGGCCCAGCTATCGATCCCGCGCGAGCGCTGGTGGAGCAATCTGGCCTGGCGCGGCAATACCGGCGCGGCCTCGATCTTCATCATGCTGTCGGAATTTCTGCAGCAAAAGGGATCCGCCCTCAAGGCCGGCGACACCGTGCTGTGCTTCATCCCCGAGTCCGGCCGCTTCACCGCAGGCTACATGCTGTGGGAAGCCGCGGCGGCCGCTGCCGTGCCGGAGACCCAGGCCGCTGGCGCCCCCGCCTATCCGCGCCAGGGCGCGCAAGCCAGCCAGCCCATTCCCGATGACGCCCTGCCCGATGTCGCCACCATCGCGCCGCCGCACGACCCGGCCGCGGCGCCCAAGACCCTGGCGCCGCTGCTGACCGAGCTGGCCAGCATCTGGCAGGACTACCGCTCGAATGTCTGGCGCACGCCGCTGCTGCACCGCATACGTACGCGCCAATTGCACACGGCCGACTATGTGCGCTGGATGAGCCACTGGATTCCCCAGGTGCGCGAAGGCAGCCTGTGGATGCGTGAAGGCGCGGCCTCGCTGACCGGCGACTACGCGGCGCTGGCGTCGCTGATCGACCTGCATGCGGGCGAGGAACAGAACGACTTCAAGATCCTGCACAACGACTATCTCCTGGCCGGCGGCACGCAAACCGACATCGGCCAGTTGCGCCGCAACCCCGGTGGCGAAGCGCTCAATGCCTATCTACACAGCCTGGCCGCGACGCCCAACCCGATCGGCCTGCTGGGCGCGATCTACATCATCGAAGGCACGGGCCAACGCATCGTGCCCAGCCTGCTGCCGCTGCTGCGCGCCGCCCTGCCCCTGCCGCCCGAGGCCTTCCGCTTCCTCGAATACCACGGCGCCAACGACGAGCACCACCTGGACCGCTGGCTGATGGCGGTGCAGATGGCGCTGGAACTCGACAGCACCGGCACGGCCCAGCAAGCCATATTGCAGACCGCACGCCATACGGCGGCCATGTATCTGATGCAGTTCCAGCATGTCATCCCCGAACAATAAGGACCCGCGCATGAAGAACGAATACACCGATCACGCCTGGGACGAGCGCGACCCCAGCCCCTGGCTGGCGTTGTACCTGGACCAGAGCACGCCCCTGCCCGATGAAGTGAAAGCCGCCTGGCTGCGCGACTGCAGCAGCTCCTCGCGCCAGTTCTTCCTGCCGCTGGTGCGGCCCATGGCACGCGTGTCGATGATCCTCATCCAGCTGCTCAAGATCTTCCTGCCCAAGCGCTGGTCGCATTCCATGCTGCTGCACCGGCTGCTGGCCTTGAGCATGAACCGCTTTGTCTCACCCGAGGCCAACTGGCTGATCATGCGGCACTTCCACCTGGGCTCCCAGGTGCTGGCCTTCGTGGCCGCCAATGCGCCCGTGGCGGTCACGGCCACGCCGCTCACGCCCATGGTGATCGACGACGTCAAGGACGAGCTGTTCCTGCGCCATGACCTGAACCTGTTCAACTTCGTGATTCGCCTGAACAAGGCCCTGCGCACGGAAAACAAGGAATTGCTGCCCGTGCCCGAGCCGGATTTCTCCATGCTGCGCCAGCCGGACCTGCGCCTGGAGGACATGCCGCGCGGCAAGCTCAACCTGCTGGACCTGCAAAGCGCCATCGAGATCTACACCCCGGTCTACCAGTTGCTGCTGACCGACAACGACTTCTGGCGCGCGAGCAACTCGCTGCAGCTCGACGAGACCGTGGCCATCTACTGCGCCAAGATCCTGGCCTCGCCCGAGCACCTGGTGCTGCTCAACAACAAGCACCCGCTGGTGCCCATGACCACGCTGTACGCGGCTTACCGCCTGGTGCTGCACGGGCTGTCGTCGGAAATGCTGCATTCGCTGCTGATGCGCATGGCGCGCGGCGAGATCCCGGTGCCGGCCCGGGAGCTGGCCAAGATGCACAAGGCAGCCGAGGCGGTGGCAGCCGAGGAGTCACTGGCGCCCTGAAACCTTGGTCAGGCTCAGGGTGGACGGGGGAAAACCGTCGTCCTGGGCCTGCCTGCGCGGTCCGCTCAGCGCAATACGGGCAGCGATGACCGCAAGGTCTGCATCGCGCCACCGCCCACGGCCGCGCCAAAGCGCTTGGCCAGGCGTTCGGCCACGTTGTCGCGGCGCGTGTAGTCGATGACTTCCTCGGCCTTGACGACTTCGCGCGCCACATAGTCCAGGGTACCGAGCTTGTCGGCCAGGCCCATTTCCACGGCCTGCTGGCCGGTCCAGAACAGGCCGCTGAACGTATCGGGCGTGACCTTCAGGCGCTCACCGCGGCCGGTCTTGACGGCGGTAATGAACTGCTGGTGGATCTGGTCCAGCATGCTCAAGGCATGTTCGCGCTGGCTTTCGCTCATCGGGCTGAAGGGATCGAGAAAGCCCTTGTTCGCTCCGGCCGTCAGCAGCCGGCGCTCGACGCCCACTTTTTCCATCACGCCGGTGAAGCCGAAACCGTCCATCAGCACGCCAATGCTGCCGACGATGCTAGCCTTGTCGACAAAGATGTCGTCAGCCGCGGCCGCAATGTAATAGGCCGCCGACGCGCAGGTCTCTTCGACCACCGCGTAGACGGGCTTGCTGTGCTTGGCCTTGAGGCGCACGATTTCATCGTAGATGATGCCGGCCTGCACCGGGCTGCCGCCAGGGGAGTTGATCAGCAGCACCACGGCACGCGAACCCGAATCTTCGAAAGCGCTGCGCATGGCCGCGACCACGAATTCGGCGCTGGCATCCGCCCCCGAGGCAATTTCCCCCTTGATGTCGACCACGGCCGTGTGCGGGCCGCTGGCCGCGGTGGTCGTTGCGTCACGCCCGAACAGCAGCCAGATCGCGAGCAGCAGCACCGCCACCCAGGCCAGGCGGCCGAACAGCCGCCATTGGCGGGCAGCGCGCTGCTCGCGGATGCCGGCCATGACCAGGTTTTCCAGCACCTCGCGCTCCCAGCCTGGCGCCTTCGCGGACGCGGACGGCGACACCGGCGGCACAGGCGGAGGCTGCGGGTGCTCGGACTGCGGGCGAGCCCACAAGTCAGGCGCGGCGGGATGGACAGGTTCGGAGCCTGGGGCTCCAGGAGGCAATGGGGTGGTCATGTCAGGGCTCGACAGGGTGCAGGTTGTTGGCAGTATGCCAGCGCACCACGCCCTGATCTTCCGACAGTGTGATTTTCACCAATCCGCCGCGACATGGCCCGCCCACGCAGGCGCCGGTGTCGGGCGCATAAAAGGCCCCATGGGTGGCACACATCAGCCAGCGGCCTTCGTCGTCGAACACCCGGTTGGGCAGGTAGTCGAGCTCCATGGGAATGTGGGTGCAGCGGTTCAGATAGGCCTGGACACGGCCTTCAAAACGCACGGCAAACGCCCGGCAGGCCTCGCCGGCGTAGACCACGTCGAAAGGCACGGCCTCGCCGCCTTCCAGCAGTTCGTCGCTACGGCACAGGACTACCGATGACATCGCTGCCTCAACCGTTGGCCAGCAGCCACTGGTGCAGACCGGCCACCGTGTCGGCCACGTACAGCGGCTGCAGCTCGGCGAAGCCATCCGTGGCATGGGCACCATAGGACACGCCCACGCTGGCACAGCCGGCGTTGCGCGCCATCTGCAAATCGTGGGTGGTGTCGCCAATCATCAGCACCCGCTCGGGTTCCACGCCGAACTCGGCCATCAGCTCCTGCAGCATCAAGGGATGGGGCTTGCCCGCCGTCTCGTCCGCCGTACGCGAACCATCGAACAGGCCCTTGATCTCGACCATGGCCAGCACCTCGTTGAGGCCGCGCCGGCTCTTGCCCGTGGCCACCGTCAGCAGATGGCCGCCTTCGCGCAGCGATTCGAGCATGGGCACGACGCCGTCGAACAGGCTCAGATCGTTCTGGTGCTGCAGATAGTGGTAGCGGTAGCGGTTGCCCAGCTCGGGGTATTTTGCCTGCGGCACGTCGGGCGCGGCATGGGCCAGGGCCTGCATCAAGGCCATGCCGATCACATAGGAGGCCGCTTCCTTCGTCGGCACCTGGCCGCCCACGTCGCGCACCGCTTCCTGGATGCTCTTGGTGATCGCCGCCGTGGAGTCATACAAAGTGCCGTCCCAGTCGAAAGCGATCAGGTCAAAGCGGCGGGAAGAAGCAATAGTCATGAAAAATCCGTCAGGAATCAAGAAAGACAGGCAACAGGCATTCAGGCGACAAAGTCGGCCAGCTCGGCGGGCAGCTCACAGCGCAGTTCCACCCGCTCGCCCAGCGCCGGATGGTTGAACTGCAGGCGCCAGGCGTGCAGGAACATGCGTTTGAGCCCGTGCTTCTGCACCCGGCGGTTGAGGTCGAAATCACCATATTTGTCGTCGCCGACAATGCCATGACCCTGGGAAGACAGGTGTACGCGGATCTGGTGCGTGCGCCCGGTCTTGATGGTGACTTCCAGCAGACTCATCGCCGGCAGGCCTTGCAGGGGGCGCGCGGCGATCTGCGTGCGCACCTTGACCAGCGTCACCGAGCGCATGCCGTCGGGATCGTCGGCCGTGGTCACGCGCACCCGGCGCTCGCCGTCGGGCAGCAGGTATTTGTGCAGCGGCGTGTCTATGACTTTCTTGTTGGCCGGCCAACTGCCCTGAACCAGGGCCAGATAAGTCTTGCCAGTCTCCCTATCGCGAAACTGGTCTTGCAGGCCGGTGAGCGCCGAACGCTTCTTGGCGACCAGCAAGATACCCGAGGTTTCCCTATCCAGGCGGTGCACCAGTTCCAGGAATTTGGCCGCGGGACGGGCCTGTCGCAGTTGTTCGATGACGCCAAAACTGACCCCGCTGCCGCCATGCACGGCGACGCCCGCGGGCTTGTCGATGGCCAGCACATGATCGTCTTCGAGCAGGATGGGAAACTCACGCGCCGGCGCCGGGTGGGCGGCCTTTTCGGCCACTTTCTCAGAGACGCGCACAGGAGGAAGCCGCACGCTGTCGCCTTCGGCCACGCGCGTGTCGGCGCTCACCCGACCCTTGTTGATGCGCACTTCGCCGCTGCGAATAATGCGATAGACATGGGTTTTTGGCACGCCTTTGAGATGACGAATCAGGAAGTTGTCGAGCCGCTGGCCAGCCGAATCGGCGTCGACTGCGATGAGGCGTGCAGCGGGGGCTGCAGCAATTTGGGCTCGGTCCATCGCCGGTTTGCCCTCTATAATGTGTTTCACCTGCGCAATACTAGTGTAAGTGGTTGATTTGCATGGAGTTTAGTCCACCCAGCCATTTCCCGCTGCGCAGGCAGGTCGATGCCAGCCGGTGTCGCACACGCAGATTGCAGGCCAGATGCCTGTATTGCCTGTGCCGCATTGGGCAATCTGACGAATTGAAACACTGATACGGAATCTCAAAGTTGGCAGCTTTCGGCGAACCAAAGCGTTCGCACCTGCCAACGGATCAAAGCGAGCATGTGGATCTTTTGGGCATGGATGGTCTTTCTGGGACGGAGGTCTTCACCTCCGCGCTGGACCGACCGTGCTCTCAAGCCCCCCGCTTCTCTCGCGCTGCCGCTCTCACGCCTTCGCATGAAGCTGCGCGCACGTCTACTCGCGCCCATCCACACGCCTTTGCCCCCTTTGCCGACATAAAGATGGTCAGCAACACGCGGCATTTCCGGCCATTCCTTTTCGTTTCAATGCGTCAGTCAGGCATCATCGGCTCCGATAGAGCCCGTCTTTGATTGAGAGTCAAAGGCGAGTCGATCCAACAGCGAATCGCTGCCGATCGGCCCGCCTACATAACGAATAAAGGAAACGCATCATGAAACGGATGCTTATCAACGCTACGCAGCCTGAAGAACGCCGCCTGGCCATCGTCGACGGCCAGAAGCTGCTCGACTACGAGATCGAAATTGAAGGCCGCGAACAGCGCAAGGGCAACATCTACAAAGCCGTCGTGACCCGCGTCGAGCCTTCGCTCGAAGCCTGCTTTGTGGACTACGGCGAAGACCGCCACGGCTTCCTGCCGTTCAAGGAAATTTCCCGCCAGTACTTCGCCGAAGGCGTTGCACCCAGCCAGGCTCGCATCAACGATGTGATCCGCGAAGGCCAGGAAATGCTGGTTCAGGTCGAAAAGGAAGAACGCGGCAACAAGGGCGCAGCCCTCACGACCTTCGTCTCCCTGGCTGGCCGCTATGTCGTGCTGATGCCCAACAACCCCCGCGGTGGTGGCGTTTCGCGTCGCATCGAAGGCGAAGACCGGGCCGAACTCAAGGAAGCGATGGACCAGCTCGAATACCCCAAGGGTATGAGCATCATCGCGCGCACTGCCGGCATCGGCCGCAGCGCACCTGAACTGCAGTGGGACTTGAACTACCTGCTCAAGCTGTGGAGCGCCATCGACGGCGCCGCCAAGGGTGGCAAGGGCGCTTTCCTGATCTATCAGGAATCGAGCCTGGTGATTCGCGCCATCCGCGACTACTTCAACAACGACATCGGTGACATCCTCATCGATACCGACGACATCTACGAACAAGCCCAGCAGTTCATGGCCCACGTGATGCCCGAGCACACTGCCCGGGTCAAGCGCTACCGTGACGACGCGCCGCTGTTCAGCCGCTTCCAGATCGAGCACCAGATCGAATCGGCCTACTCGCGCACCGTGACCCTGCCTTCGGGCGGCGCCGTGGTGATCGACCACACCGAAGCCCTGGTCTCGGTGGACGTGAACTCGGCCCGCGCCATCAAGGGCGGCGACATCGAGGAAACGGCCACGCGCACCAACCTCGAAGCCGCCGACGAAGTGGCCCGCCAGATGCGCCTGCGCGATCTGGGTGGCCTGATCGTGATCGACTTCATCGACATGGAAGAGTCGAAGAACCGCCGCGAAGTGGAAAACCGCCTGCGCGACGCGCTGCGCCAGGACCGTGCCCGCGTGCAGTTCGGCAGCATCAGCAAGTTCGGCCTGATGGAAATGAGCCGCCAGCGCCTCAAGCCCGCGCTGTCCGAAGGTGCCCACATCAACTGCCCACGTTGCGGCGGCTCCGGCCATATCCGCGACACGGAAAGCTCGGCACTGCAAATCCTGCGTATCATCCAGGAAGAGTCCATGAAGGACAACACGGCCGCCGTGCACTGCCAGGTGCCCGTGGAAGTGGCTTCCTTCCTGCTCAATGAAAAGCGCACCGAGATCGCCAAGATCGAACTCAAGCAACGCGTGTCGGTGCTGATGGTGCCCAACAAGTCGCTGGAAACGCCGCACTACAAGCTCGAGCGCCTCAAGCACGACGATCCACGCCTGGAAAACCTCGAGGCCAGCTACAAGCAGGTCGAGGAAGTCGAAGCCAACACCGCCGTGACGCGCCGCTCGCAAGAGCCGACCAACAAGCAGACGCCCGTCATCAAGGGTGTGTTGCGCGATACGCCCGCTCCCGCGGCCGAAGCCCGTCCGGAAGTGGCGCCCCGCCCCACCGCCGCTGCGCGCCCTGCGCCGGCAGCCCCGGCCGCCGCACGCCCTGCAGCCCGCCCGGCCGCAGCACGCGAGCAAGGCTTTTTTGCCTGGCTCAAGAACCTGCTCGGTTTTGGCACCCCGCCAGCACCGGTCGCAGCCACACCCGCAGCCCCCGAAACGCCTGCAGCACGTGAAGCCCGCGAAGCGCGCCGCGACGGCCGCTCCGGCGAGAACCGCGGTCGCCGCGGCGAGGGCCGCACCGGTGAACGCAACGGCCCACGTGAAGGTGGCCGCGAAGGCGGACGTGACGGCAACCGTGAAGGTGGCCGTGACGCCAACCGCGAAGGCGGTCGTGACGGCGCCGGTGAAGGCCGTGGCCGCCGCGGTGAGCGCTCTGCCGAAGGCCGCAATGGCCGCGACAGCGAACGCCGCAACGACCGCCCTGAAGGCGAACGCAATGCCCGTCCCGAAGGCGAGCGCAATGCCCGCCCTGAAGGCGAGCGCAATCGCGGCCGTGGTGAACGCGGCGAGCGTGGTGAGCGCCAGGAACGCCGTGACGGCGAACAGCGCCAGCCGCTGGACGCATCGGCCCAGGTGGCACAGGCTGCGGTCGGTAGCAACGAAGTCTCCCTGGACGCCGACGGCCGCGCCGAACGTGCACCCCGCCGCGAGCGTGGTGAACGTGGCGATCGCCCTGAAGGCAGCGGTCGCCGCGAACGCGGTGAACGTGGTGAGCGCCGCGAACGCGCTCCCCGCCCAGCGGACGCACCCGTGGCCGATGGCCAGCCTGAGGAAGTGAATGCTGCAGCCCAGCAGGAACAAGCCCAGGTCGAAGGCGAGAACGCCCAGGCACCGACCGCTGAAGGCGAACCCCGTCAGCGCCGCTCACGCGACCGCTACGGCCGTGACCGCCGCGAGCGTGGCGAGCGTCCAGCCCGTGACGCCGCTGGTCAGCCCGCGTTCGAAGCCACCCAGCCGCCCGCCGAAGATGCCCAGGCCTTTGTGCCTGAAGCCTCGGAAGCCGAACCGGCCCGCCGCAGCTACTTCAGCGCAGCCGCTGCAGAAGCAGGCGCAGCGCCTGTAGCCGCAGCACCTGTTGCCGCAGCGCCCGTCGCCGCAGCACCGGCTCCAGTCGCCGCACCGGTCGCAGCCCCCGTGGCCGCAGCTCCAGTGGCAGCGCCTGTCGCAGCACCGGCTGCCGCAGCTCCCGTGGCCGTCGCTCCAGTGGCAGCACCTGCTGCACCTGTCGCTGCTCCCGCGGCTGCAGCCCCCGTGCTGGCACCTGTCGCCATCGTTGCGCCAGTCGCAGCACCTGCCCCGGTGGCAGCACCTGCTCCAGTGGCCGCGCCCGCCGTCGCCAGCCTGCCCCTGGTCGAGCACTTTGCTCTGCCCCTGGACACGCTGCATGGCATTGCCCAGGCCTCCGGTCTGCAATGGGTGAACTCGGACGCCAGCAAGATTGCTGCCGTCCAGGCCGCCATCGCCGCTGAACCCGCACCTGTGCGCGTGCCACGCGAGCGTCCCGCTCCGGTGGTGATCGATGCCGGCCCGCTGGTGCTGGTCGAAACCCGCCGTGACCTGCGCGAGATGCCGCTGCCGTTCGAGCAGTCCGACAACGCTTGAATGCGCTGAAACCAGGGGCCTTCGGGCCCCTGGTTGTTTCTGGACCCTGTTTCCCTCTTATTTCGACACTGTCCATGCTGTTGCTGCTGTCCCCCGCGAAATCCCTGGATTACGCCTCCCCCCTGCCTCCGGGCCTGAAACACACCCTGCCCCCCTTCATCCATCAATCCGCGCAGCTGATCGACGTGCTGCGCACGCAGACGCCCCAGTCGCTGGCCAGCCTGATGAGCCTCAGCGACAAGCTCGCCGCGCTCAATGTGGCGCGATACGCCGCCTGGAGCCCCGAATTCACGGCCGAGAATGCCCGCCAGGCGCTGTTCGCCTTCAACGGCGACGTCTACGAAGGCCTGCAAGCCGGCACGCTGTCTGCGCCGGACATTGCCTGGGCCCAGGAGCACCTGGCCATGCTCAGCGGCCTGTACGGCGTGCTGCGCCCGCTCGACCGCATGCAGCCCTACCGCCTGGAAATGGGCACGCGCCTGGCCACGCCGGCCGGCAGCAACCTCTATGCCTTCTGGGGCACACAGATTGCCGAGCACATCAACCAGCGCCTGCAGGAACGCAGCGACCCCGTAGTCATCAACCTGGCTTCGCAGGAATACTTCAAGTCGGTGGATCGCAAGCACCTGCAGGCCCGCGTGGTCGAATGCGTATTCGAGGACTACAAGGCCGGCAAGTACAAGATCATCAGCTTCCACGCCAAGCGCGCGCGCGGGCTGATGGCCCGCTACGCCGTGCAGCAGCGCCTGACCCGGCCTGCACAGTTGCAAGGCTTTGACGCCCAGGGCTATGCTTTTGCCGACGCGGCTTCGTCGCCCGACCGACTGGTGTTTCGCCGCAAGACCGACTAACCTGAGGGGTCACGCGCCGCGACAGCGTTCCCGGCCTTGTTCCCTCTGTCGCATCCTGATTGCCATGCCCCACTCTGGCTCCCCATCATCGACAGCGCAAGCCAGCTTCGCGGCCAGCGCCACCCCGCAACTGCAGCAATGGATTGACCAGCAGCGCCTGGCCGGTGTGCAGGACGGCGCCCTGCTCACCGCCATGGTCGCCGCCGGCTGGAACACCGACGTCGCCCGCCTGGCCTTGCTGCCCGCCACAACGCATGACGCGGCCGTCGCGCTGCCCGAACCGGATCTCGCGGGCGAGCCTTGCGCCATCGATGTCGGCGACCGCCAGGTGCCGGTGCTGATGGCCATGACCGCGCCGCGTGTGGTGCTGTTCGGCCAGATCCTGACCGATGCCGAATGCGCGGCTATCATCGCCGCTGCCCGGCCCCGGCTGTCGCGCTCGCTCACGGTGGAAACCACTTCGGGCGGCGAAGAAATCAATGCCGACCGCACCAGCGACGGCATGTTCTTCCAGCGCGGCGAAATCCCCCTGGTGCAGCAGCTCGAAGAGCGCATTGCCCGGCTGCTGAACTGGCCGCTGGAAAACGGCGAAGGCCTGCAAGTGCTGCGCTACGGGCCAGGCGCCGAGTACAAGCCCCACCACGACTATTTCGATCCGGCCGAACCCGGCACGCCCAGCATCCTGCGCCGCGGTGGCCAGCGCGTGGGCACGCTGCTGATCTACCTCAACGAGCCCGAGCGCGGCGGCGCGACGGTGTTTCCCGAAGTACCGCTGCAAGTCGTGCCCCAGCGCGGCCATGCGGTGTTTTTCAGCTATGACCGCCCGCACCCCGCCACGCGCACGCTGCACGGCGGCGCACCGGTGATCCGGGGCGAGAAATGGATTGCCACCAAATGGCTGCGCCAAGGGCGCTTTGACTGAATTGAACTGAATCTGGCGGCGCGCCCTGGATGCGCCCCGCCCCCTGCTCCAGCGGCCTTGCGCCGCTTTATTCGAGAATCTTGTGATGAACACGCCTGAACATTCGCAGCTGGGCAAGACCTCTGCGTACATCGACCAATACGACGCCAGTCTGCTGTTTCCCCTGCCCCGCGCCACCAAGCGCGCCGAACTGGGCCTGGGCGCCACGCCGCCCTTTTTTGGCGCCGACCTCTGGACCGCGTTCGAGCTGTCCTGGCTGAACCTGCGCGGCAAGCCGCAAGTGGCACTGGCCCACATCACCGTGCCCTGCGAGACGCCGCAGCTCATAGAGAGCAAGTCTTTCAAGCTCTATCTCAACAGCTTCAACAACAGCCGCTTTGCCGATGCCAGCGAAGTCCAGGCAAGGCTGCGCGCCGACCTGAGCGAAGCCGTCTGGCGCGGCAGCGAGCAGTCAGGCACCGTGGGCGTGCAAATCCTGCTGCCCGAAATGTTCGACCGCCAGCAGGTGCATGAATTCGACGGCATCAACCTGGATCGGCTGGATGTGGAGTGCACGCACTACGCGCCCGCGCCCGAACTGCTGCGCGCCGACGCCAGCCAGCCCACGGTGACGGAGACGCTGACCAGCAACCTGCTCAAGAGCAATTGCCTGGTCACCGGCCAACCCGACTGGGGCAGCGTGCAGATCCGCTACACCGGCGCGAAAATCGACGAGGAAGGCCTGCTGCAATACCTGGTGAGCTTTCGCAACCACAACGAATTCCACGAGCAGTGCGTGGAGCGCATCTTCATGGACATCTGGCGCCGCTGCGAGCCGCTGAAGCTGTCGGTCTATGCGCGCTACACGCGCCGCGGCGGCCTGGACATCAACCCCCTGCGCACCAGCCACGCCCAGGCCCTGCCGGCCAACGTCCGCAACGCAAGGCAATGAATAGGGCCCCCACGCTTACTCGCTTCGCGTAGCTGCGCTGGGGGGCGAGAGCCCCCCAGATACTTTCTTGTCTTGGGACCGGCCCATGCCGCGTCAGCGGCTCAGGGGGTGCTTCACTTCAATCCAGATTGAACACCGCCACCGAGCGGCGCAGCATCTGCGCGCGGCTGCCCAGCGAAGCCGCGGACTCGGCCGATTGCTCCACCATGGCGGCGTTCTGCTGCGTCACCGCATCGAGCTGGGCCACGGCCACATTGACCTGGCTGATGCCCAGCGACTGCTCGCGCGTGGCAATGCTGATCTGGTGCACCAGGCTGCCCACGCGGTCCACGGCCGTGACCATGCCCTGGATGGTGTCGCCGGCCTGGGCCATGCGCGCATTGCCGTCATTGATGCCGTCCACGGTGCTGTTGATCAGCATGCCGATTTCCTTGGCCGAGGCCGCGCTGCGCTGTGCCAGGGCGCGCACTTCGCCCGCCACCACGGCAAAGCCACGGCCCTGCTCGCCCGCGCGCGCGGCTTCCACGGCCGCGTTCAGCGCCAGCAGATTGGTCTGGAACGCAATGCTTTCGATTACGCCAATGATTTCGCGCATGCGCGTGGACGAGCCACGGATGCGTTCCATGGCCGCGCCCACTTCCTGGATGGCGGCGCCGCTGCGGCTGGCCACCTGGGTGCTTTGCTCGCTCTCGCCAGCCATGCGCTGGGCGGTGTCCGCCGTCTGGCTCACCGTGCCCGACAGCTCCTCCATCGACGCCGCGGTCTGCTGCAGGCTCGTGGCCTGGGATTCGGTGCGCCCGGCGAGGTCGGCACTGCCCTGGGCGATCTCCTGCGATGTCTGGGCAAAGCCTTCGACATCGCGCAAGACATCGCCCAGCACGGCGCGCAGATTGATCTGGATTTGCTGCATGCGGCGCAGCATGGTGCCCATGGCCCCGGCGTAGCGGTCGTCCGGCGCGGTCGTGAGGTTGCAACCCGCGAGATCGGAAGCAAAGCGCCCGGCGGCCTCGAGCCCGGCCGCGCAACGCATATGAAAGCGCCACACCACCCAGCCTATGCCCAGCGCCAGCACGGCCGCGCGCACGCCCCAGGCCAGCGGGCCGGTCCAGCCCAGCACATCGGGCAGCAAGGCCAGCACGGCCACCACCGCCAGCATCAGCGCCAGCCTGGCCGTCAGCCCCAGGTCCTGCCCCAGATGGCCCAGCCCTCGCCAGCCGAGGTGGCGCACTTCACCGCCGCGCAGACGCAGCGTGGCCTGGCCCGATGCGGCTTCGGCGCGCATGCGCGCGTAAAGGGCTTCGGCCTCCTGCACGGCGGCCGCGCCAGGCTTGGTGCGCACCGACATATAGCCGCGCGGCTTGCCGTTTTCCATGATGGGCGTGACGTTGGCGCAGACCCAGTAATGGTCGCCATTCTTGCGCCGGTTCTTGACCAGGCCCGTCCAGGGGTAGCCGTGGGCGATGGTGCGCCACATGTCCTTGAAAGCCGCCTCGGGCATGTCGGGATGGCGCACCAGGTTGTGCGGCTGGCCCATCAATTCGTCATAGGAATAACCGCTGACGCGCGCGAACGCCGGGTTGCAATGGGTAATTTCGCCCTTGGTATTGGTCGTGGAGACCAATAGCTCACCGTCAGGAAAATCATGGTTTTTGTGGGTGACGGGCAAGTTGACACGCATGCACTGAGCTCCTGGCAATCGCTTTTTATCGGTATGACTTGCGGGCACTGCAATGGCCCGCAAATACAGCTTGTTACAGCATAACCCTCAATCATCGCACAAGGAATTTTCCGACCCACCACAGCAACTCAGTAGAAGGATCGGCTACTGCCGCCGATGCCGTTCAGAGCTACCGCGCCCTGCGTACCTGCTTGATCTGGTACATGGCGGCATCCGCGGCTTGCAGCGCCTGCGCGGCACTGTGGGTGCCAGGAGCCACGCCCAGCACGCCCACACTCGCGCCCGGGTAGTGCAACAGCAGCGGACCCAGCTGGTAGTCGCCTAGCGTCGCCTGGTAGACCCGCTGCTGGAAGGCCTGCCGGGCCTCGGGCAGCAGGTCGAGCCGCTCCGGCCCCAAGGCGATGACCACAAACTCATCCCCGCCCAGGCGGGCCGCCAGGTCCTCGGCGCGCAGCAGACCGCACAAACGCGCGGCCAGGGCGATCAGGAACTGGTCGCCCACATCATGGCCGTGGCGGTCGTTGATGGCCTTGAAGCCATCCAGATCGACAAACGCCACCAGCACCGAATCCCCGCGCCGCGCCCCCTGCTCCAGCAAGCGCGTCAGGGCTGGCAGCAGTGCACGGCGGTTGGCCAGCCCCGTCAGAGAATCCGTGGTGGCATAGCTGGCCAGCCGGGTATTGACCTCGATCAGGTTCTCCAGCAGTTGCTCGCGCTCGACGTGCTGTGCAATCAAGGTGGCGAACAGCGACAGGATATGCCGGGCCTGTTCCGGCAGCGCGTGCCGCTCGGAACTGGCAGCGCACAAGGTGCCGTACAAGGCGCCATCGGTCAGGCGCACCGGCGTGCTCAGATAGGTCTGGATCTGCAAGGCGCGCGCCGCGTCGGAATCGCCCCAGCGCAGATCCACATCGTTGGAGAACGACTGTTGCTCATCCAGGGCCCGCTTGCACAGCGTATCGCCCCAGGGCACGGACAGCCCTTCGGGAATCTGCATCTGGCTGACATTGCGCGCATACAGCACATGCTGGATGTTGTGCGCCAAGTCGATGGTCGTCAGGTAGGTGGACTCCATTCCGGTGACCGAAGCCAGCATTTCCAGCAGTGGCCGCGACAAATCTTCCAGGGTCTTGGCCGTCGTGACAGTCACGGACAGGTGATCGAGTAAAGGCTCCATGCCCCATTATTGTCTTGCAGCCGACACTGCTGCGCGAAAAATCCGTAGACCCGGGGCGGCCATACCGGGCGGCTAGAACAGGTTGATCTGGCTGGATTCCGGCGGGGCGGCAACCAGGTCGGCCTGGTCCAGGGCG
Organism: Acidovorax bellezanensis; assembly: GCF_025421555.1. NCBI lineage: Bacteria > Pseudomonadati > Pseudomonadota > Betaproteobacteria > Burkholderiales > Comamonadaceae > Acidovorax > Acidovorax bellezanensis. The sequence continues at coordinate 497,298 of NZ_JAODYH010000001.1, forward strand.
CTGCGCGCAATCAAGGCGTCCACCTTGACGCCCAGCAGCCGCAGCGGCCTGGCCAGCGGCGCGCGCTTGAGCGCCAGGCCTGCCGCACGCCGGATCGCGGCCGCCGTGTCGACGGGTGCGGCCAGGGTGTGATTGCGCGTCGCGGTCTTGAACTGGTCGTCACGGATCTTGATGCTGACCGTGCGCCCGGCATAGCCTTTGCGCTGCAAGTCCGCCGCCAGCTGCTCGCACAGGCGCGTGAAGATGGCCCCCAGGACTTCCTTGTCATGGACTGCGTGCAAGTCGCGCTCGAACGTGGTCTCGCGGCTCATGGACACCGGCTCGCTGCTGGTTTCCAGCGGCCTGTCGTCGCGCCCCCAGGCAGCGTCGTGCAGCCAGGCGCCGTAGCTCTGCCCGAAGCGATCGACCAAAAAGTCCCGCGACCGGGCCGCCAGGTCGCCGATGGTGTGAATGCCCAGTTCGCTCAGCTTCAGGTCGCTCTTGGGGCCCACGCCGTTGATCTTGCGGCAGGGCAAGGGCCAGATCATGGACTGCAGATCCTGCTCATGAACGATGGAGATGCCGTTGGGCTTGTTGAACTCGCTGGCCATCTTGGCCAGCAGCTTGTTGGGCGCCACGCCGACGGAGCAGGTCAAGCCCGTGGCCTCATGGATGCTCTTCTGGATCAGCCGGGCCAGCACCCGCCCGCTTTGGCGCTGCCCGCCGGGAACGTCCGTGAAGTCGATGTAGACCTCGTCCACACCACGGTCCTGCATCTGGGGAGCGATTTCCAGGATGACTTCCTTGAACATGCGCGAGTACCGGCGCACTTCCTCGAAGTCCACAGGCAGCACGATGGCCTGGGGGCACAGCCGTGCGGCCTTCATCATGCCCATGGCCGAACCCACGCCAAACTGGCGCGCCGCATAGGTCGCGGTGGTGATCACCCCGCGTCCCGTGTAATCCTTGAGCAGCGGAAAAGCCTCGGCGGGAATATCGGCCAGGGGCTGGCCCGCGAAGCGCCGCGCCAGCGCGTCATCGGGTGCGCGGCGCCCGCCGCCAATCACCAGCGGCAGGCCCTTGAGCTGGGGGTAGCGCAGCAACGCGACCGACGCAAAGAACGCGTCCATGTCGAGATGGGCAATGCGGCGCGGCAGGGGCGATTCGGCGGAAGCGGTCACACCGAGATTGTGCGTGCAGGAGCGCGCCGATGCCGGCGCGCCGTCAATACTCCAGCGTCACCAAGACCAATCCGATGAGCATCAGCAGCATGCCGATTTTTTCCGGCCAGCTCAGCGGCTCGCTGAGCACGCGGCGCGACACCAGGTAGCTGAACACCACTTCGACCATGCCCAGCGTGCGCACCTGGGCCGCGCCCTGCATGGCATAGGCGCTGAACCAGGCCATGGATGCGGCAGCGCCCATGCTGCCCGCGATCAGCGACACCCGCCAGGCGCGCCACACCGGCGCCAGGCCACCCGGATGGCGCCAGGCCACCCAGCCACCGAGCACGATGGACTGCAGGGTCTGCGCCAGCACCACGCCCCAGGCGCCGTTGATCCACGGCACGGATTCGCCCAGCGCCAGCGCGCCGCCACGAAAGCCGATGGCCGCCACCGCGAAGAAGGCACCGCAGGCCAGGCCGTAAAGCGCCGAGCGACTGAACCAGGCGGACAGCGACCAGCGCTTGTCGCGCGAAGGCAGCGACAGCACCAGCACGCCCACGGTGGCGGTCACCATGGCCACCACGGACAGCGCCGTCGGCAGCTCGTGCAGGAACACGGTGGCGAACAAGGCCACCTGCAGCACTTCGGTCTTGGACAGCGTCACCGCCACGGCGAAATTGCGCTCCCGCATGGCCAGCAGCAGCATGGCCGTGCCCCCCACCTGGAACAGCGCGCCGAGTGCAATCCAGCCCAGATAAACCAGACTGAACTGCGGCAGCGCGCGCGGGGTCAGCCAGTACAGCAACCCAAGCCACAGCAGCGCGAACGGCAGGCCGTAGAGAAACCGCACCATGGTCGCCGGCAAGGTGCCAATGGCTTGGGTCAGGGAACGCTGGGCCGCATTGCGCGCGGTCTGGGCCAGGGCCGCAAACAGCACGAGAGGCACCCACAGCCAGGTCGAATCAATCAGGGAAGAGGTCATGCATCAGACAACAGAAATCGGGGTGGACACCCCCTGTGCCGAGCATAGTGCCCCGCGCTGGCGCGCGTCAGCGCTTTTGGCGAGGCAGGCCGCAGCGATCAACGATTGCTGCGGCGGCGCTCCTGGGCGCTCAGGCCGAAGGGAATGACAAGGGGTAGCTGCCCGGCAGCAGGATGGAGTGATCGACCTGATCGATGTGCGTGCGGCCGCAGAACGCCATGGTGGTGTCGAGCTCGCGCTGGATCAGCTCCAGCGCGCGTGTCACGCCGGCCTGGCCGTAGGCGCCCAGGCCGTAGAGAAAGCTGCGACCGATCAAGGTGCCTTGCGCGCCCAGCGCACGCGCCTTGAGCACGTCCTGGCCGCTGCGGATGCCGCCGTCCATCCAGACTTCGATGTTCTTGCCCACGGCCTCCACGATGGATGGCAGGGCCGCGATCGACGAAGGCGCGCCGTCGAGCTGGCGGCCGCCATGGTTGCTCACGACCAGCGCGTCGGCGCCGCTGTCCACGGCCAGGCGCGCGTCTTCGGCATCCATGATGCCCTTGAGAATGATCTTGCCGCCCCAGCGCTTCTTGATCCATTCGACGTCACCCCAGTTGAGCTGGGGATCGAACTGCTCGGCCGTCCACGACGACAGCGAGGACAGGTCGGTCACGCCCTTGGCATGGCCCACGATGTTGCCGAAAGTGCGCCGCTTCGTGCCCAGCATGCCCAGGCACCAGTGCGGCTTGGTCGCGAGATTGATCAGGTTCTTGAGCGTCGGCCGGGGTGGCGTCGACAGGCCGTTCTTGATGTCCTTGTGGCGCTGGCCCAGGATCTGCAGATCGAGCGTGATCTGCAGCGCCGAGCAGTTCGCGGCCTTGGCGCGGTCGATCAGGTTCTCTATGTATTCGCGGTCACGCATCACATACAGCTGGAACCAGAACGGGTGGCGGTCCGTGGCCTGGGCCACGTCCTCGAGCGAGCAGATGCTCATGGTCGACAGCGTGAACGGAATGCCGAAAGCCTTGGCCGCGCGCGCGCCCAGGATTTCGCCGTCGGCATGCTGCATGCCCGTGAGGCCCGTGGGCGCAATCGCCACCGGCATGGCCACGTCCTGGCCCAGCATGGTGGTGCGCGTGCTGCGGCCGCTGAGGTTCACGGCCACGCGCTGGCGCAGCTTGATGCCCCGGAAGTCGTCTTCATTGGCGCGGTAGGTGCCCTGGGTGTAGGAGCCCGAATCCGCATAGTCGTAGAACATGCGCGGCACGCGGCGTTCGGCGACGGCGCGCAGGTCTTCGATGCAGGTAATTTTGGAGAGATCGGATGCCACTGTATGCCCTTTTCTGAACAGGCTGCATCGTAAGCCGCGCGGACCGCGCTGTGTACGTCGCCGCGTTGAAAGCATTTTGTCGGGCGTGAAAATTTGTTCAGCCTGACCGGCTTCAGCGCACCCCGGCACCCCGCACTTCATAGGTCACGCTGTCGAGCAACTGCCCCTTGGCATCGCGCAGCTCCATGCGGTGGCGGCCGGGCCAGGGCAGACCGGCCCAGTGCAGGCCGCGACCCACTTCCTTGCCGTCGAGCAGCCAGCGCAGCGCGCGCGCGTCGCCCGTGGCCAGCCGCGCGGCGAACTGCAGGCGCTGTCTATCGGGTGGAATGTCCGGGTCCAGCGCCACGATTGTGCCGGAGGCAGGGCGCAGAATTCGCGCCTGGACAGGCTCCGCGGCCGGCACGGCGCCCGTCTGCACCGCGCCCTGCTCCAAGGCAAAAAGCTCCTGCTGCGTTCCCGGCAAAAACCACTCGCTGCGCGTGCTCGCCAGCGGCTGGCCCGTGGCCGGATCGGCGCCATAGCGCACGGCAGCGCGCAGCAGCGCCGGCCGCTGGGCGGTGGCGGCCGGTGGCTGGGGTGCGCGGCTGGGGCGCCGGGCATGCAACAGGGCCATGAGCTCGGCCCAGATGGGCGCAGCGCCACTGCTGCCGCTGACGCCATGCATGGCGGCGCCGCCCGCGTTGCCGACCCAGACACCGACGGTGTAATCCTGCGACCAGCCCACGGCCCAGTTGTCGCGCATGTCCTTGCTGGTGCCGGTCTTGACGGCCGTCCAGAAACGCGTGGCCAGCAGGCTGTCGGTGCCGAACGTGGGTGCGCGTGCATTGCCGTCGGACAGGATGTCGCCGACGATGAAGGCCGCGCGCGGATCGAGCACCGGCGTGCAAGCCCCCGTGGGCCGCGCCGCTGCCAGCCGGCCCGCGGCTACCGGCCGCCAGCAGCCGCCATTGGCCAGCGCGCGGTAGGCATTGGTCAGCTGCAGCAAAGGCACTTCGGCGCTGCCCAGCGCCAGGCTGTAGCCGTAGTAGCCGCCGCTTTCGCGCAGCGGCATGCCCAGGGCGCGCAACTGCGCGAAAAAGGCATCGGGCGAGACCATGGCCAGCGTGCGCACCGCGGGCACATTGAGCGAGGCGGCCAGCGCCGTGCGCACCGACACCCAGCCCTTGAAACGCCGGTCGTAGTTTTGCGGGATGTAGAGGCCGCCCGGCGTGGAAATGTGGGCCGACGAATCTTCGATCAGCGAAGCCGCCGTGAGCCGCCGTTCGGCCAGCGCCTGGGCATAGAGAAAGGGCTTGAGCGTGGAGCCCGGCTGGCGCAGGGCCAGCACGCCGTCGACTTCGCCGGCCTGGCTCAAGGCGCCCGAAGAGCCTACCCAGGCCAGCACTTCGCCCGTGGCGTTGTCCAGCACCAGCGCCGCGCCGTCTTCCACATTGCGCCCTTGCAGTTCGCGCAAATGCTGCTGCAGGCTGCGCATGGCCTCACGCTGCAGCGGCGCGCTGAGCGTGCTGCGCAGTTGCGCCGGCAGCTCGCCAGCGGGCGCGACCTGCTCGGCCAGCACCCGGCGCGCGAAATGCGGCGCCCAGCCTTCGGAGGCCGGCCAGCGCCGCTGCTGCAGGCTGCTTTCGGTGAACAGCTGCAGCGCCTCGCAGTCGACAGATTGCGCCTGTTGCTCCAGCAGCGCGCAGGCCCGCCGCGCCACGCGCGCGGGCGTCGCATTGGGCGCGCGCACCAGCACCGCCGCCACGGCCGCTTCGCGCGCGTCCAGGCCGTGGGCGGCCTTGCCGAACAGCGTGCGCGCCAGCGCATCTATGCCCACCAGCTCGCCACGAAACGGCACCAGGTTCAGATAGGCTTCGAGGATCTGGTCCTTGCGCCAGCGGCGGTCCAGCACCTGGGCGACCACGGTCTGGCCCAGCTTTTGCACCACGTTGCGCCCACCGGGTCCGCGGCGCCAGTCGCCGTCGACCAGGCCCGCGAGCTGCATGCTGATGGTGCTCGCGCCGCGCGTGCGCTGGTGCCACAGCCGGCCCCAGGCGGCCGACGAAACCGCGGCCCAGTCCACGCCGCTGTGTTCGTAGAAGCGCTGGTCTTCGCTGAGCAGCAGGGCCGTGCGCAGCGCCGGGGAAATGTCCTGCAACGCGACCCACTCGCCACGGCGCACGCTGGCATCGGTGCGCAGGCGCTGCAGCACTTCACCTTCGCGCGACAGCAGCAGGGTTTCGGACGGGCGGTGCGCGCTGCGCACTTCCTCGAAAGTCGGCAAGGCCCAGGCGGCCGAGCAAGCGGCGCCCCACAACAGCGCTGCGCGCATTGCATTGGGCCACCACGAATTGCGAAAAATCAGCATGCGCAGTTGTACCCCAGAACGGGCTGCGCGCGGACCTTCAGCCCAGGGTCAAAGCCACGGGCTGGTGGTCGGATGCCTGGGTGTTGCTGTCCGTCTGCCAGTCGCGCACCCGCGTGCTCAGGCTGTCGCTGACCAGCATGAAATCGCAGGCCACGGGTTCGGGCCCGTAGCTGCGGTCGAATAGCTTGAAAGTCGACGGCTGCGGCGTATCCGGATGCAGCAGATGCCAGCTGTCATGCCACTGGCCCGGCTGCAGCGCGCCCTCTTCGCCCATGGCCCAGGGCGCCGTCAGCGCCCCGTACTCGGGCTCATGGCGTTCGAAGTTGAAGTCGCCGCACAGCACGGCATGCGGCGTATGCGCCTTGGTCTGGAACGGCGAGCCATCGCGGCTGTCCTGGGGCCTGGCGTCGACCTGGGCGCAGGCCCCCAGGTGCAGGCTGCGCAGCGCCTGGGCCTGGGCCATGCGCTGGCGTTTGGAGTAGTACTCGAGGTGGGTGGTCATGACGCGCACCGCGCCCAAGCGCGCGTCCATCACCGTGACCACGGTGCACATGCGGGGCATGCTGCGCACGCCCGCGTCGGCCGGGTACGGCAAGGGGTAATGCTGGACCTGCAAGGCCGGCAGGCGGGTCGCGATCAGATTGCCAAAGCGCTGGCGCCCGGCCGTGGTGAACTCGTCGACGGCCGCGCCGAAAAACAGCTGCCAGCCTGGCAACAGGTCCTGCAGCTGCGTCAGCTGGTCGCCGGGGCCGCCTTGCAGACCGGGGTAGTTGACGGCGATTTCCTGCAGGCACAGCACGTCGGCATCGACCAGATCACGCGCGCGCTCGATGATGCGTTGCGGGCTGACCAGACCGTCCAGGCCACAGCACCACTGGGTATTCCAGGTGAGGATGTTCATGCCTGTATTACACCCCCAGGACGGTGCCATTTCAAGCCAGTCAACGCCGCCATTTCAGCCGCCGCACCCACCGGATCTACTTGATGCCCGCGCGCATGAAGCTTTGCACGAACTGGCGCTGGAACAGCAGGAAAGCGATCAGCAGCGGGGCCGAAGTCATCAGCGTCGCGGCAGTGATGGTCGACCATTCCACGCCCTGCTCCACCGAGGAAAACACCTGCAAGCCCACGGTGAGCGGGCGTGACTCCACGCTGTTGGTGATGATCAGCGGCCACAGGAAGTTGTTCCAGTGAAAGCTGATCGAGACCAGGGCGAAGGCCGTGTACACCGGCCTGGCCAGCGGCACATAGACGCGCCACAGGGTTTGCAGGGCCGTGGCACCTTCGACGCGCGCGGCTTCGTCGAGCTCCTTGGGAATGCCCATGAAAGTCTGGCGCAGCAAGAAGATGGCAAAGGCCGACGCGAAGTACGGCAGGCCTATGGCCAGCAGGCTGTCGACCAGACCCAGCCGGGCCATGGTCTGGTAGTTCTCCACCAGCAGGATGTCCGGCATGATCATCAACTGCACCAGCACCAGCGCGAAGGCCACGTTCTTGCCGCGGAATTCGTAGCGTGCAAACGCATAGGCGGCCAGCGTGCTGAGCACCATCTGCGCGGCCAGGATCATGCCCACCAGCAGCGTGGTGTTGAGAAAGTAGCGCGCGAACGGCGCGGCCTGCCAGGCATGGCGGAAGTTCTCCAGCGTCCAGGGCGCGGTGAGATCGAAGCGCGTGGAAAATTCGGCCGGATGGAAGGCCGTCCAGACCGCATAGACCAGCGGCAGTATCCACAGCAGCGCCAGCAGCCAGGCGGCGGCCGTGTCCAGCCACGACACGCTGTACAGCGCCGGGCCCTGGGCGCGCGCGCGCTGCCTGGACGAGGATTCTTGGGCGGCACTCATTGGTAATGCACTTTCTTGTCCAGCACGAAGAACTGCAGCAGCGCGACGCTGGCCAGCACCACCACCAGCACCACGGTGATGGCCGCGGCATAGCCGCTGTCCCAGAACTTGAAGCCGACTTCGTAGAGGTGGTAGAGCAGCAGGCTGGTGGCGTTGTCCGGGCCGCCGCGCGTCAGAATGAACACATGGTCGACCAGCCGGAAAGCATTGACCACGGCATTGACCAGCACGAACAGCGTGGTCGGCATCAACAGCGGCCACTGCACGCGCCGGAAGTAGTACCAGCGCGACGCACCTTCGATCGCCGCCGCCTCCTTGAGACTGGGGTTGAGCGTCTGCAGCGCCGCCAGATAGAAAATCATGAAGAAGCCGGCCTCCTTCCACACCGCGACCAGCGTGATGCAGGCCAGGGCCGTGGCCGGGTCACCGAGCCAGTTGTGCGACGGCAAACCCAGGGCGCCGGTGATCTGCTCCAGCAAACCGTATTGCGGCGTATAGAAGAACAGCCAGATGTTGGCCACGGCGATCATCGGCAGCACCGTGGGCGTGAAATAGGCCATGCGCAGAAAGGCACGGCCGTGCATGCGCTCGTTGACCCACAGCGCCATGCCCAGCGCCAGGCCAATGGACAGCGGAATGGTGGCGCCGGCGAACCACAGGTTGTTGCGCACCGCCTGCCAGAACACCGGGTCGTCTGCCATCACCTGGTAGTTTTCCAGCCCGACCCACTGGCCGGGCCGGCTGCCGCGCGGCGTGGAGAAGAAGCTGTCGATCAGCGTGGCCAGGGCCGGCCAATGCGTGAACGACACCAGCAGCACCAGGGCCGGCAGCAGCAGGAGCCAGGCATGCAGCGCGTGTTGACTGATGGCTGCGCGCGGCGCAGCGGCGCCCCGCGCAGCGGCGCCCGACGCCATGTTCATTCCCGCGGCCATGGTCTTACTGGTAGCTGCGCAGCAGGCGATCGGCTTCGCGCTGGGCATCCTTCAAGGCCTGGGTCGAAGTCTTGCTGCCATTGAGCGTGGCCTGGACGGCGTCGTTGAGCAGCTTGGTCACGCGCTGGTTGTCGTGGGTCGAGAACTCGGCCACCGACACCGGCAGCTGGTCACGCGCCACCAGGGCCGGGGGGAACTCCTGGCCGTACTTCTTGAGCACCGGCGTTTCGTAGGCCGCGGGCGACACGGCCACATAGCCCGTGTCCATGCTCCACTGGGCCGCGCGCTCGGGCTGGGTCACCCATTGGATGAACTCGAAAGCCGCCTGCTGCTGGGCCGCGGGCGCCTTCTTGAAAATGTAGAAATTGCCGCCGCCCGTGGGCGAGCCCTTGCGCAGGTTGCCGGCGATCTGGCCCACGCCGAAATCGAACTTGGCGTTGGCCTTGAGGTTGGTCAGATTGCCCGTGGTGGTGACGATGATGGCCGCCTTCTTCTCCAGGAAATCCTTGGGCGTCGTACCCCACTCGACCACGCCGCTGGGGTGCACGCCCTGGCGCGTCAGATTGACCCAGTAGTCCAGTGCCTCGATCACCTTGGGATGGTCGAACGTGACCTTGGTGCCGGAGTCGTTGGCCAGCAGCACGCCATTGGGCGTGGTCAGCGTCTGCAGCATCCAGTAGGCAAAACCGGTGGACGGGATCTGGATGCCGTACTGCGTGACCTTGCCGCTGGCGTCCTTGATGGTCAGCTTCTGCGCCGCTTCACTGAGTTCTTTCCAGGTCTGGGGCGCGCGGTTCGGATCCAGGCCGGCCTGCTTGAACAAGTCCTTGTTGTAGTACATCACCACGGTGGAGCGCTGGAAAGGCACGCCCCAGGTCTTGCCGCCCGACTGGCTGTTGGCCATGAAGGCCGGGTAGAAGCCCTTGAGCCAGGCCTTGTCGGCGTCGGTCTTGACGAACTGATCTATGGGCGCGATCGCGTCCTCATCGATCAGCGTGAACATGTCGGTCGACAGCAGCACCGAGGTGGCGGGCGGCTTGCCCGACTTGTGCGCGGTGAGCGCCTTGACGATGGTTTCCTGGTAGGTGCCCGCGTAGATCGGCGTGACCTTGATATGCGGGTGGGTCTTCATGAACTCCGCCGCAAAGCCATCGATGGTCTTGGCGATGGCGCCGCCCACGGCGACCGGATAGTAGAACGGCACTTCCACCTGCGCCTGGGCGTGGGCAGAGCCCAGAACGCCGAAAGTGCCGGCCAGGGCCAAGGAGGTGAGAAAAGTCTTGCGTTGCATGTCGACTCCAGAGAGAGAAAATCCGATCAACAGCCAGGCGTTGGCAGTGCCGCCGCTGTGGCCAAAATCCGGGGGATTGGGTTCAGTCGGCCAGTGCGCCCAGGCGCAGGCCGTCGCTACCGAAGAAGTGCGTATCCGCGGCCTGCCAGTGCAGGCGCACATGCGCGCCCGTCGCCACCTGCTGCGGGCCGGGGGCACGCACCGTGAGCACTTCGCGGCCCACCTGGCAGCGCAGCACCAGGTCGGCGCCCAGGTATTCCTGGCCGACCACTTCGGCCGGCACGGACGGGCCTTCGGCGCTGCTCTGCAGCACCGCTATGGCTTCGGGGCGCAAGCCCATGGTCCGTGCTCCGCCGCCGCCCACGGCGACGCTGCTGCCGGCAATCCGGCCGTCTTCGAGGGCGATCAGATTCATGGCCGGCGTGCCTATGAAGCGCGCAGCAAAACGGCTCGCCGGGCGCGCATACATGTCGCGCGGCGTGGCGCACTGCTCGACCTGGCCCTGGTGCAGCAAGACCACTTGATCGGCCATGCTCATGGCCTCGGCCTGGTCGTGCGTCACATAGACCACCGTGAGGCCCAGGCGCTGCTGCAATTCGCGCAGCTCGCTGCGCATTTCCTGGCGCAGCTGAGCGTCCAGGTTGGAAAGGGGTTCGTCCATCAGGCAGACCTTGGCCTGCGCCACCAGGGCCCGGCCCAGGGCCACTCGCTGCTGCTGCCCGCCCGACAACTGGCCCGGCCGGCGGTCCAGCAAACCCGTCAGACCCAGCAGCTCGGCGGACTCGGCCAGGCGCCGCGCAGCTTCCGCCGCCGGCACCTTGCGCACCGACAGGCCAAAGCCTATGTTCTCCGCCACCGTGAGGTGCGGAAACAGCGCGTAGTTCTGGAACACCATGGCAATGCCGCGCTGCGCGGGCGGCAGATGGGTCACGTCGCGCCCGTCAATGCGCACGCTGCCGACGCTGGCCGTTTCCAGGCCCGCGATGATGCGCAGCGTGGTCGATTTTCCGCAGCCCGAAGGCCCGAGCAGCACGCAGAAAGTTGCCGGTTCAATGCGCAGATGGATGGCGCGCAGCGCCGTCGTTGCACCCCAGGACTTTGCGACACCGTCGAGTTCGATCAAGGACATGGCCCAAGTCTAGGCAGGTCATGTGACGGATGGATGTCAATTTTCTAGGTGCTTGCCCTGAAGTCACGAAAGTCCGGTGACGGTCATCTTTGTAAACCGCAGGGCCTCCCGGCCCTGCGATCCATGGCGCCGTTTACGGCGCAGCCACCACCTTCACCGGTGCGTTGGGCGTTTCGCCAAACATCTCCGGCGCATACAGCGCTTCGACGCGCGTGGGCGGCAGCGCGAATGCGCCGATGTTGCTCAGCCGCACGCGGTAGCGGGTCTTGAAACTGCCGCGCGGCAGCCACTCGTAGTAGCCGCGCCACGACGAGAAGCTGCGCTCCTCGAACGTCGGCCGGCCCGTCTCGCCATCGCCGCTGTCGCCCCCGCCCTGCTGGGCGATCTCCGAATCGCGGCCCAGGCCGCTGCCCAGAATGGTCGCGCCCGCGGGAATCGGATCGGTGACGGCCACCCAGCCCATGTCGGCCGAGGCCGTGACTTCCAGCGTCACTTCCAGCACATCGCCGCGCCGGTATTCACCCGCGGGCAGCGACGACGGCGTGATGCGTGTCACGGTCTTGCGCACCGCGTAGCCGGCGTTGAAGGGCTTCTTCAGCGGCACGGCGGCCACGGCCTGCAAGCTCAGCCAGGGCTGGCCATGGCCTTCGTGCGTGACGGTCAGCGGACCGGCTGCCCAGGGCAGGAACATTCCCGCGGTGAGAGGCTGCTTGGCTCCCAACGAAGTCGCACCCAGGGGCGCCGTTGTCGCCGGCGCTTTCGCCGCGCTCCAGTCCTTGGCCACGCTGTGCGTGCCCAACTGGGCTTCGGTGCGGCCCGAGACCGGCGTGCTTTCACGCTTGCGCGAGAAGTCCTGCAGCGCCATCGCGCCCCAGAAGTTGGCCGTGGTCGTGGACCAGGCACCGCCGCGCTGGCGCGCGATCAGGCCCTGGGCCAGGCGCGGCACGTCGTCCTTCCAGTCAGGCAAGGACAGCCCGGTCAGCAACAGGCGGGCGGCATTGCTGTCCGCGCCCTGCATCTGCCACCACCAGTTGTCGTCCTTCTCGGTGCTGAACACCACCTGGCTGCCCTGGTAGGACAGGCGGCTTTGCAGCAGCTGCTTGGCCTCCTGCAGCCGCTGGTCGCGCTGCGCCACTTCGGGCAGGCGCTGCAGGATCTGCACCCAGTCGATCAGCGCATGGGTAGGCCACTGCGCGGGCGTGATGCGCACGCTGTCCAGCATGCGCGGCTGCGCCCGGCCATGGCGCGACAAGGCCTCGATGGCCGCGAGCTTGCGCACGTCCAGGGACTGGTCGTTGCGCGGGTTGCTGCCCCTGCGCGTCAGACGCCCCTCGACAAACGCGATCAACCCGCTTTCCATGGAGGCGCGCAATGCCTCGGGCAGCGCCAGCTGAGGATCGTGGCGCGCGGCCTCATGGCTGGCGGCCAGCAGATAGGCCGTGAGCGTATCGCTGCCCTGGTGGATACTGCCCGCGCTCGGCGGGAAGTACGAAGCCAGGCCGTCTTCGTCGAGATAGCCGGGCATTTGCGCGCTGATCTTCTGCCACAGCGTGGCATCGCCCAGGCTCAACGCACGGCTGCTGACCTGCTCCAGACAGGTATAGGTGTAGCGTGCCCACCAGTCGCGCACACCGGGCAGGCCGTCGGCCAGGCGCGGTGCCAGCGACAGACGCAGGCCGCCGCGCCCCGGCAGGGCATCGGCGGGCGGCGCCACGGGCAGTTGCCAGCGGCCCGCTATCTGCACCAGCGTGCCCTGCTGCACCGTCAACGGCACAGCCTCCTCGATGCGCTGGCGCACGCGGATCGCATCACGCGCCACGGGTGCACCCGGTGTCACATCCTGGGCAAGGATCTCCCATTCCAGTCCCGCGGCCGGGTCGCTGCCGGCTTCGGGCGCGGTCGGCGCCGTGACCTCCCAGGACACTTCCTGCGACGCGCCCGCGGCCAGGGCAATGCGCTGCGCAGCCGGTTGCAGCGGTGCGGCGCGCGGCTGCACCTGCACTTGCATCGCCCGGTCGGTGGTATTGCGCAAGGTGATCTGCGCGCGGAACTGGTCGCCCTCGCGCACCAGCGGCGGCAGGCCGCTGATGATTTGCAGGTCCTGGGTGCTGCGTATGCTGGTGCGCCCCGTGCCGAACATCTGCGCGCCGGCATCGGCCACGGCCACGATCTCGAACGTGGTCAAGGAATCGTTGAGCGGCACGCTGACCTTGGCCTGGCCCTTGGCATCGAGCACCACCGTGGGCTGCCACAGCAGCACGCTGTCGAACAGCTCGCGGCGCGGACTGCGCCCGCCGCCGCCGCCGGCCGCCACGGCCTTGCGGCCATAGTGGCGCCGGCCTATGACTTCCATCTGCGCCGTGGCGGTCTGCACGCCCCAGGCGCGGCGCGGCAGCATGGCATCGAGCAGGTTCCAACTGGTATTGGGCATCAGCTCCAGCAAGGCCTGGTCCACGGCAGCCAGCGCCACTTCAGCGCCCGCCGCGGGCTGGCCATTGGGCAACTTGGCCGAGATCGTGACCTGGGCCGTTCCGCGCACCGGGTAGGTGGCATGGTCGGCACTGACCTGCACCGTGATACGGTGGGCGGCGGCGTCGACCTTGAGCTCGGCCATGCCCAGACGGAACGCGGGCCGGCTCAGATCGACCAGCGCCGTCGGCGCCACATACTCGCGGCCTTCATGCCAGAACGCATTCCACCAGGCGCGCGGCGCCTGGTAGCCCCAGGTGAAGAAGCTGTACCAGGGCACTTCGCGCAGGCGCCCGCGCAGCGCCAGCACGCTCACATAGACGTTGGGGCCCCAGCCTTCCTCGATCTTCAGCTCCACCGTCGGGTTGTCGCCTTCGAGTTGCACCACGCGCGTGCTCAGAATGCCTTCGCGCTCCACGGCCACCAGGGCCGTCGCATGGCGAAACGGCATGCGCACCTGCAAGCGCGCGGTCTCGCCGGGCGCGTAGCTGCGCTGCTCGGGCAGCAATTCCATGCGGTCATGGTCTTCGCCGCCGAACCACAGCTCGCCCTGGCCCGTGACCCAGACCGAAGTCGCCGCCTGGGCCGCATTGCCCGCGGAGTCGGTCGCCGTGACCACCAGCTCGACTTCGCCCGCCTGGTCTATCTTCGTGGAGCAGACCAGCCGCCCCTGGCGATCGCTCTTGCCGGTGCACACCGTGCCCAGGTCCTTGAGCGTGGTCTGGTTGTCGTAGCTGTAAAAGCCGCCCACCAGGCGCTTTCGGCTGCTGGTGGTGATGCGGGCCAGCGCCTGCACCTTGAGCGCCACCCCGGCCTGGGGCTTGCCGTCCAGCCCCAGCGCCAAGGCCTGGAACTGCATCTGGCGCGCCGTCGAGACCCAGTTTTCGGCCTGTATGCCCGCGACCACGGCCGCGGGCCACAGCGTCTGCGTGCTGCGCAGCGTCTGCACTTCACCGCTCGGGTCGGCATAGCTGGCTTCGATCAGCAGCTCGCGCGCCTGGGGATCGCGCGGCAGCGAGGTCAGCTTCACGCTGCCCGCGCCCTGGCGGTCCAGCACCAGCGGCAGCGCATCGGCAATCACGCGCGTGTCCTGGCTGGCCGTGGCCTCTTCGTCATCGCTTTGCGCGCCATCGGCGGCCTTGCGCGGCGGGCCGAAATGGAAGTCGTCATAGCCGGCAAAAACCGGCGCATGCTGGCGCACCAGCGCCGACACGCGCACCGGCAGGCCCGCGGCCGGTCCGCCCGCGAGGTAGTTGAGCTGCACCTGCACGGGCAGCGTCTCGGCCCGCACCAGCGGCTTGGCATCGGCCGGACCGACCCGGCCTTCGAACACCGGCAGGCGGAATTCCTCCACGCGGAAAGCACCGCTGGAGATGGGCCGAAACCCCGACGGCTCCTGCGCATCGCGCAGCTCCACGTCGTACTCGCCGAGCTTGGCGCCCGCGGGCACGGCGAAGCGGCTTTCGGCGCTCAGGCCGCCGCTGCCCGTGCTGCGCCAGACCAGGGGCTGGCGGTAGCTCTGGCCGCTGCCGATATGGGTGATGCGCAACTCCGTGGGCTGTTGCGCGGGCAAGGCCAGGCCCTGGCTGTTCTGCTGACGCAGAAAGTGCTTCATGGCCAGGGTTTCGCCGGCGCGCAGCAGCGTGCGATCGAACACCGTATGGCCGCGCATGTCGGGCTGGCGGCTCGCGCTGGTCGGCACATTGAAGCGCCAGGGCTCGATGCCGCGCTGCCAGTCGCTCCAGGCGAAAGCCAGCTCCGGCCCGGACGCGGTCTGCGCGCGCGCGCTGACGAAATAGGCGGCGTTGCGATAGCCTTCGCCGCGGCAGCGGGGTGGCTCGGGCGACAGGCCTTCAAGCATCGCCACGCCCTGGGCATTGGTGGCCGCCGTGGCCAGCATCTTGCCATTGCAGTCCGACACCTGGACCTTGGCCCCGGCCACCACCTGGCCCTTGTCCAGCGTGGTCACCCAGGCGGCCGCGTTCTCGCGCCCGAGCTTGAAATGCACGGCCAGATTGGTCACCAGCGCCGAGCTGCGCACATACATCTTGCGCTGCGCGCCGTAGCGTTCGTCGAGCAGGGCCGCGCCCAGCAGCGGCGAAGCGATTTCCACCACATGAAAGCCCGGACTCAAAGGGATACCGACCACTTCGAAGGGCCGAGGGTCGCCGGCCACCGCGCTGGGCAACACCATGGCCTGGGCTTGCGGGCGACCGGCCAGCAGCGACAGCATGCGCGTCGCCACCATCTTGCGGTCATCCGGGTCGATCACCGGCGGCAGGGGTCCGCGCACGTCGCGCTGGGCCTGGACACGCGTCACCTGGCCACTGTCGTAGTCCTGCAGCTTGTGCAGCCAGGCAATGATGTCGGCGTCGCTGCGCGCTTCGAGCAGGCTGACCTGGCCCGCGCCTCCCGGCTCCAGCCGTTGGCCTTGCAGCGCGGCCTCCACCTTGCGCACGGTCACCGGCAGCAGGGCCGGTCCGTTGGGACCTTCTGCAAAGCGCTCGACGATGCCGAAAGGCGAAGCCGCGAACTTAACCAGCGGCGGCATGTCGGCCGTGGCCACGGTCACGGGGAAAGCGTCGGCATTGCGCAGAGTCCGTCCGGCCGCATCCTGGAAGCCCTTGGGCAGCTGCAACTGGTAGCTGGTCTGCGCCTTGAGGCCTTCAAAGCGCAGGCCTTCGACCAGCGCCTTGGGATCCGGGCTTGCGCCCGACTCTTCGTCGAACACCGGCTTGAGCGTGCCGCCGCCGCCTTGCAGGCGTACGCCTTCGGCCAGGGCCCGCGTCACGGGGGCGTTGAACGACAGCCGAATGGGACGTATCGGCAGGCAGGCGGCCTGGGCGTTCTCGCGTTCGCAGCGCACTTCGGCCGCGAACGGCTCGCGCACGCTGTAGGCAAATTCCTGGGCGCTGCGCGTGGCGACGCCGCTGCCCAGCACCAGGCGCAGCTTGGCGCCAGGCGTGAGACGCCGGTTGCAAGCCAGGGTGGCGAACTGCTGCGGCGTCGCCGCGGCCGCCTTGCCCCAGTCGCGCATCTTCAGCAGCGCCGTGCGCTCGGCGCCGTCAATCCAGCGCAGGGGAATGCGCTCGCCCAGACCTTCCATGGCGCACCAGCTGTTGGCCAGCAGGCTCTCGCGCGCCACGGCGCCGTTGAAGCGCAGTACAAAGAACTGCTCTTCATCGATGGCTTCGTAGGTCGACGGCAGAATGCTCTGCACTTGCGGGCCGCCGGTGCTGAACTGGTAGCGCGTGGTCCCCGACAGCAGTTGGCCCGTGGGCGACTTCAAGTCCGCCTGCAATTGGGCCGTGCAACGTACGCCCGGAGGCAGGGGCTTGGAGAAATCGAACACCCATTCGCGCTCGCTGGTCCAGCGGCCCGTGCCGGCCGCGGCCTGGGCGTCGCTGCAGGTCAATTGCAGCGGCGCCGCGGCCTTGGGGTCGCCAAAGCGCACGGCCGCACTGTCGAACTGCACGCGCACCTGCTGTACCTTGGCCACTTCACCCTGGGGATTGAATTGCCCCACGGCCAGCGCCAGCGCGTTGCCAGCCCACAGCGCCAGCGCGGCACCTGTCCATTGCTTGATTCCCACGGCTTCTCCCCCTCTAGGCCCGGCTCGGCCGGTGATGTCTTGTTCTGCCCGCTGCGGTTTTGCGACGCATTCGTCGATGATCGGCGTGCAGGGGCCATTTTTCAAAAAAAAACCCTGCAGAAGCTGCAGGGCTTTTCCACGGCGACAGTATCGCCGCTGCCAGGCCGGACGGCCTACTGCGGCTGGTAGCCGCTCTTGCGGATGATGGCCGACCAGGCACGCGTATAGGCCTGCTCGCGCTTGGCCAGCTGCTGCGGCGTCATATGGCCCACGGTCAAGCCCAGCGCCACCAGTTGCTCGCGCACATCCCGCATCTGCAACACCTTGGCCGTGGCGGCCGAGAAGCTATCGATGAAAGCGGCAGGCGTGCCCTTGGGCGCATACACGCCGTAGTAGGGCATGTCTTCATAGCCCTTGACGCCTTGCTCGGCCAGCGTGGGCACCTCCGGCATCGCTGCCTGGCGCTTGTCACCGAGCACGGCGATCACGCGCAGCTTGCCCGCGCGCTGGTGCTCGATGAAGTCCTGCACCGCGCCTATGCCCGCCGGAATCTGGTTGCCCAGCATGTCGGCCAGCATGGGCGCGCTGCCGCGGTAAGGCGCGGCCACCAGATCGAGCTTGAAGTGGGCCGACAGCTGCTGGACCAGAAACTCGGGCGTGGACGCGGGTGCGGGAATGCCCACCGCGCTCTTGCCGCCCTGCTGACGCACCCACTCCACGTACTCGGCCAGGTTCTTGGCCGGCGTCTGGCTGGACACGGCCAGTGCGTTCACGAACGTCGCAATGCCGACCACGGGCACGAAGTCCTGGTCAGGATCGAAGCCCGGCTTCCTGATGACCTGCGGCAGGATGGAGATGGTGTGGTCGTGCGTCAGAAACAGCGTATGGCCATCGGCCGGCGCGCTCTTGAGCAACTGCGCCGCGATCTGCCCCCCGGCACCCGGGCGGTTGTCCACCAGCACGGGCTGGCCCAGCTCGTCGCGCAGCTTTTCGGCCAGCAGACGGGCAATCGCATCCGAGCCGCCGCCCGGCGGAAAGCCCACCAGGATGCGTATGGGCTGCGGAGCCGCCTGGGCCCCGCCCCAGACGGACAGGGCGGAGACTGCAGCGGCGTGGGACAGAAGACGGCGACGCGAAAGGTGCATGAACGGGCACTCCAATGGAATCAACAGATCAGGAACGATAGCGCGGGGCCGCCCCGCCGCTGTTGTTTTTTTATGCCAGACGTGCCTGGTGGCGCGCCAGCTGGGCCCGCACCTGTGCCGGCGCCGTTCCGCCCAGCGTGTTGCGCGCGTTGAGCGAACCGCGCAGGCTCAGGCACTCGAACACGTCTTGCTCGATCTGCGGGTGAAAGCCCTGCAGCGTGGCCAGGGGCAGTTCCGACAGGTCCACGCCCTGGGCAATCGCCGCCTTGACCGCATGGGCCACGGTTTCGTGCGCATCGCGGAAAGGCAGGCCCTTCTTGACCAGGTAGTCGGCCAGATCGGTGGCCGTGGCATAGCCCTTGAGCGCGGCGCGCTCCATGGCTTCGGCGTTGACGCTGATGCCGCCTTCCTTGACGCCCGTGGCCGGGTTCAACTGGCCGCCGACCATTTCGCTGAAGATGCGCAGCGTGTCCTTCAAGGTGTCCACGGTGTCGAACAGCGGCTCCTTGTCTTCCTGGTTGTCCTTGTTGTAGGCCAGGGGCTGGCCCTTCATCAGCGTGATCAGACCCATCAGGTGGCCGACCACGCGGCCGGTCTTGCCGCGCGCCAGTTCAGGCACGTCGGGGTTCTTCTTCTGCGGCATGATGGACGAGCCGGTAGTGAAGCGGTCGGCAATCTTGATGAAGCCGAAGTTCTGGCTCATCCACAGGATCAGCTCTTCCGAGAAACGGCTGATGTGCACCATGCACAGCGCGGCGGCGGCGCTGAATTCGATGGCGAAATCACGGTCGCTGACCGCATCCAGGCTGTTCTGGCACACGCCTTCCATGCCCAGCGCACGCGCCACGCGCTCGCGGTCCAGCGGGTAGGTGGTGCCGGCCAGCGCGGCCGAGCCCAGGGGCAGGACGTTGACGCGGCGGCGCACGTCGGCCATGCGTTCGGCATCGCGGTGGAACATTTCCACATAGGCCAGCAAATGGTGGCCGAAGCTCACGGGCTGGGCCACCTGCAAATGGGTGAAGCCCGGCAGAATCACTTCGACATAGCGCTCGGCGGTCTCGACCAGCGACTTCTGCAGCTCGCCCAGCAGGCCGCTGATCACGTCGATCTCGCCGCGCAACCACAGGCGCACGTCGGTCGCGACCTGGTCGTTGCGGCTGCGGCCGGTGTGCAGGCGCTTGCCGGCATCGCCGACCAGTTGCGTCAGGCGCGCTTCGATGTTCAGATGCACGTCTTCCAGATCGAGCTTCCATTCAAAGCCGCCGGCTTCGATCTCGGCCGTGATCTGCGCCATGCCTTTCTGGATGGAGGCGTGGTCTTCGCTCGAAATAATGCCCTGGGCGGACAGCATTTCGGCGTGGGCCAGGCTGCCCATGATGTCGGCCTGCCACAGGCGCTTGTCAAAGAACACGCTCGATGTGTAGCGTTTGACGAGGTCGCTCATGGGCTCGGAAAACAGCGCCGACCATGCCTGGGCCTTGGTGTCGAGCTGGTTGTGGGATGGTTGTGAAGTGGTGCTGTTGGACATGAGAAGACAATAATCAGTGGGTTCAAGACAGCCGGAATATTCCGGTGCCGCCATGCAAGATACGCAAATTTTATCGACCCAGCCCGCTTCCCTCGAATCTGGCCCCCTACTAGCCCCCACGGCCGGTGCGGCACAGCGCGTTCTGGTGTTCGATGCCTGCCATGTCGGCGTGGTGCTGCGGGCGGTGTTGTTCGTGCAAAGCGTGGTCGCCACGGCCACGCTTTTTGGCGCTTCTTCGGCCCTGGATTGGCTGCTGCGCATGGCCTGGGTCACGGGCGGCGCGCTGCCGGGCACGCTGCTGTGGCTGATCGCGGCCTGCGGCCTCAAGCGCCTGCTGCAGCGCTTGAAGCCCCAGGCCCAGTATGCCGCCGGCATGCTGCTGGGCGCGCTGTGCGGCCTCTATGCCTGCGCCATGCTGTGGCTGGTGGGCGATGGGCTCTCCGCGCCCTGGCTGGCCAGCGCGGTGAGCGGCGCGCTGCTGGCCGCCCTGCTGGTCACGGCCTTGCTGCTGCGCGCGCGCGCACGCACGCCGGCCGCCACCACCGCCCGGCTGGCGGAGTTGCAATCGCGCATTCGCCCGCATTTTCTGTTCAACACGCTCAACAGCGCGATCGCGCTGGTGCGCGCCGAGCCCGCCAAGGCAGAAGCCCTGCTCGAAGACCTCAGCGACCTGTTCCGCTACGCGCTGGCCGACCCCCAGGGCAGCGCCACGCTGGACGAGGAAATCACGCTGGCCCAGCGCTACCTGGCGATCGAGCAGGTGCGCTTCGGCACGCGCCTGCAACTGCAGTGGCAGCTCGACCCCGCGGCCGGCGCCGCCCGACTGCCGCCGCTGCTGCTGCAGCCGCTGGTGGAAAACGCCATCCGCCATGGGGTGGAGCCCAGCGCGCCGGGTGGCACGCTGCAGATCACCACGCAACTGCGCCACCACCGGGTGCTGATCACCATCGTCAACAGCCTGCCGCCGGCCAGCGGACCGTCCACGCACGGCCACGGCATGGCGCTGCGCAATGTGCGCGAACGCCTGGGCCTGTTGCACGATCTGCAGGCCGAATTCAGCGCCGGCAGCCGCCAGGGCAGCTATGTCGTGCGCATCGCCCTGCCGCTGGAGAACCCTGCGTGAACGCCCCCTTGCACATCCTGCTGGTCGATGACGAAGCCCTGGCCCGCAGCCGCCTGCAGACGCTGTTGGCCGATGCGGCTGCTGCGGCCGGTGCCGGGACCGCGCCGGGCGAACCGGCCCTGCCGCCGCTGGTCGTGCAGCAAGCCGACTGCGCCGATGCGGCCTGGGCGCTGCTGCAGACGCAGCCCATCGCCCTGGTGCTGCTCGACATCCATATGCCGGGCCTGGACGGCCTGTCGCTGGCCGCGCGCATGCGCAGCCTGCCGCGGCCGCCAGCCCTGGTGTTCGTCACCGCCGACGGCCTGCACGCCGTCAACGCCTTCGAGCTGGATGCGCTGGACTATCTGACCA
The DNA here is from genome assembly GCF_025421555.1 of Acidovorax bellezanensis. Classification (NCBI taxonomy): domain Bacteria; kingdom Pseudomonadati; phylum Pseudomonadota; class Betaproteobacteria; order Burkholderiales; family Comamonadaceae; genus Acidovorax; species Acidovorax bellezanensis. The sequence goes on from NZ_JAODYH010000001.1 coordinate 518,485, forward strand.
AGCCGGTGCGCCTGGCCCGGCTGCAGCAAACCCTGGCCAAGGTGCTGCGGCTGCACAAGCCTGTCCCCGCCGACGAGCCCCCCACGCCAGCCGCCGCGCTGCTGATCCTGGACCGCGGCCGCACCGAGCGCGTGCTGCTCACCGAAGTGCTGTACTTCAAGGCCGAGCTGAAATACGTGACCGTGCGCACCGCCGCGCAAAGCTACATCCTCGACAGCGCGCTCAACGAACTGGAGACCCAGCACGCCGCGCACTTCCTGCGCATCCACCGCAATGCCCTGGTCGCACGCCGGGCCCTGCGCGCGCTGGAAAAATATTTCGACCCCGAAGAAGGCGAAGGCTGGGCCGTGCGCCTGCATGGCATCCACGAACCGCTGGCCGTGTCACGCCGCCAGCTCGCCGGCGTGCGCGCGGCGCTGCGCGACTCGACAGATCCATAACGCCCGCTCCAGTGCTTGAAACCGGCGCGCCCCAGCTCAGGGGCAGCGAGCAAGGGCCGCCCCGCAGCGAGGCTGCCGTCCCCCTCCACCGAAGGATGAGAGGGGGAAGCGGCGTGAGCCGCTCAGGGGGTGCTCTTAGTGTGAATGCGCCATGCCGCTGACCAGGGTCACCAACACCATGCCGCCCACCAGCCAGGCCACCTGGGCCACGGTCTCGCGCGCTGTCAGGCGTTTTTGCAGTTGGGGAATCAGGTCGGCCAGCGCCACATAGACAAAGCTGCTCGATGCCAGCACCAGGAAATACGGCAGCCAGTCCTGCAACTGACCGACGAGGAAATAGCCGGCGATGCCGCCCAGGGCCGTGACGGCGCCCGCCAGCGAGACCTTGACCAGCGCCACGCGGCGGTTGGCGCTGGAATGGCCCAGCACCACCAGATCGCCGATGTGGTGCGGCACTTCGTGGGCCAGCACGGAAGCGGCCGCGATCACGCCCAGCCGCATGTCGGCCAGAAAGGCCGAGGCAATCAGCACGCCGTCGCCAAAGCAGTGCACGCTGTCGCCCGTGAGCACGGCCCAGCCGCCGCCGGGCTTGCCGTGGCTGTGAACGGGTTCACGCCCGTGTTCATGCCCATGGCCTGCATGCTGGTCATGGCCGTGCTCATGGCCGTGGTGCCACAGTTCGGCCTTGCTGAGCAGAAAGAAGAACACCACGCCGATCAGCAGGGTGAGAAACAGGTCCTGGGCGCTGGCTTCGCTGTTGAACGCTTCGGGCAGCAGGTGCATGAAGGCCGTAGCCAGCAAGGCCCCAGCAGCCAGGCTCAGCAGACGCTGGGGCATCATGCCGCCGTTCTTTCCCGAAACTCCTACGCCCATAAGTAGCGCAGCCACCCACACACTGCCAATACCGGCGGCCAGGGTGGCCAGAATGATTGCTATCAATGTCATAGCTATTTTTGCTTTATCGATGGGCCCAAAAGGCCGATCCACCGCATTTTCGCAGAAGACGCGTTTGCCGGCCGGAACGGACACAAAAGTGCCGCCGGCATGGCGCCTGCGGGCCGGTTGCAGTCAGTGCTTTATGGTGCCAGGCACCACCCGCAGCCCATGCCACTGGCGTGCCCCAGCAAGGGGGCAGCGAGGAAGGGCCGCACCTGGGCGGCCCCCCCGCACCGAGGCTGCCGTCCCTGGCCGGGCGCCCCCTCCACCGAAGGATGAGAGGGGGAAGACGGGGCGCGCCTAGCGCGCAGCGGCTCAGGGGGTGCTTTATTTCAGTGCGCCTGATCCCAGTTCAGGCCCACGCCGACTTCCGCCAGCAACGGGACCTTGAGCTCGGCGACGCCGGCCATCAGGCGCGGGATCTCGGTCCTGAGCCAGGCTTCGTCTTCCTGCGGCAGCTCGAACACCAGTTCATCGTGCACCTGCATGATGACCTTGATCGCTGGCTTGTGCGCGTCCAGCTCGGCCTGCACCGCCACCATCGCCATCTTGATCAGGTCGGCGGCCGTGCCCTGCATGGGCGCATTGATCGCCTGGCGTTCGGCGCCCTTCTTGCGCGGGCCGTTGCCGCCGTTGATATCGGGCAGATACAGGCGCCGGCCCAGAACGGTCTCGACATAGCCATGGGCGCGCGCGAACTCCACGGTCTCGTCCATGTAGCGCTTGACGCCGGGATAGCGCTGGAAATAGCGGTCGATATAGGCGGCGGCGGCCTTGGTCTCTATGCCCAGGTTCTTGGCCAGGCCGAAGCTGCTCATGCCGTAGATCAGACCGAAGTTGATCACCTTGGCATAGCGGCGCTGCTCGCTGCTGACCTGGTCCACGTCGACCGCGAACACTTCGGCGGCCGTGGCCCGGTGCACGTCGCGGCCTTCCTGGAAAGCCAGCAGCAGCGACTCGTCGCCCGACAGGTGGGCCATGATACGCAGTTCGATCTGCGAATAGTCGGCGCTGGCGATCAAGCGGCCCGCGGGCGCGATGAAGGCTTCGCGCACACGCCGGCCTTCGGGCGTGCGGATGGGAATGTTCTGCAGATTCGGGTCGTTGCTCGACAGCCGGCCCGTGACAGCCACGGCCTGGGCGTAGTGGGTGTGGACCCGGCCCGTGGTCGGCTGCGCCAGCTGGGCCAGCTTGTCGGTATACGTTCCCTTGAGCTTGGACAGGCTGCGGTGCTCAAGCAGCTTGGCCGGCAGCGGGTAGTCGGCGGCGAGCTTTTCCAGCACTTCCTCGTCGGTGCTGCGCGCGCCGGTGGCGGTCTTCTTCACCACGGGCATGCCCAGCTTGTCGAAGAAGATTTCACCCAGTTGCTTGGGGCTGGCCAGGTTGAACGGCTGGCCAGCGATCTCGTAGGCTTCGTTTTCCAGCTGCACGATGCGCTGGCCCAGCTCGTTGCTTTGCTTGGCCAGCGTGGCCGCGTCGATCAGCACGCCGTTGCGCTCGATGCGAAACAGCGCTTCGCTGGTCTGCAGCTCCAGTTCGTAGACGCCGCGCAGCGCCGGCAGGGCTTGCAGCTGCGGCCACAGCACGCGGTGCACGTCCAGCGTCTGGTCCGAGTCTTCGCAGGAATAGGCCGCGGCCTTGTCGACCGGCACCTGGGCGAACGGGATCTGGTGCACGCCCTTGCCGCACAGGTCTTCGTAGCTGATGCCCGTGCGCTGGGTGTGGCGCAGCGCCAGGCTGGACAGGCCGTGCGGGCGATGGACTTCGAGCACATAGCTTTGCAGCATGGTGTCGTGCGCATAGCCTTGCACATGGATGCCGTGGTTGGCGAACACATGGCGGTCGTACTTGATGTGCTGGCCCAGCTTGGGACGGCTGGCGTCTTCCAGCCAGGGCTTGAGGCGCGCCAGCACTTCCTCCAGAGGCAGCTGCTCGGGCGCATCGGGGCCCGCATGCGCCAGGGGAATATAGGCGGCGGCACCCGGCTCCACGCTGAAGCTGATGCCCACGATCTGGGCGCGTATTTCGTCCAGCGACGTGGTTTCGGTATCCAGCGCCGTCAGCTCGGCCGCCTGTATCCTGGCCAGCCAGGCATCGAAGCTGGCCCAGGTCAGGATCACGTCATAGCGCAGATGGGATTGCTGGGCCGCTTCGGCCTCGGCCGTGGCCTCGGCCGACTCCTGCAACTCCGCGAACATGTCGCCCGTGTCCTGGTCGGCGCGCGGCTTGGCGGCCTTGGGCTTGGCCGCGGCTTCGGTCTTGGGCGCGGGCTCGGCTTTGCCGTTCGCCAGGGCCATCGCCAGGCCCTTGAAGCCGTAGTCCATGTAGAAATCGTGCAGCGCCGCGTTTTCCGGCTCGCGCCAGGCCAGGCCGTCGAGCGACGGCAGGCCCACCACATGCTCGACCAGATCGCAGTCGGTCTTGATGGTCACCAGCTGGCGGCCCGTGGGCAGCCAGTCGCGGCTGTCGCGCAGGTTCTGCCCGGCCACGCCCTTGATTTCATCGGCACGCGCCAGCAAGGCGTCGAGCGAACCGTATTCGTTGAGCCACTTGGCGGCGGTCTTGGGACCGACCTTGGGCACGCCGGGCACGTTGTCCACGGTGTCGCCGACCAGGGTCTGGAAATCGACCATCAGCGCAGGCGGCACGCCAAACTCGGCCGTCACGCCGGCCACGTCGCGCACCTTGCCGTTCATGGTGTCGATGATGGTGATGTGCTCATTGACCAGCTGGCTCAAGTCCTTGTCGCCGCTGGAAACCACCACCTTCACGCCCTGCTGCGCCGCGGCATGGGCCAGGGTGCCGATCACATCGTCGGCTTCCACCCCTTTGACGGCCAGCACCGGCCAGCCCAGCATGCGCACCACGGCGTGGATGGGCTCGATCTGCGCGCGCAAATCGTCGGGCATGGGCGAACGCTGCGCCTTGTACTCGGGATAGATGGCGTCGCGGAAGGTCGGCCCGCTGGTATCGAACACGCAGACCGCGTAATCGGCCGGCACTTCTTTTTTCAGGGCCTGCAGCATGTTGATCATGCCGCGGATCGCGCCAGTGGCGGCACTCGACGGGTCGCCGGGCTTTGCCCGCAGGTCGGGCATGGCGTGGTAGGCGCGGTAGAGATAGCTGGAGCCATCTACCAGCACCAGGGTCTTGGAATTGCTCATGCCAGGATTGTGCACGGGCCCTAGCCCCTGTCATCCATTGATTTCCCCACGCGATCCGATTTATGACAAGCCCTACAATCTCCTTATGCGCGCCGCCCCACTCCTCCTCCTCATCAGCTTGGCTGCCAGCCCGGTGCTGGCCCAGAATCCCCCTGCCAATGCCGTCCAGGCCGCGCCCAGCGCGCCCGAACAGCGCGCGCCACAGGGTGACAAGAACAACCAGCGCGTGGAACGCATCCGCGTGGAGGACGAAGGCAGCCGCGTCGATGAAGTGCGCATTGGCGGTCAAACGCAAAGCATCACCGTCACGCCCAAGGTCGGCGACATGCCCGCCTACGAAGTCCAGCCCAGTGACGGTGCGCGCAACCGCAACCGCAACAGCTCGGACACCACGGGCCCGCGGGTGTGGAACATACGCAAGTTCTGAGCCTCCCAACGCTCCCCCCTTTCTTCCTCTTCTTTCCTGCGCCGCCCTCGGGGCGCGCACTTCGCCATGGCCGTTTTTACCGAAGTCTCCGATAAAGAGGCGCGCGATCTGCTGCGCCACCTGCCGCTGGGCCAGTTCCAGAGCCTGCGCGGCATCCAGGGCGGCATTGAAAACACCAACTACTTCCTGACGACCGATCAGGGTGAGTGGGTGCTCACACTCTTCGAGCGCCTGACGGCCGAGCAACTGCCGTTTTATCTGCACCTGATGAAGCACCTGGCGCACGCCGGCATTCCCGTGCCCGACCCGCAGGCGCACAAGCAAAGCGGCGACATCCTGCTGCGCGTGTGCGGCAAGCCCGCGGCCGTGGTCAACCGCCTGCGCGGCAGCAGCCAGCTCGCGCCCGCACCCGTGCACTGCGCGGCCGTCGGCGAAATGCTGGCGCGCATGCACCTGGCCGCTCGCGACTTCAACCGCCAGCAGCCCAATCTGCGCGGCCTGCCCTGGTGGAATGAAACCGCGCCCGTGGTGCTGCCCCATCTGGACAGCGACCTGGTCGATCTGCTGCAGTCCGAACTCGCCTACCAGAACCATGTCGCGGCCTCCTCGGCCTATGCGGCGCTGCCGCGCGGCCCCATCCACGCCGACCTGTTCCGCGACAACGTGATGTTCGACGGCGAGCAGCTCACGGGCTTTTTCGACTTCTACTTCGCGGGCATAGACAGCTGGCTGTTCGACCTGGCGGTCTGTCTCAACGACTGGTGCATAGACCACGCCACGGGAGCCCACGACGCGGCGCGTGCCCAGGCCATGATCGCCGCCTACCAGAGCGTGCGGCCGCTCACGGCTGCCGAGCGCCAGCTGCTCAATGCCCAGCTGCGCGCGGGCGCACTGCGCTTCTGGATTTCGCGCCTGTGGGACTTTTACCTGCCGCGCGAAGCCGCGCTGCTCACGCCCCACGATCCAGCCCATTTCGAACGCGTGCTGCGCCAGCGCATCGCGCATCCGCTGCAATTGGCTTGAGACAGGCCGCGGGATTTCAGCGCCAGGCAATGCAGACCTGGGTGCGGGCTGACGGCGGCCTGCAGCCAGCCTGGGCTGCCGTCCTGGAGCCGTGATCCTGCCCTTGTGTTCAGAGGTCAAAAAAGCCTGCGTTACAGTAACGCTATTGGCGCCTTCACGCGCCTGCTTCTGCTCCCCCAGGACTTTGACCATTTCATGAAACTCCAGATTGTTCCCGCCAGCACCGGCGTCCTATGGGTCAAGCTCGGCATCCAGACATTCTGGCGCCAGCCCATGGCACTGGCCGCGCTGTTCTTCCTGGCCATGGCCTGCATGTCGCTGGTCACGATTGTTCCCTTCGTCGGCCCGGCCCTGGCCCTGGCCTTGCTGCCCTGCTCTTCGCTGGCGATGATGGTCGCGGCCGCCGAAGCCACCCAGGGCCGCTTTCCCAACCCGTCCCTGCTGCTGGTGGCCTTTCGCTCCGGTACCGAGCGCAGGCGCGCCATGCTCACGCTGGGCGTGCTGTATGCCGTCAGCTTCCTGGCCATCATGGGCCTGTCGGCACTGATAGACGGCGGCACCTTTGCCAACGTCTATCTGGGTGGCGAGCCCATGGGCCGCGAAATCGCCGAAGACCCGGACTTCCAGACCGCCATGTGGTTCTCGATGGCGCTGTACATCCCGCTGTCGCTGATGTTCTGGCACGCGCCCGGGCTGATCCACTGGCATGGCATTCCTCCGGTCAAAGCCCTGTTTTTCAGCGGCATCGCCTGCCTGCGCAACTGGCGCGCCTATCTGGTGTTCGGCATCTGCTGGATGACGGTCTTTCTGGGCACCGGCCTGGTGCTGGCCCTGGTGACCGGCGTGCTGGCCAGCCTGATCGGCGCCATTGCTGGCGGCATCATGGTCGGGGCGGCCATGGTGCTGGCGGCCATGTTCTTCACTTCGGTGGTGTTCACTTTCCGCGACAGTTTTTCCGCTCCCGACGGGTCTGCGGAAGATCCCCTGGACCTGCCCGAGTAAGAACTGCGCACGCTCCTACACAACCCGGCCTATTGCGCCGGGTTTTTTGTTTTTCAAATGCCTGTCACATTGTGTTTCTAGTATTCGCTGCAGGAAGCGGGCAAGCCGACCGCTCCACCGCTTGGCGGACCGACCTGCCCTTTTGGCACGCGGCCTGCTCTTCGCAGCCATCTTCTGGAAAATACAATGTCCCACACGACGACGCCCACCCGCCGCAAAGCCCTGCAATTTCTGGCCGGCATCCCCATGCTGCCCCTTGGCGCCGGCGCCACGACCGCGCTGCTGACCGCCTGCGGCGGCGATGACGAGAGCAACAACAACCCCGTCGTCAAGCCACCCGTCAGCAAGAACTACGTGTCGGCCACCTTCACCTCGATGGCCGCCCCCACGCTGGCCAACCCCGCCGCCATGGCCACCATGACCGTGGGCTCGCAGCTCAAAGTGAAATTCGACGACAACAGCGAACAAAGCTACGACCTGGGCTACCAGCCCTTCTTCACCACCGGCGACATGGTCAGCGACGGCAAGGGCGGCCAGCTGCTCGCCGGCGGTTACTACGACATCTACAACAACAAGATCATCGACAAGACGGTGCCCGGCAGCGAGCGCCATTTCTTCTCCGACTCGCCCGACGGCACTTCGCTGCTGACCGTGCCTAACGCCAAGGTCGACGGCGTCAAGGGCAAGCCCGTGTTCGCCGTGGTGCAGTTCGAATACGCCACCTGGGCCCAGGACGGCAAGACCGACATGTACGGCAAGCTGCCCTCGCCCATCGCCGTGCTCACGCTGGACCAGGACCAGACCACGGGCAAGCTCAGCCTCGTGAAGTACCACAACGTCGACACCTCCAAGGTCCACGGTCTGTGGATCACCTGCGGCGCCAGCCTCTCGCCATGGGGCACGCACCTGTCGAGCGAAGAGTACGAACCCGATGCGTTCGCATCCTCCAACGCCCAGCTGCAGGCTTTCAGCCAGAACCTGTACGGCGACCCAGCCAAGGCCAACCCCTACCACTACGGCCACATGCCCGAAGTGACCGTGAACCCCGACGGCACGGCCAGCATCAAGAAGCATTACTGCATGGGTCGCATCTCGCACGAGCTGGTCCAGGTCATGCCCGACCAGCGCACGGCACTGATGGGTGACGACGCCACCAACAGCGGCTACTTCGTCTTCGTGGCCGACCGTGAAAAAGACCTGTCCTCGGGCACGCTGTACGCCGCCAAGGTCGGCGCGGGCTTCTCCGTCGACCCGGCCGCCAACAGCGCCGCGCCACTGAGCTGGATCAAGCTCGGCTCGGCCACCAGCGCCGAAATCGAACTCCTGGCCAACACGCTCAAGCCTTCCGACATCATGGAAGTGGTGACCGCGGATCCCGCCGATGTCACTTTCACCAAGATCGTCTTCAGCGGCAAGGTCCAGTGGATCCGCATCAAGCCCGGCATGGAAAAGGCCGCAGCCTTCCTCGAAACCCACCGCTACGCCGCCTTTGTCGGCGCCAGCATGGGCTTCACCAAGATGGAAGGCACGACCGTCAACATCAAGGACAAGGTCGCCTACTCGGCACTGCAGAACGTGCAGTCCTCGATGGTCGCGGGCCACGTCGCCAACGTGCCAAGCGTCTCGGTGCCCAAGCAATTGCTGGCCGGCGTGGTCATGGCGCTGAACCTCAAGGGTGGCCAGAAGGACACCGCCAGCGGTGCCATCAACAGCGAATGGATGCCCGTGGACACCAAGCCCCTGCTGGCCGGCGAGGACATCCCCGCCGACGCACTGGGCAACACCGGCAACCCCAACAAGATCTGCAACCCCGACAACCTCAAGTTCTCGGAAAAGATGCGCACCCTGTTCATCGGCGAGGACAGCGGCCAGCACGTGAACAACTTCCTGTGGGCCTACAACATCGACACCAAGACGCTGTCGCGCCTGATGTCCATCCCCGCAGGCGGCGAATCCACGGGCCTGCATGCCGTGGACGAGATCAACGGCTGGACCTACATCGCCAGCAACTTCCAGCACGCCGGTGACTGGGGCGGCATCCACAACGTGGTCAAGGACACGCTGGATCCGCTGATCAAGGCCAACTACAAGGGCAAGTTCGCCGCCGCCGTGGGCTACCTGACGGCCACGCCCTCGCAGATGAAGCTGGGCTGATCGCAGCCCTGCTGACCGCAGCCCGGCTGATCGCAGCCCGGCTGATCCCCTTCATGCATGCCAACGGCATGCCTTTGCATCCCCAAAGGCGAGACCCATGTCTCGCCTTTTTTGCGTCCTGCCGCAACGCGGCCATGGGCCCAGGAAAACAACAAGCTCCCGATGTAACAAGGCCGTCATACCCCCTGGCTAGGCTCAGGGCACGTCGACACAACACCACCAAAAACACAAGACGTATTCACCCAATACTCAAAGGATTGAAATGTCTTATTTGACGGATGCAGCTCGCGCCGCCTCACGCGAAGCCCATGGCGAAGTCACGGTTCCTGGCCAGATGTTCGACGCCATCGTCGCCGCCAATCCGGCGCGCCGTACGCTGTTCAAGAACACCATGGCCTTGTCCATGCTGTCGATCTTTGGCGCCAGCGCTCTGACCGCCTGTGGTGGTGACAACGACAATACGCCCCCTGCGCCCGACGGCGGCGGCACGGGCGGCGGCAACAATGGCGGCGGCAGCGAAGTCCCTGCCGGTCCGGATTACTCCGTGACCTTCACGCCCCTGGGCAACAAGATCGTGGCCGACACCGTCACCGTGCCCCAAGGCTACGTGGCGGAAATCCTCTACTCGGCCGGCGACCAGTGCGTCATCGGCTCGGTCGGCTACAGCGGCCTCCCCCAGGTGCATCCCGCCACCGAACTGCAGGCCGGCTCGCAGCACGACGGCATGCACTACTTCGCGATCCCGGGCGTCGACCCCAACAAGCGCGGCCTGCTGGCCATCAACCACGAAAACCTGGATTCCAAGATCCTGGGCTTCACCGGCGGCAAGTACAGCGCGGCCACGGCGACCGACGTAGAAAAGAAAACCGCCCTGTCCACGGTCGGCGTCTCGGTCATCGAAGTCGAGCGCGATGCCAGCGGCAAGTGGTCGGTCAAACCGTCGGCCTACAACAAGCGCTACTCGGGCAACACCGAATACAAGGTCAGCGGCCCGGCGGCAGCGGTGGTCGGCGCGTCCGTCATCGGCACGCTGAACAACTGCGCCAGCGGCCCCACCCCTTGGGGCACCTACCTGACCTGCGAAGAAAGCACCGACAACTACCTGGACCCGACGCAGGCGGAAGAAGGCTACGGCTGGGTCGTGGAAATCGACCCCCTCAACCAGATGGGCACGCCCACCAAGCGCACCGCCATGGGTCGTTTCGATCACGAAAACACCGCCTACATGCTCGATGACGCCAACCGCGTGGCGTTCTACATGGGCGACGACGGCACGCCCGGCTGCATCTACAAGTTCGTGCCCCGCAAGGCCTATGACCCCGCCAACCGCGCCGCCAACTTCGGTCTGCTGGACGACGGCACGCTGTATGTGGCCCGCTTCAACGGCGATGGCACGGGCAACTGGATAGAACTCACGCAAGGCAAGAACGGTCTGGTCGCGGGTGCCACCGATCCGGGCAACTTCACCCAGCTGGCCACCGGCACCGTCATTTCCGGCACGCTGGTGGACTTCAACACCCAAGCCGACGTGCTGATCAAGACCAAAGCCGCTGCGCGCGTGGCCGGCGGCACGCTGATGGACCGCCCGGAGTGGATCACGGTGGGTGGCGACAAAACCATCTACTGCACCCTGACGAACAACAGCAGCCGCAAGCGCACCGATGCCGCGAATCCGCGCACCAGCAACCGGCACGGCCATATCGTGCGCTGGACCGAAACCGGCAACTCGCCGCTGGCAACGACGTTCAACTGGTCGCTGCTGCTGCTGGCCGGCGATCCGTCGATCGCCGCCGCGAACGAGAAGGGCAACATCGTCGGTCACACCTTCTCCAGCCCGGACGGAATCCGCGTCGACCCGCAAAACCGCCTGTGGGTACAAACCGATGCCGGCACGGGCAGCAGCACCACCAGCATCTTCGGCAACAACTCGATGTACTACGTCGACCAGGCCACCGGCGAATCCAAGCGCTTCCTGGTCGGTCCGGTGGGATGCGAGATCACCGGCATCGGCTACACACCCGATCTGACGGCGTTCTTCATCAACATCCAGCACCCCGAAGGCGCATGGTCGACGACCGCCGGCTGGCCCGCGCGCTCGGCCACCGTGGTGGTGCGTCGCACCGATGGCAAGCCGGTAGGCGCCTGATCACCAAGGCAGCGGCCTAGCCGTTGCCAGGTACACGGGAGGGGTTCGGCGAACCCCTCTCCCGCTTGCGCCAGTCACTGCTTGCGGCGCAGCGCCGCCAGGTGGGCCCGGTCGTCGGCGCTGGAAAACAGCACCGCCAGCACAATCCCCACCGCCGCGCCCAGCATGGTCTCCATGACCCGCTCGACGGGCAGACTGCCCGACAGCGGCGCGGGCGAAGCCAGCACGGTCATCAGCAGCGCCATCGGCGTCACGGTGATCTGCCCCAGCGCATAGTTGATGCCGATGATCACTTCGGTGGTGAACTGGAACAGCACGATGGCCAGCACCATGGCCCACAGCGGCGGATGCTGGGCCAGGATCAGCCAGACCAGGCAGGCCCCGACCAGGGTGCCGACCATGCGCTGCAAGGCCCGGCTCATGGTCACATGCAGATTGCTGCCCTGCATCACGGCCGTCGCACCGATGGCCGCCCAGGCCGGATGATGCCAGCCGGCTGCCCAGGCAATCCCCCCCGCCAGTGCCGCACCCGCGGTGATGCGCCCGGCCGCGATCCACTGGTGGGACGCTGGCGGAACAAGGGTCGGCGGCAGTCGCAGCTGAAGCAACTCCTGCGAGCGCAGACCGTCCGTGAGCCAGCACACCAGCCAGGCGACCAGGCCGCCCGCGGCGGTGGCCAGCATGCGCGCAGCCATGGTCTGCCAATGGTCCACGGGGTGCAGGGCCGCGCCGGCCGCGAAGACGATGATCACCGCGCCCGGCAGGCCAATACTCCAACGGCTCACGACCACCGTGCAGGCACCGGCGACCAGCGCCAGCACCAGCACCAGCGCCCAGTCCGGCGCGCCGAACAGCGAAGCCACCGAAGGAAAGAACACGCCCAGCGTCAGCAGCCCCGCGCAGATGGCCACGATGCGGCGGCGCCGCGGCAAGGGGGCGAAGCGTCCGAACAGCGAGGCCAGCGCGCCCAGCGCCGGAAAGCCCACCAGCTCGGGCCAGGGCGACAGCAGCGTCAGCACCACGGCGCACAGCACCGCCAGACTGCACTGCGCGCCGGCAATCAGCGCAATCCTCAGCGACACCGGCGGCGCCAGGGCCACACTGTCCTGCAACTGGCTGCGATCGAACAGATGCAGGGCCGCCCGCGCCATCGAAGCCCCGGTCCCGCCGGCGGCAGCTGCCTTGTCCTTGTCGTCGCTCATGGCATGCCTTGCATCAACGAAATGCCAACACTAGTCGACGATGGTGAGCTTGGCAATCGCCAGCGCCAGCCATTTGGTGCCATGGCGCGGGAAGTTCACCTGGGCGCGCGCGTCGTCGCCCGTGCCTTCGATGGCCAGCACCTTGCCTTCGCCGAACTTGTTGTGGAACACGGCGATGCCCGCACGCAGGCCATGGCTGGGCGCGGCCTTTTGCGGCGGCACGGGGGGGCTGGCAAAGGTTTCCGTCTTGGCGCCAAAGCCGCCGCGGCTGCCGCCGTAACCACCACCGCCATAACCTCCCGAGGACTGCGGCGTGAACGTGCCGAAGCCCTGCTGCTTGGGCGTGATCCACTTGAGCGCCTCTTCGGGCAGTTCGTCGAAGAAGCGGCTCTTCATGTGAAAGCGCGTCTGGCCGTGCAGCATGCGCGTCTGCGAATGGCTCAGGTACAGGCGCTTGCGCGCACGTGTGATCGCCACGTACATCAGGCGGCGTTCTTCTTCCAGGCCGCCGCTGTCGCTCATCGCGTTCTCGTGGGGGAACAGGCCTTCTTCCATGCCGCCGATGAACACCGCGTCGAACTCCAGGCCCTTGGATGCATGCACCGTCATCAACTGCACCGCGTCCTGGCCGGCCTGGGCCTGGTTGTCGCCGGCTTCGAGCGCCGCGTGCGTCAGGAAGGCCACCAGCGGCGACAGGGTCTCGCCGGTATCGATGTCGATGATGCCCGCGGCCGGCTGCGATCCAGGCAGCACCTGGTCGAGCATGGGTTGCGTGGGATCGATGCCCTGGCTCACCGGGCTCTGGCGCAGGGCCTGGCCGTGCTCGTCCAGCGGCAAGGCCACGGCATCGCGGCCAAAGCCTTCCTGGGTCACGAAGCTTTCGCCCGCGTTCACCAGTTCCTGCAAGTTCTCTATGCGGTCCGCGCCTTCCTTTTCGTTGCGGTAATGCTCGAGCAGGCCGCTTTCCTCGAGCACGGCCTCGATGATCAGCCGCAGATTCTTGCCCTGGGTCTGCTCGCGCAGCACTTCGATCTTGGCGACGAAAGCGCCCAGATTCGCGCCCGCCTTGCCGGGCACGGCCGTCACGGCGTCGCTGAGCGAGCAGCCCGCCGAGCGCGCCGCATCCTGCAGCACTTCCACGGTGCGCGCACCAATGCCGCGCGGCGGGAAGTTCACCGCGCGCATGAAGCTGGTGTTGTCGTGCGGGTTCTCCAGCAGGCGCAGATAGGCCAGCGCATGCTTGATTTCCGCGCGCTCGAAAAAGCGCAGGCCGCCATACACGCGATAGGCCACGCCGGCGTTGAACAGCGCGGTTTCTATGACGCGGCTTTGCGCATTGCTGCGGTACAGGATGGCGATCTGCTGGCGCTCGAAGCCGTCGTTCTTCACCAGCTGACGGATCTCCTCGACCATCCACTGCGCTTCGGCCAGGTCGTTGTGGGCCTCGTAGACGCGCACCGGCTCGCCCGGGCCCTGCGTGGTGCGCAGGTTCTTGCCCAGGCGGCGGCTGTTGTGGCTGATCAGTGCATTCGCCGAGTCCAGGATATTGCTGAAACTGCGGTAGTTCTGCTCGAGCTTGATCTGGCGCTGCACGTCGAACTCGCGCACGAAGTCCGCCATATTGCCCACGCGCGCGCCGCGGAATGCGTAAATGCTCTGGTCGTCGTCACCCACGGCGATCACCGAGCCCTGGGTGCGCATCTGGCCGCCGACTTCGTCGCCCGCGAGCTGCTTGAGCCAGGCGTATTGCAGGCGGTTGGTGTCCTGAAACTCGTCGACCAGAATGTGCTGAAAGCGCCGCTGGTAATGCGCGCGCAGATGCGGCTGATCGCGCAGCAGCTCGAAGCTGCGCAGCATCAGCTCGCCGAAATCGACCACGCCTTCGCGCTGGCATTGCTCTTCGTAGAGCTGGTAGAACTCGACCTTCTTGCGCGTATCGGGGTCCTTGACGGCGACATCGCCGGGCCGCTGGCCCTCTTCCTTGCAGCCTGCGATGAAGTACTGCAGTTGCTTGGGCGGAAAGCGCTCGTCGTCCACCCCGTGCTGTTTGCACAGCCGCTTGACGGCCGACAGCTGGTCCTGCATGTCCAGGATCTGGAAGGCCTGGGGCAGACCCGCCGCCTGGTGGTGGGCGCGCAGCAGGCGATTGCACAGGCCGTGGAAAGTGCCTATCCACATGCCGCGCACGTTCACCGGCAGCATGGCCGACAACCGCGCCGTCATTTCCTTGGCCGCCTTGTTGGTGAAAGTCACGGCCAGGATGCCGGCCGGCGTGGCCTGCCCGGTCTGCAACAGCCAGGCAATGCGCGTGGTCAGCACCCGGGTCTTGCCCGATCCCGCGCCGGCCAGGATCAGCGCATGGCCTGCGGGCAGGGTCACGGCCGCCAGTTGCTCCTCATTGAGGTCGGCAAGCAAGGGGGAGGCGGGCGCAGCGACGGGCGCGCTGCTGGAAAGCAGGTCAAGAGGAAACATGCGTCGATTGTAGAAAGCCCGCCAGGCTCCGGGGCACATCGCCACCAAAAGCCTTGCGCCAGCGGCCAACACATCTGGCATGGCTTCCAGGGGCATTCCCCCGACGCGGACAGAGCGGGTAGAATCAATCACCGGGCCCAAGTTTCTTGTGGTCCGGTTTTTTTTGCCTGCTCCGCGCGGGCCAGGGAGGGCGCCGCGTGCGCCAGCGCCCGCAAACCGGCCTCCAAGCCAAGCGCCCCATCGCCGCAGAAATCGTTCTGCAGCGACCCTTTATGGAGCTTGGAATCTCATGGAAATTTTCGACTACGACAACATTCTTCTGCTTCCCCGCAAGTGCTCGGTGGAAAGCCGTTCGGAGTGTGATGCCAGCGTGACGCTGGGCAGTCGTTCGTTTCGCATCCCGGCCGTTCCGGCCAACATGAAGACTGTCGTCGACGAATCCATCTGCACCTGGCTGGCGCAGAACGGCTACTTCTACGTGATGCACCGGTTTGACCTGGACAACCTGCGCTTCGTCCAGGACATGCATGCCAAGGGCTGCTTCGCCTCGATCTCGCTGGGCGTCAAGCAGGCCGACTACGCCACCGTCGACCGCTTCGTCGCCGAAGGCCTGGTGCCCGAGTACATCACCATCGACATCGCCCACGGCCATGCCGACAGCGTGAAGAACATGCTGGCCTACCTGAAGGAAAAGATGCCGCAGTCCTTCGTGATCGCCGGCAACGTCGGCACGCCCGAAGCCGTGATCGACCTGGAAAACTGGGGCGCAGACGCCACCAAGGTCGGCATCGGCCCGGGCAAGGTCTGCATCACCAAGCTCAAGACCGGCTTCGGCACGGGCGGCTGGCAGCTGTCGGCGCTCAAGTGGTGCGCGCGCGTGGCCACCAAGCCCATCATTGCCGACGGGGGCATTCGCAGCCACGGCGACATCGCCAAGAGCGTGCGCTTTGGCGCCAGCATGGTCATGATCGGCTCGCTGTTTGCCGGCCACGAAGAATCGCCTGGCACCACCGTGGTGGTCGACGGCGAGACCTTCAAGGAGTACTACGGCTCGGCTTCGGACTTCAACAAGGGCGAGTACAAGCACGTCGAAGGCAAGCGCATCCTCGAACCCGTCAAGGGCAAGCTGGCCGACACGCTGATCGAAATGGAGCAGGACATCCAGAGCTCGATCAGCTACTCCGGCGGCAAGAAGCTGATGGACATCCGCAAGGTCAACTATGTGACCCTGGGCGGCGACAACGCGGGTGAACACCTGCTGATGTAAGAGTCCGCACAAGGCCTGCTGCAAGCTCGGTGACAGCTTCCAGGCCCACTCCGGGGCGATGATAGAGCCCCGGGGTTTTCCCATGCCCCATCACCTCTTAGGATGCTTGGCGACATGCGCACCACCCCCCTGAAAATTGCTGTTCTAGGCATTGGCATGATGGGCCTGCCCATGGCCCGCCGCCTGTGCCAGGCCGGCCACGAAGTCCATGCCTGGAACCGCACCCACGCCCGCGCAGAACCCCTGGCCGCCGACGGTGCCCGGCTCCATGACAGCGCCGCCGCTGCCGTGGCCACGGCCGACATCACCCTGAGCCTGCTGGAAAACGGCCCGGCCGTGGAAGACGTGCTGTTTGCCCAGGGCGTGGCCGCAGCCATGTTGCCCGGCAGCCTGTTCATCGACATGGCCTCGATCCAGCCCAGCGAAGCCCGCGACCATGCGGCGCGGCTGGGCGAGCGTGGCGTGGCCCATGTCGACGCGCCCGTGTCGGGCGGCACCGTCGGCGCGCAAGCCGGCACGCTGGCCATCATGGCGGGCGGCAAAACCGCCGATTTCGACCGCGCGCAAACGGTCTTTGCCTGCCTGGGCCATGCCACCCATGTCGGCCCGCACGGCGCCGGCCAGCTCGCCAAACTGGCCAACCAGATGATTGTCGGCATCACCATAGGCGCCGTCGCCGAAGCCTTGCTGATGGCCTCCAAGGGCGGCGCCGACATGGCCAAGGTGCACGAAGCCATCAGCGGCGGCTTTGCCCAAAGCCGCATCCTGCAATTGCACGGCCAACGCATGCTGGAGCGCGATTTCGCCCCGCGGGGACGCATGACGGTGCAGCTCAAGGACATGCGCAACGCCCTTTCCACGGCCAAGGAAATCGGCTTCGATGCGCCCATCACCGGCCTGTTCGAACAGCTCTACGCCGAAAGCATTGCCCACGGACTGGGCGATCTGGACCACAGCGGCCTGTTCGTCGAACTGGCCAGCCGCAACGCCATGGCCTAACTTTTTTCCTGCAACCCATCAAAAAATGGTGCATAATCCAGCTCTCGCTTGCAACGCAAGAGAGAAAGTGGGTTCTTAGCTCAGCTGGTAGAGCAGCGGACTCTTAATCCGTAGGTCGAGTGTTCGAATCACTCAGGACCCACCACTTTTTTCAGCGCATTGATTGAAAAATCATTGCAAAACGTTTTGGATGTCCAAAGCCTGCCTCCAAGCAGGCTTTGATCTTTCAAGATGGGTTCTTAGCTCAGCTGGTAGAGCAGCGGACTCTTAATCCGTAGGTCGAGTGTTCGAATCACTCAGGACCCACCACTTTCAATTCAGTGGTCTAACAAAATAATTGGGTTCTTAGCTCAGCTGGTAGAGCAGCGGACTCTTAATCCGTAGGTCGAGTGTTCGAATCACTCAGGACCCACCAATCCAAAAAGCCCACTTCGCAAGAAGTGGGCTTTTTCTTTGCCCCATCCCAAGCCACGCTCCCGCAGGAGACTGCGGGCAAGCGCAGGGGGTCACTAGAATACAGAGCTTGTTGGCGCCACAGGCCTGCATTCTTCCGCCCGCCACCACCACCCTCTCGCCACCCCACCATGCACCCCCAAGCCAAAGAACTCTGGCACGCACCGCGCTGGACCCTGTCCGTCCTGCTGGCCCTGCTGGGCATGCTCGGTCCGTTCTCCATCGACACCTATCTGCCCGCGTTCGCCGGCATCGCCAAGGCCTTGGGGGCCACGCCCGTGGAAATGCAGCAAACGCTGTCGGCCTACCTGTTCGGCTTTGCGTTCATGAGCCTGTTCCACGGCGCGCTGGCCGACAGCTTTGGCCGCCGCCCCGTGGTGCTGTGGGGACTGGCCGTTTTCACGCTGGCATCGGCCGGCTGCGCACTGTCGCAGAACATCAGCCAGCTGGTGTTTTTCCGCGCGCTGCAAGGCCTGTCCACGGGCGCCGGCATCGTGGTCTCGCGCGCCGTGATCCGCGACATGTTTTCACCCGCCGAAGCCCAGAAGGTGATGAGCCAGGTGACGATCTTCTTCGGCGCCGCCCCGGCCATCGCGCCGCTGACCGGCGGCTGGCTGCTGGTGCTTGCGGGCTGGCACAGCATTTTCTGGTTCCTGGCGCTGATCGGCGTGCTGCTGTGGGGCATCAACTACCGGCTGCTGCCCGAAACCCTGCACCCCGAACTGCGCCAGCCTTTCGAGACCCGGCATTTGCTGCGCGGCTACTGGCAGCTGGGATCCAGCCCGCGCTTCGTGCTGCTGGCCCTGGCCAGCGGCGTGCCGTTCAACGGCATGTTTCTTTACGTCATGGCCGCGCCGGCATTTCTGGGCGACCTCCTGGGGCTCGCCCCCACGCAGTTCTTCTGGCTGTTCCTGCTGGTCATTTCAGGCATCATGACCGGCGCCTGGCTCAGCGGCCGCCTGGCCGGCCGCATCCCACCCAAGCGGCAGATACGCCACGGCTTCATGATCATGCTGCCGGTATCCCTGCTCAATGTGCTGGCCAGCGCCCTGCTGCCCGCCCACGTCAGCTGGGCCCTGCTGCCCATAGGGCTGTTTGCGCTGGGCTGGGCGCTGATGGTGCCGGTGGTGACCTTGCTGGTGCTGGACCTGTACCCCGAACGCCGCGGCATGGCATCCTCGCTGCAAGCCTTTGTCGGTGCAGTCGCCAACGGCCTGGTCGCCGGCCTGCTCGCCCCGCTGGTCATGCACTCCACCTTCTGGCTGGCAGTCGCCTCCCTGAGCTTGATGCTGGTCGGACTAGGCTCCTGGGTCTACCTGCACTGGCGCTGGCCCGATATCGGGCGGCACAGCGCTGAATAAAGGCCCCCACGCTTGCTCGCTACGCGTAGCTGCGCTGCCCCCCAAGGGGGCCGTCCGCCGCCTTGGGGCGGCCCGGCGGCGGCGGGCATGCTCTAGCAGCGCACTCCGCAGGCGTTGCCGACCCAAGGCAGCCATCCATCCGTTGCAGGCACCCCAACGCAAAACGCACTGCCAGGGCAGTGCGTTTTTTCATCAAGGAAGCCGCCAGAGACTCACACTCCGGCGCCACCCAGATCAGGCTTGGAGCTGGCTCTTGCCGGCATTGCGGGCTTGCATGAGCTTGCCCAGTCCCACCACCACCACCACGCCCGCCGCGGCAGCAGCGTAATGCAGCCAGGGGTGGGCCATGGTGTAGCCGCGCAGCAGATTGTCATTGACGATGGTTTCACCACCGACCCAGCCAATCAGCGCAGCACCCAGGGTCACGATGACGGGGAAGCGCTCCATGAGCTTGATCATCAGCGTCGAGCCAAAGACCACCAAGGGAATGCTGATGGCCAAGCCCAGGATCAACAGAACCATATTGCCTTGCGCTGTTGCAGCCACGGCAATCACGTTGTCCAGGCTCATCACCAGGTCGGCGATCAGGATGGTGCGAATGGCAGCCATCATCGAGCCCGTGCCCTTGCTTTCGCCGTCACCATCTTCTTCGCCGGTCAGCAGCTGGTAGCCGATCCACAGCAGCAACACGCCGCCGATCACTTGCAGGAACGACAGCTCCAGCAGCTTGGCGGCCACCACCGTCAGCGCGATACGCAAGACCACGGCAGCGCCGGAGCCGAACATGACGGCTTTCTTCTGCTGCTCGGGAGGGAGCGAACGGGCTGCCAGGGCAATGACAACTGCGTTGTCGCCGGACAGAATGATATTGATCCAGATGATCTTGACGAGGCCGATCCAAAAGTCGGCTGTGCTGAGAAATTCCATTGCTACTCCACTGTTATGAATACAAAACGCCGCATGGACGCGGCGCTTCTTTTTATGAGTAGCGGCAGTGTAGGGCGGAAAGCATCCGCTTGCCGTCCGTAATACTGCGTAAATTTCTACGTAATACTACGCGCCGCACCTACAAGCAGACGTAAAAAAACCGGCCCAAAAGGGCCGGTTGATTCATGCGCAGCGCTGCAGATCAGCGGGCTGGGCGTGCGGGACGCTTGCGGGCGTCATGCGGAGTGAACGAAGGCTTGCCGCCAGGACCGCCGGCAGGCTTGCCAGCGTAGGCAGGACGTGCGCCGTATTCACGTGCCGGAGCACGGTCACCGCCGCCGAAGCCGCCGCGATCACCGCCGCGGTTGTCAGCAAATGCGGGCTTGCGGGGAGCAAAGCCTTCGCCATCACGGCGAGGAGCACCACCAAAGCCTTCGCCACGAGGAGCAAAGCCACGGTCGTCACGGGGAGCAGCAGCGCGGGGGGCGCCAAAGCCGCCGGCGCCACGGTCACCGCCGCCACCGAAGCCGCCGCGATCACCACCACGATCGCCGCCGCCGAAGCCGCCACGATCACCACCACGGTCGCCGCCGCCGAAGCCGCCGCGATCACCGCCGCCGCCGAAGCCGCCACGGTCGCCGCCACCGCCGAAGCTGCGACCGCGATCACCGCCGCCGAAGCCGCCACCGCCGCCGCCGAAGCTGCGACCGCCGCCACCGCCGCCGCCGAAGCCACCGCTGCGGCCACGTGGGGAGTAATCACGACCGCCGCCACCGCCGCCACGACCGGCATCGGAGCGACCGCCCTGGGGCGCCCGCTGCGTAGGCTCCAGACCAGGCACCACTTCCGAAGTGAACTGCTGGCGGGTGAAAGCTTCGATGTCGAAAATGCGGCGACGATCGCGGAATTCCGCAAACGTCACGGCCAGACCCGAGCGACCGGCACGACCGGTACGGCCAATGCGGTGGGTGTAGTCTTCGGCCTTCATGGGAAGACCGTAGTTGAACACGTGGGTGATGGTGGGCACGTCGATACCGCGTGCGGCCACATCGGTAGCCACCAGGATTTGCACCTGGCCGCCACGCAGTGCCTGCAGGCGGCGATTGCGCAAGCCTTGGCTCAGCGCGCCGTGCAATGCAACAGCCGAGAAGCCTTCTTGCTGCAGATCGGTAGCCAGACCGTCGCACTCCACCTGGGTGGAAGCGAACACGATGGCTTGGTTGATCGTGGTGTCACGCAGCCAGTGGTCCAGCAGCTTGCGCTTGTGCTGGGCGTTGTCAGCCCAGAACAGCACCTGCTTGATGCTGGAGTGCTTTTCTTGCGGCGAGTCGATCTGGATCTTCTTGACGCCAGCGCCGTTGTCATGCATCACACGCATGGCCAGCTGCTGAATGCGCGACGCGAACGTGGCGCTGAACATCATGGTCTGCTGGCGCTGGGCCGTCATCTGATTGACTTCAGCCAGGTCGTCCGAGAAGCCCAGGTCGAGCATGCGGTCAGCTTCGTCAACGACCAGGAACTGGACCTTGTCGAGCTTGATCTGCATGGAACGCTGCAGGTCCAGCAGACGGCCAGGCGTGGCCACCACCAGATTGGCGTTTTGCAGCTTGGCAATTTGCAGCTGGTAAGGGATACCGCCGACCACATTGGCAACGCGCAGACCACGGCAATGCTTGACCAGCTCGATGGCGTCTTGCGCCACCTGTTGGGCCAGCTCACGCGTGGGGCACAGGATCAGGGCGCCAGGAGCGGCAGCCTTGAAGTTGCGGGGGTTGGTCGGGTCCTTGCGCTTGCGCTTGGGAGCTGGCTCGCCATTGGCGGCAGCTTCAGCCACGGCACGCTCGAATTCGGCGCGGCCTTCGGCTTCCATTTCGGCTTGCTGTTCCAGCAGCGTGTGCAGCACAGGCAGCAGGAAAGCAGCAGTCTTGCCCGAACCGGTCTGGCTCGACACCATCAGGTCCACGAAGGCAGTGGCGTTCGCGCCCTTGTTCATGGCCAGAGGAATGGCCTTGGCTTGCACAGCGGTAGGCTGGGTGTAGCCCAGATCGGCAACGGCCTGCACCAGTTCAGGAGCCAGTCCCAGCAGCACAAAGCCATTGGGCTTTTGTTCCACTTCAACTTCAGGCAGGTCAGCGTCGGTTTCGGCGATGATGGATGCGGCGTCTGCAACGATGGCAGCGTCGTCAGCAGCAGGATGCGCTGCGTTCAAAATGGAATGGTCCAAAGAAGATTCTGCAGCGGCGACGGCGCCCTGCTCAATAATGTTGTCGTTCATTTGTTTCTCACGCTGAAGCGCCACCGACAAGGTATCTGCGGTGCTTCAATGACGGTTAAAAAACATCAACCGTCAAACGAGGCCGGCTCAGAGATGAGGCGGCTGGGCATAAATTGCTTTGCCGTGCATGGTGCACGGATCAAAAGCGGGGCCCGGTGAGTGATGGGAGATGCGCAAATTACCCCAAGGGGTAGGGGCAAGCTGCGAATTATGACACGAAGCCCCAGGTAAAGGCAAACGAACCCCAGGGATTACCCGACGTTGGCCAAGGCCATCTTCTGATTCAGTGGCCCATGGCGCCGTTCGCATCATTCACAGCCTGGGAACCTGACGCGCTCCAGGCCAGGGACACCAAGCAAGGGCCGCCCCGCAGCGACGGTGTCGTCCCCCAGCGAGGGACGACCCCTGCCGCGCAGGCCGCTCAGGGGGTGCTTCCAATCACGCCGCCTGCAGCTCCAGGGCCAGGAAATGCGCGCGGTAGTGGATCAGTTCATCGATGGACTCATGCACGTCAGCCAGCGCCGTGTGGCGTTGCGCTTTCTTGAACGATGCGCAGACGGCGGGCTTCCAGCGGCGCGCCAGTTCCTTGAAGGTGCTCACATCCACGTTTCTATAGTGGAAAAACGCTTCGAGCTTGGGCATGTAATTGACCAGGAAGCGCCGATCCTGGCCGATGCTGTTGCCGCACAGCGGCACCTTGCCCTTGGGCACGTAGCGCGACAGAAAGGCAATCAGCTCGCGCTCGGCCTGGGCTTCGGTCACTTCCGACGCCTTGACGCGCTCGATCAGGCCGCTGCGCCCGTGCGTGCCCTTGTTCCAGGCATCCATGCCATTGAGCAACTCGTCACTCTGGTGGATGGCGAAGACCGGACCTTCGATGCGAATCGACAGGTCGGAGTTGGTGACCACCACGGCAATCTCGATCACCCTGTCGGTCTCGGGCTTGAGCCCGGTCATTTCACAGTCAAGCCAGACGAGATTTAAATCGGATTTCGCGAGCACGGGAGGGTTGGAGCAGAGGGCGTCAGACATGGCGCAAATTGTCGCCTACACTGCGCTGACATGCTTTCCCACGACCCCTTTTCACCCTCGCTGCTACTGACTCTGGGCTTTGCCGCCGCGCTGACCCTGCAATTGCTGGTACGCCTGTGGCTGGTGTCGCGCCAGGTGCGCCACGTGGCCCGCCACCGGGCCCAGGTGCCCGCGGCGTTCGCCCAGCACATTTCACTGCAAGCCCACCAGAAGGCCGCCGACTACACGCTGGCCAAGTCCCGCACCGGCCTGCTGGACCTGGGCTTGTCCACCGCCATGCTGCTGGCCTGGACCTTGCTCGGCGGCCTGGACGCCCTGAACCAGGTCCTGCTCGAATGGCTGGGCCAGGGCCTGCACCAGCAGCTCGCCCTGCTCGCCGCCTTTTCCCTGATCTCCGGCCTCGCCGGTCTGCCGCTGTCGCTGTACCAGACCTTTGTCGTCGAACAGCGCTTTGGCTTCAACAAGCTCACTGCGCGCCTGTGGCTCATGGACCTGCTCAAGTCGTCGCTGGTGGCGGCCGTGATCGGCCTGCCGCTGGCCGCCCTCATCCTGTGGCTCATGGCTTCGGCCGGGGCGCTGTGGTGGCTGTGGGCCTGGGGCGTCTGGGCCGGCTTCAACCTGCTGCTGATGTGGCTCTACCCGACCTTGATCGCCCCGCTGTTCAACCGCTTCGAGCCCCTCAAGGACGAGACCATCCGCGAACGCGTGACGGCGCTGATGCAGCGCTGCGGCTTCGCGGCCAAAGGCCTGTTCGTGATGGACGGCAGCCGCCGCTCGGCCCATGCCAATGCCTACTTCACCGGCTTCGGCGCGGCCAAGCGGGTAGTGTTCTACGACACCCTGCTCAAGCAGCTATCGCCCGCCGAAGTCGAAGCCGTGCTGGCCCACGAACTGGGCCACTTCAAGCACCGCCACATCGCCAAACGGCTGGTCGCGCTGTTCGCGCTGAGCCTGGCCGGCCTGGCGCTGCTGGGCTGGCTGTCGCAGCAGCTGTGGTTCTACACCGGCCTGGGCGTACGCCCCAGCCTGGACATGGTGCTGGCGAGCAGCAGCGGCATGGCCGGCAACGAAGCACTGGCCCTGCTGCTGTTCCTGCTGGTCGCGCCGGTCTTCAGCTTCTTTCTGGCGCCGGTGATGTCGTATTTCTCGCGCCGCGATGAATTCCAGGCCGACGCCTACGCCGCGAGCCAGGCCGACGGCAGCCAGCTGGCCTCGGCCCTGCTGACGCTGTACCAGGACAACGC
Organism: Acidovorax bellezanensis; assembly: GCF_025421555.1. Taxonomy (NCBI): domain Bacteria; kingdom Pseudomonadati; phylum Pseudomonadota; class Betaproteobacteria; order Burkholderiales; family Comamonadaceae; genus Acidovorax; species Acidovorax bellezanensis. Next base: position 543,009 of record NZ_JAODYH010000001.1, read on the forward strand.
TGCTACGCTCACCCCCGACCCGGCCTACGTCGCCTTCCACTATTCGCACCCACCGGCCATAGAGCGCCTTGCGCGCCTGCCGGCGCCCGCTCCCGCACTGGCCCCCACCGCACCATGACTACTTCTCCACTCAAGCAACAGGACTGGTCCGCCCAGCCACGCCGCGCCCTTTCGGCCACCCAGCTGGTGTCCCAGCTCGCCCAGACCGAAGGCTGGAAACTGTCCGGCGACGGCCAGGCCGTGGCCATAGAAAAGACGTTCTCCTTTGTGAACTATTACGAAACCATGGCCTTCGTCAATGCCGTGGCGCTGATCGCCCACCAGCAAGACCACCACCCGGAGCTGCTGGTGCAATACAACCGTTGCACGGTTCGCCTCAACACCCACGACGTGGGCGGCATTTCAGCCACGGACTTCGATTGCGCGCGCCGCATCGATGCCTTGCTCGCATGACCGAATCCACCGCCCGCCCCGAAGGCCTGGTTGTGGCCAGCCACGGCCGCCATTGCGTGATCGAAGCACCCGACGGCTCGCGCCGCATCTGCCATCCACGCGGCAAGAAAAGCCAGGCCGTGGTCGGCGACCATGTGCGCTGGATCATGCCGGCCGCCGGCCAGGGCGATGAAGGCACGATTGAAAAAGTCCTGCCCCGCCGCAACCTGTTCTACCGCCAGGACGAGATCCGCACCAAGTCGTTCGCGGCCAACATCGACCAGGTACTGATCCTGATCGCCGCCGACCCGGTGTTCTCCGAAAGCCAGCTCGCGCGCGCGCTGATCGCCGCCGAAGCCTCGCACATCACGCCGCTGATCGCCCTCAACAAGAGCGATCTGGTCGAGCCCTTTGCCCGCGCCTGGGAACGCCTGCTGCCCTACCGCCGCATGCGCCACGGCAGCGACCAACCCAATTACGGCGTGCTGCCGCTGTCGCTCACCGAGTCCAGCGAAACCGACCGCGCGGCGCTGATGCAGCACCTCAAGGGCAAGGCCACGCTGGTGCTCGGCCCTTCAGGCTCGGGCAAGAGCACGCTGATCAATCTGCTGGTGCCGGGCGCACGCGCGCAGACCGGCGAAATCTCCCAGGCACTGAATTCAGGCAAGCACACCACGACCAGCACCACCTGGTACTGGGTCGATGAAGAGCGCGAGACCGCACTGCTCGACTCACCGGGCTTCCAGGAATTCGGCCTGCACCACATAGGCCCCATGGACCTGGCACGCTGCATGCCCGACATCGGCGCGCGCGCGGCCGACTGCAAGTTCTACAACTGCACCCACCTGCACGAACCCGGCTGCGCCGTGATGGCCGAAGTCGACGCCAAGGACAGCCCCCACCACATCAGCGCCAACCGCTACCGCATCTACCGCGATCTGTTCGAGGAACTGAGCGTGGGGCCGAAGTACTGAGTTCGGTTTTCGACCACAAAAAAACCCCGCAATGCGGGGTTTTTTTGATGGTGCCAGAGCGCAACTTCAGCCCAGCAGCCGCGCCAGCGTCAACAAGGCCAGCAGCAGCAGCCAGACCACCACCGAGCGCCAGACCAGCCCCACCACGCTGCGCAGGTGGCTCAGCTCGGGAGCCCGGCCAGGCGTGGAGTCGCTGTCATCGACATCGGCCTCGCCGTCAAAGCCCGACACGATGGGCGCATCTTCGCGGGCCTTGAGGGCTTCGCCGCCAAGCCGGACGTTGATTGCGCCGGCCGTCGCGGCCAGCAGCACGCCGTCGTTGTCGTTGGGAAAGCGCTGGGCATGGAAGCGCCAGCCGTCAATGGCTTCCTCGAAGCTGCCCACCACCGCAAAGCTCAAGGCCGTCAGCCGCGCGGGCAGCCAGTCAATCCACATCCAGGCCTGGCGCGCGGCGCTTTGCAGGCGCTCGCTCACCGGCTGGGCGCCCATATAGCCCTTGCGCGACCAGTAGCGCGAGACAAACTCCGCCGAGCGGTACAGGACCGCGCCCATGGGACCCAGGCCCAGCGCCGCCAGCACCGAGTACCAGAACAGCACGCCAAACACATGGCGGTGCGCGGCCAACACCGAATATTCGATCACGTGGCGCACCACCTGGCTGCGCGGCACTTCGGTCGTGTCCACCTGCTGCCACTGCGCCAGCTCTTCGCGCGCCGTGTATTCGTCCCCGGCATCCAGCGCATCGCGGATGCGCGTGAAGTGGTGGCTGAACTGGCGAAAGCCCAGCGTCACATACAGCACGGCCACGTTCCAGACCAGGGCCAGCGGCCAGCCCACGGCCCACATCAGCAGGCAATGCACGCCCAGCACCAGCAGCGCGGGCGCCAGCACCGCCAGGCACCAGGCTACCCAGCCGTGGTGGGACTTGCCGGCATCAAAGTTGCGACGTACGGAGACCGCCCAGGCACGCAATCCGGCATGGACGACGTTGCTGCGGGCCAGCGGGCGTGCCTGCTCGATCAGCAAGGCAAACAGGATGGCGAAGAAACTCATGCCAACATCATACTTTGCATGCATGACACATGCGCAAGCCACCGCCGCCACGGTCCATTGCGCGCTCACCATGCCCGCGAGGTATGTAACTGGCGCGCCCCAGCCCAGGGGCAGCGAGGAAGGGCCGCCCCGCACCGAGGCTGCCGTCCCCCTTAGGGGGAAGCGGAGGTCCGCCTCTGCGGCGCAGCCGCACAGGGGGGGGCTTCAAGCCCTCATGAATCGGTAGAAGTTGCGCAGCATGCCTGCCGTCGCGCCCCAGATGTAGTGCTGCTTGTCGCCCGCCTGATAGGGCATGGAAAACCATTCACGCAGACCTTCGGGCCTTTGCAGCGCATGGCGTTGGTGGTGGGCCGGGTCGAGCACAAAGGCCAGCGGCACTTCGAACAGATCGGCCACTTCATGGGGATTGGGCTGGTAGCGGACCTGGGGCTGCACCAGGGCGACCACCGGCGTCACGACAAAACCGGTGCCGGTGACATAGGGCGGCAGGCTGCCCAGCACTTCCGCCAGCGCCGGGTCCAGGCCGACTTCTTCCTGCGCCTCGCGCAAGGCCGTGGCAGCGGCATCCACATCCTCGGGGTCGCGCTTGCCGCCGGGAAACGCCACCTGCCCCGAATGCGTGGACAAGTGCTGGGTGCGCTCGGTCAGCAGCAGCATGGGTTCGTCGCGCAACACGATGGCGATCAGCACGGCGGCTTCGGCCGATGCATGGCCCGTGCCGATGCGCTCGCGCTCGATTTCAGGCGACCACAGCGGCGGAGCGGCAAAGCGGTGGCGCAAGGCGTCTGCCGTCAGCGCGCTGGCCGGCACGGCCGGCAGGTGGGCGTCCACGCCCAGCACGGGCACCGTGCGGGGATCAAAGCCCGGCGCCAGGGCGGCGGGACGGGGTGAGGACTGGGCCTGATGGATGACGGAAGAGGTGTGCACAGCAAACAATGGGCGTAAAAATGCCCCCTAACTGCTTTTCAACTTGGGGCGGCCCGGCCATAAAAAAAGCCGCTACAGCGAACTGTAGCGGCTTTTTTGGCGAAACGTTGAGGCGTTTTGGCGAAACGCCTAAGCGTCTCAAGCGGCCGTTGCGGGCGCCACTGCGGCTGCAGCAGGAGCTGCTGCCGTCTTGCGAGCTGGCAGCTTTTCCTTGATACGTGCCGACTTGCCGCTGCGCTCGCGCAGGTAGTACAGCTTGGCACGACGCACATCACCACGGCGCTTGACTTCAATGCCGGCGATCAGCGGGCTGTAGGTTTGGAACGTACGTTCCACGCCTTCGCCGCTGGAGATCTTGCGAACAGTGAAGCCGCTGTTGAGGCCGCGGTTGCGCTTGGCAATCACGACGCCTTCGTAGGCCTGCACACGCTTGCGCGCGCCTTCAACCACGTTCACGCTCACGATGACGGTGTCACCGGGGGAGAACACGGGGATGGTCTTGTTCAAGCGGGCGATTTCTTCCTGCTCAAGAGTCTGAATCAGATTCATGGTTACATCCAACGATCTTGTCCGCGCCACAATTGGCAAGCGCCGGGATTGGCACTGTATGGCTGCACGCGTTGCCACGAAGGCTCCATGCGTGCAGCGGCCGGCAGAGGATCGACAGCCCCCGATTATAGCCCGGACGCTTTTTTCGCCAAAACCGCCTCATCCTTGCGGGTCAAGTGGCCGGCCTCGCGCGCCTTTTCCAGCAGGTCCGGCCGGTGGCGGGCCGTGATCTCCAGACTCTGGTCCCGCCGCCAGCGCTCGATGTGCGCGTGGTGGCCCGACAACAGAATCGCCGGCACTTCCTGGCCCTGCCAGCTTTCGGGGCGGGTGTAATGCGGGCAATCGAGCAAGCCGTTGAGGCTGGGGTTGAAGCTGTCGAGCTGGTGGCTGCCTTCGTCGTTGAGCACGCCGGGTTGCAGCCGCGTGACCGCGTCCAGCAGCGCCATGGCCGCGATCTCGCCGCCCGACAACACGAAGTCGCCCAGGCTGATCTGCGCGGACACATGGGTGTCGATGAAGCGCTGGTCTATGCCCTCGTAGCGTCCGCACAGCAAGATCGCACCCGGGCTTTGCGCCCAGCGCTCGACGGCCGTATGGTTGAGCGTCTGGCCCACGGGCGAGAACAGCACCAGCGGCACCTGCTCGGCCGGATCTTCGGCGCGGTCGGCGCGGATCGCATCCAGACAGGCCTGCAGCGGCTCGACCATCATCACCATGCCGGGGCCGCCGCCAAACGGGCGGTCGTCAACCCGGCGGTAATTGCCTTCGGCGTAGTCGCGTGGATTCCACAGCCGCACCGCGACCTGGCCCGACGCATAGGCGCGGCGCGTGACGCCGCTGGCCAGGAACGGCGCGAACAGTTCCGGAAACAAGGTAATGATGTCAAAGCGCACGGCTACAGACCTTCCTCTGCCGTGCAAATCGCGGCAGCGCAAACAATGGTCGGGCCATCAGTAATCCGTTTGCCAATCGACGGTGATCCGGCGTTCGGTCAATTCGACCTTGTCCACATAGGCCGATACGAAGGGGATCATGCGCTCCAGCGCTTTGCCCTCTTCCTCGTAGGCGATCACCAGCACGGTCTGCGGCCCGGTGGACATCAAGTCCTTGACCTGACCCAGGACCACGCCTTCGCGGTTGACCACATCCAGGCCCAGCAGATCCACCCAGTAGTACTCGTCTTCCGCGGCTTGGGGAAACGCGGTGCGCGAGACAAAAATGCGCGCGCCCTTGAGCGACTGGGCCGCATCGCGGTCGTTCACGCCGTCCACCGTGGCCACCAGCGAGCCCGAATGCTCGCGCGACTGCTTGACTTCCAGCAGCACGGTGCCGGTGAAAGTGCGCGCGCCGCGCTCCGACGGTTGCAAGAACCACTGCTTGGACGTCAGCAGCACTTCAGGGTCGGCGCTGAACGCCTGCACCTTGAACCAGCCCTTGACGCCCCAGGCTTCCCCAATGCGGCCGACCTCGACGGCATCGGCGGGCAATTGGGCAGGTTGGAAAACAGGAAGAAGGGCCATGGTGCAGACAGGAGAAAAATTAAGCAATAAAAAAAGGCGGGTTCCGTCAGCATAAGCAAACGGAACCCGCCTTCAGGGAAGCGTCAGATTAAGCAGCTGCCTTGGAGGCTTGCTTGATCAGGCGGTCCACCGTAGGCGACGATTGTGCGCCCACGCTCTTCCAGTACGTCAGACGGTCTTGTGCAATGCGCAGACCTTCTTCGCCGCCACGTGCCGTGGGGTTGTAGAAACCCAGACGCTCGATGAAAGCGCCGTCACGACGTGTGCGCTTGTCAGCCACAACGATGTTGTAGAACGGGCGGGCTTTGGAGCCGCCGCGGGAAAGTCGAATGACGACCATGATTTATCCTTTGGGTGGTTGCAGCAACTGCTGCAATGTTTTTGCTACGTTTGAGACACGCGACATGGCCACCCGGCCAGCGACACGCAGCAAAGCTCACGATTATATCGACTTCTTTGACATATGCCTAATATCCGCCCCAGCACCGTTGCCGACATCCCCGCCATCACCGCCATTTACCGCCACCACGTGCTCCACGGCACCGGCACTTTCGAAGTCGATCCGCCCAGCGAGCAGGACATGCTCGCACGCCGCGCCGATGTGCTCGCGCGCGGCCTGCCCTATCTGGTGGCCGAAGGAGAAGACGGGCAGATCCTGGGCTTCACCTACGCCAACTGGTTCAAGCCCCGGCCAGCCTACCGCTTCTCGGCCGAAGACTCGATCTACATCGCCGACTCGGCCCGCGGCCAGGGCCTGGGCCGCAAGCTGCTGGATGCGCTGAGCCAGCAGGCCGAGGCCGCGGGCGTGCGCAAGCTGCTGGCGGTGATCGGTGACTCGGCCAATGCCGGCTCCATCGGCGTGCACCGCGCGGCGGGCTTCACCGAGATCGGCGTGATGCGCTCGGTCGGCTGGAAGTTCGACCGCTGGCTGGACATCGTGCTGATGGAGAAATCCCTGGGCGACGGCGACACCACGCCGCCCGTGGCGCCCCAGTAGTCTCCCGCTAGGCGCCCCCGGCTTTCGTGCGAATAATGGGGGCATGAAAAGCAAGACCCTGGCCGCCTGGTTGGCCTTTATCGGCGGGCCTTTGGGCCTGCACCGTTTTTACCTTTACGGCCTCGGCGACTTGCTCGGCTGGCTGCTGCCCTTGCCCACGGCGCTGGGCATCTACGGCATTCAGCGCGTCCAGGCCCTGGGCCAGGACGACCAGCTCAGCTGGTTGCTGATCCCCTTGCTGGGCTTCACCCTCGCCGGCTGCGCGCTGCGCGCCATCCTCTACGGCCTCACGCCGGTCGAGATCTGGAATGCCCGCTTCAACCCACGTGCTCCCACCGATGCGCGCCCCGGCCGCACCCACTGGGGCACGATATTTGCCATTGCCATGTCGCTGATGCTCGGCGCCACCGTGCTCATGGCCAGCCTGGCCTACAGCTTCCAGCACTATTTCGAGTTCCAGATCGAGGAAGCGCGCAAGATTTCGCAACCGCTGGATTGACCCATGAAAAAAGCCGTCGCCCCAGAGGGGTCGACGGCTTTTGCATGGATGCAGAAGCTGATCAGAAGATCTGCAGGCTGATCCAGTAAGCAATCGCTGCCACAAAAGCGCTGGCCGGAATCGTCAGCACCCAGGCCCAGATGATGTTGCCGGCCACACCCCAACGCACGGCGCTGGCGCGCTGGGTCGAGCCCACACCGACGATGGCGCCGGTGATGGTGTGCGTGGTCGACACGGGCACGCCCATGGCCGTCGCGATGAACAGCGTCAGGGCGCCGCCGCTTTCGGCGCAGAAACCGCCCACGGGCTTGAGCTTGGTGATCTTCTGGCCCATGGTCTTCACGATGCGCCAGCCACCGAACATGGTGCCCAGGCCGATGGCGATGTAGCAGCTGATGATGGTCCAGGTCGGCGGTGCCGAGTCAGTCACATTGGCGTAGCCCGTGGCGATCAGCAGCAACCAGATGATGCCGATGGTCTTTTGCGCATCGTTGCCGCCGTGGCCCAGGCTGTAGGCGCCGGCCGAAACCAGCTGCAGGCGGCGGAACCACTTGTCCACCTTGTTGGGCCTTGCCCGCCGGCAAATCCAGGCGACCAGCACCATCATCAGCGAACCCAGCAGGTAACCCAGCAGGGGCGACACGAAAATGAAGGCCACGGTCTTCCAGATGCCGCTGGCGATCAGCGCGCCCGAGCCCGCCTTGGAAATCACCGCGCCCACGATGCCGCCAATCAGCGCATGCGAGGAGCTGCTGGGGATGCCGTAGTACCAGGTGATCAAATTCCAGGCGATGGCGCCCACGAGCGCGCCGAACACCACATGGGTGTCGACGATGCCCGGCTGCACAATGCCCTTGCCCACGGTGGCGGCCACGCTCAGGTGAAAGACAAAAATAGCGACCACATTGAAAAATGCGGCGAACACCACGGCCTGCGCTGGCTTGAGCACGCCGGTGGAGACAACGGTGGCAATCGAGTTGGCAGCATCGTGGAAGCCGTTCATGAAATCGAACAGCAAAGCCAACACCACCAGCAAGACCACCACCCAGAGGGCGGCTTGTACGGTTTCCATTACGTCAAGACTCCGCGCCGGATCAGGAATTCTCGAGGACGATGCCCTCGATCAGATTGGCCACATCTTCACACTTGTCGGTGATGGTTTCCAGCAGCTCGTAGATCGCCTTGAGCTTGATCACTTCGCGCACATCGGGCTCTTCGCGGAACAGCTTGCTCATGGCCGCGCGCATCACGCGGTCGGCGTCGGACTCGAGGCGGTCGATTTCCTCACAGGTCTTGAGCGCGGCTTCGGCCGTGTTGGCGTCGGAGATGCGGTCCAGCATCTTGACGGCATCGCGCACACGCTCGCAGCACTTGACGCTCAGATCCGTCAGGCGCGTGATTTCTTCCGTCATATGACGCACGTCATACAGCGCCATGGTCTCTGCCGAGTCCTGGATCAGGTCGGCCACGTCGTCCATGGTGTTGATCAGGGAGTGAATTTGCTCACGGTCCAGCGGCGTGATGAAGGTCTTGTGCAAGGCCTTGTTCACATCATGCGTCACCCGGTCGGCTGCGCGCTCGGCGTTGTCCACGTCCTGGTTGTACTTGTCACGCAGGTGGGGATCGTTGTAGTTCGCAACCAGCTGCGAGAACGCATGCGCCGCTTCGACGATGCGGTCGGCGTGCTGGTTGAACATTTCGAAAAAATTACCTTCGCGCGGCAAAAGCTTGGCAAATATCATGGGAGTTCCTTACCAGGAGTTCTGATTGGGACGCTGGCGACACATGACAGTCACACGCAAGAATGCTGGGAAAAGTGTGCCGGCGTAAACCGGGCGAAGTGTACTCTGGCCGTCGCATATCCCAGGCCATCGGCCACGCCGACAACGGCCTGGGCCGCCGGCAAACGCCGGGCCGCGCATGGCCGGGTCCGCAAAACCACGGCCGGCTGCGGCCCGCGCCGCTGTGTGCAAAAACGCAACATACCTGCAAAAAAATCCGCCCGGATACCCGGGTGGCGCCTGGTAAAAACCCTAAACGCGGCCGACTGTCACCCAAGCCCGTTGGGCGCGGGATTCCGGCAATCAAAAAGTCACACCACGGCGGCGACCCGAACGGGTCTCGGCTCAGTCCTGCGCTTTCTTCTGCCGCGCCGCGGTGTTGAGGGCGCGCAGTTCATCGAGCTTCTGGCCGATCTTGATTTCCAGTCCGCGCGGCGCGGGCTGGTAAAAGCCCGGAGCGTCCATGCCGTCGGGCAGGTAGCTCTCGCCCGCCGCAAACGCGCCGTCTTCATCGTGCGCGTAGCGGTAGCCCTTGCCCCAGTCCATCTGCTTCATGAGCTTGGTCGGCGCGTTGCGCAGGTGCATGGGCACGGGACGGGTGGAGTCGGCCTTCACCAGCGCCTTGGCCTGGTTGTAGGCTTTGTAGACCGCATTCGATTTGGGCGCCACCGCCAGATAGATCACGCACTCGGCCAGGGCCAGCTCGCCTTCGGGACTGCCCAGGCGCTCGTAGACTTCGGTCGCGTCCAGCGCCAGGCGCAGCGCACGCGGATCGGCCAGGCCGATGTCTTCGGCCGCCATGCGCACCAAGCGCCGCGCCATGTACAGCGGGTCCGCACCACCGTCGAGCATGCGCACCAGCCAGTACAGCGCCGCGTCCGGGTCGGAGCCGCGCACCGACTTGTGCAGCGCGCTGATCGTGTCGTAGAACTGCTCGCCACCCTTGTCGTAGCGGCGCATGCGCTCGCCCAGCAGCTGGACCAGCCATTCATCGCTGATTTCAGCGCGCTGCTCCTGCGCCGCCGCCATGTCCAGCGTCTCCAGCGTATTGAGCAGGCGGCGGGCATCGCCATCGGCATAGGCCACCAGGCGCTCCAGCGCGGCGTCCTCAATCGCCGGCAGCGCATTCTGGGCCTGGGCCAAGGCCACGATCTGCTTGAGGTCCTCGGTGTTCAGCGGCTGCAGCACATACACCGCGGCGCGCGACAGCAGCGCCGAGTTGACTTCGAACGAGGGGTTTTCGGTGGTCGCGCCGATGAACGTGAACAGGCCGCTTTCCACATGCGGCAGGAAGGCATCCTGCTGACTCTTGTTGAAACGGTGCACTTCATCGACGAACACGATGGTGCGCTGCTGCATCAGCCCGTCACGCGCGATCTGCGCCTGTTCGACGGCTTCGCGGATGTCCTTGACCCCGCCCAGCACGGCGCTGATGGAAATGAACTGCGCATCGAAGGCATCGGCCATGAGCCGCGCGATGGTGGTCTTGCCCACGCCGGGCGGCCCCCAGAGAATGCAGCTGTGCGGACGGCCCGACTCGAATGCCAGGCGCAGCGGCATGCCAGGCCCGAGCACATGCTGCTGGCCTATGACTTCGCCCAGCGTGCGCGGACGCAGCCGCTCGGCCAGGGGTTGTTGGTGGGAAAGAGTGATTTTGGAAGCAGCAGCGTGGACCATGGCAGTCGGGTAAGCGCCAACAGGGCGCACTGCAAAGCTTAGCCGCTTGGCGCGGCCCCGGCGCGCAAACCCGTGGCGATGCCCCCAAACCGTGCGCGGTCTGCAGCCAATTCCCGCGGATTTGCGCCCGCCGCCCAGAGCCCAGGCCGCAAACCCTACACCGGGCGTGAGACCTTGCTTACAACGTCCCGCGCGGCATCCCCCTAAAATTCGCCCCTTTCACGTACACCCGCGCTGCGCTGCTTCGCCAGCGCGCGCCGCCCAGGCCCGTCGCACACCACCCACGGCCGGCCCGGGCCCACTTCCCTTTCCCGATCTATGCAGACCCTCCAAACGCGCGATCTGATCGCCCTAGGCTTCATGACTTTTGCGCTATTTCTCGGCGCTGGCAACATCATCTTCCCCCCCATGGTCGGCCTGGCCGCGGGCGAGCACCTCTGGAGCGCAGCCCTGGGCTTCCTGCTCACCGGCGTGGGACTGCCGCTGCTGACCGTAGTGGCGCTGGCGCGCGTGGGTGGCGGCATCGATGCCATCACCGCCCCCATGGGCCGCATCGCCGGCCTGCTGCTGGGCGTCGCCGTCTACCTGACCATAGGCCCGCTGTTCGCCACGCCGCGTACCGCCACCGTCTCGTTCGAGATGGGCGTGGCGCCGTTCACCGGCCATGGCTCGGGCGCGTTGCTGGCTTACTCCGCGGTCTATTTCGGACTGGTCATGCTGCTGGCGCTGTACCCGGGCAAGTTGATCGACACCATAGGCAAGCTCATCACGCCGGTGCTGATCCTCGCACTGGTGGTGCTGGGCGGCGCGGCCTTTGTGCTGCCGGCCGGCAGCCTGCTGGCCAGCGCCGCTCCTTCGTCGCCCGCCGCACTGGCCGCTGGCTTTGTCCAGGGCTACCAGACCATGGATGCGCTGGGTGCACTGGTGTTCGGCATCGTGATCGTCACCGCCATCAAGGACACCGGCATCACGGACGCCCGCCTGCAGACCCGCTATGCGGTGATTGCCGGCGTGATCGCCGCCATCGGCCTGGGCCTGGTCTATGTCTCGCTGATGTATCTGGGCGCGCACAGCGGCTCCATGGTGCCGGACGCCACCACCGGCGTGCAAGTCCTGACCACCTACGTGCAGCACACTTTCGGCGCTCCGGGCAGCCTGCTGCTGGCCGGCGTCATCCTGCTGGCCTGCCTGACCACGGGCGTGGGCCTGGTCAGCGCTTGCAGCGTCTACTTCAGCCGCATCGTGCCCGGCATCTCCTACCGCACCATGGTGGTGATCCTGAGCCTGGTCAGCATGCTGATCTCCAACCAGGGCCTGGAGCAGTTGATCGTCGTGGCCGTGCCGGTGCTTGAAGCCATCTACCCCATGGCCATTGCCCTGGTCGCGATGAGCCTGCTGTCGTCCCAGTGGAAGTCGGCACCGCGCGTGTTCATGCCGGTGATGCTGGTCGCGCTGGTCTTCGGCCTGCTCAACGCCGCCCACTCCATCCATCCGACCGGCTGGACCTCGGCCTGGCTGCTGCAACTGCCCGGCGCCGCCATGGGACTGGGCTGGCTGCTGCCCGTGGCGGCCACCCTGCTGGCCTGCGCCCTGCTCGACCGCCTGCAGCCCGTGCGCGCCTGAAGCCGCCGCAACAAAAAAAGCCTTGCAACGTCACCGCTGCAAGGCTTTTTCATTGAGGAAGTCAGGCGCTGTTCAGGGCGCGAGCACGTCGGCGCCCTTGGGGGCTACAAATTTGAACATCTCCGCCGGCAGGCTGGCACTGGTTTTCAGGCCGGTGAAGCGGATCAGCGAGCGCTGGCCGAAGCTATCGAGCATGTCGATGGCCGCCAGTTGATCGCCGGCAAAGCCCACGCGCACGCTTTGCAGCTGGCCGTCCTTGGCCTTGGGCAAGGCCAGCACCCACTGCATGCCGTCCTGGTCAGGCGCGGACTGCAGATCGAAGTCGGCGCGCAGCGCCTGCACATTGGCGGCCGATGCCAGGATTGCCGCGGGCGTGGCATCCAGCACCTGGGCCTGCGGACGGCGGGTGACCTGGTTCAGGTCGGCGTCGTACAGCCACAGCGTCTTGCCGTCGGCCACGATCAACTGCTCGAAAGGCTTGCGGTACTCGAACTTGAAGCGCCCCGGGCGCTGGAAGGCGAACTCGCCGCTCGATGTCTTGCTGCGCGCGGCCTGGCCGTCCTTGCCCGGCAACGTCACGGTCTGGGTGAATTCGGCCCGGCCGGCTTGCGCGCCCTGCATGAAAGCTTCCAGGCTTTTGAGCCCGTCGGCGCTGGCCAGTTGGGCACAGGCGGCCAACAAAATACTCGTCACTAATCGCTTCATAGACTCTCCATCCGGGGGTGTTGCCAGCCCACAGGCTTACTCATTGCGTGCGGGCACCAGCACTTCGCGCTGTCCGCTGGTCGTCAGCGAACTGACCAGACCGGCTTTTTCCATATCTTCCAGCAAACGCGCCGAGCGGTTGTAACCAATGCGCAGCTTGCGTTGCACATACGAGATGCTGGCCTTGCGGTCCTTGAGGACCACTTCCACTGCTTGGTCGTACATGGGGTCTTTTTCGCCGTTTTCACCCCCCTCGCCACCGACTTCGCCATCTCCATCCACGGTGCCGCCTTCGAGCACGCCTTCGATGTAGTCCGGCTCGCCCTGTTCCTTGAGGTAGCTGACGACCCGGTGCACCTCTTCGTCGCTGACAAAGGCGCCGTGCACACGAATGGGCAGGCCGGTACCGCTGGCCATGTAAAGCATGTCCCCCATGCCCAGCAAGGCTTCGGCGCCCATCTGGTCGAGCACGGTGCGGCTGTCGATCTTGCTGCTGACCTGGAAAGCAATCCGGGTCGGGATGTTGGCCTTGATCAGGCCGGTGATCACGTCCACGCTGGGGCGCTGGGTAGCCAGGATCAGGTGGATGCCCGCGGCCCGTGCCTTTTGCGCCAGGCGCGCGATCAGCTCTTCGATCTTCTTGCCTACGACCATCATCAAGTCGGCCAGCTCGTCGATCACGATGACGATGTGCGGCAGGCGATCAAGCGGCTCGGGCGATTCTGGCGTCAGGCTGAAAGGGTTGTAGATGAAGCTTTCCTTGGCCTTGGCTTCATCGATTTTTGCGTTGTAGCCCGCGAGGTTGCGCACGCCCAGCTTGCTCATCAGCTTGTAGCGGCGCTCCATCTCGGCCACGCACCAGGTCAGGCCGTTGGCCGCCTGCTTCATGTCGGTGACCACCGGGCACAGCAGATGGGGAATGCCTTCGTAGACCGACATTTCCAGCATCTTGGGGTCGATCATCAGCAATCGCACATCCCGCGCTTCGGCCTTGTAGAGCAGCGACAGGATCATGGCGTTGATGCCCACCGACTTGCCCGAGCCGGTGGTGCCGGCCACCAGCACGTGCGGCATCTTGGCCAGGTCGGCGACCACGGGGTTGCCCACGATGTCCTTGCCCAGACCCATGGTCAGCATGCTCTTGGCGTCGTTGTAGACCTTGGAGCCCAGCACTTCGGACAGGCGGATGGACTGGCGCTTGGCATTGGGCAGCTCCAGCGCCATGAAATTCTTGCCGGGGATGGTTTCCACCACCCGCACCGACACCAGCGACAGCGAGCGCGCCAGGTCCTTGCCCAGGCCCACCACCTGCGAGCCCTTGACGCCGGTCGCGGGCTCGATTTCGTAGCGCGTGATCACCGGGCCGGGCATGGCCGCCACGACCCGCACTTCCACGCCGAAATCCTTGAGCTTCTTCTCGATCATCCGGCTGGTCATTTCCAGCGTGTCGGCCGAGACGGTTTCCTGGCGCTGCAGCGCGGCGTCGAGCAGATCGACCTGCGGCAGCTTGGTGTCGGGCAGTTCGTGGAACAGGGGTTTTTGCTTTTCCTTGATCACGCGCTCGCTGGGAGCGGCCGCCGACTCGAACACCGGCTCGATGATCTTCACGGGCTTGGGATGACTTTCCACGCTTTCCGTGCGCTCTTCTTCCACGTCCTCTTCACGGGCCCGGGCGGCCTTGCGGCCCACGGCCACATCCTTGGCCTTTTCGCGCTGGGCCCGGCTGACGCGGACCATGGAATCGATGCGTCCGCCCAGGCGCTCTGCGAGCTGCCCCCAGGAAAAGCCGAACACCAGCGACGCGCCCAGCACCAGCAGCACAATTCCGGCCAGGGCCGAGCCGGTAAAGCCCAGCCACTGCATGCCATGGAGCCCGCACAGATAGCCCACCACGCCGCCGGCGTGGCCGGGCAGCAGGGATTCAAAACGGTACATGCGCGACCATTCCAGCGCCGTGCTGGCCAACACCAACAGCGCCAGGCCGCCCCAGAAACGAACGCGCCGGCGCCACAGCGGCTCGGCCGGCTCCACGCCGCCACGCGTCCAGCGCAACAGCGAGCCCAGCCAGTTCATGACCGCGGCCAGCACCAGCCACCAGACGGAAAAACCAAAGCCGAAGTAACTGGTGTCCGCCAGCCAGGCGCCCGAGCGCCCGACCCAGTTGTTCACCCAGGGTCCCTGGACCGAGCCCGAAGTCGACCAGGCTGCGTCCTGCGGCGAGTAGCTCAGCAGGGCCAGCAGCAGAAACACCAGCGCCAACAGCCCCACAATGAGGCTGACTTCGTGGCCAAAGCGGGCCAGTCCGGCACGGGGGGCTGATTTGCCCGAAGAATTCAGGGCATTCAATGAGTAAGTCATACGCAGGCGGGAGCTTACCGCACCGCCCGCCTGCGCACAGGAAATGGCCGTCGCCCAGCGGCCACACACTTGCAACAAGACGTTCCCGAATGCAGTGGCTTGATGATTTTTTACAATGTCGGTGATTGATCGCCTGCCAGGACGGGAACCCTGTGCGCAAGGGATACTCCATCTATCCGTCCTATTGATGAACCTCCGCATGCCCGCTGTCGGCATGCCTTTTCGTGATTGCATCCATGTCTACTACCCAACACGCCCACGTTCTGATCCTCGGTTCCGGCCCTGCCGGCTATTCCGCAGCCATCTATGCCGCCCGCGCGAACCTCAAGCCCCTGCTGGTGACCGGCATGGCCCAAGGCGGCCAACTGATGACGACGACCGACGTGGACAACTGGCCCGCCGATGTGATGGGCGTGCAAGGACCCGAACTGATGCAGCGCTTCCAGGAGCATGCCGAGCGCTTCCAGACGCAAATCGTTTTCGACCACATCAACAAAGTGGATTTCAGCAAGCGCCCGTTCACGCTGACCGGCGACTCCGGCACCTACACCTGTGACGCGCTGATCATCGCCACCGGCGCCTCCGCCAAATACCTGGGCCTGCCTTCCGAACAGGCCTTCATGGGCCGCGGCGTCTCGGGCTGCGCCACCTGCGACGGCTTCTTCTACCGCGACCAGCCGGTCTGCGTGGTCGGCGGCGGCAACACCGCCGTCGAAGAAGCCCTGTACCTGTCCAACATCGCCAGCAAGGTCACGCTGGTGCACCGCCGCGACAAGTTCAAGGCCGAGCCCATCCTGGTGGACAAGCTGCACGAGAAGGTCAAGACCGGCAAGATCGAACTCAAGACCCATTTCACGCTGGACGAAGTGCTGGGCGACCAGTCGGGCGTGAACGGCATCCGCCTCAAGAGCACGCAGGACGGCCACACCGAAGACATCGCCCTGCAAGGCTGCTTCATCGCCATCGGCCACTCGCCCAACACCGAGATCTTCCAGGGCCAGCTGGAAATGGAAAACGGCTACATCGTGACCCAGGGCGGCCTCAAGGGCTTTGCCACGCAGACCAGCGTGCCCGGCGTGTTCGCCGCCGGCGACGTGCAGGACCATGTCTACCGCCAGGCCATCACCAGCGCCGGCACGGGCTGCATGGCCGCGCTCGATGCCCAGCGTTTTCTTGAACAGGAATAAGGTTTTTCCAGCCTTCCCTATAATCGCAGGCTTTGCTGAATTTGAGCGCCTCCCCGCAAGGGTTGTGCACCGGCTTGCCGGGAGTTCCAGCACGGGTTACCGCCACCCGAATTCTGGCGAGGTGAGGTCATAGGCACAAGCTGCTCTGCAGTGTTTCGGTGTCTATGGCTGTTAAAACTATCGGAGTGTCCTCATGGCACGCGTATGTGATGTAACGGGCAAGAAGCCCATGGTGGGAAACAATGTTTCCCACGCCAACAACAAGACCAAGCGTCGTTTCTTGCCTAACCTGCAATACCGTCGTTTCTGGGTGGAAACCGAGAACCGTTGGGTGCGCCTGCGCGTTTCCGGCGCCGCTCTGCGTCTGATCGACAAGAACGGTATCGACTCCGTGCTCGCAGACCTGCGTGCTCGTGGCCAAGCCTAATTCCCTGAAGGAGAAATACCATGGCATCTAAAGGCGGACGCGACAAGATCAAGCTGGAATCCACTGCGGGTACCGGTCACTTCTACACCACCACCAAGAACAAAAAGACAATGCCTGAAAAGATGTTGATCATGAAGTTCGACCCCAAGGCTCGCAAGCATGTCGAGTACAAGGAAATGAAGCTCAAGTAAGCGCTGACGAGTCTGCTTGCCACTTCGGCAACAGAAGCTCGCGCTGACAAAAGGGACACCTCGGTGTCCCTTTTTTTGTGCCCGCAGCATTCCCGATCTGGAGAAAAAATCAAGGATGCTGCCCTGATCCTTGATTTTGTTGCAACAATACAGCAGTAAGTGCACACTGTCTCTGCATCTGAAAAAATCAGCGATGCATGGAATCCATGCGTTTGTCGAGTACCTTCGGAGTGCAGATGAGACGCTACATCATCCTGAAATACATCTACCAGCGGCCCATAGGCAAGCGCGATCTGGACACCGGGGTGCTTTCCCTGGAAAAAGTGCTCCCAGCCATTTCCACCGACACGCTGCCCGAACATATGGTCGCCGAACTCAAGTCCGACCCCCAGGTGCAACTGGTCGTGCCCACCATGCCCACACGTCTGATCAGCCCTGTGGAATCCAAACCGGTGGAGCAACTGATGGTGCTGCCGGCCGCCAACTGGGGCATCAAGGCCGTCCGGGCGGACAGAAGCCAATATGACGGCTCCGGCGTCACGGTGGCCGTGCTCGACACGGGCATCGACCGCGATCACCCGGCGTTTGCGGGCATGACCTTGATCGAAAAGGACTTCAGCGACCACGGCAACGGCGATCGCCACGGCCATGGCACGCACTGTGCCGGCACCATCTTTGGCCGCGATGAAGCGCAGCAGCGCGTGGGCATTGCGCGCGGCGTGAGCCGGGCACTGATAGGCAAGGTGCTGGGCGATGATGGGGCGGGCCAGTCCGAGATGATTTTTCACGCCCTCAACTGGGCCATGGAAGAGCGCGCCGACATCATCTCCATGTCGCTGGGTTTCGATTTCCCGGGAATGGTCTCCCGCCTCACGGCCGACGGCTGGCCGCTGGACCTGGCCACGTCCACGGCGCTCGAAGCCTACGGCGGCAATCTGCGCATGTTCGACGCCATCATGGCCGTGCTCAGGGCCCAGGCAGCCTTTGGCGTGGCGCCGCTGGTGATCGCCGCGGCCGGCAACGAAAGCCGGCGCGCCATCCGGCGCGAATACCGCATCGCCACCTCGCTGCCGGCCGCCGCCAATGACGTCATCTCGGTGGCCGCCGTCGGCCGCACCGACCACAAATACGAGGTGGCCGACTTCTCCAACATCCAGGCCCGGCTGGCAGCGCCCGGCGTGGACATCACTTCGGCCTGGCCGGGCGGCGGCCTGCGCACCATCAGCGGCACCAGCATGGCCTGCCCCCACGTGGCGGGCGTCGCGGCCCTGTGGTGGCAGTTCCTGCGCCAGGCCGGCATCCAGCCCACGGCCCGGAACGTGGCCGCACGGCTGATCTCCAATGCGCGCAAGGATGTGTTCGTCGCCAATACCGATGAGGCCGATATCGGCCAGGGCCTGGTGACCTCCCCTTGACCTACGGACGCACGGCGCGCAGCGCCATGGAAAACTCCTTCAAGGCCTGAATTCCGCTGGCTTCGGCCTTGCGGCACCAGGCCTGCAGATCGGCCGTGAGCTGCTCGCGGCTGTGCGATGTGTTGAGCCACAGCTGGCGCAACTCCTCGCGCATGGTCAGCATCTGGTCGATGACCGGATGGGCGGCGCGCACCTGGGCAATCTGCGAGCGCGCGCGCTGGGGCAGCCGCTCCTGGTCGCGCACCAGCCAGCGCCGCACCGCCTGCAACAGGAACACTTCCTCACGCGCCGCACGGCGCGCCTTCAGACGCTGGACTTCGTCACGGCAGGCCGCGCGCAACTCGCCCGCGTAGCGCGCCATGACTTCGTAGCGGTTGGCAATCAAGGCCTGCAGCGTGGCCTCATCGGCTTGCGCCCGCACTTCGCCCTGCTGCCAGCGCGGCGCCAGCCGCTTGACCCGGGCCCAGCCCAGGCGCTGCAACAGCCAGATATAGCCCCAGCCGATATCGAATTCATAGCGCTTGACCGAGAACTTGGCAGCCGTCGGATAGGTGTGGTGGTTGTTGTGCAGCTCTTCGCCGCCGATGATCAGGCCCCAGGGCGAGAGATTGCGGCTCGCGTCCTGGACTTCGAAATTGCGATAACCCCAGTAGTGGCCGATGCCGTTGACCACGCCCGCAGCCCAGAAAGGAATCCAGGCCATTTGCACGGCCCAGAGGGCCAGGCCTGCGGCGCCGAACAGCACCAGGTTGAAGATCAGCAACAGGGAGATGCCCAAGCCCGGGAAACGGCTGTACAGCCTGCGCTCCAACCAGTCGTCGGGTGTGCCCTGGCCATAGACACGCAGGGTCTCGGCATTCGCCGATTCCGCGCGGTACAGCTCGGCGCCACGCCACAGCACGGTGCGCAGGCCGCGCTGCTGCGGGCTGTGCGGGTCATCGGGTGTTTCACACTTGGCGTGGTGCTTGCGGTGGATGGCGACCCACTCCCGCGTCACCATGCCCGTGGACAGCCACAGCCAGAAACGGAAGAAATGCGCAGGCACCGGGCCCAGCTCCAGCGCGCGGTGGGTCTGGCAACGGTGCAGGAAGACCGTCACGCCGACAATGGTCAGGTGGGTGGTGACCAGCGCCACCAGCGCCAGTTGCCACCAGGAAAGCCGCAACAGTCCGTGGCCAAGCCACTCCAAAGCTGCAGTCCATAAAGCGCTATCGGGATACCACATGGCCACCTCAAAGAGAAACACCGCCTGAAAAAGCGGTGTTTCATTTTAGGGCGGGATACCTGGAAGATGCAGGATGATTACCTGCACTTACAGGCAACTCGGACCTTATGACTGCTTCTTGACCCAGACGGCGGCGAAGAAACCGTCGGTCTGGTGCAGGTGGGGCCACATGCGCAGGTAGCGACCACCCGACTCGCCGCCGCTGCACAGGCTGCTCGCCGCTGCGACCTTGAGCTGTTCCAGCAGTTCGGCGGCATCCAGCGGCTCGAAGTCGGGATGGGCCGCGCTGAAAGCTTCGGCAATCGCTTCGTTTTCCTCGGGCAGGATGGAGCAGGTCGCATAGACCAGGCGTCCGCCCGCCTTCACCAGGCGGGCCGCGCTGTCGAGAATGGCGGTCTGCTTGGCCGTGAGCTCGACAATCGCTTCTTCCGACAGACGCCACTTGAGGTCGGGGTTGCGGCGCAAAGTGCCCAGTCCCGAACAAGGGGCGTCGACCAGCACGCGGTCGATCTTGCCCGACAGGCGCTTGACGCGCTCATCGCGCTCGTGGGCGATGGCTGCGGGGTGCACGTTCGACAGTCCGCTGCGCGCCAGGCGTGGCTTGAGCGCTTCCAGGCGATGGCCCGACACGTCAAACGCATACAGTCGTCCGGTGCTGCGCATGCTCGCGCCCAGGGCCAGGGTCTTGCCGCCGGCACCGGCGCAAAAGTCCACCACCATTTCGCCGCGCTTGGCGTCGACCAGCAGGGCCAGCAGTTGCGAGCCTTCATCCTGCACTTCGATGGCGCCGCGCATGAACGCGTCGTAGCGGGTCAGCGCAGGCTTGCCGTCAACGCGCAGACCCCAAGGGGAAAACGGCGTGGGCACGGAACGGATGCCGGCCTTGGTCAGCTCTTTTTGCACATCGGAGCGCTTGTCTTTCAAGGCGTTGACGCGCAGATCCAGCGGAGCGGTCTGCTCCATGCTGTTCGCCAGCGGCCAGAAGCCGTCGCCCAGCTGGGCCTTGAGCGGCTCGACCAGCCACGCGGGCAGGTTGTGCCTATGGGGCTCCATCAGGTCTTCGGGCTTGATCGCATCGCATTGCTCAAGCCAGGCGAGTTCCTGGTCGTTCAGCGCGGATTTGAGAAAGTCGCGCGGGCCGTGATAGCCCAGGATCGCCAGGCGGCGCTCGCGCGGACCGCTGCCCGAACGCGCAAGGCTTTCGAACAGCAATTTCTTGCGCAGCACGGTGTAAGCCGTTTCCGCCAGGGCGGCGCGCTCGCGCTGGCCCAGGCCGCGGTTTTCACGGAAAAAGCGGGACACCACGGCATCGGCCGGGTGTTCAAATGTCAGGGTGCGCTTGACCAGTTCGGAGCAAGCATCAAGGAGGGCGTTGGGATGCATGGGGGCGATTGTCCCATTTGCGGAGTTCCCCCTGCCTTCGCTGGCATCTGCGCGCACCCGCGGACGCGGCTATCCTGCCCTTCTTTTGTGCTTTTTTCTCTTTCTCACATGCCTACCGACACCGATCTGTCTCCCCTGCAACCCACGCCCCCGGGCCTGTACCGCCACTACAAGGGCGGCCTGTACCAGGTGCTGGACATGGTCCGCCACAGCGAAACCCTGGAGCCCATGACGCTGTACCGCGCGCTGTACGGCGAACGCGGCCTGTGGGTACGACCCGCGGCCATGTTCCAGGAAAGCGTGGAGATCGACGGCCTGCGCCAGCCGCGCTTCGCACGCCTGGGTGACTATTCGCCCGAAGCCGAGCAAGCCGCCCGGCAGTGAGCCTTCAGGCCTGGCTTTTCAACCAATTGGCTACAGCCAGCGGATAGATAACATGTTCCTGCACCAGCACGCGCGCGGCCAGCGTCTGGGCCGTGTCGTCTGGCAGCACCGGCACCACCGCCTGCTCCAGGATGGGGCCGACATCGAGTTCGGCCGTCACCTGGTGCACGGTGGTGCCCGCGAACTTGCAGCCGGCATCTATCGCCCGCTGGTGCGTGTGCAGACCGGTAAAGGCCGGCAGCAGCGAAGGATGGATATTGACCAGCCGACCCGCATAATGGCCTACGAACGCCGGAGTCAGGATGCGCATGAAGCCGGCCAGCACCACCAGCGCGGGCTGGTATTGGTCTATGACGGCCATCAGCTGGGCGTCGAAAGCTTCGCGGCTGGCAAAGGCCTTGTGGTCCAGCACGGCCGTGGCGATGCCTTGCTGGCGGGCAAATTCCAGGCCTTTGGCCTCGGCCTTGTTGCTGACCACGGCGGCGACGCGCGCATTCAAAGTTCCGGCCCAGTCCTGTTGCTGGGCCGCCTGCACGATGGCCGCCATGTTGGAGCCACCGCCAGAGATCAAAATCACGATGTTTTTCATTGCCACCGATTGTCTCATCCATGCCCTTTGACCCACGCTCCACTCCCCTGAATCCCGTCCAGGCCCGTGTGCTTGCCACGCTGATGGAAAAAGCGCGCACGGTGCCGGACAGCTATCCGCTGTCGCTCAACACCTTGCTCAATGGCTGCAACCAGAAAAGCAGCCGCGAGCCGGTGATGGAGATCAGCGAGAGCGATGCCCAGGAGGCGCTGGACGGACTGCTGTTGCGCAGCCTGGTCTCGCCCGTCAGCGGCAGCCGCACCCAGCGCTGGGAACACAATTTCCCGCGCGGCGTGGGCGTGCCCGAGCAGTCGGCCGTGCTGCTGGCGCTGCTGCTGCTGCGCGGCCCCCAGACCGCGGGCGAACTGCGCCTGAACGCCGAACGCTGGCACCGCTTTGCCGACATTTCCTCGGTCGAAGCGTTTCTGGACGAGCTGCAGGAGCGCAGCGAAGAAAAAGGCGGGCCGCTGGTGGTCCTGCTGCCGCGCGCTCCCGGCGCGCGCGAGCCGCGCTGGGCTACGTTGCTGTGCGGACCGGTGGACATCTCGGCCTTGCCCGTGGGCGGCAGCGCTTTTGCCCCGCGCGCCAGCAGCAGCGGTGCCGAGCAACGCATCGCCGCGCTCGAATCCCAGGTGCAGCAGTTGCAGGCCAGGCTCGATGCGCTGTGCCAGCAGTTGGGCGTGGATCTCGCACCGGACAACGCAGCGCCTGCCGACTGACAGGCCAGGTGTCCCCCGTCGGACAGCTCAAAAAAGCACGTTCGTGCTATAAAACCTGATAACTCAGGAGACACGAGCATGGATCTCGCATTTACCCCCGAAGAGCAGGCCTTTCGCGAAGAAGTTCGCGCCTGGGTCCGCAGCCATCTTCCCGAGGACATCGCGCACAAAGTGCGCAATGCATTGCGCCTGTCGCGCGACGACCTGCAGCGCTGGGCCAAGATTCTGGGCAGCCGCGGCTGGCTGGGCCACGGCTGGCCCAAGGCCTTTGGCGGCCCGGGCTGGAGCTCGGTGCAAAAACACCTGTTTGAAGAAGAATGCGCACGCGCCTGCGCGCCGCGCGTGATTCCTTTCGGCCCCGTGATGGTCGCGCCCGTGATCATGGCCTTCGGCACGCCCGAGCAGCAAAAGCGCTTTCTGCCCGGCATCGCCAGCGGTGAAGTCTGGTGGAGCCAGGGTTATAGCGAGCCGGGTTCGGGCTCTGACCTGGCTTCGGTCAAGACCCGCGCCGAGCGCCAGGGTGACCACTACCTGGTCAACGGCCAGAAGACCTGGACCACCCTGGGCCAGTACGGCGAATGGATTTTCTGCCTGGTGCGCACCAGCACCGAAGGCAAGCCACAGACCGGCATCTCCTTTTTGCTGATCGACATGAAGTCGCCAGGCGTCACCGTGCGCCCGATCAAGCTGCTGGACGGCGAAAGCGAAGTCAACGAAGTGTTCTTCGACAACGTGAAAGTCCCCGCGGAGAACCTGATTGGCGAAGAAAACCAGGGCTGGACCTATGCCAAGCACCTGCTGTCGCATGAGCGCACCAATATCGCCGACGTGAACCGCGCCAAGCGCGAACTCGAACGCCTCAAGCGCATCGCCAAGGCCGAAGGCGTCTGGGAAGACCAGCGCTTTCGCGACCAGATCGCGCTGCTCGAAGTCGATGTGATCGCGCTGGAAATGATGGTCTTGCGCGTGCTGTCGGCCGAAACCTCAGGCAAGAACCCGCTGGACATCGCCGGCCTGCTGAAGATCAAGGGCAGCGAAATCCAGCAGCGCTACAGCGAGCTGATGATGCTGGCCGCGGGCCCGTTCAGCCTGCCCTTCATCGAGGAAGCCATGGAAGCCGGCTGGCAAGGCGACCAGAGCGCGGGCGCGCTCGGCGGCTTCCCCGGCGGCGAGGTAGCCAACGCACCTCTGGCTTCGACTTACTTCAACATGCGCAAGACCACCATCTACGGCGGCAGCAATGAAGTGCAGCGCAACATCGTTGCACAAACTGTTTTTGGTTGAGGAGACATCATGGATTTCAACTTTTCCGAAGACCAGCAGCAATTGCGCGAGGCAGTGCGCCGCTGGGTGAGCAAGGCCTATACGTTTGAGCGCCGTCGCCAGATCGTGGCCGAAGGCGGTTTTTCACGCGCCGCCTATACCGAACTGGCCGAGCTGGGCCTCACGGCCCTGGCCGTGCCCGAAGCCCATGGCGGCATGGGCTTCGGCCCCATCGACGTCATGGTCGCCATGGAAGAGCTGGGCCGGGGCATTGTGCTCGAGCCCCTGACCCAGGCCGTGGTCGCCAGCGCCGTGTTCAGCCAGTACGCTCCCGCCGCCGAGCAGGCACAGTGGCTGCCGCGCGTGGCCAGCGGCGAAGCGCTGGTCGTGCTCGCCCATCAGGAGCGCAAGGCGCGCTACCGGCTGGATGTCTGCAGCGCCACGGCCGCCAAGACCGGCAGCGGCTATGCACTCAACGCGCTCAAAAGCCTGGTGCCCGTGGGCGACCAGGCCGATGCCTTCCTGGTGCCTGCCCAGCTGGACGGACAGATCGCGCTGTTCCTGGTGGAACGCGGCGCCAGCGGCCTGAGCACCCGTGGCTACGGCACGCAGGACGGCAGCCGTGCCGCCGAACTGCAGTGCGTGGATACGCCGGCCACGCTGCTGACACAGCATGGCCTGGCGGCGCTGACCCTGGCCACCGACGTGGCCAACGCCGCGCTGTGCGCCGAGGCCGTGGGCGCGATGGAGCAGACCCTGGCCATCACGGTCGACTACATGAACCAGCGCAAGCAGTTCGGCGTGGTGATCGCGAGCTTCCAGGCCCTGCGCCACCGCGTGGCCGACATGAAGATGCAGCTGGAACTGGCCCGCTCCATGAGCTATTACGCCAGCCTCAAGCTCAACGCCCCGGCCGCGGAACGCCACCTGGCCGTATCCCGCGCCCGCGTGCAGCTGGGCCAGTCCCTGCGTTTTGTCGGCCAGCAGGCCGTGCAATTGCACGGTGGCATCGGCGTCACCGACGAATACATCGTCAGCCACTACTTCAAGCACCTGACCCAGATCGAAATGGGCTATGGCGACAGCCTGCACCACCTGGGCGAAGTCTCGGCCCATATGCAGGACACGGCCGGAGTGTTTTCTTAACACCCCCTGAGCCGCTTCGCGTCTTCCCCCTCTCAACCTTCGGTGGAGGGGGACGGCAGCCTCGGTGCGGGGCGGCCCTTCCTCGCTGCCCCATTGCTGGGGGCGCCAGTTGCGTGGGCTGCAGCAGCTGCCTCAGGTCAGCTGGTAATTGACGGGCTTGAGGGGCTCGGGCACGTTGGGGTCGTTCAAGGACTCGAGCAGGCTGATCTCTATGCCGCGGCAAATGGTGTCCAGCGGCAAGTCGTTGCTTTCCAGGCCGAACGGCTCTTCCAGCTCGTCACCCAGCGCGTCCAGACCGAAGAAGGTATAGGCGACGATGGCCACGACGAACGGCGTCATGAAGCCGGTGATGTCGACCAGGCCGAACGGCAGCAAGAAGCAATACATGTACGCCGTGCGGTGCAGCAGCAGCGCATAGGAAAACGGCATGGGCGTGTGGCGGATGCGCTCGCACGAGGCGGCGGCGCCGAGCATTTCGGTCAAGGTGGTGTCGAAGCGCGTAGCCAGGCAGGGATCGATTTCACCGCGACGCACGCAGTCGCCCAGTTCCTGGCCCATGGTCATCATCAGCGCATCGGCGCGCTTGGAAGCGGGCTTGTGGCGCAGCACTTCCCATTCCTGGGCCGTGACCCAGCGCTGCACATCGGCGCTGTCCGACTGGTCGCGCAATTGCAGGCGCAGTGCGTGGGCGTAGGCAATCGTGCGGTGGATCATGCGCACGCGCACATCACTCTCGCGTTGGGTCGAATCGACCGGCAGGGGCAAATGGATCATGCCCAGGCACTGGCGTGCCAGGGTACGCGCCTGGATCACCAGCTCGCCCCACAGTTTACGGCCTTCCCAGTAGCGGTCGTAGGCCGTGTTGTTGCGAAAGCCCAGAAAAATCGCCAGCGGCAGGCCGATCAACGTGAAGGGAATCGGCGTGAGCGTGATCTTCACGGAAAACAGGTTGCCGTGCGCCAAGGTCACCAGAATGGCCAGCAGGGTGTTGATGGCCAGGCTCAGACGGATGCGCTGCAGCACCGAGCCCCGCAAAACCAGAAAAAGCCGGAAACCAGCCGGGCGCTCGCGGACGATCATTGCAGGGGACAGTCAAAAAAAGAACGGATACTAGAATGCAATCTCCAAGGCTCACGCCGTCGGAAATTTTGCACAGCCGCGCATTATCGGCGCAGAGCATAAGGCCATGCTTGCGTCGATAGTTAGAGAACGCGCGGTGGCCAGACCAAACAGGAAGCGCAATGGGAATGGAAAATTCTGCCTTGAAGCATTTGTCAGGGCTGAGCTTGCTCTGTCTGCTGGCCTTGGGGATCTCCGCGATCAACCC
Organism: Acidovorax bellezanensis; assembly: GCF_025421555.1. Classification (NCBI taxonomy): domain Bacteria; kingdom Pseudomonadati; phylum Pseudomonadota; class Betaproteobacteria; order Burkholderiales; family Comamonadaceae; genus Acidovorax; species Acidovorax bellezanensis. The sequence continues at coordinate 569,360 of NZ_JAODYH010000001.1, forward strand.
CTTCGACCGCACCACCTGGTGGCTGGAAGTCGCGCCGGTGCTGATCGCCCTGCCGATTCTCTGGGACACGCGCAGGCGTTTTCCGCTGACGCCCCTGCTTTACGCCTGCATAGGCTTGCACGCGCTGGTGTTGATCATTGGCGGCACTTACTCCTATGCCAGGGTGCCTTTTGGCTTCGAGCTGCAATCCTGGCTGGGTCTGTCACGCAACCCCTACGACAAGATAGGCCACTTCACCCAGGGTTTCGTGCCGGCCCTGGTGGCGCGCGAAATCCTGGTGCGCGGCGGCTATGTGCAAGGCAAGAAAATGCTGGCCTTCGTGGTGATTTGCATCGTCCTGGCCATCAGCGCCAGCTACGAGCTGATCGAATGGGGCGCAGCGCTGGCCCTGGGCCAGGGCGCCGACGAGTTTCTCGGCACCCAAGGCGATCCGTGGGACACGCAATCGGACATGGCCTTTGCCTTGCTGGGGGGGATCGTCGCGCTCTGGGGCCTGTCGCGGTGGCAGGACCGCCAGATTGCGCAGCTACCGGATGCAACAAGCCCCTGAATCCGCGGCAGGGACCAGGGGCTGCACCGCCCCATCGGCCCCTGCGCGCGTCGCTTCTCAAGCGGAGGTCATGGCCCGCTGCATCAGCTCGATTCCCGCGAGGAAATCGTCGATGTCCATGGCTTCATGGGGATTGTGCGAGCCGTTCTCGTTGCGGATGAAGACCATCGCCGAGGGCACGCCGGCATTCGCAAACACCGCCGCATCATGGCCGGCGCCGCTGGCAATGCGTTCTGGCTTCTCGCCTTGGACGGCGGCGGCCTCCAGGCGCTGCAGCCAGCCGGCATCCATCGTGGCCGGTTCGGTGAACAGGCGCTCGTCGAACTCGAAGCGCACATGGCGCGCGCGCTCGATGGCCGCGCACTCCTCGCGCATCAAGGCGTAGAAGCGCTCCAGCGTCTGCGTGTCCTGGCTGCGTACTTCGAAGCTGAACGCCACTTCGCCCGGAATGACCGAGACCGCATGCGATTGCGCCGAAGTGGAGCAGATGCCGGTGGTCATCACCATGTCCATGCCCATTTGCAGCAGCACGCGCCAGTGCTCGTCCATGCGCGACAGCAGCTCGGCCACGGCCAGCAGCGCATCCTTGCGCAACCAGCGCGGCACGGCGCCCGAGTGGCCGGACTCGCCAATGCAGCGGATCAGGTTGTGGCGCACATTGCCGCGGATGCCCGTGACCAATGCCACGGGCCAGCCGCGGTTGACCATGACCGGTCCCTGCTCGATATGCACTTCGAGGTAGGCGGCAATATCCGCCGTATCGACCAGCGCCTCGCCGCGCGCGATGGCGGCCACATCCGCGCCGCAGCGCACCATGGCTTCGCTCAAGGTATCCACGCCATCGCGGCGGGGCCGTGCCAGGGTGGCCGCGGGCAGCTTGCCCAGCAGGGACAGCGAGCCCAGATAGGCCTTGCCGTACCAGGCACTTTCCTCGCCACGCAGCGCCAGCACGCGCACCGGCGCAGCGTCTTCATGGCGGCCGCGCAGGCCCAGCAAAATCAGGATGCCGGCAACGATGCCGGCCAGGCCGTCGAAATTTCCGCCCTGCGGCACGGAATCGGCGTGCGAGCCTATCACCAGGAACGGCGCAGCGCGCTCGTCCTCGGGCAGGCTCAGCCACAGGTTGCCGGCGCGGTCGCTCTCGCAGCGCAGATCCAGCTCTTGCGCGCGCTCGGTGAGGATGCGCAGCGCGGTGTTTTCGCCCGCGCCATAGCTCTCGCGCGTCACGCCCAGGCCGTCGCGCGTGGCTTCGCGGATTTCGCCCAGCAGCGACAGCGCCAGCGCGCGCGGTTCGGTCACGGTAGTGCAGGCCATCATGCTCCGGTCCCTCCGTTGCGCAGCGACCAGGCCACGGGCGACGCCGTGAAGTCGGCCAGCGTGGCCTCTTGGGCGCTGCTCAGCTGACCGCTGGCCAGCAAGGCCTGGTGCAGCTGCTTCCAGGTCGCCAGCGCGTGCAAGGACAGGCCATGCTCGGCCAGCGTGCTGGCCTCCTGCGCGTAGAGCGCATAGTCAAGCAACACCAGCACGTCTTCCACCACCGGCCCCGCGCGGCGCAAGGCCGCCACGGTACCGGCCTTGGAACGGCCGTCGGTGGTCACATCGTCGACCAGCAGCACTTTCGCGTCGGCCGGCAGCCGGCCTTCGAGCTGGGCCGTGATGTCCCAGCCCACGGGGCGCTTGCGCAGATAAAGCATGGGCAGCTCCAGCCGCTCGGCCAGCCATGCCGCAAAGGCAATGCCCGAGCTTTCCGTGCCCACGATGGCATTGATGCCGCGCGCGGCGATCAAGGGCTGCATGCAGCGCGCCGCGATGTCCATGATGGAACTGCGCAGCGCCACATCCGACATCAGCACTTGCGCATCCACATAGACCGGACTGGCCCAGCCGGACGTGTAGAAAAATGGCTGGTGCGAGGCGATGCGCACTGCACCCAGCCCCACCAAGGCCTGGGCAACGCGGGGTGCGTCGGAATCGGAAAGAAGCATGAGCGTGTCCGTGGGCAAAACGCCGATGGTAAGAACCTAGGCGCTTCACCAGAAGTGGCTAAAATTCCTCGAGCCGTTCCCAACCGCGATGGCTCGCGCCGCATGCCCATGTCCGACTTCACCTCCTCACGCAGCTTTCTGCGCCAGATAGACCTCGCCTCGCTCGACCTGTTCGTGCTGATCTGCGAGGGGGGCAGCATTGCGCGCGCCGCCGAGCATGGCGGCATGGTGGCCTCGGCCGTGAGCAAGCGCATCGCCGAACTCGAATCGCTGGCACGCACGCCGCTGCTGCTGCGCCACGCGCGCGGCGTGCGCCCCACGCCCGCCGGGGAATTGCTGCTCGAACATGCGCGCGCCATCCTGCTGGGCGTGGAACACCTGCGCGACGATTTGATTGAATACGCGCGCGGCGTGCGCGGCCTGGTGCGGCTCAGCGCCAATGCCTCGGCCGTGGAGCAGTTCCTGCCCGAACACATTGCCTTGTTCGCGCAGCACCACCCCGACATCCGCATCGACCTGCGCCAGGCCACGAGCCGCAATGTGGCCCGCGCGGTACGCGACCATATCGCCGACCTGGGCGTGTGCAGCCCCTGCGAGGAAGCCGAGGGACTGGAATCCATGCCCTACCGGCGCGAGCGCATGGTGTTGATCATGCCGGGCAGCCATCCGCTGGCACGCCATGCCCAACTGGCCTACGAAGAAGCGCTGGACTATGCGCAGGTCGGGCTGCGCGACAGCTCCGTCGTCCAGGAAATGCTCGACCGCCAGGCGCGCTCGGGCCGGCGCATGCTGCGCCAGCGCATCGAAGTCGACAGCCTGAGCGCCATGTGCCGGATGATCGAATGCGGGCTGGGCGTGGGCGTGATGCCCGAAGGCGCGTACCAGCGGCTGGGCGAGACGCGCGAATTGCACGCCGTGCCGCTGACCGATGCCTGGGCCGAACGCACGCTCAATCTGTATGCGACCCGCTTTGCCGACCTGCCCGCGCCCGCGCGGCACTTCGCCGCGGCGCTGGTACAGGAAGAGCGCGACACCTAAACCACAGCATCCACCTCATGCCCCAGCAGCATGCGCGAGGTTTTGGGCAGATGCGCGGTCAGAAACTCCATCTGGTCGGCCAGGATGCGGCGGTTGCGCAAGATGAAGTCTTCCCACAGGCTGGGCACATAGGGCGCGTAGAGCAGCGGCATGCGCGCCTGCTCTGGCGTGCGCGCGCCCTTGCGGTGGTTGCAGGGGCGGCAGGCCGTGACCACGTTCATCCAGTGGTCCTGGCCGCGCGCGGCCTGGGGCAGTATGTGTTCGCGCGTCAAATCGCTGTCGGGAAAAAGCTGGCCGCAATAGGCGCAGACGCAGCGGTCGCGCGCGAACAGCTTGCTGTTGGTGAGGCCGGGCTTGAGTGCGTGCGGGTTGATCGCGGGCATGCCGCGCGTACCGATGATGCTGTTGACGTGGATCACCGACTGCAGACCGGTGCGCGCATTGTGGCCGCCGTGAAAACAGGCGATCGCGCCGCCCGACTCCCAGCGCACGGCATCGGAGGCGTAGTACAGCACCGCCTGCTCGAGCGTGATCCAGGACTGTGGCAGCCCTTGGGCGGACAATTTCAGCACCTTCACAGCACGCCTCCTTTGCAATCACCATCGCCAAAGGGAAAGCGGCCCTACCCAAGCCTAGCAAGCGGTCCGGGCCGTCCAGTCTCTGGCAATATACTCTCTTTCCATTGAGAATCAGTAGCCTGCGCTGGATGGGCATGTGCACGTCGCTATCAAAAATAAAGCATATTGATGAAGATTTTTCGTGGCTTCCACCATTCCGGACGTGAACCGGCCTGCGCCCTGACGATTGGCAATTTCGACGGTGTGCACCGCGGCCACCAGGCCATGCTGTCCCTGCTCGCAGGCGAAGCCCGGCAGCGCGGCGTGGCCACCTGCGTGCTGACCTTCGAGCCCCATCCGCGCGATTACTTCGCCCAGGTGCTGAGCCAGCCCGCTCTGGCGCCGGCGCGCATCTGCACGCTGCGCGACAAGCTCACGGACCTGGAGCGCTGCGGCGTCGACCAGGTGGTGGTGTTGCCGTTCAACCACGCGCTGGCCAGCCAGTCGCCGCAGGCCTTCATCGACGAAGTGCTGGTGCAGGGCCTGGGCGCACGCTATGTGCTGGTGGGTGATGATTTCCGCTTTGGCGCCAAGCGCGCGGGCGACTACGCCATGCTGGACGCGGCCGGCCAGCGCGCCGGCTTCGATGTCGCGCGCATGAACAGCTACGAAGTCCACGGCCTGCGCGTGTCCAGCTCGGCCGTGCGCGAAGCCCTGGCCGCGGGCCACATGGAGGCCGCCGCGCGCCTGCTGGGCCACCCCTACACCATCTCCGGCCATGTGGTCCACGGCCGCAAGCTCGGCCGCCAGCTGGCCGAGTCCAGCGCCGGCGCCAGTGACGGCTTTCGCACGCTCAACCTGCGCTTTTCCCACTGGAAGCCCGCGGCCAGCGGCATTTTTGCGGTGCGGGTCCACGGCCTGGGCGAGCAGCCCGTGCCCGGCGTGGCCAACCTGGGCGTGCGCCCCTCGCTGGACCCGAATGACGTCAATGGCGGACGCGTGCTGCTGGAAACCCATTGCCTCGATTGGCCCGACCACCTCGGGGCTGAAGGGGCATACGGTAAAATCATCCGCGTGGAACTTCTGCATAAACTGCACGACGAGCTGAAGTACGACAGTCTGCAAGCCCTGACCGCGGGTATCGCCAAGGACTGCGACGACGCACGCGCGTTGTTTTCCGCGCTGCCTGCACCCACTTACACCGAAACCCGTCGCCAGACCACGCGCGACCGAATTTGACGCGCACTCTGCGCTGCCGGGCATGTCGCCTGCGCTCCGTTTCCGCCCCGCTTTCCATGTCCGGGCCACTTCCCCGGGCAATGCTTCGCTTTGAAGGTTTCCATGTCCGATCAAGCCAAAAACACTCCGCCCGCTGCTAACCAATACCGCAGCACCCTGAACATGCCCGACACCCCGTTCCCGATGCGGGGCGACCTGCCCAAGCGGGAAGCGGGCTGGACCCAGGAATGGGAAGACAAGGGCATCTACAAGAAGCTGCGTGACGCCCGCTGCGGCGCGCCCAAGTTCATCCTGCACGACGGCCCGCCGTATGCCAACGGCCAGATCCACATCGGCCACGCCGTCAACAAGGTGCTCAAGGACATGATCGTCAAGAGCCGCCAGCTCGAAGGCTTTGACGCGCTTTACGTGCCCGGCTGGGACTGCCACGGCCTGCCCATCGAGAATGCCATCGAAAAGCTGCACGGCCGCAACCTGCCGCGTGACGAAATGCAGGCCAAGAGCCGCGCTTTCGCCACCGCGCAGATCGCCCAGCAAATGGCCGATTTCAAGCGCCTGGGCGTGCTCGGCGACTGGGACAACCCCTACAAGACCATGAACTTCGCCAACGAGGCCGCCGAACTGCGCGCCTTGAAGCGGGTCATGGAGCGTGGCTATGTCTACCGCGGCCTCAAGCCTGTGTACTGGTGCTTCGACTGCGGCTCGTCGCTGGCCGAGTTCGAAATCGAATACGCCGACAAGAAGAGCCAGACGCTGGACGTGATGTTCCCCACGGCCGAGCCCGAGAAGCTCGCCGCGGCCTTCGGTCTGGCCCGGATCGACAAGCCCGCCGCCATCGTCATCTGGACCACCACCGCCTGGACCATCCCCGCCAACCAGGCGCTGAACGTCAACCCCGCGCTGGAATACAGCCTGGTCGACACCGAGCGCGGCCTGCTGATCGTCGCCAGCGCGCTGGTGGAGAAGTGCCTGGAGCGCTGGGCGCTGACCGGCAATGTCGTTGCCACGGCCCTGGGCGAAAAGCTCGACCACCTGAACTTCCGCCATCCGCTGGCCGACGTCGACGCCGGCTACGACCGCCTGTCGCCGGTGTATCTCGCCGACTACGCGACCGCCGACGACGGCACGGGTATCGTGCACTCGGCGCCCGCCTACGGCGTGGATGACTTCAACTCCTGCGTGGCCAACGGCCTGGCCTACGACGACATCCTCAATCCCGTGCAGGGCAACGGCGTCTACGCGCCCGAACTGCCGCTGTTCGCGGGCCAGCACATCTGGAAAGCCGCGCCGGTCATCATCGAGACGCTGCGCGAAGCCGGTCGCCTGCTCGACAGCCAGACCATCAGCCACAGCTACCCGCATTGCTGGCGCCACAAGACGCCGGTGATCTACCGCGCCGCGGCCCAGTGGTTCGTGCGCATGGACGAAGGCGAAGGCGTGTTCACCAAGGACAAGGCCCCGGGCACGCTGCGCGAAACCGCGCTGGCCGCCATCGAGCAGACCCAGTTCTACCCCGAGAACGGCAAGGAGCGCCTGCGCGCCATGATCGCCGGCCGGCCCGACTGGTGCATCTCGCGCCAGCGCAGCTGGGGCGTGCCCCTGCCCTTCTTCCTGCACGTGGACTCGGGTGAACTGCATCCGCGCACCATGGAAATCATCGACCAGGCCGCGGCCATGATCGAAGAAGGCGGCATCGAGGCCTGGAGCCGCGTGAGCACCGAGGAAATCCTCGGCGCCGAGGAAGCCGCCCAGTACACCAAGAGCACCGACATCCTCGAAGTCTGGTTCGACTCGGGCTCGACCTTCTGGCATGTGATGCGCGGCACCCACCCCGCCATGCACCACGACAGCGGCCCCGAAGCCGATCTGTACCTCGAAGGCCATGACCAGCACCGCGGCTGGTTCCACTCGTCGCTGCTGCTGGCCTCGGCCATCTACGGCCGCGCGCCCTACCGCGGCCTGCTGACCCACGGCTTCACCGTCGACGGCCAGGGCAAGAAGATGAGCAAGTCGGTGGGCAACACCGTCGCGCCCCAGGACGTGTCCAGCAAGCTGGGCGCGGAAATCATCCGCCTGTGGGTGGCTTCCACCGATTACTCGGGCGACCTGGCCATCGACGACAAGATCCTGGCCCGCGTGGTCGATGCCTATCGCCGCATCCGCAACACGCTGCGCTTCCTGCTGGCCAACGTCAGCGACTTCGATCCCGCCAAGGACAGCGTGCCTTTCGAGCAGATGCTCGAAATCGACCGCTACGCCCTGGCGCGCGCGCACCAGTTGCAGACGGAAATCCTCGGCCACTACCAGGTCTATGAATTCCACCCGGCGGTCGCCAAGCTGCAGCTGTACTGCTCGGAAGACCTGGGCGGTTTCTACCTCGACGTGCTCAAGGACCGCCTGTACACCAGCGCGCCCAAGAGCCTGGCCCGCCGCTCGGCGCAGACCGCGCTGTGGCAGATCACCCATGCCATGCTGCGCTGGATGGCGCCTTTCCTGTCGTTCACGGCCGAGGAAGCCTGGAAGATCTTTGGCGACAGCGAAACCATTTTCCTGGAGAAGTTCTGCGACCTGCCCGCGGGCGACGCGGCGCTGCTGGCCAAGTGGGCGCGCATCCGCGAAATCCGCGATCTGGTCAACAAGGACATCGAAGCCGTGCGCACCACGGGCCAGGTCGGCTCGTCGCTGCAGGCCGAAGTCACGCTGACGGCCGAGCCCGAGGACCTGGCCTTGCTGGCCAGCCTGGGCGACGACCTGAAGTTCGTCTTCATCACTTCGGCCGCGCAGGCGGTGGCCGGTTCGGCCCTGCAGTCGAGCGTGAGCCCGAGCACGCATGAAAAGTGCGAGCGCTGCTGGCATTACCGCGAAGACGTGGGCGTCAACCCTGCCCACCCGACGCTGTGCGGCCGCTGCGACAGCAACCTGCATGGTGCCGGTGAAGACCGGGCTATCGCCTGATGCGCCCCGCCGCTCCCATGCTTCCCACCACGCGCGCGGCCATCTGGCCGTGGCTGCTGTGGGCGCTGCTGCTGATCGTGCTCGACCAGGTCAGCAAGCAGTGGATCCTGCAGGTCTACCAGCTCGGTGATGGCACGCCCATCACGGGCTTCTTCAACATCGTGCGCGCGCACAACACCGGGGCGGCCTTTTCCTTCCTGGCCGGCGCCAGCGGCTGGCAGCGCTGGCTGTTCACCGCCATCGGCGTGATCGCCACGGCGGTCATCGTCTGGCAGTTGCATGCGCACCGCGGCGAGCGCCTGCTGGGCTTTGCGCTGGCCAGCATTCTGGGCGGCGCCATCGGCAACGTGGTCGACCGCCTGATGCATGGCTATGTGGTCGATTTTCTCGACTTCTACTGGGGAAGCGCGCACTTTCCGGCCTTCAATGTGGCCGACATGGCCATCAGCGTAGGCGCCGTGCTGCTGGTCGTCGACGAGCTGCGACGGATGAAGAAAAAAAGCGCGCCCTGAGAGACTAGCGGGGGTGCCCTTGGCCCCCCGCCCTCAGCGCAGCAGGGCATGGCAGCATTCACTCTTGTTGCACAGGCACAACAATCGCGCTATAGTGTCTGGTTCTGCCCATGAAACACTTACTCAACCTTTTGGCCGCCGTCGCACTGCTGGTGTGGGGCACCCACATGGTTCGAACCGGGATCTTGCGCGTCTTCGGGGCGAATCTGCGCAACCTGCTTGCCCACAGCATGGGCAACCGCTTCACCGCGATGCTCTCGGGGATTGGTGTGACTGCCCTGGTGCAATCGAGCACCGCTACCTCCTTGATGACCTCGTCCTTCGTCGGACAGGGTCTGATCACTCTGCCTTCGGCCCTGTCCGTGATGCGCGGTGCCGACGTCGGCACGGCCATGATGGCGGTGCTGTTCGCCACCGACCTGTCCTGGCTGTCTCCGCTGATGATCTTTGTCGGCGTGGTGCTGTTCATCACCAGACAGGACAGCACGCCGGGGCGCATAGGCCGCGTGCTGATCGGCCTGGGCCTGATGCTGCTGGCCCTGCGCCTGGTGGTCGAAGCCACCGAGCCACTGGTCGAATCGGCCGTGATCCGCACCCTGCTGGGCTCGATGACGAGCGACATCTTCATGGAGCTGATCATGGGCGCGGTGCTGGCCGTGATGGCCTACTCCAGCCTGGCCATCGTGCTGCTGATCGCGGCCATGGCCAGCTCGGGTGCCGTGCCGCTGGATGTGGCCCTGGGCCTGGTGCTGGGCGCGAATCTGGGCAGCGGCCTGGTCGCCGTGCTGACCACGGCCAAGTCCAGCTCCGAAGTGCGCCAGGTGACCGTGGGCAACCTGCTGTTCAAGATGATGGGCGTGGCCCTGGCCGTGCCTTGCGTGGGCCTGTGGATGACCCATGTCCAGCCCCTGCTGGGCGATGGCGCGCGCAACGTGGTGCTGTTCCATCTGGCCTTCAACGTATTCAACACGGTGTTCTTCATCGGCATGACGGATATGGTCGCCAAGTGGGTCATCGCCTTGATTCCCAAGCCCGAGCCCGGCGCAGGCAGTCCGCTGCGTCCGCGCCACCTCGACCCTTCCGCACTGGCCACGCCGTCGCTGGCCATTTCCTGCGCCGCCCGCGAAGCCTTGCACCAGGCCGACGTGGTCGAAGCCATGCTGATCGGCATGCACCAGGTGGTGATCAATGACGACCTCAAGCTGTCGGCCGAACTGCGCCAGCTCGATGACACCGTCGATGAGCTCTATTCGGCCATCAAGTACTACATGACCAAGATCTCCCGGGCCGAGCTCGACGAGAAGGAGGGTCAGCGCTGGACCGAAGTCATCAGCTTCACCATCAACATGGAGCAGATCGGCGACCTGATCGAGCGGGTGCTGCAGGACATCGAAGAAAAGAAGATCAAGAAAGGCCGCCGCTTCTCGGCCGCCGGCACGCAGGAAATCAACGACCTGCATGCCCGCCTGCTCGACAACCTGCGCCTGGCGATGAGCGTCTTCCTCACCGGCAACGTGCGCGAAGCGCAAAAGCTGCTGGAAGAAAAAGCCCGTTTTCGCGACCTGGAACTGGCCTATTCGGCATCGCACCTGGCGCGCCTGGCGGACAACACCATGCCCAGCATAGAGACCAGCTCGCTGCACATCGACTTGATCAGCGAACTCAAGCGCATCAATTCGCTGCTGTGCTCGGTGGCCTACCCCATCCTGGAATCGGCCGGAGCCCTGGCGCCCAGCCGGTTGCGCGAAACGCCGGTGCCGAAGTAACCCCCCCTGAGCGGCTTCGCCGCTTCCCCCCGGGGGGACGACACCATCGCTGCGGGGCGGCCCTTGCTCGGTGTCCCCTTGCTAGGACACGCCAGTTTCTGAGGCCAGAGGCGGTGCCTGCACCATGTTCACCAGCCCCAGAAGCCCGCCCAGACCAGGCCGGCTTCGGGGGTGAACTGCTCATTGGCCGCCCAGGCCTGAACGACTTCGGGGGCCAGCAGTGCAAAGCCCTGGACTTCGCCGTCCTGGTTGTCCGGTGCCACGCCGTCGGGCACGGTCACCACATACCAGTGGATGCGCTCGTGGATGTAGCCGCAGCCATCGCCTTCGTCGCTGGGCTGGGCCAGCTCGAAGAATCCCCCGTAGCGCAGATCCTCCAGGGCCGCCAGGCGCAGGCCGGCCTCTTCCCAGGTCTCGCGCGCGAGCGCGGTGTCCGGGCTGTCGCCGGCCGAGACCATGCCGCCCATCAGCGTGTCCCAGCGGTTGGGAAACATCGCCTTGTCGGCCGCACGCTGCTGCACCCAGAGCCGTCCATCCGGCGCGACACCGACCAGGTGCACGGCCTCGGTGGGAACGCCGAGCACGCGCACCGCGCCACGCTCCACGGTCGCAATGCACTCGCCTTCGGGGTTGCGCACCGCCAGTTGTTCATTGCGCCACGGGCCGCAGCGCCCGTCAGCGCGCAACACCTGCGCCAGCCGATTCAGCGCCAGCGTGGCACTGTCGCCGGCTTCGGCTTGCAGCCACCAGCTGGCATCGCGCTGCACGACATCGATGCCCATCGCCTGCAGATTGTCCAGGCCCAGATCGAGCAGCAGCCCGCGCTGCACCGACCCGACGGCCTGGCCGGCGACGTACAGCACTTCGCGCGGCTGCAGCGGCGGCGCGCAAGCGATGGCGCGGGAACGCGCGACCCAGTCAGGAACGGATGCCGTATTCATAAGGTGAGAATGGTCGAGCCCGTGGTCTTGCGCGCTTCCAGGTCGCGGTGGGCCTGCTGCACGTCACGCAGCGCATAGCGCTGGGCGATATGGATCTTGACGGCGCCGCTTTGCACCACGGCGAACAAGTCGTCGGCCATGGCCTGGCAGGATTCGCGCGTGGCGATGTGGTTGTAGACCGTCTGGCGCGTGACGTAGAGCGAGCGCGCCGCCAGCAGCGAAGGCGCGAACGCCGGCACCGGGCCCGACGCATTGCCAAAACAGACCAGCAGGCCAAAAGTGCGCAGGCATTTGAGCGAGCCTTCCCAGGTGTCCTTGCCCACCGAGTCGTAGACGACTTTCACGCCCTGGCCTTGCGTGATCTCATGGACCCGTGCGGCAAAGTCCTCGCGCCGGTAGTTGATCGCATGGGCTGCGCCATTGTCCAGCGCCAGCTGGCATTTCTCGTCGCTGCCGGCGGTGGCGATCAGGCGCAGGCCCAATGCCTTGGCCCATTGGCAGGCAATCAGGCCGACGCCGCCAGCCGCGGCGTGAAACAGCACGAAGTCCCCCGCCTCCAGCCCTTCCACCGGGCGCGATTTCTTGAGCAGGTATTGCGCCGTCAAGCCCTTGAGCATCATCGCCGCGCCGGTCTCGAAACTGATGTCGTCGGGCAGGCGGCATACGCGGTCGGCCGGCATGACCCGGACTTCGCAATACGCGCCCGGGGGATTGCTGGTGTAGGCCGCGCGGTCGCCGACCTGCAGGTGCTGCACGCCAGGCCCCACGGCTTCGATCACGCCGGCCGCCTCCATGCCCAGGTTCAAAGGCATGGGCAGAGGGTAGAGACCGCTGCGCTGGTAGACATCGAGAAAATTCAGCCCCACCGCCTTGTGCCGGATGCGCACTTCGCCGGCGCCGGGTGCGCCGACGGCGACTTCGACCAGCTGCATCTGCTCGGGACCGCCGGGCTGCGCAATTTGTACCGCCATGTTCATTGCATCGTCTCCTGGAAAAAATCGACTGAAAGACCAGCCTGCATCCTGCCATGGAACCGGCCGTCAGCTGCGCACCACCGACGCCTTCAGCAAGGCATCGAACGCAGCGATGGGCAGGGGCGGGCTGAACAGATAGCCCTGGAAAAACTCGCAGCCATAGGCCGCCAGCAGGTCCTTTTGCACCGGCGTCTCCACCCCTTCGGCGATCACGTCCAGCCCCAGGTTGCGGGCCATGCCGATGATGGTCTGCACGATCACGCCATCGGTGTGCTGCGTGCCCAGATGGCGCACGAACGACTGATCGATCTTGAGCTGCTGCAGCGGCAACTGCGTCAGATAGGTCAGCGACGAGTGGCCGGTGCCAAAGTCGTCCATGGAAAAATGCACGCCCTGGGCGCGCAGCAGTTGCATCTTGGCGATCGCGCCCTGCACATCCTCGATCACCAGCGACTCCGTCAGCTCGAGCTTGAGCAGATGCGGCTGCACGCCCGTGGCCTGCACCACGTCCATCACCTGCGGCACAAAGTCGGCCTGGCGGAACTGGCGCGCGCTGACATTCACCGCCAGCTGCAACTGTTGCAGGCGCGGATCGCGCTGCCACAGCGCCAGCTGCTCGCAGGCCGCGCGAATCACCCACTGGCCCAGCGGCACGATGATTTCACAGGCTTCGGCGACCGCGATGAACTCGCCTGGCGATACCAGGCCGTGCTCGGGGCGCTGCCAGCGCAGCAGCGCTTCGGCGCCCAGCACTTCGCCTTGCAGCGTGTACTGGGGCTGGTAATACAGGCAGAACTGCTGCTCGGCCAAGGCCACGCGCAGATCCGCTTCCAGATCCACGCGCTGCTGGATCTTCTGCTGCATCTCGGGATCGAAGAAGCACAGGCCGTGGCCATTGCGCGCCTTGATCTGGTACATCGCGATATCGGCCTGCTTGAGCAGCTCGATCGGCGGCTGGACCTGCGGGCCATACAGCGTGGCCCCTATGCTGCAGGCGCTGCGGTGCACATAGCCGCCCAGGCCATAGGGCTGGCTCAACTGGCGCAGTATCTTCTCGCCGACATGCCGCGCCCAGGCGGCCGCCTCGCTGCGGTCCGACGACAGGCGGGTCAGCATGACCACGAATTCGTCTCCACCCAGGCGGGCCACCGTATCCGAAGAGCGCAGCACGCTCTGCAGCCGCTGTGCCACCTGCTGCAGCAGCAGGTCGCCGACCTCATGGCCCTGGGTATCGTTGAGCATCTTGAACTGGTCCAGGTCCAGGAACAGCAAGGCCCCCACCCAGCCTTCGCGCGCGGCCAGTGCCGTGGCCTGGCCCAGCCGGTCCAGCAGCAGGCGGCGGTTGGGCAGGCCTGTCAGCGGATCGTAGAAGGCCAGGTTTTCAATTTCGGCGCTGGCTTCGCGCATCTCCGTCACATCGTGGCAGGTGATCACCCAGCCACCGTCGCGCGTGACACGGGCGGACATCTGCACCCAGCGGCCCGTGGGCAGCTTTTGCTCCAGCGGATGCTCCGGATAGTCCAGCAGATGCCGGTACACGCGCTGGTCCTGCGGACCATACTCTGCAGCGCTCATTCCCGCGCCGCCATCGGCCTGGAACAGGCTTTCCCATGCAACGCCCGGTATCAAGGCGCTGCACTGCCAGGGGAACATTTCCTCATAGCGGCGATTCCACTGCACCACGCACCGCTGGCTGTCGAGCAGCAAAAAGCCGCTGACCATGCTGTCCAGCGCCTGGTCGAGCGTGGCCTGCGCCTGGCTCACCTGCCGCTGCGCCGCCTGCAGACGCCGCAAATGTCTTTGCACCAGCAAACCGACTCCGCCCAGCAGCAGTGCAAACAGCAGCACGCCGCCGGCCAGCCAGGCACAGGCCTGGTACCAGTCCTGGTAGACCGCCGTCATCGGCAGGCTGGCCGTGATCCACAAACTCCCATGGGCCAGCGGATGGGACACGACCATCGCCGGGACCTGGCTCACGCGCGCGGGGGCGAGGAGCACGCCGGGCGCCGGCCTTGGCGCCGCCCCGCGTGTGGCGAGGGCACGCTCGGGAATGCTCAACAGGGTTTCACCGCTGCCGCGCTCCAGCGTGATTTCCAGTCCATCCAGGTTTCCGCCCTGCTGAAGCACCGCGCTGACCGCAGTCCAGGGCACTTCGGCCACCAATGACCAGCCCCGGTCGGTCGCATAGCTGCGCAAGACCTGGCCCACATACAGGCGGCGCCCGCCGGGTCCTGGCGCCAGCTCGGCCCAGTCGGCGGCCACGCTGGCATTCCTGCGCGCGGCCAGGTCCTGCAACCAGCTGGGCGGGAAGCGACTGTTCTGTCGCTCGGCACGCAACAAATGGCCGGCCGCCACCAAGACCTGCCCCCGGTCATCGACGATGAACAGCGAACGCACCATGGCGTTTTGCTGCATGGCGCTTTCCAGCACTTCGGCCACGGAAAGCCTCTCGCGGCGGGTGTTGTCTTCGCTATGGGTCAGTGCCAGCAACTCATCGCTGGAAGTCAGCAGACTGCTGATGGACGAAAAACTGCGATTGGCCGCGACTTCCGCGCCGAGCACAAAGCGCTTGAGCCGCATCTCGGCGTCCTCGGCCGTGGCCTGGCGCAAAGCGCTGGCCAGCCATACCGCGGCCACGCAGATCAGCCCCAGCAGCAGGCCTACCAGCGCCCAGGCCGTCTGACGCAGCCGTGAAGACGGCAGGCCGGCCAGGGGGCTGGTTTGCTTCATGCGGCCGCCTCCCGCTTGCGGCCAGCAATGCTCGCCGCCCGCTGCCTGCACACAGCCTGTTCACGGTGAGGTCCGCAAGAGGCCATGTGCCTGCTCTCAGAAGCTGCCCGGGTACAGGCCGCCGTCCACCAGCACGTTCTGTCCGGTCATGTAACCGGAGTGCACGCTGCACAGGAAAGCGCAGATGGCACCGAACTCCTGCGGGTTGCCGAAGCGGCGCACCGGCACCTGGCTCTGCTGGCTTTCACGCACGGCATCCAGGTCCTTGCCCGTCTTGGTCGCTGCCACCTGCAAGGTGGTCTTCAGGCGATCGGTGTCGAACTTGCCGGGCAGCAGGTTGTTGATGGTCACGCCCTTGCCGGCAATCGCGCTGCGCGCCACGCCAGCGACAAAACCGGTCAATCCGCTGCGCGCGCCGTTGGACAGGCCCAGGATATCGATCGGTGCCTTCACGGCGCTCGACGTGATGTTCACGATGCGGCCGAAACCACGTGCCGACATGCCGTCGACCGTGGCCTTGATCAGCTCGATGGGCGTGAGCATGTTCGCATCCACGGCCTTGAGCCAGGCGTCGCGGTCCCAGTCGCGGAAATCGCCAGGCGGCGGGCCGCCGGCATTGGTCACCACGATGTCGAAGTCAACGCCCGGGCCGCCGGCCACAGCCAGCACGGCCGCACGGCCTTCGGGCGTGGTGATGTCCGCCGCGGCCGCGATCACTTTGCCTGCACCGGGCAGGGCCGCGAGGCGCTGGGCCGCTTCGGCCAGCACTTCGGGGTTGCGCGCGTTGATCACCAGATTCACACCTTCGGCCGCCAGCGCCTGCGCGCAGCCATAGCCCAGACCCTTGCTCGCGCCACACACCAGCGCCCACTTGCCTGCAATACCTAAATCCATGAAAACCTCCGTCTGCGATGGGAAAACCGGGGCCAGCCCCGGCGGAAAAATGTCTCAGGCTCGGGCGTGGAACAGACGGTGGTGCAGCCTGCGCAGCGACCACCATACGCCCAGCGCCACCACCGGAATCGCCACTGCCGCCGAAGATTCGGGCGACCAGGGCCAGCCGATTTTCTGCGCGCCTTTGGCCAGGTAACTGACCAATCCGACAATATAGTAAGTGATGGCCGCCACCGACAGGCCTTCGACGGTCGACTGCAGCTGCAGTTGCATGCCCTGGCGGTGGTTCATGGTGCCCAGCAAGGCCTGGCTGCTTTGCTGCTGCTCGATTTCCACCCGGGTGCGCAGCAGGTGGCTGACCCGCGAAACACGTTCCGACAGCGCATTTTGCCGTCGCGTGGCCCATTCGCAAGTGCTGCGCGCGGGCGAAAGCCGGCGATCCATGAACTCCTGGATGGTCTGCAGGCCTGGCAGGCGCGACTCGTTGATGTCCTTGATGCGCCGGTCGACCAGTTCGAAATATGCCAGGCTGGCCGAAAAACGCGAGTGCGTGGCGGCGTATTCGCTTTCCACCTGGGCGGCCAGACGGGTCAGGCGATCGAGCAGCAAAGGCTCGCTGTCACGGTCGGCCAGGCGGATGGCCTGGGCCAGTTCGGCGAGGTCGCGCTCGGCCGTGGCCAGCACGGCCGCCGCATGGCGCGCGGCCGGCAGGCCCAGCAGCGCGGCCATGCGGTAGGTTTCGATTTCCAGCAGGCGCTGCACCAGCCGGCCCAGGCGCCGCGGCGACAGCTGCTCGCCGGCAAACACCAGCATGCGCGAGCAGCCGTCGGCATGGATGGAAAAGTCGGTGAACAGCTGGGCGTTCGCATCGGCCACGCCACTGGCCACGACGTTTTCCTCGTGCAGCATGTGGCGCACCAGGCGCTGGCTGTCCACCGTGTCGGCATTCAAGGCCCACAGGTGCAGGCTGCTCAGGCACTGACCGGGCAAGGCAGCCAGCCACTCCTGCGGTACCTTGCCCAGGGCGGTGCGCGGCGCGCGCGCATCCAGGCCGGACGCGGGGTCCAGCGCGATGGTGAAGGTCCATGAAACGAATTCAGTGTGCAGTTCCCAGCGCAGGCGAAAAGCGCCGAGGTCGCAGCGCAGATGGGTAATGCTGTCATCGGGCTGGGACTGGTGGTGGTCGCGCAGCAGCCGCGCCACATGGGCCCGGCTGGCTTCGCGCTGCGCGGCATCGGCCAGCATCACGATCTGGGTGATGGCCAGCGGGGCGGCCATCACTTCGGCCGGGCGCGCATGGATTTCATTGTGCAGCTGCACCCGCTGGGGGTGCTGTGCAAAGGGGGTCGGAGCAAGCATGCAAACCTCGTTGTACGAGGTGTGTATTGTGGCCTGTCCAGCCCCGGCCAGCGCTTAAAAGGCTTCCCAGTCGTCGCTGCCGGCCCGGGCCGGCGCAGGTGCCGCTGGCGTAGGCTTGGCCACGGGCAATGCCGGGGCGGCGCTCGCCTTCGCCGGCGTCGCACGTGGAGACTGCACGCGCGCTGCCTTGCCTGCGGGCGCGAGCGCCGGAGCAGGCCGGGTCACCGACGTCTGGCCGACCTTGAAAACCGCCACCACGTCGGCCAGGCGTTGTGCCTGCTCGCTCATGGCCGTGGCCGCAGCGCTCGACTCTTCCACCAGGGCCGCGTTTTGCTGCGTCATCTGGTCGAGATTGGTCACCGCCTGGTTGACCTGGTGAATACCGTCGCGCTGCTCGCCAGCCGAGGCCGTGATTTCGCTGATCAGGTCGCTGACACGGCGCACGCTGTGCACGATGTCGTCCATGCTGCGGCCGGCTTCGCTGACCTGGGCCGATCCCGCCTGGACATTCTCCACGCTGGTATCGATCAGGCCCTTGATTTCCTTGGCGGCTTCGGCGCTGCGCTGCGCGAGGCTGCGCACTTCGCTGGCCACCACGGCAAAGCCCCGGCCCTGCTCGCCCGCGCGCGCCGCTTCCACGGCGGCGTTCAGCGCCAGGATATTGGTCTGGAAAGCAATGCCGTCGATCACGCCGATGATGTCGGCGATCTTGCGGCTGCTGTCGGTGATCTGCTGCATGCTGGCCACCACGGAATTGACCACGGTGCCGCCGCGTTCGGCGGCTTCGGCGGCCGTGGCGGCCAACTGGTTGGCTTCGCGGGCCGTGTCGGCCGACTGGGTGACCGTGGCAGCGAGCTCTTCCACGCTGGCCGCGGTTTCTTCCAGGTTGGCCGCGGTCTGCTCGGTGCGCGCCGACAGATCCTGGTTGCCGGTGGCAATCTGGCCCGCGGCCGAAGACACCGATTCCACGCCCGTGCGCACTTCGCCCACGACGCTGCGCAAGCGCTCCGCCATGCCGCCCATGGCGTCGAGCAGCTCGCCAAATTCGTCCTTGCGGTCATGGCGCACGGTCGCCGTGAGATCGCCGGCGCTCAACTGGCGGGCCAGATCCACCGACTGGCGCAAAGGCTGGACAATGGAACGCACCAGCATCGCGGCCAGCACCATGGCGACGGCGACCACCAGCAGGGAGATGGCCAAGCCCACCAGCGCGGTGTTGCGGCTGTCCGCGTCGGCTTCGGCAATGCTCGCATCGCGCTGCGATTCCTGCAGCGTGACAAAGGCTGCCAGCGCTTCGCGGTAGGCATTGGCCTTGGGCAGAAAGTCATTGAACGCGAAATCGCGGCGGGCCGTATAGGCATCCGAAGCCCGCACATCGGCTAGTTGCTCCAGCACCTTGTCCATGTCCGCGCGCGCGGCATCCACCTTGTCGAGCGCAAGCTTGTCCTGCGGCGTGCTCAGTACCTGCTGGATCTGCTGCTTGACCTGGGCGGCTTCGGTGACGCTGAGCTTCACACGCTCGGTGAACAGCTTTTCGATGTGCTCTTCATTGGTGGCAACGCTGGCCAGCGTGCGCTCGATGTAGTCGCCCATCACGCCGCTCCACTGCACGGCGCGCCGGATCTGGGCTTCGTACACGCTGACGTCCTGCAAGGCCTGGTGCATGGCGCTGTTCATGCGCGACTGGGTCAGCAGGCTGGCGGCCAGCATCAGGGCCAGCATGCCCAACAGGGTGGCCCATAGCTTGGACGCTACGCGGATATGGTTCATCTTCATGGTGTTCTCGTCTTTCGTCTCACGCGCGCTGCGCATCAGGCAGCACCACGCAACCGGCCCCAGGCCAGTGCAGACGTCGAAGACAAGGAAGTCGCCCACCCCAGGCGCTGGCATGCCAGCAGGGGGAGCCCCGCGCACGGGAGCCGCAGCGCACACAGCGCCCCGCCTTCCATTCGTTTTGCAGCCTCGCAATCGTGGCCTCTGGAATGCAGGCGGTAGACCGATGGCTTTGCGACTCCGCCTTTCGAACGGGTGTGCCTTTGTCAAAACGAAAATTCTAGGGGTAATCACTGATTCCCCGGACGCCACGCGCAATGCCCCAGGCATGCGCAGAGGCATCATTCGTAACTCTTGACACTTTTTGAAACAACCTGGGTAAATCTGGTGGCTGATGCGGAATGCACTGGATTTCTTGGCAGGTCGCCTTGGGGCTGGGGCGGTTTCAGGGCAAAAAAAACGGCACCCGAGGGTGCCGTTTTTGGATGCTGTTCCACGTTCCGTCAGGAGCGTGGAGCCAGGTCACATCGTCATTCTTCGACGAATGCTTCCTCGCGGCGGTTCTTCACCGCAGGCATCAACACGATGACCAGCAGCAACACGGCAGCGATCAGGAAACCAGCGGAGATGGGACGGGTCACAAACACGCTCCAGTCACCACGCGACAGCAGCAGAGCGCGACGCAGGTTTTCTTCCATCATTGGACCCAGGATGAAGCCCAGCAGCAGCGGTGCGGGTTCGGTGCCCAGCTTGTGGAACACATAGCCGACGAAACCGAAGATACCAACCATCCACACGTCGAACTCGCTGTTCTTCGTGCCGTACACACCGATCGCGCAGAACAGCACGATGGCGGGGAACAGCCAGCGGTAAGGAACCGTCAGCAGCTTGATCCAGATACCGATCAACGGCAGGTTCAAGATGATCAGCATCAGGTTGCCCAGCCACATCGAAGCGATCAGGCCCCAGAACAGTTCCGGGTTGCTCGTCATCACCTGGGGACCAGGCTGGATGTTGTGGATCGTCATCGCGCCCACCATCAGCGCCATCACGGCGTTCGGGGGGATGCCCAGCGTCAGCAGGGGAATGAACGAAGTCTGCGAACCGGCGTTGTTGGCCGACTCAGGAGCACACACGCCACGGATGTTGCCTTGACCGAAAGGAACTTCGCCCGGCTTGAGCTTGGTCTTCTTTTCGATGGTGTAGGCAGCAAAAGCCGACAGCATGGCACCGCCACCAGGCAAGATGCCCAGTGCCGAACCCAGGATGGTGCCGCGAATCATGGCGGGCCACATGCGCTTGAAGTCTTCCTTCGTAGGCATCAGACCCGTCACCTTGGCGGTGAACACTTCGCGTTCGTCTTCTGGCTTGGACAGGTTGGCAATGATTTCGCCGTAACCGAACACACCCATGGCGATCACGACAAAGTCGATACCGTCGGTCAGTTCAGGAATGTCGAAGCTGTAACGTGCCACGCCGGAGTTCACGTCGGTGCCGACCATGCCGAACAGCAGACCCAGCACGATCATGGCGATTGCCTTGAGCAGCGAACCCGAAGCCAGCACCACAGCGCCGATCAGGCCCAGGGTCATCAGCGAGAAGTATTCAGCAGGGCCGAACTTGAAGGCGACTTCCGTCAGTGGAGGAGCGAACGCAGCCAGAATGATCGTGCCCACGCAACCAGCGAAGAACGAACCGATACCAGCCGCGGCGAGTGCAGGACCCGCTCGGCCTTTTCGCGCCATCTGATAGCCGTCGATCACCGTCACCACCGAGGAGGATTCTCCAGGCAGGTTCACCAGAATCGCAGTCGTCGAGCCGCCGTACTGGGCGCCGTAGTAAATACCGGCCAGCATGATCAGCGCCGCCACCGGAGGCAGGGCGTAGGTCGCAGGCAGCAGCATGGCGATGGTCGCCACTGGGCCGATGCCCGGCAAGATGCCGATAAGAGTGCCCAACAAACAGCCGATGAAGCAGTAAATCAGGTTTTGGAAGGTAAAGGCAACGCCGAAGCCGAGTGCCAGATTGTCAAGAAGTTCCACGAACGATGCTCCCTTAACCCGTGATGAAGCTAGGCCACACGGGGAACTGCAAATTCAGCGCCCAGACGAAAGCCACATAGCTGCCCACTGCCAAACAGGTTGCCAGGATGGCCACTTCCTTCACATTGAAGGTGTAGCCCGCCAGGCTGGCAATGAACACCAGGCCGTAGATCGCAACGATCAGACCGAACTGCGGAATGCCCAAGGCAGGAACACCCACCAGCAAGACGCCGAAAGCGAAGTTGGCAGCCAGGATGAAGAAGACTTGCTTCCAGGCCCACTTGCCGATCTTGTCGCCATCAGGCGTTTCCACGATCAGACCCTTGGCGCCGATTGCGATGCCCAGAATGGACATCAGCACGCCAAGAATCATCGGGAAATAACCAGGACCCATGCGGGCACCCGTACCAATGTTGTAGTCAATCGCACCGATCGCAAAAGCGAGGCCGATGGCCAAGAACATCAGCCCGGAAAAAAAGTCTTTTTGACTCTTGATTTTCACAAAAATGTCTCCTAGACGGAAATCACGATGGCGCGATTGTGCAGCCTCAATAGTTGTGTCCGGATGTGGATTCCACCTACAAAGGCGATTCCTTACGGCCTACCTTCCGACCCTAGAAATCGGGCTACAGCCCGCATGCAGCCTGGGTTTCGGAAATTTCAGCAGGCCTTTTCGCGCAGACCATCAAGGGTTTTCACTGAGCGAGCGTAGGCGTGCCGGCGACGACTTCGGACAGCGTAGTCATGCCTTCGGCCACGCGCAGCGCACCGGCCAGGCGCAGCGGGCGCATGCCGTCGGCCACGGCCTGGCGGCGCAGGTCGTCGATGGAGGGCGCGACATGGATGCGCTCCTTGAGCGCTTCGCTGACGGTGAGCAGCTCGTACAGGCCCGTGCGGCCACGAAATCCCGTCATGCGGCAGTCCGTGCAGCCCACGGGCTGGAAGGGGCGGTAGCCGCCGTTGAGCTTCCAGGGTTTGACGGCTTCGACCAGGCTTTCCGCGCCCGCCTGGTCATCGGGCTGCTTGCACTGTGCGCACAGCGTGCGCACCAGCCGCTGGGCCAGAACGCCCAGCAAGGTGGCGTTGATCAGATAAGAGGGCACGCCCAGCTCCATCAGGCGACTCACCGCGCTGGGCGCGTCGTTGGTGTGCAGCGTGGAGAACACCAGATGGCCCGTGAGGGCCGCCTGCACCGCCATTTCGGCCGTCGCCAGGTCGCGGATTTCGCCGACCATGATGATGTCCGGGTCCTGGCGCATCAGGGCCCGCAGGCCTTCGGTGAAGCCGAAATCGAGCTGCGTCTGGACCTGGGTCTGGTTGAAGCTGGGCTCTATCATTTCTATGGGGTCTTCCACCGTGCTGACGTTCACGGCTTCGGTGGCGATGCGCTTGAGCGTGGCGTACAGCGTGGTGGTCTTGCCCGAGCCCGTCGGGCCCGTCACCAGGATGATGCCGTGGGGGCTGCGCACCAGGGACTCCCAACGCTGGGCGTCGTGCGGCGAGAAGCCCAGAGCCGCCAGGTCCTTGACCGCATTGTCGGGATCGAAGATCCGCATCACCATTTTTTCGCCGAAGGCCGTGGGCAAGGTCGACAGCCGCATTTCCACTTCATCGCCGCGTGGATTGCGGGTCTTGATACGGCCGTCCTGGGGGCGGCGCTTCTCCATCACATCGATGCGTCCCAGCAGCTTGATCCGCGCCACCATGGCATTGAGCACGCCCATGGGCAGGTGGTAGACCGGGTGCAGCACGCCGTCGATGCGAAAGCGGATCACGCCCTGCTCGCGCCGGGGCTCCAGATGGATGTCGCTGGCGCGCTGGTCGAACGCGTACTGCCACAGCCAGTCCACCACCTTGACCACGCCCTGGTCGTTGGCATCGAGCTGCTTGTTGGCATTGCCCAGCTCCACCAGCTGTTCGAAGCTGACGGTGCTGGCTGCGCCGCCACTTTTTTGCGCCGCGCGCACCGACTTGGCCAGCGCGAAGAACTCGACCGTCAAACGCTTGATTTCCAGCGGGTTGGCCATCACCCGGCGCACCTTGCGCCTTGCCTGGCGCTGCACTTCGGCCACCCAGTCATCGACCAGGGGCTCGGCCGTGGCCACCACCACTTCCTCGGCCGTGACCTGCACCGGCAGCACCTTGTGGCGCTCGGCGTAGCTCGCGCTCATGGTTTCAGCCACCCGGCCGGCATCGACGCGCAGCGGATCGATGCGCAGATAGGCCAGGCCGCAGCGCTGCGCCACGTACTGCGTCAGCGCTTCGACATCCAGCGGCGGCGCGCCATCGGCACGCTCCATGGCCACATGGGCCAGCCGCACCAGCGGGTGCAGACTGCTTTCGGCCTGCGAGCAGCGCAGTACCGTGCGCTCGGCCTCTTCAGCCGAGATCACGCCGTCGGCCTGCAGCCACTGGACGATGCGGCGCCACTGCAGCGGCCCGGTTTCAGGCGGCGTGGCGCCTGCCTGGGCCTTGGCGTTTGCGGGGGAAGAAAGCGAAGAGGAGGACATGGGGCAGCCAGGATGTTCCACGGCGCCGGGGACAGTCCGCCGGCGCCTGGCCTCCCACTGTAAACGCAGCCGCGCCTGCGCGCGACGCTGTCAGGCGAAGGTATCGACCTGCGAACCCAGGGTCGTCGCCGCCCGGGCGCGCTCGCCCGTGGCCGGCTCGACCGGCGCGGGAGGCTCGGAGCGCATCTTTTGCTCCTGCGCTTGCTGCTGTGCGCGCTGCAAGGCACCGATCTGGGCCTGCACCGCCATCATTTGCGCCTGCAGCAGTTCCTGCTGCATCTTCTTGGTTTTGGCATCCACATCGGACGTGGCCAGCGACTTGAGCTTCTGCGTCAAGGATTTGAGCTGCGTCTGCAGTTGCGCTATCTGGCTGGCCGTGTCGCGAGCACTGCTGGCCGGCATGGAAGAAGAAGAGGAGACTTGCATGCTCAGCATTGTGCCCGTATACGTCCTCGCTCAGCGCTTGACCACGGGTTTGAAGCCGCGGGGCCACTTGGCGGCGGGCAGATCCCAGCGGGCCTGGATCATTTGCGCGCGCTCGTCGAGCACGGCACGCGTGGGGCGCGAAGCCGTGCGCTGGGCCAGCACCACGGTATTGCCTTCGCGCGTGGGCTTGAAGGCCCACAAGGCGTCTTCGCCAAAGGCTTCGGCCATCTTTGCCAGGCTTTTCTCAAAGCTCGACGAGCGCCCGAACAGGTTCACCGTCATGCAGCCGTCTTCGGTCAGCAGCGCCCGGCAGTCGGCATAGAACTCGGCGCTGTCGAGCACCGGCGCGGCCGCGTCGTGGTCATACAGGTCGACGGCCAGCGCATCCACCTGGTTTTCCCAACCGGGGCGGCGGATTTCCTCGGCCGCGTCGGCCAGCACCACCTGCAGGCGCGGGCCGTTGTGCGGCAGCTTGAACCAGCTGTGGCACACGGCGATCACCTGGGGATTGAGTTCGATGGCCGTGGTCTGCATGCGCAGTTTCTTGTGGCAGAACTTGGTGATCGCACCGGCCCCCAGGCCCAGCTGCACGGCGTAGCGCTTGGTCACGCTGGCCGGATCGACAAACAGCAGCCAGGCCATCATGCGCTGCACGTACTCCAACTCGAGCGCGAACGGCTCCTTGATCCGCATCGAGCCCTGGATCCAGGGCGTTCCCAGGTGCAGATGGCGCACTTCACCATCGTCCGAGACACTGACTTCGGGCAGCTCTTCGCTGTCGGTTTTATTGCGGCTCACTTCGTCACCAATCCAAAAGCGGCCAGGGCATCGTGCCAGGCCATCCGTTTACGTTCAAAACTCCAGGCCGCATTCGCAGGGCTGGTCGAAGGCAGCTTGAAGGCCTGCAAGGGCACGCTCGCCCCTGGCGGGTATGCCCCAGGCGGGTATGCCCCGGCCTCGTTCAGCGCTGCCAGGGCTGCGCCCGCATGGCGAAAGCTCTCGGCGCCGTTGTGCGCCAGGCCCCGCAATTGCGGGCAGCGCGCGCGCAGCGCGGCGAAATCGTTGACCTGCGGGCGGCGTATGGCCGCGTCCAGGCTGCCCTGGCGCTCGCAGCTGTCATACACGTCCCACAGGCCCAGCCCGCGCTCCAGCAACCAGGCACAGCGCCCGGCGTAGTCCTGCGGCCCCGGCTGGGGGTGCGCCGGCCACAGCGCCTGCAACAGGCGCCAGAACTGGTTTTGCGGGTGAGCATAGTACTGCTGGACGGCCAGCGAGGCCACGCCCGGGAAACTGCCCAGCACCAGCAACTGCGTCCGCGGCCCGACCACCGGCGCCAGCCCCTGCAGGCGGGCATCCGCGCCCTGCACCGGAGCCGACAAGGCAGGCGCAGTTGCGGGAGACAGGTGAGGGGTCACGGACATGGCCTGCATTCTGGCCCGAAACCAGTCCTGCACGCTGGGCAGGCAGTATTCAGAGCAAGGCGGCCAAGCCCGGCAGAGCGGCGCAGGCATTGGCCGTCGTGGCCTGGGCCAAGTCTTCTACAGGGATGCCGCGCAGTTCGGCGATGACCGCCGCAATGCGCGGCAGCTCGGCCGGGCTGTTGCGGCCCTGGGGCTGGCCGGCGGAGCGTTGCTCGGCCGTGGCATAGATCCAGTGGGGCGGGATGTCGGGGGCGTCGGTTTCCATGACCAGCGCCGACAGCGGCAGCTCGGCCGCGAGCCGGCGCAGCTTGAGGGCGCGCTCATAGGTCACGGCACCGCCAAAACCCAGCTTGAAGCCCAGGTCGACAAAGGCCTGGGCCTGTTGCGCGCTGCCGTTGAACGCATGGGCGATGCCGCCGCGAACGGGCGCAGCGCGCAGCACCTGCAGCAGGCGGTCGCTGGACTGGCGCACATGCAGGATCACCGGCAGGTCGAAGCGACGCGCCAGCTGGATCTGCGCACGGTAGATCTGCAGCTGCTGTCCGGCATCCAGCCCGGGCACGAAGAAATCCAGCCCGATCTCGCCCACGGCCAGCAGCCGCGGGTCATTGCGCTGCGCGGCCAGCGCCTGGGCCAGATGGTCGATATCGTCCGCGCCCGCCCGGGGCGTGAACAAGGGGTGAATGCCCAAGGCATAGCTGTCGCCCTGGGCATGGGCCAGGTCGCGCACGGTCTGCCAGTTGCCGCGCTCCACGGCCGGAATCACGCAGTGGCCCACGCCCGCGCCGCGGGCCGCGGCGCGCACCGCCGCCCGGTCGGCGTCGAATTCCGACGCGTCCAGGTGGCAGTGGCTGTCTATCCACATGGGCAAAGCCTCAGTTCAACTGCCCCTGCACCAGGCGCACCACCCGGTCGCACTTGGCGGCCAGCGATTCGTCGTGCGTGACCATCACGAAGGCCGTGCCCTTGTCGCGCGCCAGGCCCAGCATCAGCGCGAACACGCCGTCGGCCGTGCTGCGGTCCAGATTGCCCGTGGGCTCGTCGGCCAGCACGCAGGCCGGCTCGGTCACCAGGGCACGGGCAATCGCCACGCGCTGGCGCTCGCCGCCCGACAGTTCGGAAGGGCGGTGCTGGACCCGGTCCTGCAGGCCCACGGCCGTGAGCATCTGGCGCGCACGCTCGCGGCATTCGGCCACGGGCAGGCGGCGTATGCGCAGCGGCATGGCCACATTGTCCAGCGCGCTGAACTCGGGCAACAGGTGGTGGAACTGGTAGATGAAGCCCAGGTGCTGGTTGCGCAGCTGGCCCTGCTCCGTCGGCGACAGCTGCTCCAGTGCCTGGCCCTTGAGCCAGACGCTGCCGTCGCTGGGCGCATCCAGGCCGCCGAGCAAATGCAGCAAAGTGCTTTTGCCCGAACCCGAGGCACCGACCACGGCCAGGGTCTCGCCCGCGGCCACCGACAGATCGACGCTGCGCAGCACCTGCACATCCAGGCGCCCTTCGGTAAAACGCTTGCTCAGCGCACGCGCCTGCAACACTACGGCTTGGGAATTATTCATAACGCAGCGCCTCCGCCGGGTTCACGC
Source organism: Acidovorax bellezanensis (assembly GCF_025421555.1). Classification (NCBI taxonomy): domain Bacteria; kingdom Pseudomonadati; phylum Pseudomonadota; class Betaproteobacteria; order Burkholderiales; family Comamonadaceae; genus Acidovorax; species Acidovorax bellezanensis. Next base: position 596,618 of record NZ_JAODYH010000001.1, read on the forward strand.
GGCTGGCGCGCCAGCTGGGATAAATCGTTGCCACAAAGGACAGGATGAGGGAAATCACGGCAATCGGCGCGATGTCCGAGCTTTGCGGCTCGCTGGGCATCTTGCTGATCAGGTAAATGTCCTTGGGCAGGAAGCTGGCGTTGAACGCATGCTCTATGGCCGGCACGATCACGTCGATGTTCAGCGCGATGCCCAGGCCCAGGGCCAGTCCGCCCAGCGTGCCGATCACACCGACCATGGCCCCCTGGACCATGAAGATGCCCATGATGCTGCGCGGGCTCGCGCCCAGCGTGCGCAGGATGGCGATGTCGGCGCGCTTGTCGGTCACGGTCATGACCAGCGTCGACACCAGGTTGAACGCGGCCACGGCGACGATCAGCGTGAGGATGATGAACATCATGCGTTTTTCCAGCTGCACGGCCGAGAACCAGGTCTTGTTCTGCTGCGTCCAGTCGCGGATCAGCAGGTGGTCGCTGAGCGTGTCGGCCAGCTCGCGTGCCACCTTGGGCGCTTCGTGCAAGTCCTTGAGCTTCAGGCGCACGCCGGTCGGGCCTTCGAGGCGGAACAGCCGCTCCGCATCCTGGTAGTGCAGCAGCACCAGCGCCGAGTCGTATTCGTAATGGCCGGAATCAAAGGTCCCGGCCACCGTCATCTGCTTGAGGCGCGGCACGACGCCGGCCGGTGTGACCTGGCCGCCGGGCACGATCAGCGTGACGGCATCGCCGCGCCGCACGCCCAGCGAGCGCGCCAGTTCACTGCCCAGCACGACGCGGAACTCGCCAGGCACCAATTGGGCCAGCGCCTGGGCATTGGCTTCGGCCAGCTCGGTGACTTCGGCTTCGCGCGCCGGATCGATGCCGCGCACCAGCGCGCCTTTCATGTCTTCGCCGCGCGCCAGCAGCGCCTGGGAAGCGACGAACGGCGCTGCGCCTATCACTTGCGGGTTTTGCTTGGCTTCGGCCAGCGTGCGCTCCAGGCTGGGCAAGGCCGCGCCCTGGGGCGCGAAGATTTCAATGTGCGAGACCACGCTGAGCATGCGGTCGCGTACTTCCTTCTGGAAGCCGTTCATCACGCTGAGCACGATGATCAGCGCGGCCACGCCCAGCGCAATGCCCAACATGGACACGCCGGAAATGAAAGAAATGAAGCCGTTGCGACGCGTCGCGCGCCCCGCACGGGTGTAACGCCAGCCCAAGGCCAGCTCATAGGGTATTTGCATGGTGTCGGCATTGTGGCATTGCCGCGCCAAGCCCCTGCGCTTGCGCTGGTGACCCGCGCCCGACCCTTGCCCGGCATGCGACACGCCCGCTGCCCGACAATAGCGGCCATGCCCGTGCCCACGCCCCCTACCGATTCCCTGCCCTCCTCCGCCGGCCCTGCCGCTGACATCGCCCCCATCGTGGCCTTCGCCAGCGCGGCCTCCGAAGGGGCCATGGCCCTTTGGCCCACGCTGCGGCTGCCCCATCTGCAGCAACTGCTGCAGCATGCGCGCGTGGTGCACAGCGACCAGGGCGACGAAGCCGATTTCTGCCCGCCGCACGAGCGCGCCTGGGCACGCCAGCTGCAGTTGCCCATGTCGCACGGCTGCGTGCCCTGGGCCGCCTGGCAGCAGCAGGCCGCCGATCCCGCGCCCCAGGAGACGGCCTGGGCCTGGCTCTCGCCCTGCCATTGGCGCATAGGCGCCGACACCGTCCACATGGGTGACCCGGCCCAGTTGGCGCTGGACGAGGCCCAGTCGCGCGCGCTGCTGGACATCCTCGCGCCCTGGTTCGCCGAAGACGGCATCACACTGCAATTCCAGCGCCCCGACCGCTGGCTGGCCCGTGGCGCGCCGCTGGACGGCCTGTGCACGGCGTCGCTGGACCGGGTGATAGGCCGCGATGTGCGCCGCTGGCTGCCCGACGCGCAGACCGCGCGCACCATCAACCGCCTGCACAGCGAAGTGCAGATGCTGCTCTACACCCACGCGTTCAACGACAGCCGCGCCAACCATGGCCTGCCGCCCGTCAATGCCTTCTGGCTGCACGGCGCGGGCCGGCTGCAGGCACCTGTACCTGTGCAGCCACGGCCGGCCCATGCTGAACTAGCAGCGCTGCGCGACGCCGCCTTGCAGGAAAACTGGGCCGCCTGGGGCCTGGCCTGGGAACAGCTCGACGCCAGCCTGCTGCGCGAACTGCTCACGGCCCACCAGGGCGGCGCGGCCGTGCAGCTGACGCTCTGCGGCGAACGCAATGCCCTGACCTGGCAGCCCCAACGCCCCGGTGCCTGGCAAAAAATCCAATCTGTTTTCAAGCCAAAGGGCTTGCCCGACCTGCCCTCCATGCTATGAAAATCATTGAACGCAATATTCCCGCCGCCATGCTGACGGCCTTGCAGCAGGCGGGCATACACCCCTTGCTGGCCCAGCTGTATGCCGCGCGCGGCGTGCATTCGGTGGAAGAGCTCAACGACGCGCTGGCGCGCCTGCTGCCGCCGTCGGGCCTGCTGGGCATGGACGCCGCGGCGCGGCTGCTGGCCGATGCCATCGCCAGCGACAAGCGCATGTGCATCGTCGCCGACTACGACTGCGACGGCGCCACGGCCTGTGCCGTGGCCGTGCTGGGCCTGCGCCTGCTGGGCGCGCGCCATGTGGACTACCTCGTGCCCGACCGCGTGGTCGACGGCTACGGCCTGACGGCCTCGATCGCGCGGCGCGTCAAGGAACGCGGCGCCGACCTGCTGATCACCGTCGACAACGGCATCAGCAGCGTCGATGGCGTGGCCCAGGCGCGCGCGCTGGGCATGCAGGTGCTGGTCACCGACCACCACCTGCCCGGGCCCGAGCTGCCCCAGGCCGATGCCCTGGTCAACCCCAACCAACCGGGCTGCGGTTTCGAGAGCAAGTCCATGGCCGGCGTGGGCGTGATGTTCTACGTGCTGATGGCACTGCGCGCCGAACTGCGCACGCGCGGCATCTTCGACAAGGACAGCCAGCCCCGGCTCGAGCCCCTGCTGCCGCTGGTGGCCCTGGGCACGGTGGCCGACGTGGTCAGGCTCGACGCCAACAACCGGCGCCTTGTGGCCCAGGGCCTCAAGCGCATACGCACGGGCCAGATGCAGCCCGGCATTGCCGCGCTGTTCCAGGCCGCGGGCCGCAAATCACAGGTGGCCACCACCTTCGACTTCGGCTTCGCCCTGGGCCCGCGCATCAATGCCGCCGGCCGCCTGGCCGACATGACGCTGGGCATTGAATGCCTGCTGACCGAAGACCGGGGTCGCGCGACCGAGCTGGCCCAGGCGCTGGACGCGATCAACCGCGAGCGCCGCGTGATCGAAGGCGGCATGCGCGAACAGGCCTTGCTGATGGCCGAAAGCCTGTTCGCCGAAAGCGAGGAAGCGCCGCCCGCGATCAGCGTGTTCGATCCCGACTTCCACGAAGGCGTGGTCGGCATCGTCGCTTCGCGCATCAAGGACAAGCTGCACCGCCCCAGCTTCGTCTTCGCTGCCAGCGCCGCGCCCGGCCACGAGCACGAACTCAAAGGCTCGGGCCGCTCGATTCCGGGCTTTCACCTGCGCGACGCGCTGGACCTGGTGGCCAAGCGCCATCCGGGCGTGCTGCTGCGCTTTGGCGGCCACGCCATGGCCGCGGGCTGCACCATAGACAAGCAGCATTTCACGCTCTTCGAGCAAGGCCTGGCCCAGGTCGCCCAGGAATGGCTGGACGCCGCCACGCTCACCCGGCGCATAGAGACCGACGGCCCCCTGGCGCCCGAATACTGTGACGCCGACCTGGTGGACAAGCTGCACCAGGAAGTCTGGGGCCAGGGCTTTGCGGCGCCCACGTTCAGCGAGGAAGTGGAAGTGCTGTCCCAGCGCCTGGTCGGCGAAAAGCATTTGTCGCTCAAGCTGCGCCACCAGGGCCTGCCCGTGGACGGCATCTGGTTCGGCCACACCGAGCCGCTGCCCGAGCGCGTGCTGATTGCATTCCGTCTTGACGTCAACGAATGGCGCGGCGAGCGGCGCGTGCAGTTCCTGCTCGAAGGGGCGGAAAAAAGAGGCACCCCCTGAGCCGCTGACGCGGCATGGGCCGCCCCGGCTTCCCCCTCACAACCTTCGGTGCCGGGGGACGGCATCGGCCGGCCTACAATGGGTCCGTGCCCACTTACCTCAACGCCGACCTGCATTGCCACTCCGTTTTCTCGGACGGCACCCTCACTCCCGAAGAACTGGCCGTGCGCGCGCACGCCAATGGCGTGGAGCTGTGGGCGCTGACCGACCACGACGAAATCGGCGGCCAGCAGCGGGCCGCGGCGGCGGCCAAGGCCCAGGGCCTGGCCTACCTCAGCGGCGTAGAAATCTCCGTCACCTTTGCCAATGAAACCGTCCACATCGTGGGCCTGGGGTTCGACCCCGCCAATGCCGCGCTCGACGCGGGCCTGGCCCAGACGCGCGGCGGCCGCGGCCCTCGGGCCCTGGAAATGGCCCGCCAGCTGGAGCTGGCCGGCATTCCCGGCAGCTACGAAGGCGCGCTGCGCTACGTGGGCAACCCGGCGCTGATCTCGCGCACCCATTTCGCCCGCTTTCTGGTCGAAACCAAGGTCTGCCGCGACATGGGCGAAGTGTTCCGCAAATACCTGACCGAAGGCAAGCCGGGCTTTGCGCCGCACCGCTGGGCACGTCTGCAGGACGCCGTGCAGTGGATCACCGGCGCTGGCGGCGCCGCCGTGATCGCCCACCCCGCGCGCTACCGCTTCACGGCCAATGAGGAATACGCGCTGTTTTCCGAATTCAAGACCCATGGCGGCCAGGGCGTGGAAGTCGTCACCGGCAGCCATACGGCGTCGGAATACCTGACCTATGCGGGCATGGCCAAGGAATTCGGCCTGGCCGCCTCGCGCGGCAGCGACTTCCACAGCCCGCAGGAATCGCGCACCGATCTGGGGACCCTGCCCCTTCTTCCCGGAGCGCTGACACCCGTTTGGGAACTGCTGGCCGAGCGCGTACAGCAGCCCTGATTTCCCCCGTCCATCCTCGACACGGAGCGCTTGCAAATGGCCCAGTACTTTGAAGCCCACCCCGACAACCCCCAGCCCCGCCTGCTCAAGCAGGCCGTCGCCCTGCTGCAAAAAGGCGGCGTGCTGGCCGTTCCCACGGATTCGAGTTACGCCCTGGTCTGCCACCTGGACGACCGGGACGCCGTGGAGCGCATACGCCGCATCCGCCAGATCGATGAAAAACACCATCTGACGCTGCTGTGCCGCGACCTGTCGGAACTCGCGACCTACGCCCAGGTCGACAACCGCCAGTACCGGCTGCTCAAGCTCGGCACGCCCGGTCCCTATACCTTCATCCTGGACGCGACCAAGGAAGTGCCGCGCCGCGTCAGCCACCCGCAGCGCAAGACCATAGGCCTGCGCGTGCCCGACCGCAAAGGCCTGTTGCTGCTGCTGGAGATGCATGGCGCGCCGCTACTGGCCACGACCTTGATTCCCGCCGGCGAGACCGAAGCGCTGAACGACCCGCAGGAAATCCGCGAGCGCTATGAAAAGCTGCTCGACGGCATCGTCGACTCCGGCGGCTGCCCGCTGGAACCCACTACCGTGATCGACCTCACGGCCATGACCAATGGCGGCGACCCCGTCGTCGTACGCCAGGGTCGGGGCGAGTTGCAGCGGCTGGGGCTGTAAGCGACCGCCCCGCCGCGCCTCAGTCCGTCAGGGCCAGAATGCGCACCGCGTTGCGCTGCGGACCGCGCGCGGCGGTCCGCTCCAGCGACGGGCGGTAGGCGACGGGCGCGGGAGCGGGCTCGTCGTCCAGCTTGAACGCTCCCACGGCCAATTGCAGGTCCTGCGCGCGCTCCGACAAGGCCTGCGCGGCCTGCCCCGCCTGTCCGACCAGGCTGGCGTTTTCCTGGGTCGCACCATCCATGTGGGCCACGGCCAGATTGACCTGGGCGATGCCTTCGCTTTGTTCATGCAAGGCCTGCGATATTTCGCCCAGCAGTCCCGTGACCTGGCCTACGGCACCCACGATTTCCTGCATGGTCTTGCCGGCCTGACCGACCAGGCCCGAGCCGCTTTGCACCTGGTCCACGCTGGCCGTGATCAGCGCCTTGACCTGCTTGGCGGCTTCCGCCGAACGCCCGGCAAGGCTGCGCACTTCGCTGGCCACCACCGCAAAGCCCCGGCCCTGATCGCCGGCACGCGCGGCCTCGACGGCCGCATTCAAGGCCAGGATATTGGTCTGGAAAGCAATGCCTTCGATGACCTGGATGATGTCGACGATCTTGCGCGAGCTGCTGCTGATGGCTTCCATGGTCTGCACCACCTGGCCGACCACCACGCCGCCGCGTTCGGCCGTGGCCGATGCGCCCACCGCCAGGCCGCTGGCCGAGCGTGCCCGGTCGGCGTTCTGGCGCACCGTCACGGTGAGCTGCTCCATGCTGGCTGCGGTTTCGGTCAGCGAAGCCACCTGGTCTTCTGTGCGGCGCGACAGGTCGACATTGCCGGCATCGATTTCCGCGGCCGACACCGTGATCGAATCCGTCGACTGCTGAATGCGGCCGACCAGCTCCGTGAGCGTGTCTTCCATGGTTGCCAGCGCGCCCAGCAAGCGACCGAAATCGCCTTGCTCGTTCGAACTGAATTCCTGGCTCAGATCGCCCGCCGCCACGGTCTCGGCGATCAGGATGGCCTGCTGCAACGGCCGCACAATGCCCTGGCGCAGGCTGACCCAGGCCGCGGCCGCCAGCACGCAGACCGCGCCGCCCAGCCCCCAGACCCACCAGCGCACGCGCTCCAGCGCGGTCTGTGCCACGTCGGTCGCGCCTCCGGCCTGCAGCGCATGCTCGGCGGCCCCCAGCGACCAGCCGACCACGGCCATCATCGCCACCATCAACGCGCAAATCCCGCCAAAGGCGATCACCAGCCGCGTGCCAATCTTCCAGCTTCCGAATCCCATGTCTGCCCCTCGCCGCGCCTGGCGCGTCTGTCTCGGTGTTGTATTGGTTTTAAGAGCCTGTACAAGGTCTTTTCCGGGGATGCGTTGCCCCCTCCTGGCGGTTCAGGCAAGGCGCACGCCGCAAGATGCACTGGTGTGCATCGAGGACGGGCAACGCAGCATGGGCCGTCAGGAGGGGGCAACCCGAAGGGCATGCAGCCCACGCCACGCCCTTCGTCGTTGCCCACTTTGCCCATACTGACGTATGGGCTGCAGCGTGCGCCTAGAAGGACGCGCCGTGGACTACATGCGCATCCGCGGAAAAGATCTTGCACAGGCTCAAGGATTGATCTAGCGAGATCGCCGACAATCCACTTGCATTCTGCAACAAATTGACAAAACCACCTCTACGGACTTGCCCCGCCCAAGCGCCCGCGCAGCACGCTCCTGGCGCTGGTCTGAGACAATCTGCGTGTGAATTACACAGAACTCCTTCAAACCGTCCTCATTTATGCCCTGCCCGTCCTGTTCGCCATCACGGTGCACGAGGCCGCCCACGGCTATGCCGCGCGCCACTTTGGCGACAACACGGCCTATATGCTGGGGCGCATCACGCTCAACCCGCTCAAGCACATCGATCCCGTCGGCACCATTCTGATGCCGCTGATGCTGTACTTCGCGACGTCGGGCGCTTTCCTGTTCGGCTATGCCAAGCCCGTGCCGGTGCGCTTCGACCACCTGCGCAACCCCAAGCGCGACATGATCTGGGTGGCGCTGGCCGGCCCCGCGTCGAATTTTGTGCAGGCCATCCTCTGGGCCGTCGTGCTGGTGGTGCTGGTGACCACCGGCGTGCAAGAGCGCTTCTTCGTCGAGATGGCCCGCGCCGGCATTGCGGTCAACCTGGTGATGTGGGCCTTCAACCTTTTCCCGCTGCCGCCGCTGGACGGCGGCCGCATCCTGGCCGGCCTGCTGCCCTGGAGACAGGCGCAATGGCTGGAGCGCATAGAACCCTATGGCTTTTTCATCGTGATGGCCCTGGTGATCTTCGGCATCGTCGGCAGCCTCTGGCTGCGTCCCCTGATGAACCTGGGCTACGGCGCCATCAACTGGCTGCTGACACCGCTGCTGATGCTGCTGCGCTGATCCTCTCTCTTGTTTTTGCGAAATATTGCTGTCTCCCATGTCTACTACCCGCTTTCTCACCGGCATCACCCCTTCGGGCACGCCCCATCTGGGCAACTACGTGGGCGCCATCCGTCCGGCCGTGTTGTCGAGCCAGCGCGCCGACGTGCAGAGCTTTTACTTTCTGGCCGACTACCACGCGCTGATCAAGTGCTCCGACCCGGCGCGCGTGCAGCGCTCGACGCTGGAAATCGCCGCGACCTGGCTGGCCGCCGGGCTGGATCCGGAAAAAGTCATGCTTTACCGCCAGTCCGACGTGCCTGAGATTCCCGAGCTGTGCTGGTTGCTGACCTGCGTCACCGGCAAGGGCCTGCTCAACCGCGCCCATGCCTACAAGGCCTCGGTCGACAAGAACGTGGCCGCGGGCAACGATGTCGACGCCGATGTCACGGCCGGCCTGTTCATGTACCCGGTGCTGATGGCGGCGGACATTCTGATGTTCCAGGCCAACAAGGTCCCCGTGGGTCGCGACCAGGTCCAGCACCTGGAGATGGCCCGCGACATCGCGTCCAGCTACAACCACCTCTACGGCGAATTGCTGGTGCTGCCCGAAGTCGTGATCGACGACAACGTCGCCACCTTGCCCGGCCTCGACGGCCGCAAGATGAGCAAGAGCTACAACAACACCATTCCGTTGTTCACGCCGCGCGAGCAGTTGCGCAAGCTGATCAACGGCATCACCACCGACTCGCGCGCGCCCGGCGAGCCCAAGGAAGTCGAAGGCTCGGCCCTGTTCCAGCTCTACCAGGCCTTTGCCACGCCGGAGGAAAGCGACGCCCTGCGCCAGCAGTACGCCCAAGGCATCGCCTGGGGCGACGCCAAGCAGCTCGTCTTCGAGCGCCTGGATCTGGAAATCGCGCCCATGCGTGCGCGCTACGAAAGCCTGATGGCCGATCCGGCGCAGATCGAAAAAGTGCTGCTCGCTGGCGGCGCCCGCGCCCGTGCGCTGGCCACGCCTTACATGCACCAGCTGCGCCAGGCGGTCGGCCTGCGCAGCCTGGCCAAGGTCGATGCCCCGCAGAGCGCCAAGGCCCACAAGTCGGCGCTGCCCCAGTTCAAGCAATACCGCGAAGCGGACGGCAAGTTCTATTTCAAGCTGCTGTCCGCCACCGGCCAGTTGCTGCTGCAAAGCACGGGCTTTGATGCGCCCAAGGAAGCCGGCCAGAGCATTGCCCGTCTGCAGCAGCAGGGAACGGCGGCACTGGCCGAGCTGGCGTCGCGCCTGGCGCCCGTGGAAGGCGTGGGCGGCGAGGACGTCGCCCAGGCCCTGGACCAGTTGCTGGCCGCCGCCAACGCCTGAACACAAAGGAACCCTGATGCGCCGCATTGCTGCCTTGGACGATGACCCCTTGCATCTGGAAATGATGCAGCGTGTGGTGCAGGGCGCGGGCCACATCTGCCGCACCCACGCCACCAGCGCTTCGCTGATGCAGGACATGCGTCGCGAGACTTTCGACCTGCTGATCGTCGACTGGGAACTGCCCGACATCTCCGGTCCGGAAGTGGTGCAGTGGGTGCGCGCTCAGGAAGGCCTGGACCTGCCCATCCTGTTCATCACCCACCGCAGCGAGGAAAGCGACATCGTCGCCGGCCTGGCCTGCGGCGCGGACGACTTCATGGTCAAGCCGGTGCGCGTGGGCGAGCTGACCGCGCGCATCCAGGCCCTGCTGCGCCGCGCCTATCCGAAAAGCCAGGATGACGTGCAGGAGTTCGGCCCCTACCGCTTCACCGCCTCCATCCAGTCGCTGGAGTTCAACGGGCAGCCGGTCGAGCTGACCCACCGCGAATACGCGCTGGCGCTGCTGCTGTTCCAGAACGAAGGTCGGCTGATGTCACGCGACCACCTGCGCGATGCGATCTGGGGACAAAGCGCCGAAGTGCTGTCGCGCTCGCTGGACACCCACATCTCGCGCCTGCGCCAGTTGCTGAACCTGCGCCCTGGCCAGCAATACGCGATTTCCGCCATCTACGGCTATGGTTATCGGCTGGATATGCACGTGCCACCCGCGGCCTTGACCGATACCGCGGCGGCCCCTTAGCCCGCAGCAAACATTGGCGGCCTGGCCGCCTCTTTTTTTTGAAAAGCCCCGCCCATGATTGTCCTTCGCCCCGTTGTACCCGCCCATCCCCCGCCGACCACGGCGCGGACCACCCCCAAGGCCCTGCAGCAGGCCTTGATGATCCTGGCACTGGGGCTGGGCTCGGCGGCGCATGCGGCGCCGCCGCTCATGGTGGACGGGCTGATTGCCCACCGCGTGGCCCCTGGCGACACGCTGGAGCAGATCGCGCAGCACTACCTGGGCGACCACCGCCTGTGGCCCGAACTGCAGTCCTTCAATCGCGTGGCGAATCCCTTGCGACTGCAGCCGGGCTTCACCCTGCGCTTTCCCGACAAGCTGCTGCAAATGGCCACGGCCTCCATCGAATTCGTGCAGGGCCGGGCGGTGGCGATCTCGCCCGCGCGCCACAGCGCCGACAGCCGTGACCTGCCCGCCCAGCGCCGCAACCTGCAGGTGGGCGAAGTGGTGCAGGAAGGCGATCAACTGCAATTGGACCCCAACGCTTTCGTCGCCGTGCGCCTGGCCGACGGCTCGCTGGTGCGCGTGCAGGCCCAATCCGACGTGCAGCTGCAGCAAATGCGCCGGCGTGGCCGCGCCGGCAGCCTGCAGTCGGTGCTCGAGTTGCAGTCGGGCGGACTCGACGCGTCGATCACGCCCGAGCCGGCCAACCCCCGCCGCTTTGAAATCCGCACGCCCGTGGCCTCGACCAGCGTGCGCGGCACCCGTTTTTCCGTCCAGGTCGACGCGACCGGACGCACCATCGCCGCAGTCGATGAAGGCGCCGTGGCCGTGGCTGCGGCGGATGCAGCCAACGCTCGCCGCCGTGGCGCGGCGCCAGAGCCGGTGCTCACCGCCGGCCACGGCCTGGCCATCGCGGCCGACGGCCGCCAGGGCCCGCCCAGCGCCTTGCTGGCCGCCCCCGATGTGACGGGCCTGCCCGAACGCTTTGAAGATGCCTACTGGCTGGACATCGCCTTGCCCGCGATCGCCAGTGCCAGCAGCTACCAGCTGCAAGTGGCCAGGGATGCGCAATTCAGCCAGGTGGTGCGCAGCGCCACCAGCGACAGCCCCCAGGTACGCATGGCCGCCGTCGACGACGGCGACTACCTGCTGGCCGTGCGCGCCATCGACGCCCAAGGCATTCCCGGGCGTGTGGCGCAACGCAGCATCCGCGTCAAGACCCAGCCCGTGCCACCGCTCTACCAGGCGCCCGCTGCCGCCGGCATCCTGCCGCTGAATGCCGGCACGCTGCAATGCACCGGCGTTCCCGGTGCCGTCGCCTATCGCATCCAGGTCGCGGGCGCTGCGGGATTTGCCCAGCCGGTGCTCGATGGCCAGGCCAGCGAATGCCAGCTGTCCGTGGCCGCGCTGCCTGTGGGCAGCTACCAGTGGCGCGCCGCCAGCATCCGCAGCACGCCCACCCAAGCCGCCGACCAGGGCCCGTTTGCCGCCGGCCAGGCGTTCAGCGTGGCCTCGCCGCCACCGACCCTGTCGGCCGCCGATCTCGACCTGGGCAGCGCGGGCGACACCGCCCGACTGAGCTGGCCCGGCCAGCCAGGCCAAAACTACCGCCTCAAGGTGGCCAGCGACCTGAACTTCAGCGATGTGCTGTTCGACGCCGTGCTCGACGAGCCACGCTGGTCCGCCAGCACGCTGGCGCCCGGCAACTACTACGTGCAATTGCAAGTCATTGATGCCAACGGTCTGCGCAGCCGCTTTTCCGAGGCCCGCGAGTTTGCCGCCGGCAGCACCGTGCTGGACGGTTCCGGCCAGCGCCTGCGCAACGGCGCCGGACTGTTTGTGCACCGGCCCTGAAGGCTGCGCCGTCCTTGTCCCCCACCGCCCCCAGCCGCCGCCGAGGTTTTCGCTGGCAACGCCTTGAATGGGCGGCGCTGGCCGCGGCCATTTTTGCGCTGGTCCTGTGGTTCAGCGGACCCGGGCACTTCGACCGCACCAATGCTGCCGTGCAGGACGTCGCCAGCGGGCTGTACCAGCCCCAGGCCTCGCCCGACATCGTCATCATCGCCATCGACGACGCCAGCCTCGCCGCCATAGGCCGCTGGCCCTGGCGGCGCGCGCTGCATGCGCAACTGCTGCAACAGATTGCCCCGCAAGCCCCCTTGGCCATAGGCATGGACATCCTGTTCAATGAAGAAGACCTGGACTACCCCGGCGATGATTTGCTGCTGGCGCGGGCGATTCAGCGCAGCGGCCGCGTGGTGCTGCCCGTCGTGCAAGGCAGCTACGGCTCGGCAGGCATGACAGGCTCCACGGATCTGCCTCTGGCCGCCCTGTCCCGAGGGGCCGCGGCGCTGGGCCATGTCCATGTGCAGGTCGACACCGATGGCGTGGCGCGCAGTTTCTTTGCCTGGCAAGGCCCGCAAGGCAAGCCCTGGCCGCATCTGGCCCTGGCCATGCAGTGCCTGGCACAAACCGCGCCAGACATCTGCGACCCGCCGGTGCAGGCCAAGCCTTCCGGCGGCAGCTGGCAGCGCCAGCAGCGCGAAATCATCAATTTCGCCAAGGCCGATCCACCGTTCACGCGCTACTCCTACATCGACGTGCTGCGGGGCACGATTCCGGCCGCGGCGTTTCGCCACAAATACGTGCTGATCGGCGCGACCGCCACCGGCCTGGGCCAGGGCTTTGTGCCCCCTTCGGGCACCGGCCTGCGACAACTGCCCAATGTGGACATGGTCGCCCATGTACTCAACGGCACGCTGCAGGGCAGCCACCTGCAACCCGCATCGCCCTGGGCCAACCGGCTGTTCAATGCCGTTCCCGTGCTGCTGGCCCTGGTCGCGCTGACGGTGCTGGGCCCGTCCACGGCGCTGATGGTCTGCGCCGCCCTGGTCGGCCTGACCCTGTTGGCCACCGGCCTGGCGCCGCTGGTGGCGGGCGTGCAGTTCGCACCGGCGGCCGCCTTGGTGGCCCTGGTCTTGATTTATCCGCTGTGGAGCTGGCGGCGCCTGAATGCCGCAGCCCACTTCCTGGGCCTGGAAATGCAGGACCTGCAGCGACAAGGCCTGCCCCTGATGCAGGCCGGCGGCCTGGCGCGGGGCGATTTCCTCGAGCGCCGCATCAGCGCCGTCGAGCATGCTTCACGCCAACTGCGCGAACTGCACCACTTCGTCAGCGAAAGCCTGCTGCAGTTGCCGTCCGCCACCTTTGTCTGCGACGACCAGGGCCGGGTACTGCTGGCCAACACCCTGGCCCAGCAGTACGCCGCCAGCCTGGACCAGCAAGAGATCGTCGGCCTGGGTCTGCCCGCGCTGCTGCAAGACCTCAAGGACCGCGACAGCGGCGCCCCGCTGCTCACGCAGGACAGTCTGCGCGCGGGCCAGCCGCCCACGCAGGCCGAAGGGGACGACCGTCTGGGGCGCAGCCTGTTGCTGCTGCGCAAGCCCCTGGCCACGGGCACCACCACCGGCTGGATCGTCACCCTGGTCGACCTGAGCGACATGCGGCGCGCCCTGGCCCAGCGCGACCAGGCCATGCACTTCATTTCGCACGACATCCGCGCGCCCATAGGTTCCATCCTTACCTTGCTGGAAATGCAGCGCGCCTATGGGGCCCAGGTGACGCCCGAGCTGACGGAACGCATCGCACGCTACGCCCAGTCTTCGCTGACGCTGGCCGACGATTTCGTGCACCTGGCACGCGCCCAGCACCAGCCTTTGCGCCAGGAGAGCGTGGACCTGGCCTGGGTGCTCGAGCAGGCCATAGACGACAGTTGGGCACAGGCCAGCGCCCAAGGCATGGTGCTGGTCCACCAGCCATCGGAACAGGCGGCCCTGGTCTGGGGCGACGCTTCGCTGCTGCGCCGCGCCATCGCGAATGTCATAGGCAATGCCATCAAATACGGCCAGCCGCCGCCGCAGCGCCGCAGCCAGGCCGCGCCCAGCATCGAATGCACGCTGGTCGCGCGCGATGCGGCCTGGGCCCTGTCGGTGCACGATGCCGGCCCCGGCATTCCAGCCGAGCAGCAAGGCCGGTTGTTCCAGGCCTTCGACAGGCTGCAGCACCAGCACGATGCGCAGACCAGCGGCGTGGGCCTGGGACTGACCTTTGTCCAGACCGTGGTCGTGCGCCACGGCGGACAGATCGAAGTGCTCAGCGGGCCCGACACCGGCACCACGTTCACGCTGGTGTTCCCCAGGAGCGGCAGCACCCCCTGAGCCGCTTCGCCGGATGGCAGGCCCCGTCTTCCCCCTCTCATCCTTCGGTGGAGGGGGACGGCACCCTCGGTGCGGGGCGGCCCTTCCTCGGTGCCCCTGACCTGGGACATGCCAGTCTGAGCGACTGCGGATGGCGCTAGCGCTACGGATCACTGACTCCGTTTCCTGGCGTGGAAAACGAAAAAACCTCAGAACATTTCTGTTCTGAGGTTTGTCGTTTGGTGCGGCTGGCAGGAATTGAACCCACGACCCCTTGGTTCGTAGCCAAGTACTCTATCCAACTGAGCTACAGCCGCTAAGCTTCGTATTCTAACCCTGGTTTTTCGACCCTTCAGGGAAAAATGCTTATTTATTTGCAATAGCCACTATGATGCTCACCAGAAGACCGGCGCCTTGGCCCATTTCTTCAGGCTGCGCCGTGAGGCATCCAGCAGGTCCGGGCGCCGCGCCGCCAGCCAGCCCAGCGCAAACCAGGCCTGGGGCTGGCCAGGCAGCATGCGGGTGAACACCTGCTCGGCCACCACCAGATCGTTGTACTGGCCCAGTGCATCCTGGGCCGGCTTGAGGCGCTCCAGGAAGGCGCTCACCTTTTTCGCGCCAAACAGGGATGACGCGAACTCAATGCCATAACGCAGGCGCTTGAGGCGCCGGCGCGTGCGGTGGCGCTGGGCATCGTCGAACGACGCATAGGCCTTGGCATCCTTGGCCAGTTGGCGCTGCAAGTGCTTGAGCCGGGCCGCGGCCAGTGCCCGCAGGGCGGCCGCCGACGCAGGCTCGGCAGGCTCTGGCTGCGCGGCATTGGAAAACGCAATCAGCGCCAGCCAGACCAGGGTGGTGGCCGGCGCGCGCAAAGCATCGTCCACCGCCGTGTCGGCCGCTTCGGCGGGCAGTTCCGCCAAGGGCGCTCCCGCCGCCTGCAGCGCCGGCAGCAGGTCGGCTTGCAGCGCATCCCGGTCCCGCGCCGCGCCCAGCTGGCCGAACAGCTCCGCCAGGGAGGGACTCCAGTTGACATCCACTTCGGGCGACCAGTCGCCGTAGATGCGCAAGGCCGTGCGCAGGCGGCGCAAGGCCACCCGGGTCTGGTGCACATGCTCGGGCTCCGCCACCCCGCCCGCCACTTCGGCCGCATTCGGCAGCAGATGGGCCAGGCAGGACCCCACCATCTGCCGCAGCGCGGCGTCGGGCGAGTGCGGTTCCTTGAGCACCACCTGCTGGCCATATTGCGGCGCGATGGACTTCTCGCCCCGCGCCAGCTGCTGGCCGCGCTCGGCCTTGCTGACCACATCCAGCCACAGGCCGTGGCGCTCGGTCCAGCGCGCCGCCAGCGCCACCAGCCCCGCCACCGTGCCCGCCTTGAGCTCGAACTCGATCTCGTACAGCTCCCGGCGTTCGCTGCCGGCACGGATTTCGCCAATGTCCAGCGCCACTTCGGCCAGCACGCCCGGGCTGCGGATCAGGCGCAAAGTGCGCTGTACATCGGTCTCGTAATACACCTGCAGGCTCGCGGCCTGGTCGCCCAGGGCGGCGGCCAGCAGCTCGCCCGCGGCCGTGCCCGCATGCAGCGCCAGGTCCAGCACCGGCTCGCCCGAGCCATCCAGTGGGGTCACGCGCGGCACTTCATGCTCCAGCCGACTCCAGCGGTTGGCACCGGGACACTTGAGCGTCTGAACCCAGACCTCTCCCTCCTGGCGCAGGCGCAGCGTGACATGGGCCGTCGCCAACCGCCGGTCGGGCGTGTCAAAGTATTTCGCCTGCAGTCGCAGGGTCTGCGCCTTGGCCGTGGCCACCGCCCGGCGCAAGGCCGCGCGCCGCGCCAACGGCACCTGGAATTTCAGTTCGATTTCGGTCATTTGATTGTTCCAATCCTCCAGAGGGTGCGCTGCGCGCCCTGCTCCCATCTTGTTTTCTGACTATAGCGGGGGGCGCGAAACGCCGCGTCCTCATTTCGCAGCATTGGGTAACAATGATTCCTACCAACACATAACAAGGGACAAACACATGAGCAGCACGCGGCAAGGCTTCAGGGTTTCACGCCTCATGATCCGTTGGGCGCGGACCACGCCATGAGTGCCATCGATCCGCGCACGCGCCTGCTGCTGGAAGCACCCATCGTGCCAACGGTCCTGCGCATGGCGGCGCCCAATGTGCTGGTCATGCTCACACAGGCGTCCATCGGCCTCATAGAAACCTATTTCGTCGGCAAGCTCGGCAGCGACGCGCTGACCGCGATGGCGCTGGTGTTTCCGCTCGTCATGTTGATGCAGATGTGCTCCTCTGGCGCGATTGGCGGCGGCATCGCGTCGTCGATTGCGCGGGCCATAGGCGCACGCCGCCTGGACGACGCCAATGCGCTGGTGCTGCACGCGCTGGTGATCGCGCTCGGCTTCAGCCTCGCGTTCAGCCTGGCGCTGCTGCTGGGCGGGCCATGGCTTTACCGGCAGATGGGCGGCAGCGGCGCGGCACTGCACGGCGCGTTGATCTATTCGAACATCGTCTTTTCCGGCGCGGTGCTGGTGTGGGTGTTCAACGCGCTGGCGGCCATGATTCGCGCCACCGGCAACATGCTGATGCCTGCCAAAGTGACGGTGGCGGGCGCGCTGGTGCTGATCCCGCTGTCGCCCTTGCTGATCTTCGGCTGGGGTCCGCTGCCCGGCATGGGAATCGCCGGCGGCGCCGTCGCGCTGCTGCTCTACTACCTCGGTGGCACGCTGGTCTTCTGGCGCTACCTGCGCTCTCCCAGCAGCCTGCTCAAGCCGCGGCTGGCGGGCGCACGGCTGCGCTGGCCGCTGTTCCAGGACATCTTGGGCGTAGGCCTTATCGGAGTGGTGTCCACCGTGGCCACCAACCTGTCGATCAGCATCGCGACGGCGCTGTCAGGGCATTTCGGCCCCGACGCCATTGCGGGCTACGGCACCGCCGTGCGCCTCGAATACCTGCTGGTGCCGCTGTCGTTCGGCTTTGGCGCACCGCTGCTGGCCATGGTCGGCACCTGCATCGCCGCCGGCAACCGCGAGCGGGCGCTCAAGGCCGCGTGGGTCGGCGCGGCCATGACCTTTGCGATCACCGAAACCATAGGCCTGACCGCGGCGTTCTTCCCCTACGCCTGGCTGAACTTGTTCGGCACCGAACCTGCCATGCTGGAAGCCGGCGCCGCCTACCTGCGCGTGGTCGGGCCGCTCTACGGCTTCTTCGGCCTCGGGCTGGTGCTGCACTTCGCGTCGCAAGGCGCAGGGCGCCTGCAGTGGCCCGTGATCGGCAACCTCCTGCGCCTGGCCGTAGCCGGCTTCGGCGGATGGCTGGCCTTGCGCTGGGGCGGCGAGCTGGTGCATGTGTTCATTGCGCAAGGCGTGGCGATCATGGTCTACGGCCTCTTCATCGCGGCCACCGTCGCCGGCGGCGCATGGTTTGGCCGCCTGGGCTGGCCATGCAGCACGGCCACGCTGCTGCGGCGTTTGCCCGTGACCTGACGCCCTTCGAGGGATGGCCGGGGCTTGTAATATCCCGCCCATGAGCTCCCTCGCCACACGCCATCCGGCCAACCCTCAGCTGATGCATATCGGCATCAACACCCAGGGTCGCGACTTCGCCGTGGGCGATATCCATGGCAGCTTCGGCGCGCTGCAGCGCGCGCTGGACCGCATCGGTTTTGTGCCCGGTCAGGACCGGCTGTTTTCCGTCGGCGACCTGGTGGACCGCGGACCCGAGTCCGATCAGGTGCTGGACTGGCTGGACCGTCCCTGGTTCCACGCGATCTGCGGTAACCACGACTTCATGGTCTGGCGCACGGCACTGGGCGACCCTTTCCCGGACGTGAATTTCCTCGACCATGGCGGCACCTGGTTCAATGCCCTCGCCCCCGAGCAGCAGCGCCAAGTCGGCGAGCGGCTGGCGGCCCTGCCCCTGGCCATGGAAGTGGAAACGCCCCAAGGCCTGGTCGGCATGGTGCATGCCGACTGCCCCTGCGACGACTGGCTGGACATGCAGAACCGGCCGCTTTCGGCCAATGCCCAGGACTACTGCCTGTGGTCACGCAAGCGCGTTCAACGCGGCGACACCAGCCCCGTGCGCAACGTGCGCGCCGTCATCCATGGCCACACGACACTGGCCCGCATGCAGACGCTGGGCAATGTGTTCTTCATCGACACCGGCGGCTGGCGCCCAGGCCATGGGCATTTCACTTTTGTGGAACTGCACACGCTCAAGGCCTTGCAAAGCCCGGCCTAGTTGGTCTGCGACAGCTGCGCCAGAATCGCCGGATTCTCCAGCGTGCTGGTGTCCTGGGTGATGGCTTCGCCCTTGGCCAGCGCGCGCAGCAGGCGGCGCATGATCTTGCCGCTGCGCGTCTTCGGCAGGTTGTCGCCAAAGCGGATTTCCTTGGGCTTGGCGATGGGGCCGATCTCCTTGGCCACCCAGTCGCGCAACTCCTTGGCTATCTGCTTGGCCTCCTCGCCCGTGGGACGGGGGCGCTTCAAGACCACGAACGCACAGATCGCTTCGCCCGTCACATCGTCGGGACGGCCGACCACGGCGGCCTCGGCCACCAGATCGGTCTTGGCCACCAGCGCCGATTCGATTTCCATCGTGCCCATGCGGTGGCCCGAGACATTGAGCACGTCGTCGATGCGGCCGGTGATGCGGAAATAGCCGCGATCGGTGCTGCGCACCGCGCCGTCGCCGGCCAGGTAAAAGCCTTTGAGCTCTTCGGGGAAGTAGCTTTTCTTGAAGCGCGCCGGGTCGTTCCAGATGTTGCGGATCATGCTGGGCCAGGGGCGCTTGATGACCAGAATGCCGCCCGTGCCGTTGGGAATGTCATGGCCCAGCTCGTCGACGACGGCGGCGGTGATGCCCGGCAGCGGCAAGGTGCACGAGCCCGGCACCAGCGGCGTCGCGCCCGGCAGGGGCGTGATCACATGGCCGCCGGTCTCGGTCTGCCAGAAGGTGTCGACGATGGGGCAGCGCTCGCCGCCCACATGACGGTGGTACCACATCCAGGCTTCGGGATTGATGGGCTCGCCCACGCTGCCCAGCAAGCGCAGGCTGGAGAGATCGCTGCGGTCCGGGTGCACGGCGGCATCGCCTTCGGCGGCCTTGATCAGCGAGCGGATGGCCGTGGGCGCGGTATAGAAGATGGAGCAGCGGTGGCGCTCAATCATCTGCCAGAAGCGTCCGGCGTCGGGGAAAGTGGGCACGCCCTCGAAGATGATCTGCGTCGCGCCCGCGGCCAGCGGCCCATAGGCCACATAGGTATGGCCGGTGATCCAGCCGATGTCGGCCGTGCACCAGAACACGTCGTCGGGACGCAGATCGAACGTCCACTCCATGGTCAGCTTGGCCCACAGCAGATAGCCGCCCGTGCTGTGCTGCACGCCCTTGGGCGTGCCGGTGGAGCCGCTGGTGTAGAGCACGAACAGCGGGTGCTCGGCACCCACGGCCACGGGTGCGCAGTCCTTGGACTGGCCGGCCATGACTTCGGCGAACGTCTTGTCGCGCCCGGGCTGCATGGCGCAGGCCGTGGCCGTGCGCTCATAGACCAGTACCTGGCGCACCGTGGTGCACAGGCCCGACGCCAGCGCATCGTCGACGATGGCCTTGAGCGGCAGCTCCTTGCCGCCGCGCATCTGGTAGTTGGCGGTGATCACCGCCACGGCGCCGGCGTCGATGATGCGTTCCTGCACCGCCTTGGCCGAGAAACCGCCGAACACCACGCTGTGCGTGGCGCCGATGCGCGCGCAGGCCTGCATGGCCACCACGCCTTCGATGGTCATGGGCATGTAGATCACGACCCGGTCGCCCTTTTGCACGCCCTGCGCCTTGAGCGCATTGGCGAACTGGCTCACGCGCTCGAGCAGCTCGCGGTAGCTGACGCGGGTCACGGTGCCGTCATCGGCCTCGAAAACAATGGCCGTCTTGTGCTCCGCGGGCGTGCCCATGTGGCGGTCCAGGCAGTTGGCGCTGGCGTTGAGCTCGCCATCGGCAAACCATTGGTAGAACGGGGCATTGCTCTCGTCCAGCGTCTGGCTGAACGGCCGGCTCCACTGCAGGTTCTCGCGCGCCAGCCGCGCCCAATAGCCTTCGAAATCAGCCTCGGCTTCGGCGCACAAGGCCTCGTAGGCCGGCATGCCGGAAATGCGGGCCACCTGGGCAGCCCGTGCATCGGGCACGAA